>NQYJ01000001.1:0-364653 GCA_002285055.1 Candidatus Izimoplasma sp. ZiA1
GTATTAGGCATGCCGCCAGCGTTTATCCTGAGCCAGGATCAAACTCTCCATAAATTATATGAATTGTTTTGATTCTTATTTTAAATAATTCCTAAACTCAAATTGACTTGTTCTATTCAGTTTTCAAAGACCATTTCTCAGCACAACAAGTTTATTTGCGTGCTTTAATATTCTACTTTATTTCGAATATCTTGTCAACACTTTTTTAAAACTTTTTGAAAGTTTTTTGTGTTGTTTTCAGTGCTACTTTTTAAACTTTGTTTTCACACTGCATTGAAAATTTTATCTCATGTCAAGCGACTTGTCAATACATAATTTAAATTATTTTATAAACTATTTTTGAAGGTCGATTAGGCATAAAAAATAGGTTGGTGAAATCAATATCTATGATTTCCCGAACCGCAATATCAAGTATATATAATATTAGCTTTTTTGTCAATGGCTTTTACTTATTTTCTTAAAATAAAAAGACCACGATGTGTGGTCTTTCTATATTATATGTATTTTAAGATGTCTTCCGCGCTTACTAGGACTTTTTCTCCATCGTTACGATTCAAGAATTCAACGTTACCATCTACTGCATTTTTGCCAACTACTATTCTAACTGGGATACCAATTAGATCTGCATCCTTAAATTTGCTACCAGCTCGTTCTTGTCTGTCATCTAACAACACTTGATATCCATTAGCAAGTAGTTCCTTATATATAGAGTCAGCTAATTTGCATTGTGCTTCGTCTTTTGTGTTAACAGGAATAATGTGTACATCAAAAGGTTTAAGCTCCTCTGGCCAAAGTATTGCGTCTTCAGTTGAATGTTGTTCGACACTAGCCATCAAAGTTCTACTTATTCCGATTCCGTAGCATCCCATAATCATTGCTTTTTGTTGACCATCCTTATTTAAAAACTTAGCTCCCATAGTTTCAGAGTACTTTGTTCCTAGTTTAAAGATGTTCCCAACTTCAATTCCTTTAGCGGTTTTGATAGTTCCACCACATAAAGGACATTTGTCTCCTTCTTCTAATCCACTGTGTTCTTGGTTAGCAGCATAAGAACAGCTCATACAATAAGTAATAGTGTCTTCTCCAACTTCACTCATAACCATAAACTCATCAGCTTCATCTCCACCAATTTGACCAGTATCACTAGCTACTATTTTGATATCTAATCCACATCTGTTAAAAATGTTAATATATGCTTGAGTAACTTTCTTATACCATACATCCAAATCCTCTTCAGATTCATGGAAAGTATAAAGGTCTTTCATAATGAATTCTCGACCTCTCATCAATCCGAATCTTGGTCTCATTTCATCTCTAAATTTTGTTTGGATTTGATATAAACCAATAGGTAATTTTTTGTATGAGTTAATATGATCTCGAACAACATCAGTAATAACTTCCTCATGTGTTGGCCCTAAACAAAAATCACGCTCTTTACGATCTTTTAATCTCATTAATTCTGGACCATATTTATCCCAACGACCAGACTCTTTCCATAAATCAGAAGGTTGTAATGCAGGCATTAATAATTCACTACATCCAATCATATCTAATTCTTCTCTAATAATGTTTTCAATCTTCTTAATTATCTTATATCCAACTGGTAAATAAGTATAGATACCTGATGCTGTTTGTTTGATCAAACCGCTTCTACTCATCAATCTATGACTTTTAACCTCTGCATCCTTTGGAGCATCTTTTAAAGTTGGAACGAACAATAAACTTTGTAACATAATTTCACCTCTATTTAATATTAAATAATCTTTGTAGATCGTAAAAAGTTATATAAACAAATAATCCCATTAATAATATATACATTATATAATGTAGAGTATTTTCAATCTTACGATTTGGTTTTCTTCTAGTCACTGCTTCGTAACCTAAAAACACAAGTCTTCCACCATCAAGTGCAGGAATCGGTAATAAATTAATTACTCCAAGATTAACACTTAATAAAGCCATCCATCCAAGCAGGCTAACAAAACCATTCTGTAAAGCTCTTGAAGTAATGTCAAAAATTCCTACAACTCCACTTAACTGACTAACATTTGTTGAATCATCATTGAATAATAAAGCTATGGTATCAAATATCAATGTTGATGAATTTTTAACACCCACAAATCCACCTAATAAACTTTTGCCAAAATCAAACTCAAAATCAGGTGCAATACCTACCTTACTTAAAACCATTTCATATCCTGCAGTTTGTACATACTTTTCAGAAAATGCTATTATAGTAACTTCAACTTCAACTTCATCTCTAAGGACTGTAATATCAACAGTTGAACCATCATTATCTTTTTTTAACTCATTTGCAAAATCAAACCATGTAATTACTGAAACTCCATTAACATGAGTGATAATATCACCTTGTTCAAGTAATCCAAGTGAAGGCGAATCTTTTACAACATCACCAACTCTTAGCTCGTTAACAGCTCCCTCATCACTATGAATCCCAATTGTGTAGAAATACACTACTGGTGTAATTGTCACAGTAACTTCCTCACCATCTCTTAATATATCAAACTTAATCAAACGATCAGTAGGGTTTTCATCAAGAACATTTTTTATGTCATCCCAGTTTGATACTGGAAAGTCATTAATCTCTACTATTTTATCTCCTGGTAATATTTGACCATAAGCTGGTAAAGTCTCATTAGTTGAGCCAATTGTGCTTTTATCCATTATCGGGAATCCAGAAAGTAATCCTACAACAATAAATAAGACGAAAGCTAAAGCAAAATTCATAAACGGACCTGCAAAGATTGATAAAAATCTTTGCATTTTTGTCTTGTTTTCAAAACTTCTATTATGTGGAGCAATTTGCAACTCTCTATTCTTAAAAACAAAGAATGCATCTCTTATTACTTCATAATCATTAATATATAACATTTCATCTTCATTACCCTTTAAATCAATCTTTTCAACAGTAATTAACTCATATTTCTCATATTCATCATTATCTACATCAAGAATAATTTTAGTAACTACATCTAAGTTATTAGTGATTATTCTAACTTTGTCCCCTGGTTTAACAATTTCTTTCTCCATTTCCTCTCCAGCCATCATTACATATCCCCCAAAGGGAATAGCTCTAATAGAGAAAAGAGTCTCTCCTTTACGTTTACTGTAAAGAACAGGACCCATTCCTAAACTAAACTCGTGACATAAAATGTTTGCACGTTTAGCCATAATGAAATGTCCAAACTCATGAATCATAATCACTAATCCAAGAACAAATAAAAATACAACCATATTAATTAAAAAACTCATACTTTTTCACCCAATCTAACTATATTTACTTAAAACATAGTCTTTTACTTGTAAATCTTTTTCCAAAACTTTATTTAAATCTATGTTCAAATCATTCTCAAAATTATCTAAACAATGTTTAACAATCTCTTCAATTTCTAAGAATGTGATTTTTCCATTTAAAAACAATGATACTGCAGCTTCGTTTGCAGCATTCAAAATTGTTGGTTTTAATCCTTTTTCTTTCCCAGCATCAATAGCCATCTTTAATAATGGATATCTATCATATGAAAGTTCCTCAAAATTTAAACTACCTAGCTTCTTAAAATCTAATTTTTCTCCAGCGAAGGGAGTTCTTTTAGGATAATAAAGTGCATAATTAATTGGTATCCTCATATCAGGACTACCAAGATGTGCAATAATACTTGAATCCTTAAACATAACCATAGAATGTATTATACTTTCTTTATGCATAATTGTCTCTATTTTCTCATAACCTACATCAAAAAGGTAGTGAGCTTCAATTACTTCAAGACCTTTGTTCATCATTGTAGCAGAGTCTATTGTTATTTTAGCACCCATACTCCAGTTTGGATGACTAAGTGCATCTTTAAGTGTAACATTTTTTAACTCACTTCTATCTTTATCTCTGAAACTTCCACCGCTTGCAGTTATAATTAGTTTCTCTATTTGCGAAGAACTTTCACCATTTAAACATTGCATAATTGCAGAATGTTCACTGTCAATAGGAATAAGACTGACATTATATTTATTTAGTAAGGGTTTAATTAACTCTCCACCAATTACTAATGTTTCTTTATTAGCTAGAGCGACGTTACGAGATGCTTTAATTGCCTCAACTGTGGGAATTAAACCAACACTCCCGACAACACTATTAATTACTAACACTTCTTCGTTTGAAGGGTATATAGCAGCTTCGACTAAACCATCAATCCCAAATCCATAATTACATCTCGGATATATAGTTTTAAGTTCATCAATCAAATTTTTTGTACCCATGGAAACAAAAGAAGGATTAAACTCGTCAACAATTTCCTTCATTTTATTTACGTTTCTATTACCAGAGACTGCAAGTACTTTAAAATCACGAGGGTTGTTTCTCACGATATCTAAAGTTTGAGTACCTATACTTCCAGTAACTCCAAGAATAATTAAATTCATAATACCTCAACTACTTTCGATACCAATAAAACAAACAAACCTAAAAAGATAGCAGAATCAAATCTGTCTAAAACTCCACCATGTCCTGGGAATATTTTAGAAAAATCTTTAATATCAAAAGCTCTCTTTAGTTTTGATGCTACTAAATCACCAATCTGCGAAACTATACTAAACACTATTGTGAATAATCCTATTGAAAAAATATTAAGTTTTATACTTAATAATGATTCCATATCTAATAAATGAACGAATAAATATGCAAATATTACCGAAAATACGATTCCACCAATTGAACCCTCAACTGATTTCTTAGGTGATATTTTTGGTGCTAGTTTTGTTTTACCAAAATTAACTCCTACCAAGTATGCAAAAACATCTGTTGAAGTTGTAATCACAAATAAGAAGCCAATTGCTGCAAGAGAATCTATTCTTAAGATTGCTAAACTTGCAAAACCAATTGTAGGATACAATATCGTTATTAAACTGTTTCCAAAGTCTTTTGGACTATAACTTTCATTAAAAATCATTCCCATAGCAAATAATACAATGCTAAATAATATAGTGATAAATAGATAATCAAAAGATGCCTCATACTCAAAATGAGCAATTAGACTCATAAATACTGACAAGCCTATTATACCTTCTATTAAAAACTTGCTTGTGTTAATTTTGTGTTCATTATCAAACATCTTATTTAACTCATATATACTTACAATTGTAAGTAACCCCAACAATATTTGAGTATATAGTCCGCCTAATAAGAATAACGGTACTAAAATAGCGACTAAAAAGATACCAGTAATTAATCTTGTCTTCATTATTTTTTCTCCTTAAGTCCGCCAAACTTACGATCACGGTTTTGAAAATTATCAAGTGCTTTTAACAACTCTTTTTTACTAAACTCTGGCCAAAACTTTTTAGTGAAATAAAGTTCGCTGTAAGCAAGTTGCCATAGTAAAAAGTTAGATATTCTTTGTTCTCCACTTGTTCTAATCATAAGATCAAGTGGTGGTAACTCTTTTGTATATAAGTTACTAGCAATCATATCTTCATTTATATCACTAATATCGACATTGTTATCTTTTACATCTTTAGCAATTTGTTTCACAGCTTCAGTTATCTCAAAATGACTACCGTAATCAAAGCAAACATTCAAAATAAGACCCTCACGGTCCTTTGTTTTCTCTTCTATTTCCAGCATTAAATCATAGTTTACTTTACTCATACGATCTCTTCTACCAGAAAACATTACTCTAATGTCATTTTCTTTGAACTGACCTTTGTAGTCTTCAGTAAACTGTTTTGGTAGTTCCATTAAGTAATCTACTTCTTCTTTAGGTCGTTTCCAGTTTTCTGTACTAAATGCATAAACACTTAATGCTTTAATCCCAAGTACATTACATGCAATTGTAATATTTTTAAGATTTAATGTTCCTCTTTTATGTCCAAGATTTCTTGGCATATTTCTTTTTTTAGCCCATCTCCCATTACCATCAAGTATTATGGCTATATGTTTAGGAATATATCTCCCTCTAACTTTGCTTTCTAAACTCATAAATTACACCTCAATTCAGTAAGTTTATTATACATTATAATAGTTATTATTTCTATATTAATAAAAGAAAAGACTACAATATTGTAGTCTTTGTTAGATACTTGTAATGTCTTGTTCTTTATCTTTAACGATTGTATCGATTAAAGCAATGAACTTGTCAGTTAATTCTTGAACGTCTTCTTGATATCCTTTAGAATCATCTTCACTAATGCTATGGTCTTTTTCTAATTTTTTAAGGGCGTCATTAGCATCTCTTCTAACATTTCTAATTTGGATTTTCATTTCCTCGCCATGTTTTTTAACATCTTTAGCAAGCTGTTTTCTTGTCTCAGTTGTTAAAGCCGGGATTACAATACGTAATTGCTCACCCTCATTGTTTGGATTAACACCTAAATTTGCAGCTAAAATTGCTTTTTCAACTTCTTTTATAATTGAACGATCATAAGGTTTAATTAGTAATTGAGTTGGCTCAGGTACACTTATACTTCCAATTTGTCCAATAGGTGTTAAAGCTCCATAATACTCAACTTTAACTTCATCTAGCAATTTAGGATTTGCTCGTCCAGTACGTACTTTAGAAAATTCACGCTTCAAAGAATCAATTCTACTTTCCATTTTTTCTTCAGCTTCTAACAAAATCATATCTGGCATAATCTCTCTCCTATCTTATTATTGTTCCAATATCTTCATTATCTGCAGCTTTTTTAATATTTCCATCAACATTCATATCAAACACAATGATTTCAATATTATTATCTTTACATAGAGCCGCCGCAGTTGAGTCCATAACTTTTAAATCTTCTTCTAAAACTTCATGATGTGTGAGTGCTTTATATTTTATTGCATCTTTATGATATCTTGGATCCTTATCATAAACTCCATCTGTTCCGTTTTTCGCCATTAATATCTTTTTAGCTCCTATTTCAGCAGCTCGTAATGCGCTTGTTGTATCAGTTGAGAAGTAAGGATTACCTGTTCCTCCACCAAAGATAACAATACGATCCTTTTCAAGATTACTAATTGCTTTTCTTCTAATATAAGGTTCAGCAACTTCAGGGATATTTAAACTAGTCATTGTTCTAGTTTCAACACCTAAAGCTTCTAAAGCATTTTGTAATGCAAGTGCATTCATGATTGTAGCAATCATACCCATGTAGTCAGCACTGCTTCGTTCCATTCCCATTTCACTAGCAGTTTTACCGCGCCAAATGTTTCCACCACCAACAATAACACCAATTTCTAAAGTTCCAAGATCATATGCAGCCTTGATTTCTTTAGCAATATGAGTTACAGTTTCTGGATCAATTACCATTCCTCTATTTCCTGATAAAGCTTCACCACTTAACTTAATGATAATTCTTTCTCTTTTAATCATAATTACCCTCCTCACTAAAAATTTAGGACACAAAAAAGTGTCCTAAGTTTTATTTACTTGTTAACTTGTGCCATTACTTCACTTGCAAAGTCATCAACGCGTTTTTCAATTCCTTCTCCAACTTCTAAACGAGTGAAAGAAACGATTTTACTATTGAATTGTTTAACATATTTTTCAACAGTTAAATCTGGATTTTTAACGAAAGGTTGATTTACTAAACAAATTTCTTTAAGATATTTATTTAATCTACCCATTACCATTTTTTCAACGATATTGGCAGGTTTACCTTCATTTAATGCTTCATTTGTTAATACTTGTTTTTCATGTTCTACTACTTCTGGGCTTACTTGTGATTGATCTAAATACTTAGGGTTAATTGCAGCTACATGCATTGAAACATCTTTTGCAACTTCTTCGTTCCCACCTTCTAATACAACAAGTGAAACGATTCTTCCACCCATATGTTTATAAGCACCAAAATATTGTGAATCAGTTTTTGTAAATGTAGAAACTCTTCTTAAAGATAACTTTTCTCCAATTTTAGCAGTTGCATCAACTACGATTTCTCCAACTGTTTTACCATTCATTGGTACCACTAATGCTGTTTCTAAATCTGTAGCATCACTACTAATAATAGTCTCACCTAGACTAGAAAGTAAATCTAAGAACTCAGAGTTTTTTGCAACAAAGTCAGTTTCACTATTTAACTCAAATATGATTGCTTTGTTTCCATCTGCTATTACATTACATAAGCCTTCTGCAGCGATTCTGTCTGCTTTTTTAGCAGCTTTAGAAATCCCTTTTTCTCTTAACCAATCAATCGCTTGATCAATATCTCCACCAGTTTCTGTTAATGCTTTTTTACAATCCATCATCCCAGCACCAGTTTTGTCTCTTAATTGTTTTACTAAACTTGCAGTTATTGCCATTTTTGGTTCCTCCTATCAATGTTTATCAATCAATATATTATCATATATTGGTCAATATATCAATTTATTATATTTTAGATTTTAGATAAAAAGGAGCGTCAAAGCTCCTTTTAAAGTTTTATTTTAAAGCTTCAAGTAATTCTGCTTTTTTAAGTTTTGAGTATCCAGTTAAACCTTTTTCTTTAGCTAATGCTTTTAAATCAGCAACTGTAAATTTGCTTAAGTCTTTAGCTACTTTTGTAACTGTTTCAGTTTTAGGCGCCGTAACCTCTTTTTTAACTTCAACTGTTTTTGGTGCAACTGTTTTTGGTGCAACTGTTTTTGGTGCAACTGTTTTTGGTGCTTCTACTTTAGGAGCAGCAACTTTAGGTGCATCAGTTCTTGGTGTGTATGTTTTGTTTGCATCTGGTTTCGGTGTGTATGGTTTTTGTCCATCAGTTCTCGGTACGTATTTTTTAGGTGCATCTTTTTTATCGTATCTTGAGTTATTATTTGAGTTATTATAACCACCAGGTTTATTGTTGTTATAACTTGGTCTGTTGTTGTTATAATCTTTTCTAGGAGGTCTGTTATCTCTACGAACGTATTCTTTTTTAGGTTCTACTGTTTCTTCAACAGCTCCACCTTCATAAAATGCGTTAGCTAATCTAGAAACAATTAATTTGATTGATCTAATTGCGTCATCATTTGCAGGAATAACATAATCAACGTCATCAGGATCACAGTTAGTATCTACGATACCAAATACTGGGATTTTTAATTTTCTAGCTTCTAAGATTGCGTTTCTCTCTTTTCTAGGATCAACTACAAATACAGCCTCAGGTAAAGTTTTCATTTCTTTAATTCCACCTAAGAATTTTTCTAGTCTTTCTAGTTCTTTTCTCAATAAGATAACTTCTTTTTTAGGTAATTTTTGGAATGTTCCATCATTTTCCATACGATAAATATCATGTAACCTTCTAATACTTTTTCTAATTGTTTTAAAGTTAGTTAATGTTCCACCTAACCATCTTTGCGACACGTAGAATTGAGAAGTTCTTAAAGCTTCATCTTTAACTACTTGTTGCGCTTGTTTTTTAGTACCTACTAATAAGATTTTACCACCGTTTTGAGCGATTTCAGTTAGCTTTGCATAAGCTTCTTCAATCTTAACTACAGTTTTTTGTAAGTCTAAGATGTGGATTCCGTTACGATGAGTATAAATAAATTTACCCATTTTAGGATTCCAACGGCGAGTTTGATGTCCAAAGTGAACACCAGCTTCTAATAATTGTTTCATTGAAACTACAGCCATTTTTGTTTCCTCCATTTTTCTGATTTTTGCCTCCACAATTATGTTTATATAGTCACCACCATCATTTTTGATAGCTCAGGGCAACATACTAAATTGTGTGTGTGATTTACGGCTTTATAATTTTAACAAAAAAACCCTGAAACTTCAAGGGTTTTTTATTATTATTTATTGTAACTCAACTCAGTTTTTGTATCTTCCAATAATGAAGTATGTTTAATGATTCTCATCATCGGCTTATATAGCCACAAAACTGTAAGTAGATTTGTTACAGCCATTATTACTTCAAATAAGATATCCGATGTTAAGTATGGCCAAAATTCTTCAATACCTGTATATATCATATTAAATGGAATAAATATCCATCCATATACAAACCCGAACACAAAAACAAAAATACCAAGTGTAATTTCATTATTAGTATTTTGCAAAAATGTGTGATAGGCAATTGGGATTAAGTTCCACGCAATAAGCATTGGAACCATGTAAAACAAGTTAAATCCACCAAAGAATAACGTATCAAGAATAATATATATCGTAATCATAATGACTGATTCTTTAAAAGTATAAACTGATACAAAAATCAATATAAGTAGTGTTGTTAACTGAACATTAGGTAAAAAAACTAAAGCTTGTTCAAGTGTGAATATTATTGCTACACTAAGAGCTATTTGGATTATTCTTTTGACATTCATTTAACTACCTCCTACTTCTTTATATTCAAAACGAAATGAATCACCATCATTAAGAACTATAGAATCAATTCCCAAATTAGAATAAACATCATTTTCATAAATAGCGATAAAAGACGTTTCAAAATCTGTTATTAAATCATCAATTTCAAAGATAACTCTACTACCAAATGTTACCTTTTCACAAGTTGTCGATGGAGTATAAAATCTATCACCACAAACAACACTGAAATTCCTATCAATAATATCAAAGAGCGAATCCTCTTTTTTAAAAGTAAACTGTTTTGCTTCCGATTGGTCAGTATTATTAACCAAAATTATTGATATTGTACCAACCGAATCATTATTATTATATGAGAAGAAGAAAAGCGTAGTAATTAATAAGATAATACTAGCAATAGATATAACTACTTTTTTCATATTCTCACTCCTTTATTTATTTATACGGATTTACTGCTTCCATATTTGTTTTATATTCCTGATACATTACAACTGCTAAAAATGCTTGTGGTGTAGAGAATGAAAGATCTTCTGTTTGATCTTCTCCTAGTATCCACTTATAACTACCTGTGCTCGTTTTAAAATCAAGTAGTCTTGAAACAAGTGTGTTTGAACCTTTTGTAAAGTCAGTTCCAGCTGGATCTATTCCACAACTAATTAAACCAATAATAACACTTGATATGCTTGCTGCATTTTCTGATTGGCCCCAACCATTATCTCTTGTAAGAATACCACCAGTTTCAAGTTGGTCAGTACTAATCCAGTTTTTAAACTCTGTTACAACTGCTAACACTGATTCATCATCAATATAATCACTTAGTGCAACTAATGTCATACCACCAGTATCTAAACCAGCTGTAAAAGGTGAATCGGTTGTTTTAAGAGCTGTTAATGCGGCAGTTTCAAAAGCACTAAAATCAAGATCATGAGTTGTTGCGTTTAATCCGATTAAATCAAATGCTGTTTTTCCCCAATCTCCAAGCGCAGCTTGAGAGTTTAGCTCATTTAACTCATATGTATAGTCTAACCCAACTACATCTTTAATTATAATTGCCTTGAACAAATCTTTTGTAGTTGCGTAGACAGTGTTTTCATTATAAACTGCACTAACTTCTTCAAGTGTTAAGTAACTTTCTAAGACACCTAAAATATCAAGAGCTTTGATTACATTATAATCAAGTAACTCGATCGAAGTGTAGTGTTCAGCATGGTTATTCAAAAATTGATCGATTGCTTCAAGTGTTTTATCCCACCAAACAATTTCAAATCCAATTTCATCACCATCTTTAAATTCAATATCATCAATGCCAACAGAACTCATTTCTCCATTATAATAAAGAGCAATATAGTTACCATTTTTAGGAACTAAAGTTCCTGCTTCTAAAATCATTGTTCCATATTCACTTGTTGAATAATTTAAGTGAACATCACCTTCAATTAATTCAATTAGTGTACCATCATAGTCTTTCTTGTAACTTAATTCATATGTAACAACTGTTGAATCTTCTTTTGTAATTTTTACCGTTATTTCGTTTTCTTGTACACATCCTACAAGTGTTGTAAAAACAACTAATGTTAGGAATATAGAGAATAGTTTTTTCATTTTTTTCCTCCTAAATATTTTATGAAAATAAAAAAAACCATCCCCCAGGATGATTAAAAGTAAAAATAAATATAACAATATCTATATTTATTTTCGCTATAACTCATTACCCAGGAGTATAAACAATTTTGATATCTGGTAGGTCTACCGGCTTAACTTCATCCTACTATGCACCTTCCCGCTACTAGGCAGTGGTATTTTTGCATTTCGTCTGTATTTACGGTTGCTGGGACAGCTTGAGATTCTCACTCAATTCCCTTTTATGTCATAATGACACCCTATATCTAGTTATATTCTAGTTGAATAACCCTCATTAGTCAACTAGTTTAATTATATATTAATCAGTACTACCAAAACCACCATTTCTGGTTTTAAGAATTGTTTCTTCAAGGTTAGATATTAAGTATTTTTGGAATATACCCTGAGCAATTCTTTCTCCTTTTTTTAAGGTAATTGTTTCTTTACCAAAGTTAAACAATTGAACGTAGATAGCTCCATCGTTTTCCTCATTTGAATAGTAATCAGAATCGATAATTCCAACATTATTTGGTATTGTTAAGTGATATTTCCTAGGTAAAGAACTTCTTGGGTACAATTTTAAGACTTCATCATTACCCATAAAAGCTTTTACTCCAGTTACTCCGAGTTTGATTTCTCCAGGAGATATTACCAAATCTTCAATTATTGCTAAATCATATCCTGCGCTATGTTTTGTTTGTCTTTTTGGTAATTCAAATTCTAGATGTGAATAACCCTTAGCTTTTTCAAAACCTCTCATTGTAATTCTCCTTCAAATATTTTAGCATATACAGTTCTCTTTCTGTCCAGTGATTAGTTGATCCGTTTTTTAAACATAATTCATTAAGAGCAATGGCTTTATCAATCTCGATGAAAACAGGTTTAAAGCCTAATTCGCTTTCGCTTTTTGAAAGATTTAACTCATTGTTATTTTTAGAAATTTTGGCAAAAAAGTAATGACTATTCATTGAAAAAATCTTACTTTTGTCGAACTTGTCAGGATAGTATTGATCAATACATCCGATATAAGTCGAGTCAATAACTTCTTTCCCTGATTCCTCTAAAACTTCTCTCTTTAAAGCATCTGTCAAATTTTCGTTTTTTTCAACGCCTCCACCAGGAAACTTGTATTCATCAGTCTTAGCTAAATGGACTAGCAAAACTCTCTTATCCTCAATAATCACAGCTCTTGATGCTTCTCTTAAAGGCTTATGTAAACCATTTTGATTTGTATAATCAAAAGTCTTTATTAACATTATCTTGCTAATACTACAACTAAAGGAGTTGCACTTTCAAACCCATGTGTTTTTATATGTTTTATAATTTTTACAGCTTTTTTCTCAAAATATTTTTTATCTTCCTCTTTTGATTTAGCAATCAATCGATCCAATGTTTTTTGGAAAAATTCAATTAGTTCATCAGTTGGTTCATTATGGGATGACCCTTGAAAATCCCAAGCATCTTTAATTTGGAAAGTTGAAGTATCTTTAAGTGTTTGCAAGATTTCAATATTAGTAAAAGTATCTTTATGAAAATCACCAAAAGTTCTATCTACTTCTGCAGCAAAATGGTGAACATATTTATGACTTAATTGAGCTTTATTTAAATCATTAGATAGCATTTCATTAATTAAAATAATTCCACCTGTTTTTACATACTTTTCCATTTGCTCCATAGTTTTTTTTACATCAGATAAATGATGAAGAGTATTAGATAAAATTACGATATCAAAATAATTCTCATCATATTCCATTTTATTAATATCCATAACTTTAAATTCAATTCTTTCATCTTCTTTAAAGTTCTCTTTTGCAGCGGTAATTGCTCTTTCAAGTAAATCAATACCAACTATTTGTTCATATCCGTCATACATTTGTTTAATCATTCCAATAAAAGCACCTGTACCTGTTCCAACGTCAAGGATTCTAGGACTTTCAAATGAATTTAATAATCTTTTTAGTTTTTCCACAGTTAATCACCCTCTCATTTCAAGAATAATTATATCATAAAAAAATAAAAGAGCAAAAGCTCCTTTATTTTCCAAGTGCAAATTTTAAATCAGCTACAACAGCTACTTCACCTTCAACAAAAGCTGTAGCTCTACCAAAGCCAATCGGTCCTCTTTGTTTAACTATTTCGACAGTCAAGATCAGTTGATCTCCTGGGATAACTTTTCTTTTAAATTTACATGAATCAATCCCTGCAAAATAGGCGATTTTACCTTTATTTTCTTCTAATGATAACATTGTAACTGCTCCTGTTTGTGCAAGAGCTTCTACAATTAAAACACCCGGCATAACGTGTTCTTCTGGAAAGTGTCCTAAAAATTGCATCTCATTAACACTTACATTCTTTATTGCCGTACAAGTTTTTCCTGGAGTTAACTCAGTTACCCTATCAATCAGTAAGAATGGATAACGATGAGGAATTATTTTTTGAATTTCATTACTATTTAATTGCATAATCTATTCTCCTGTATATTTTTTAAATACTAAAGTTGCATTATGCCCACCAAACCCTAATGAATTTGATATTGCAACATTTACTGTTTTACTCACACCTTTGTTTGGTGTGTAATTTAAATTACAATCTTCATCAACTTCGCAGTAGTTTATAGTTGGAGCAATAAAATCCTCTTTAGTACTTAAAACACTAAACATAGCTTCAACAGCACCACTTGCTCCAAGCAAATGACCTGTCATTGATTTTGTTGAACTGATATTAATATTAGAAACATGTTCCTTGAAAGCTCTTCTAATAGCTAAAGATTCAGTTTTATCATTAAGCGGTGTAGAAGTTCCATGCGCATTAATATAATCTACATCTTCTACTTTTAAACCTGCATCATTAATTGCTAGTTCCATACATCTTTTTGCACCTTCACCATTAGGATCTGGACTAGTAATATGAACAGCATCACATGTTGAACCATACCCTACGATTTCACCATAAATTTTAGCTCCACGCTTTAAAGCCATTTCAAGTTCTTCTAAGATTAATGTTCCAGCACCTTCACCCATAACAAAACCACTTCTATCTTTATCAAATGGTATTGAAGCTCTATTTTTATCTTCACTTCTTGAAAGAGCGTGCATAACATCAAATCCACCAATTCCTAGTTTAGTTACTGTTGCCTCACTACCACCAGCTATTGCCATGTCAAGGTAACCATCTCTGATTGCTCTAAAAGCTTCACCAATTGTGTTTGTAGCACTTGCACATGCAGTTACACTTGATGTGCATATTCCGTGTATATTGTGATCAATTGCAATATTACCAGGCGCTAAATTAATAATAGCCATGGGAATAAAGAATGGCGACAAGCGATCAAAACCTTTAGCTTGTGCTTTATCTTCTTCATCAGCAATTGTCTTTAATCCACCAATACCACTACTATAATAAACACCAATACGATCTGTGTTTTCCTCTTTAAAATTAAACCCACAATCTTTAACAGCTTCTCTTGTCGCAATTAAAGCTAATTGGACAAAACGATCCAATCTTTTTGCTTGCTTACGTTCAAGGACACTAGTTACATCAAAATCTTTGATTTCACCAGCAAACTTGACTTTGAAATCTGTTGTATCAAAACCTTTAATATAATCAATTCCATTTTTTCCATTTTTTGCATTTTCCCAAGTTTCATTAACATTATGTCCAATAGGAGTTAAAGCTCCTAGTCCAGTAATAACTACTCTTCTTTTCATAATTATCCTCCTATATCATTCCGCCATTAACACTAATTACTTGTCCTGTTATATAATCTGCTTTATCGCTTGCTAAGAATAAAACTGCATCTGCAATATCTGACGGTTTACCTAACTTTCTAAGTGGTATTTGATTTAAGTAATTATCAATAACCTCTTTTGAAAGACTCTCAGTCATTTTGGTTTCGATAAAACCAGGGGCAACAGCATTAACTGTTATATTTCTACTTCCAAATTCTTTTGATAAAGATTTTGTTAATCCAATAACACCAGCTTTACTTGCAACATAGTTGGATTGTCCAGCATTACCCATTATTCCAACAACACTTGATATGTTAATGATTTTGCCACTTCTATTCTTCATCATATGTCTAGTTACATTTTTGCACATATTCCAAGTTCCTTTTAGGTTTACATCAATAACTTGATCAAAATCTTCTTCACTCATTCTCATAATCAAATTATCTTTTGTTATTCCTGAATTATTAACTAGTACATCAATTTTTGAAAAAGCTTCAATACCACTTTTTATAATGTTCTCAGCATCTACAAATTTAGTTACATCTCCATAAACACTAACAGCATTTCCACCTAATTTTTTAATCTCATCAACAGTTTCTATTGCAAGTTCTTCACCAAAAATGTAATTAACAATTACGTTCGCTCCTTCACTACCAAAAGCTAAAGCTATTGATTTCCCAATACCAGTATTTGCTCCTGTAATTAAGATTGTTTTTTCATTAAATTGTCCCATTTTCATTCTCCTTTACTGCCTTCAAGGTTTTATTAAGTGAGGCAATGTCTTCAATATTTAATATCGTTAATTTTCGATTAATCTTTTTAACAAATCCGCTTAAAGCCTTTCCGGGTCCAAGCTCAATAAAAGTATCAATACCAGCTTCTAACATTTTTTCAATCATCTGAAAAAACATAACGCTAGAAGTTATTTGTGATGACATAACATTTTTAATGTTTTCTTTAAAATAATCCCCAGTTGTATTAATCAATAATTTATTTAGTGGTTCATTAAGAGTAATTCCCTTCAAATATTCAGTAAAACTTATTCTTGCTTCTTCCATATACTTAGAATGGAAAGCCCCACTTGTGTTTAACAAAATTGCTCTTTTAGCACCATTATCTAATAGTTCCTCGTTAGCAATAATTACTGATTCTTTATCACCAGTTATAACTGTTTGTCCATAAGTATTGTAGTTAGCAATTGATACTTCACCTTCAAACTTTGACAACACTTTTTTTATTTCACTAGGTTCCATTCCTAGAATTGCACTCATCCCACCATTCACTTTACTTGCAGACTCACTCATAAATTTTGAACGATTCATAATTATGTCTAACCCTTGTTCAAAATCAAAAACTTCAGAGTCCAAATATGCACCATATTCTCCTAAACTAAGACCAGCAGTCAAATCTGATGTGACTCCAAAACTATTTATTAATCTTTTTAAAGCAACTTCAAATGTAAAAATTGCTAGTTGTGCGTATTTTGTATCATTTAGTTTTTCGTTCTCACTAAAAATAATGCTAGTTAAATCATATCCTAAAAATGTGTTAGCTTCTATAAATGTATCCTTAACAATTTGATACTCATCATATAGTTCTTTACCCATAAAAGAGTATTGAGAACCTTGTCCTGAAAATAGAAATGCTATCTTCATTTAAGTTCACCACTGTATACTTTACTCTTAAGAAACAAATCATCCAAAATAGCTTTAACACTTCTAATTTCCTTTACAAGACCTGCAACTTGACCTGCCATAACAGAACCATAATCCATGTCTCCATCAAAAACAGCTTTTCGTAGTGATCCTAAAGTTAGTTTTTCCATTTCCTCTAAAGGAACATTTTTTTCTTTAGTCATTCTTAGATACTCGCGACTCATTTTATTTTTCAATACACGAACAGGTGCACCAGTACTTCGACCTGTAACTACAGTATCTGTATCTTTAGACTTTACAATTTTATTTTTGTAGTTTTCATGAACTGGACATTCAATAGAAGCTAGTAATACAGTACCAATTTGAATTCCACTTGCTCCTAGCATAAAACTAGCATCAACACCTCTTGAATCAGCAATACCCCCTGCTGCAATAACAGGAATGCTTATAGCATCAACAACTTGTGGTACAAGTGTAAATGTTGTAAGTTCACCAACATGACCACCAGCTTCAGTACCTTCAACAATAACTGCATCAGCTCCAACTCTCTGAACCCTCTTAGCTAAGCTAACACTTGGAACTACAGGAATGACTTTGATTCCAGCATTTTTCCATTTATCTATATAAATTCCTGGATTACCTGCACCAGTTGTAATTATTTTGATTCCTTCTTCTATTACCATATCACTAATTTTTTCTGCATGTGGACTCATTAGCATAATGTTTACACCAAAGGGCTTATCTGTTAATTCTTTACAAAGTTTGATTTCTGATCTAACTTTATCAACATCCCAACCTCCAGCACCGATCAATCCTAATCCACCGGCATTTGACACAGCACTGGCCAATCTATGATCAGCAATATTTGCCATACCACCTTGGATTACAGGATATTTTGTACCTAATAATTCAGTTATTATATTCATAGTTTTATAATTCTATTAATGCCCCACCCCACGTTAAGCCTCCGCCAAACGCAACTGTTGCAAATAGATCTCCTTCCTGTAGTTTTCCGGATTTAATAGCTTCATCTAGTGCTATTGCAACACTTGCTGCTGAAGTGTTTCCATAGCGATGGATATTTAAGAACATTTTCTCTTTAGGATATTTTAAATCTCTTGCAGCTTTGTCAATTATTCTTTCATTAGCTTGATGAGCAACAATGTAATTAATATCATCTAAAGTTATATTGTTTCTATCTAGTAAATTATTGATAGTTGCAGGAACTATTCTAGTAGCAAACTTAAATACTTCAGCACCTTTCATATGAATATGATCCATTTCAAACTTTTGATTTTGATAAGGATCCTTTATATCAAGATTTTTCATTTTTAAGAGATCATCTTTATCTCCTCTAGCTCCAGTAATAACATCTTTAATTTTATTTTTATCACTTCTTGAAACTATCATTGCCCCAGCTCCATCACCAAACAATACACAAGTGTTTCGATCAGACCAGTCTGTTAATCTAGTCAAAGTCTCAGCCCCAACAATAAGAGCATTATTGTATGCACCGCTTCTAATCATTTTATCAGCAATTTCAAGAGCATACATAAACCCACTACAAGCAGCATTTATATCAAAAGACATAATTTCGTTAAGTTCCAATCTTGCTTGTAATAACTGCGAAACACCTGGAAATACATTATCGCCTGAAACAGTTGCAACAATTAATAAATCGATATCTTCTTTTTTTAAACCCGCATCTTTTATAGCTATTGATGCCGCGTTATAAGCTAAATCAGAAGTGTTCTCATCAGTGACAATTCTTCTTTCTTTAATCCCTGTTCTAGATACTATCCATTCATCATTAGTTTCCACTATATTTTCTAAATCTTTATTAGTTAATATTTTTTTTGGCAAGTACGAACCTGTTCCTAATATTTTTGTATATATCATTATTTCACTCCCTTTAAATTATCGTAATTAAAACGTTGGAAAAATCCAAATTTTCTAAACTTAAGATATCTTTCTTCCTTAACACGATAACTTGCTAATGTACTCAATAAAGCTAACTCTTCGACTATTGCTTCTTTAACATTATCAAAAGTTTTATTTCGATTAAAGTGTGCCCCGCCTAGAGGTTCTTTAATAATTCTATCAATAATCTCATAATCATATAAATCATAACTCGTTAATTTCATAGCATCTGCGGCCATAGAAGCCTTAGATGCATCTTTCCAGAGAATGGTAGCATAACCTTCAGGGGATAGAATTGAGTAAATGGCATTTTCTAACATTAAAACTTTATTCCCGACTCCCAGTGCTAATGCACCACCGCTTCCACCTTCACCAATAATAATTGAAATGATTGGGACAGTTAGTTCACTCATTCTCATTAAATTTTTAGCTATAGCTTCACCTTGACCTCGTTCCTCAGCACCTATCCCAGGATAAGCACCAGGAGTATCTATTAAAGTAATTATTGGTCTTTTGAATTTTTCGGCTTGTTCCATTAATCTTAATGCTTTTCGATATCCCTCAGGATGAGGCATTGCAAAATTTCTTTCAAGATTCTCATCTAGAGTTTTTCCTTTTTGCTGTGCAATAACTGTTACACTTTGATTATTAAGCCTAGCTATTCCACCAATAATAGATTTATCATCTCTAAATAATCTATCACCATGAAACTCAATAAAATCATCAAAAACGTATTCAATATAATCTTTAGCAGTAGGACGTTCTTGATGCCTCGCTAATAAAACTCTATCCCAAGCTGTTAATGAAGTCATTGCTTTTTTCTTATAAATATCTATTTCTTTTTTTAGACTATCAATTAACTCAGGACTGTCTAACTCTAAAATTTTATTTTCAAGTTCTCTTACTTTTCTTTCTTTTGCTAATATATCCATAATTATTCACCTTTATGCCATAAAAGAATTTTAGATAAAGTTTCTTTTATGTCCTTTCTATGAACAACTTTGTCAATAAATCCTTTTTCCTGTAAAAACTCACTTCTTTGAAAGCCTTCTGGAAGTTTTTCATTAATAGTTTGCTCAATCACACGTGGACCTGCAAACCCAATAAGTGCACCTGGTTCGGCTAATATAATATCTCCTAGAGTTGCAAAAGATGCTGTAACTCCACCTGTAGTCGGATGTGTTAAAACACTAACATACAACAAACCCATACTACTATGTTTTGAGACAGCAGCACTAGTTTTTGCCATCTGCATTAAGCTAAAAATCCCTTCTTGCATTCTCGCTCCTCCTGAAGCTGTAAAAATTACAATAGGAAGTTTTTTATACATTGCATACTCAAAACTTTTTGTAACTTTCTCACCGACAACGCTACCCATACTACCCATTAAAAAGTAACTATCCATCACACCTACTACAACAGGTGTTTGATTTATTTCAGCATAACCATAAATATATGCCTCATCAAGAGAGGTTTTTTCTTTGTTTACAGCAATTTTCTCTTCATATCCATCTTGGAATAAAGGATTTAGTGTAATATATCCATGACCTTTTTCAAAAAACGTGTTCGTATCAACAATAAGTTTAATACGATCAATCCCTCGAACTCTAAAATGTTCATCACAGTTTTTACAAACAAACTCATGCTCAACTATTTCTTTAATATTTATTGTAGACTTGCACTTCGGACATTGTTCATAAAGACCACTTGGCACATCAATTTTGTCACTAATTACAGTAACTTTGTTTCTTGCGATATGATACTCTTTTTTCATACTTCTTCTGTTATCAAATATCTTCTTAAGTTCACTCATTATTCCGTGTACTCCATTAAGAAAGACATTTTTTTCTCAATAAAACCTGTGTTAAAAGAACCTTTAACATAATCAGGATTATTCAAAATCATATAACAGAAAGTTTGATTAGTATCAACGCCGCTGATAACTAATTCTTCAAGAGTAGCTCTCATTTTCCTAATTGCATCTAATCTTGTTTCTCCATATACAATAACTTTCCCCATCATTGAATCATAATATGGAGGAATTTTGTAACCTTGGTATATAAAACTATCAAATCTTATTCCATGTCCACTTGGCACATGCAAAAGCTTAATTGTACCAGGACTTGGTCTAAAGTTTTCTTTTGGATTTTCTGCATTTATTCGGCACTCTATGGCGTGCCCTTTTAGTTTTATGTCTTCTTGTTTATATTTTAGTTCTTTACCAGCGGCAATATTAATCTGTTCTTTAATAAGGTCAATTCCAGTAACCATCTCAGTGACAGGATGCTCGACTTGAATTCTTGTATTCATTTCAATAAAATAAAAATCATTGCCGCTTACTAAAAACTCAATAGTCCCAGCATTCTCATATTTTACAGATTTTGCAGCTTTAATAGCTGCATCTCCCATTCTTGTTCTTAAGTCTTCACTAATCAAACTAGGGGCTTCTTCAATAACCTTTTGATTTCTTCTTTGGATTGAACAGTCTCTTTCTCCAAGATGGATAACATTACCATATTTGTCAGCTAGAATTTGAAACTCTATATGTTTGGGATTTTCAACAAATTTTTCTAAGTACATCGTTCCATCACCAAAAGCATTTATTGCTTCCATTTGAGCGGTTTCATATTGATTCTTAAACTCGCCCTTATTTCTTGCAACTCTCATTCCTCGACCTCCACCACCTGAACTAGCTTTAATCAAAACTGGATACCCAATTTTCTCAGATAATTTCATAGCCTCATCAATGCTTTCTAACGCACCTTTGCTCCCTGGAACAACTGGAACATTTGCGTCAATCATAATTTCTCTTGCCTTAGATTTATTCCCCATTTTATCAATCACACTTCCATCTGGGCCAATAAATCTAATCCCTACTTCTTTACAAAGTGTAGAAAAAGCACTATTTTCACTTAAAAATCCAAAACCTGGATGAATGGCTTCGGCACCTTTACTAACAGCAGCACTAATAATATTTTCCATATTCAAATAAGACTCATTACTTTTTGGTGGTCCAATGCAAACTGATTCATCTGCAATTTGAACGTGTAAGGAATCTGCATCAGCAGTTGAATAAACAGCAACTGTTTTTATACCCATTTGTTTACAAGCTCTTATGATCCTAACAGCTATTTCACCACGATTAGCAATTAATATCTTTTGAAACATTAAAGTTCCTCAATCTCAATGATAACTTGATCAAATTCAACCATCGTTGAATCACTAACATTTATTGCCTTAACAATTCCAGCTACAGGTGATTTTATTTCATTCATTACTTTCATCGCTTCAATGATAAATAATGTATCCCCTTTGCTTACTTGTTGGTTTAAGCTAACATATGGTCTTGCATCTGGGTTAGGTGAATCATAATAAGTTCCAACCAGTGGAGCTTTTATCTCTAAGTTATTACTTATCACTTCTTTACTCTCCAACTTTGGTGTCTCATTAATTGACTGATTATGTTGAGACACCACTGGAGAATAAACAGGAGAAACAGTTGGTGTTATAAGGTCAGCTTTTTCAAGCTTTATAGTTAATCCATCTTCATTTATTTCTAGTTTATGTATATTAGAATCTTCGAATTCCTTCATAAGATTTTTAATTTGTCTTAAATCCATATCTAAATACCTCCGTTTTTATTTTGATATTCAAATCTATTTTTGATTAAAAAAAATAAGTAAAGATTTTCATGAGAAAATCTTTACTTCTCACCTTCTATAAACTTAACAATTTGTCCTACAGTTTTAAAAGATTGTGCAACTTCATCACTTACTTTTACTTCAAACTCATCTTCAATTGCCATAATTAATTCAACAGCATCAAGTGAATCTGCTCCTAAATCATCAGTGATATTTGCTTCTAGTGTTATTTCGCTTTCTTCAACACCTAATTCGTCTACTATAATTCCTTTAAGTTTTTCTAAAATCATTAATCTTACCTCCATTTTTATTTAAAATCTGTTTTATTATACTATCTATCTATTTTGAAGTCAATATATTTTGAAGTTCAAAATAAATGAGCGTTTATTCATATAAATGACTATTCATATGTAATTTGATTACGCATGCGTTTGTATACATATGAAGCCGCAATTATCTTTATAATATCCCCAGGGAGATAACTCCAAAAACTTAATAGCAGTGGTAAATAACTCACTTCTAAGTAGTGTGATAAATATGCTGCTCCACTCATATAAATCAAGATATTTATGATGAACATAAATGGACCAATTAACCAAATATTCTTATTTATAATCTTTATATTTTTTAACAACCCTGTAATAAAGGCTGCAATTGGGAAAAAGAATAAGAAGCCTGAGGTTGCTCCTAGTAAAACTCCAAGTCCACTACTTCCTCCTGAAAACATTGGTAATCCCATTGCTCCCATAACTAAATACACAACAATACTTAAAAAGGCTTTTTTTGGGCCAAGTAGTAATCCAGCAATAAAAACAAACAATGTTTGTAAAGTAATCGGAGCATATCCTCCAAACGGGATCGAGATTGTAGATGTTGCACCCATTATTGCAGGGAATAATGCAATTAATGTTATATCTTTAATTTTACTGTTTTTCATTTATAATTTTTAATCAATATTTTTGATTAATCTCGCTTTCTTAATAATTAATATTTACAGTTTTCCTCCAGTACATAAAACTATATTACAATTTATTTTGAATGTCAAATGAAATTGTACTCATACGATTATTAAACAGCTTAAATAAGGTGTTTACAGTTAATTAAAAAGATGATAATCTGAAGATTATCATCTTTTATTTAGTCATTTATTAGATTTTTTCTCCTGGTGTATAGCATGTATGTAATAAGTCATGAGCCTTTTTACCATATGGCTCTCCAAGATATTCCTCATATAGTTTTAAAACCATTTCATTTTCGTGTGATTTTCTTCTTGGTGTGTTTTTATCTATTTCATAAATAGCTTTTTGACGTTTTTTAATGATTTCCGCGTCTCCATGATGATAAGGCTGTCCACCTCCACCAATACATCCACCTGGGCATGCCATGATTTCAATAGCGTGGTAGAAAGCTTCACCCTTTTGAATTGATTCTAATAATTTTCTAGCATTACCTAAGCCATGCGCTATACCTATTTTTAGATCAATATCTCCAACTTTAACGCTAGCTTCTCTAATTCCATCTAAACCTCGTAAATCTTCAAAATCGATTTTTTCAAGATTTTCGCCAGTAATTAATTCATATGCAGTTCTTGTTGCTGCTTCAATAACTCCACCAGTTGTTCCAAATATTGCTGCTGCTCCAGTTGATTCACCTAGAATACTATCAAATTCAGTGTCTGGTAGTTTTGCAAAGTCAATTCCAGCTTCTTTTATCATATGACCAAATTCTCTTGTAGAAAGTACAAAATCTACATTTAGTTCATGTTCCTTAGACAACTCTGGTCTTGCTGATTCTGCTTTTTTAGCAACACAAGGCATAATTGAAACTACTTTTAAATTTTTAACATCTAAGTTCATTTTTTCTGCGTAGTAAGATTTTGCGATTGCACCTAACATTGTCTGAGGAGATTTACAACTTGAAGGCACATCTAACATTTCTGGGAACTGATGTTCAAAGAATTTTACCCATGCTGGACAACATGAAGTTAACATTGGTAAAGTACCACCATGTTCCAGACGATGAGCTAACTCTCTTGCTTCTTCCATAATAGTTAAGTCAGCACCAAAATTAGTATCAAATACTGCATTAAATCCTAATCTTTTTAATGCTGTCACTAATTTACCTGTAGAGATTGTTCCTGGTTCCATACCAAACATTTCACCAATAGCAACTCTAACTGCAGGAGCAACTTGAACTACAACATGTTCTCTTTCTCTTGATAATGCTCGCCAAACTTTAGGTAAATCAATACGTTCTGTCAATGCTGCTGTAGGGCATACTGCAACACATTGTCCACAATATGTACATGACGTTTCTGCCATATCTAAATTGAATGCAGGAGCTACTACAGCTCCAAATCCACGATTTAAGCCACTTAAAACACCCACTGTTTGAACTTCATTACACATAGTTTCACAACGACGGCACATAACACATTTATTAGGGTCTTTTACTATTGCGTTACTAGATTTATCAAGTGGGTAATCCATTTTTTCCCCAACTGCATGAATTTCTCTAATATTTAATTCTTCTGCTAAAGATTGTAGTTCACAATCAAGATTTTTTGTACAAACTAAACAATCAAAAGGATGATTACTTAGTAATAACTCTAAGTTATTTCTTCTTGCATTAATTGCTTTTAATGAATCAGTATTAACTACCATTCCTTCGTAAACCATTTCTGCACATGATGGAGCTAAAGCTGCTCTACCTTGAACTTCTACAACACATACTCGACATGAAGCTACTTTATTAACTACTCCAAAATCATGTAAATCAAGATGACATAAAGTCGGAATATGAACGCCAACTTCTTTTGCTGCATCTAAAACAGTAGTTCCTTTTGGCACTTGTAAATCAATACCATTAATAACTATATTTACCATACTCATATTCACTCCTCCTACGGTTTCAGTATCGCATCAACAGGACATGCAGTATAGCATGCTCCACAAGCGATACAAGCATCTTCATCGATTACATGAGGTTTTTTAACAGAACCTGCAATACAACTTACTGGACATACTCTTGCACATTTAGTACAACCAATACACTTGTCTGCGTTAATTGAATAAGAAACTTTTTTTGTTCTATTTGCATAAGCTTCATACTCTTCTCTAAAGAAATGAAGAGTACTTAAGATTGGATTAGGAGCACTTTGCCCTAAACCACATAAACTTGAATTTTTGATATTTATACAAAGGTCTTCCATTATATCTAAATCTTCTGGTTTACCTTCCATTTTTGTTAATCTGTCTAATATTTCATATAAACGTTTTGTCCCAATACGACAAGGTGTACATTTACCACAAGATTCATCTTGAGTAAAATCTAAGTAGAATTTTGATATTTCTACCATATCATCATCTTCATCTAAAACAATCATTCCACCTGAACCCATCATACTTCCAATGTTTTTAAGTGACTCGTAATCAATTGGAGTATCAAGATGTTGTTTAGTGATTACTCCACCAGAAGGTCCACCTGTTTGTACTGCTTTAAACTCTTTACCATTTATAATACCACCACCGATATCATAAACAATTTCTCTTAAAGTTGTCCCCATTGGTACTTCAACTAGTCCAATGTTATTAATCTTTCCTGCAAGAGCAAATACTTTTGTTCCTTTTGATCCTTCTGTACCAATACTTGAGAACCATTCAGGACCATTTAGAATAATCGGAGCTACATTAGCAAATGTTTCAACATTATTTACACTTGTAGGCATATTTTTATATCCTGCTTCACTTGGGAATGGAGGTTTTTTAGTTGGTTCACCACGCATACCTTGAAGTGAATTAATTAAAGCAGTTTCTTCACCACAAACAAATGCTCCAGCACCTAATCTAATTTCAATATCAAAATCAAAACCACTGCCAAATAAATCTTTACCTAAGAATCCATATTCACGAGCTTGAGCTATCGCTGTTTCAAGTCTGTGAATTGCAAGTGGGTACTCAGCTCTAATATATACAAGCCCAGTATTTGCACCAATTGCGTATCCAGCAATTGCCATTGCTTCTAAAACACTATGAGGATCTCCTTCTAAAATTGAACGATCCATAAATGCTCCTGGATCTCCCTCATCAGCATTACAAATTACATATTTATCTTCACGTCTATGAACTGCAGTTAACTCCCATTTTAAACCTGTAGGGAATCCTCCTCCTCCACGACCACGAAGCTGAGATTTTTTAATAATTTCGATAACTTCTTCTGGTTTATTTTCATTCAATACAACAGCTAAAGCTTCGTAACCTCTTACAGCGATATATTCACTAATATCTTCTGGATTAATAAATCCACAATTTCGAAGAGCGATACGGTATTGTTTTTTATAAAAGTCCATGTCTTTATGTTCTTTTACTAAGTTTTTAGCTTTTGGATCAACAAATAATAATCTTTCAACAACTCTACCTTTTACAATATGTTCATTTACAATATCTTCAATATCTTCTAATTTAACTTTTACATAAAATACGTTATCTGGTTGAACTTTAATGATCGGTCCTTGCCCGCAAAAACCAAAGCAACCAGTTTTTATAACTCGAACTTCATCACTCATTCCAAGTTCAGAAATCTTATTTTTTAAATCTATTAACATTTGTTCTGATTCAGACGCCATACATCCTGTACCACCACAAACTAATAATGTCATTCTTTCTCTCATTATAAAACCGCCTTACCAAAAGATTTAATTAAATAGTTTTCGTCCATAAGTTTTCTTTGAACAACTACTGTTTCAACTAACTCTTCTACTTTGTCTTCAGTTATTTTTCCATAAATAACCGGTTCTTCATTTGGTAAATTAACTTGAATAGTTGGTTCCATATGACAAAAACCTACACACCCAACACTAATAACTTTTACGTTTAAACCCTTTGCTTCTGTAACAGCTAGCAATTTGTTAAAAGTATCTCTAGCACCTGCAGCAATACCACAAGTACCCATACCTACTAAAATCTCAACAACATCTTCAGTGCTTTCACCTTTTTCGCGTAAATCTACTTGTTTTTGTAGACTGGCTCTTAAAGCTCTTAACTCATCTAAACTTTTAATTGGCATTTTCATCACCTCGATATTTATTTAATATATCTTCGACCATGTCTTCTGAAACATGTCCATAAACTTTTTCACCTACAGTTAATACTGGTGCTAACCCACAAGCTCCAATACAACGAACATCACGAATAGTAAATAACCCATCTTTACTTATCTCGTTCTTTTTAACATCTAAAACTTCTAAACATTTCTTAAGTACTTTTTCAGCACCTTTAACGTAACATGCTGTACCCATACAAACACTAATTACATTTTTTCCTGTTGGTTTTTCACTAAAATATGAATAAAAACTAACTACCCCACTAACTCTTGCTGCATCTAATCCTAATTGTCTAGACACATATAGTTGTAAGTTATGAGGGATATAACCGAAAATATGTTGTGCACGGTGTAAAACATTAATTAGACTACCTTTAGGATCTTCTAATTTTTCAATGTACCCATCAAGTTCTCTTAATTTTTCTTGATCTAACTCATTCATGTTTAAATTTACATTACTCATATAATTGCTCCTTTCGAATATTAATAACTTCAGAATCTTCTGTATGTTCCTTCTGCCTTATAAATATTAACATTTCAACTAGTTTAGAATCAACAACTAAATTGCCTATTATTTGTAATTTCTTATAAATATATAAAAACGGCTTACATGAGCCGTTTTCGTGATGTCTTTTTTCACTTTTTTTATTTTTTTTATTAAAAAAAACTTTCCTTTGAAAATAGAACTATTCGCTTATTTATATTTTAGCACACGAACTAAGATTTTTAAATTATTTTTTTGCTTGATTTTTAAATTAATTATAATATCATAAGATTAGATTAATAAAGAAAAGAGTGATACTTTGAAAATTAAAGAGACAGACAAATGTATAATTGGGATTGCTTTTGTTATTACAATTGTTTTTACAGCACTTGCATTAATCGTGCTTAAAATCACTTATAATCACATTGACAACGATGTCGAAACAAACCTAATGAACATCGCAAGAATTGTCGCTACAGATAACGAAGTTATTACTATGCTAAGTGATGAAAATATGGCTTTAAATGATTATATTGATACATATTATGATGATATTGAGGATATCTCTTTTATTGTTGTTATGGACCAATCTAGTATTAGATACTCTCATCCCGATCCGGAAAAAGTAGGATTATCATTTGTTGGTGGTGATGAAGTAAACGCTATAAATGGTGAAACATACACTTCTAGTAGTACTGGCACTCTCGGTAATAGCGTAAGGGTATTTGTACCTATTAAAGACGGTTCAATACAAGTTGGTGTTGTAAGCGTTGGTTATTTATCAACTGCAATCAAGGCTATGAAAATAGATCAAACACTATTAACTATATTCTCTTTTGGAGTTAGTTTAATCTTGGCAAACTTAAGTATGTTATTTTTATCAAAGAGATTTAGAAGAAACTTGTTTGGCTTTCAACCAACTGAAATTGCATTGTTATACTCTGAAAACAAGACTATAATTGATCAGCTTGAAGAGGCAGTTATTTCTGTTGATAAAGACTTAAATATAACAACAATTAACAATAAAAGTAAAAAAATGTTTGGGCTTTCTAAAAAGGATATATCAAAAAAAGTCTATGATGTTTTTAAAAACTTTGATTACACTGATATCATAAATGCTGAGTTACATATTAAAAATGAACATATAACAATTAATGATGAAAAACTACTTGTTACATCTTTCCCACTTTATTTAAACAATAAAGTTGTTGGTGCAACAGCTATTTTTAGAAATAGGATTGAAATAGATGCACTTTTAGATCAAATTAGTGGTTATCAGCAAATTGCAAAAGCTCTCAGAAAGCAAAAACACGAGTTTCAAAATAAACTTCATGTAGTACTTGGATTAATAAAAATGAAGGATTACGAAAAAGCTGAAAACTATATAACTCAAAATGTTTACACAACAAATCTTGCTAGTGATTATTATAGTTCAAGAATCAGTGATGATAGAATTTTAGCATTATTTATTGGTAAAGAAATTCAAAGTAAAGAACACAATGTTAAGTTAATGTTAACAGCTGATTCTTATCTTACTAAACAACATAATCCAATTAATGATGATGATATAGTTATCGTCTTAGGAAATCTGATTGATAATGCTTTTGAAGCTTATGATAATAAAGATATGGAAGATAAAAAAGTCGTAGTTGATATATTTGAAGATGATGATAAAGTAAAAATTACAGTAATCGACCAAGCTGGTGGAATTGATGAAAAAATTAGAGAGAAAATGTTTAAAAGAGGGGTTAGTTCAAAAAAAGGAGAAAGCAGGGGTACTGGTTTAAGCCTTGTAAATGAAATCGTACATGTGTATAATGGAGAAAAGAACGTAGAAAGTACCGTAGAAGCTACAAAAATCGAAATTAAACTGATGAAGGTGATTGGATGAAATTAAGAATATTGATCGTTGAAGACGATCCAATGGTTGCGCATATTCATAAACACTATTTAAATGAACTCAAGAATTTTGAAATAATAAAAGTTATTGATAATGGTCTTGAAGCGTTTGAGTACATCAAAGAAAATGAGGAATCAATTGATTTAGTTATTTTAGATGTTCATATGCCAAAATTATCAGGTCTTGAAGTACTTAAATTATTACGTGAAGAAGGTTCTACTATAAGTGTAATACCAATTACAGCAATAAATGATAATAAAACTATATCTGAGTTTTTAAATCTTGGAGTAATTGATTATCTAGTTAAGCCATTTAGTCAGGAACGCTTTAATCAAGCTGTTTACCGATGTGAGCTTAAATATAAAATGTTTACGAATACTTCAAAACTATCCCAAAAAGATATTGATCAAATGTTTAATACAAACAATGAATCAAACCTTCCAAAAGGGCTTCAAGAAAATACACTTAATTATATACTAGCAAGTCTAAACTCGTATAGTGGACAATTAATTGATGTTGAAGAAATATCTCATATAACAAATCTAAGTAAAGTATCATTAAGAAAATACCTAGATTTTCTTACAGAAAGTAATACCATTGAAAAAAGAATTGATTATGGTACTGTTGGAAGACCAAAATACAAATACTATATTAAATAAAGTTATCGTTGATAACTTTATTTTTTTATTGTTTATTTTTAAAACTTTTTTTAATTTTTAAAATAGATTTTGAAAATTAGTTTGATTATAATACTACTGTAGTTAAAAAATAAATCACGTCTCATTCAAATAGTTTACATCCCACACCCATAATTGTAACTATTTGGAATGTGTTTCCTTCTTTTGTATTCTACAATATAAAAGAAAAAGAAAACTGATATCAAAGATATCAGTCTTTTTTTTATAGTTTTCCACCTTTAGCTTCTTTAACATTCTTTTTAAGTTCACGTTCAGCTAAAGCAAAATCTGTTTGGCGTCTTTTATTTTCTTCAATTCTTGTTTTTCTAACGTCATTAAGGTGACTCATAGCACTGTCTTTATTCATACCAACATGTGCTTCTTGAGCTATAACATTTATGACATTTTCATTGTGTTCAATTACGCCATTTAGAATAACAGTATAAAGCTCATCCGAACCTCTTACCATTTTTACATAACCTTCATCAATTGTGGAAATAATTGGAATATGATCTGTCATTATGGCAAATTCACCATTAGCTTTTGAGCTAATTACAACATAATCAACTTCCTCGTTGTAGAGATTACCTTGTGGTGTAACTACACTTATTTTCATCAAGGTTCCTCCTTACTTCATATTTTCTGCTTTTTGTAATACTTCTTTAATGCTACCAACTAAACGGAAAGCATCTTCAGGTAAATGGTCATATTTTCCTTCAAGTATTTCTTTAAATCCTTTGATTGTTTCACTTACAGGAACATATGATCCTTTTTGCCCTGTAAATTGTTCAGCAACATGGAAGTTTTGAGACAAGAATAATCTAACACGTCTAGCTCTATGTACAACTAGTTTATCATCTTCACTTAACTCATCCATACCTAAGATTGCAATTATATCTAAAAGTTCGTTGTATCTTTGAATTGTTCTTTGAACTTCACGAGCGATTTCATAATGTTCTACACCTACTATTTCAGGAGCCAATGCTCTTGAAGTTGATGCTAAAGGATCCACTGCTGGGTAAATACCTTCTTCACTAATTTTACGACTTAAGTTTGTTGTAGCGTCTAAATGTGTAAAAGTCGTAGCTGGCGCAGGGTCAGTATAATCATCCGCTGGAACATAAACTGCTTGAATTGATGTAATTGATCCTTCTTTTGTTGATGTTATACGTTCCTGAAGTTTACCCATTTCAGTAGCAAGTGTAGGTTGGTAACCAACCGCTGAAGGCATACGTCCTAGTAATGCAGAAACTTCAGAACCTGCTTGTGTAAATCTAAAGATATTATCTATAAAGAATAAAACATCTTGTTTTTCTTTATCACGGAAGTATTCCGCCATTGTTAAACCTGTAAGTCCAACACGCATACGAGCACCTGGTGGTTCGTTCATTTGTCCAAACACCATTGCTGTTTTTTTAATAACTCCCGATTCAGTCATTTCATGATACAAGTCATTTCCTTCACGAGTACGTTCTCCAACACCAGCAAAAACACTAATTCCACCATGTTCTTGAGCAATATTGTTAATTAACTCTTGAATTAATACAGTTTTACCAACACCGGCACCACCGAATAATCCAATTTTACCACCCTTAATATAAGGAGCAAGTAAGTCAACAACTTTAATTCCTGTTTCTAATATTTCAACTTCACTACTTAATTCATCTAATTTTGGAGCAGGTCTGTGGATTGGCATTTTCAAAGTATCATTTGAAACTGCTTCTTTACCATCTATTTCCTCACCAAGCACATTAAATATGCGCCCTAACGTCGCTTCACCTACCGGTACACTAATTGGTGCACCTAAGTCTATAACTTCCATACCTCTAACTACACCATCAGTAGAGTCCATTGCAATAGTTCTTACAACGTTGTTACCAAGATGTAAAGATACTTCTAATGTTAAGGCAATTGCAACACCATTGTTTTCATCTGCTGTTGCATCTAATCTTAATGCATGATTAATTTCTGGTAAATCATTATCGAACTTAACATCGATAATAGCACCCATAACCTGAACTATTTTACCTTTGTTCATAATATCCTCCTTTAGTTAACCGCGTTAGCTCCACCGATAATATCGGTTAACTCAATTGTGATGGCAGCTTGTCTTGCACGGTTATAATGTAGTTGTAGACTTCTGATGAGGTCTTCTGCATTATCAGTCGCACTTTTCATAGCTGTCATTCTTGATGCATGTTCACTTGCTTTTGCATCCAAGATAATTCCATATAATGTATTTTCAATATACATTGGTAACAATTGATCGATAATCAATTGTGCATTCGGTTCATAATTATATATTACATTCATGTTTGCTTCATCTTCAGCTTTTTTATAACCATTTGAAATTGGTAATATTTGTTTTTGTTCCACAACTTGAGTAATTGTATTAACAAAATGATTATAAAATACATTTATTGTATCAATATTTCCTGCTAAGTATTCTTTAATAAAAGTAGTACTGATATTTTTAAAATCAATAAACTGAATATCATCTCTTACATGAATCGATTCATCTACTAATAAATTAAACCCCATTCTCTTTGAAAAAGAATGTGCTTTAAAACCAACAGCAGCAACAATGAACTCATCATTAGATTGATGATTTTCTTTGATGTGCTTCATAAATGCTTTAAACACACTTGAATTATAAGGTCCAGCCAATCCTCTATCACTTGAAACTAAAACATAACATGTAGTCTTAGTATCACGAGCTTCAAGCATTGGGTGTGATAATTGATCATCACTATATAAGATATTATCAATAATTTCTCTTATTTGTTTCATCAAAGGTCTAAATTCTTTAATTGAACGTTCAGCCTTTTTAAGTTTAGAAGCTGAAACCATGTTCATGGCTTTTGTGATTTGTGATGTCTTTTTTGTAGCTGTTATTCGGGATTTAATCTCTCTCATTGAAGCCATTATTACACCACCTTATACAAATACTTTTTTGAACCTTGCTATTACATCATTAATTTTATCTACAGAAGGTAATCCTTTAGTTTCAACAATTTCCTTTAAGACTTCTTTTCCTGACTCATCTCGCAAGAAGAAATCATGTAACTCAGATTCAAAACGTTTAATTTGATTTAATTTAATATCATCTAGTTGTCCACTAGTTAAAGCAAATATACTTATAACTTGTAGCTCAACATCCATTGTAGCGTGTAATCCTTGTTTCAGGATTTCTACAGTTCTTTTACCACGTTCAAGTTTTGATTTTGTTGCCTCATCTAAATCACTACCAAATTGTGTAAATGCTTCAAGCTCACGATAAGAAGCTAAATCTAGTCTTAGTGTACCTGAAACTTTTTTGATAGCTTTAATTTGCGCACTACCTCCAACTCTTGAAACTGAAAGTCCTGCATTAATTGCTGGACGAACACCACTATGGAATAAATCACTTTGTAAGAAGATTTGTCCATCAGTGATACTAATAACATTAGTAGGAATATAAGCACTAATGTCACCTGCTTGTGTTTCAATTATTGGTAAAGCTGTAATACTTCCTCCACCTAACTCATCGTTAAGTTTAGCAGCTCGTTCTAATAATCTTGAATGTAAATAGAATACATCTCCAGGATAAGCTTCTCTTCCCGGTGGTCTTCTAAGTAATAAACTTAACTCACGATATGCAATCGCATGTTTTGTTAAATCATCATAAACAATTAAAACATGTTTACCATCAAACATAAACTCTTCACCCATAGTAACACCTGCATATGGTGCTAAATATAATAATGGTGATGGTTCTGATGCACTAGCACTAACAATAATAGTATAATCCATAGCATCGTTTGCTTTTAATGTTTCAATTATTCCAGCAACTGTACTTTCTTTTTGCCCAATTGCAACATAGATACAAATAACATCTTTACCTTTTTGATTAATGATTGTATCAATTGTAATAGCTGTTTTACCTGTTTGTCTATCACCAATTATAAGTTCACGTTGTCCACGTCCAATAGGTACTAAAGCATCTAAAACCTTAATTCCTGTTTGTAGTGGTTGATCCACAGACTTACGGCTCATAACACCAGTAGCTTTTTGTTCAATTGGTCTTGTTTTTGAAGTGTTAATTTTACCTAATCCATCAATTGGTTGTCCTAAAGGATTTACTGCTCTACCAATCATTTCTTTTCCAACAGGAACTTCTAAGATTTTTCCAGTAGTTTTAACAGTGTCTCCTTCTTTAACTGAAGTTGCTTCACTAAGTAAAATAACACCTACGTGATCGTTCTCTAAGTTAAGTGCCATACCATATATATCATTTGGGAATAATAATAATTCACCACTCATAGCTTTATCTAAACCATGAACAAGTGCAATACCATCACCAACACTAATAACAGTTCCTACGTTTTCAGTTTTAATCTCTTTATCATAATTCTTAATCTGTTCTTTGATTAACGAACTAATCTCAAGTGGATTTACTTTACTCATACTTTCACCTCGCTCATTTCGTTAAATTAGCTTTAAGGCTGCTTAAATAATTATTAATAGTGTCATCAAATACTTTATCCTCGTATTCAATTCTCATACCACCAACAATTGATTCATCAACGATATTTTCTAATTCGATTTTTCGATTATTTTTCTTTTCAAGACTTTTGCTTAAATCCTTAAGTTGTTCATCTGTAAGTAGTCTATTTGAATAAGCAATAACCTTCAAAAGATTATTTTGTTTATTAATGATATTTTGAAACTCTTTTTTAATTTCGTCTAACAAATCAATTCTTGAGTTATCGATTAACACATTAATAAAATTCCTAAAAACTTTATTGTTTAAAGACTTAGCAACAATATTCTTTTTTTCATTTTTAGAGATTTTTGGATGAACAAGAAAATCAATAATTTCCTTGTCTAAAGCAACGCTAAAATCATGAAATTCATTATTGATATCATTTAATACAGATTGCTCTTTACTTATGCTAAATAAAGCTTCTGCGTATTGATATGCTACATAACTCATTAATTTGAAACCTCTTTTAATACATCTTCAAAGATTTCTTTATGTTTTTTAGCATCAATCTCTTTTTTCACTACTTTTTCAGCCATTAATACAGCTACACTTACAATTTCATCATTGATTGTTGCACGTGCTTTTTCAATTTCACTTTTTACTTCTTTACGAGAATTTTCTAAAATTGTATCTGCTTCTTTTTTTGCCTTAGAAACAATTTCAATTCTTTCTTGTTCTCCACGATCTTTTGCCTCTTCAACAATGCCTTTTGCATTTACACGCACTTCATTAAGTTCGTTATCACGAATAGACTTTAACTCTAAAGCTTCTTCGTGGGCCTTTGTTGTTAAGTTAACTTCATCCTCTAAAAATTGTTGTCTTGCTTCTATAAAAGCAGTAATCTTTTTCCAGAAGAAAACCCTAATCACAATAAATAGTAATAAAGTTGAGGCTATTTGAATTACCATTTCAGTAGCATTAATATCTAATGCCGCTTCAACTAGTTTGTTGACTGCTTGAGCAATTTTATCCATGTAAACTGCCTCCTTTTAAACTATTTTTATTTTCCTAATAACATGAAAGCAATTAATAATGCATAAAGTCCAGTTGTTTCAGCCATAGCTTGCCCAACGATCATTGTTACTGTAATTTTACCACTTGCTTCTGGTTGACGCCCTACTGCTTCTACTGCTTTACCTGCAGCAAATCCTTGTCCAACTCCTGGACCAATACCAGCGATCATTGCAATCCCTGCTCCTAAAAAAGCTAAACCTTGTGCGAAAAATTCATTAAATACGATTTCCATTCTATGTTCCTCCTAAAATATTTTAATTTTATTTTTTTATTAAATTTTATATATACTAATCTTCAACTGCCATACTTAAGAAGATTGTAAATAACATAAAGAATACAAATGCTTGGATTAAACCAAATCCTAAATCAAATATTGGATGTAGGATGGCTGCTCCCGCAAATATTTGCAGATACCATGTTTGAGCAGCACCATAAACTATTGTTGCAATTACTGCACCACTAATTAAATTACCAAATAAACGCAATCCCATTGCTAGTGGTGTACTCATTTCACCAATCAAATTTAAAACAATCATTGGTACAGCAGGTTGACTTAGATTTTTTATACGTCCAAATAAACCATGTTGTCTTATTGCCATAATTTGAATTGATCCAAATGCTAAAACACTAAAACTTAAAGCTACACTAATATTTGCAAATGGTGCATTAAGTCCTACTAACGATATGATATTACTAAACGCAACAAACAAGAATATAGTTAATAAAAACGGAGCAAATGTTTTCCATTTTTCATTAAAGAATCCTTTTAAGAACTCATTAATCATACCCACAAATGTTACACCGATAAAAGCTAGTCCTCTTGGTGTTTCATTTGGTTTAAGTTTACTAACTTTATTACCAATAATAACAGCCATTATCATTAAGAACACAATAATAATTAACGATGATCTGATGTTACTTGAAAGACTAGTTAAGTCTTCCCATATTGAATCTAATAGTTCATTCATTCTAAATCACCAACTTTTCTAGAAAGTAAAATGTTTGCCATCATTACAAACTTAAATGATATCAAACCTAAGAAGACAAATGTTAAACTGAAGTCTTCTTTAAGATAAGCAATGAAAAGTATTAGTGTATAAAAAAGATATCTTGTTAGATAATTTGTTATTGTTACAAATTTAATCTTTTCAGGATTATTCTTCATAGTTCTAGAAATACCACGATAATGATAACTCATAGCTAGTAAAGAAGATACTCCTCCTAAAACAAAACTATATGCAATATCAATGTCACTTACAAAATACAATATTAGAGCTATTGCTATAATGAATGGCCACATCAATAAAAACGTTCTAGTATATATTCTCTCATTCATCTAATTCTTCACCTAATTTCAATGCTTTCACAATTAAATTTCTTACTGCTGCTAATATTCCAATAACTAAGAATATTGCCTTAAACAGCATTTCAAACCCAAATAATTTATCTAAACCTAAACCAATTAGATATCCAATTCCCATAGCTGCTAATGCTTCATATAAAAACATTGAAACAACTCCAAAAAGTTTTATTAAGAGTTTTTTATCTTTGTCCAATTACTTAGTTCCGAACAATCTGTCACCACAATCACCAAGACCAGGAACAATATATCCAACTTCATTTAATTTTTCATCTAAAGCAGCTAAATATATATCCACATCGGGATGATCTTCTTGTAATCTCTTAACACCTTCAGGACAACCAACAAGTCCTACAAATCTAATATCAATTGCTCCACGTTTTTTAACAGCATCAATTGCAGCAGATGCACTACCACCAGTTGCTAACATTGGGTCTACAACTAATACAGATCCTGTCGTAATCTCATCAGGAAACTTTGCATAGTATTCATGAGGTTCAAGTGTTTCCTCATCACGGTACATTCCAACATGTCCAACTTTAGCAGTTGGTATTATCATTTGAATCCCATCAACCATTCCCAAACCAGCTCTTAGGATAGGAACAATAATAACGTCTTTGCTTAAGACTTTACATGTTGTTTTTGTAATTGGTGTTTCAACAATTATTTCTTTTGTATCTAAATCTCTTGTAATTTCAAAAGTAATTAATCCACCAATTTCATTTACGTTTTCTCTAAATGTTTTAGTATCAGTATTTTTGTCTCTTACCTTTGCCATTTTATGATCAATCAAAGGATGATCTAATACGACTACTCTACTCATTTATTGTTCCTCGCTTTCAGTAATTCTATTAATTCTTCGGTTATGACGGTCTTCATTTGAAAACTCAGTATTAACCCAAATATCTACAATTTTCAATGCTAGTTCAAGGCTAATTACTCTACCACCCATAGCTAGTACATTTGAATTGTTGTGAAGTCTAGTAGCTTCAGCAGTAAATAAGTCATGAACTAACGCAGCTCTAACGCCGTTTACTTTATTTGCTTGAATGCTCATACCAATACCAGTACCACAAACTAATATACCTTTATCAACTTTTTTACTAGCAACAGCATTTGCTACATCTAAAGCGTAACCATTATAATCAACACTTTCCTCACTAAAACAACCATAATCTACTACCTCAAAACCATTTAACTCCAAATGTTTCTTAATTCCTTCTTTATGGCTAAATCCGCCATGATCTGAACCTAAACCAATCTTCATTTTCTACCTCCTGAAAGCGCTTCAGAAAACTTACCAATCTCAATTATATCAAAAGTTCGTATAAATACAACTAGAAAGTTAAATTTTGCGCATTATAATAAAGAATATAAATATATATAACATATATATAATATAATAAATATAAAATTTGTAAAGGGTAAATGCAAGTAAAAAAAATATAAAAAGGCTTTCTTTACCTTTTTATATTTTTATTTCACCTTGTCTAAGTATTTTTTTATTTATTAAATCATAAACTGTTGAGCTCGGACTATTCAAATCTATACCAAATACTATATAATCGACCATTTTTTCATAAGCCAAACATTCTTCAAATTTTACTATCGCAGGTTCAGTTGATAAATTTAGACTAGTTACAGCCATAGGCCCATTTTTTTCTAGTATTTTTAAAGCAGTTTCACTTTTTGGGATTCGGACACCTACGGTTTGAAATCCACTAGTAATTAAATCATCAACTTTACTTTTTTTCTCAAAGATTAATGTAAGAGCACCAGGCCAGAATTTTGATGCAATTTCTTCACCTATTTCATAGTTTTTTACTACTGATTTCACCTGATCAAGGTTTGCACACAAAAGCGCAAGAGGTTTAGTAAAATCTCTGTTTTTAATGTTATAAATTTGTCTTATACCATCTAAATTATGAATACTAGTACCAATCCCATAAACTGTATCAGTTTCAAATATAATCACTTTATTACTTATATCTTTTTTTAAAATTTCATCAACTTTTAATATCATATTTATCACCATTTATATTATATTACTTTTATTTAAATATAACAATAATCATAATAAAATAGTTTAGTAAATAAATTAGAATTACATTAAAAAAATCAAACAATTATTGTATAATCAAACTGAGGTGATAAATATGCTAAAATCATTTATCAAATATTATAAAAATCATCGTACACTATTTTATCTTGATTTACTAGCAGCAACTATTATGAGTGGTGTAAACCTAGTTTTCCCTCTTGTTTCAAGACATTATCTAGATGTATTAATACCAAGTAAAATGGTTACAGAGATTTTTATGTTTGGGGGAGTTTTACTACTTCTTTACTTGATTAGATTAGGCTGTAACTTTTTCGTTAACTACTACGGACACGTTATGGGAACAAGAATTGAAAGAGATATGAGGATTGATCTTTTTAAAAAAATCCAAACCCTAGACAGTGATTATTTTGATGATCATAAAACAGGTTCAATCATGAGTCACATTGTTGGTCATCTTAGAGACATATCCGAAATGAGTCATCATACACCTGAAAACTTATTTGTTGGGTCAATTATGTTATTAGGTAGTTTTATTATCCTCTTGAATATTCATGTCCTATTTACTATTATCATTTTTTTCTTTGTTATTTTACTTGTTATCTTTAGTGCAACTAGAAGAAGAAAAATGATGGCAGCATCAAGAAGAACTAGAAAAACACATGAAGAAATAAATAGTGAAGTTGAAAACTCTATTGGTGGAATTAGATTAACAAAAGCATTTACAAATGAAGAGTTCGAAGTTCAAAAATTTAAAAAAGTAAGTTATTTGTATCAAGAGAGTTTTGGAGAATTTTATAAGCAAATGGGTATTTTTTCCTCAGGAACAAACCTATTCATAGATTTTATATACCTTGCTGTTCTTGTATTTGGTGGTTACTTTGTCTACTTAGGTCAAATAAGTGTTGGTAGCTATCTTGCATACTTTATGTTTATATCTTACTTAATCCAACCAATAAGAACATTAATTGGTACAATAGAACAAGTTCAAAAAGGCTGGAGTGGTTATGAAAAATTTTATAATATTATGTCAATCAACCCAAAAATACATTCACCTTTAAATCCGTTATTTCTTGATGAAACAGGTGGAACAATCGAATTTAAGAATGTTGAATTTCAATATGAATCATCTTACAAAAATGTTTTATATAATTTCAATGTCAAAATAGACCAAGGAAAAAAAGTAGCACTAGTTGGAGAAACTGGAGTTGGAAAAAGCACAATTTCCAAGTTGATTCCAAGATTTTATGATGTGAAAAATGGTGAAATTATTGTCAACGGTCAAAATATTAAAGACTATGATATTTATAGTCTAAGATCAAACATTGGTCATGTTCAACAAGATGTTTATATATTTTATGGTACTGTAAAAGATAATATCTTATATGGTAAACCATCAGCAACATTTGAGGAAGTTGTAGATGCTGCAAAGAGTGCAAATATTCATGATTTTATTATGTCACTTGAAAATGGTTATGAGACTACCGTAGGTGAAAGAGGCGTTAAATTATCTGGTGGACAAAAGCAGAGAATAAGTATAGCTCGAGTTTTTCTTAAAAACCCACCAATCTTAATTCTAGATGAAGCTACTTCAAGTTTAGATAATGTAACTGAAAAATTGATTCAAAATTCTTTAGATAAACTTAGCAAGGGTAGAACAACCTTAGTTATTGCTCATAGGTTATCGACTATATCTAATGCTGATGAAATCCTTGTGTTAACTGAAGAAGGAATCACTGAAAGAGGTAAGCATTCAGCACTTATAGAACAAAATGGATACTACGCTAGTTTATATAAAGCATCTCTTGAAATATAAAAAAAACCTCGTTTCGAGGTTTTTTTATATCTTAAGTTTAACTTGTTTATGAATCGCGTCATAGACGGGTTTATATGTTTTTCTATGGCAATCTAAAACTCCATAATCATTGAGTGCTTGAACATGCTTTTTAGTTGGATACCCTTTATGTTGTTCAAAACCATACTCAGGATACTTTAATCCTAGTTTAATCATATAATCGTCGCGCTCTACTTTTGCAATAATACTTGCAGCAGCAATAGTTGCACTTTTTGAATCGCCTTTAATAATTGATTCATATGGTATATTAATCTCGTTTAAAGGCATTGCATCACTCAAAACAAAATCCGGTTTTATTTTCAAGCTCTCAATAGAAATAATCATTGCCTTTTTAGAAGCTTGATATATATTAATCTTGTCAATCTCAATAGGATCAATATATGTAATACTATAAGCTAAACACTTGCTTTTTATTTCAATTGAAAGTTCTCTTCTTTTTTTATCAGTGAGTTTTTTTGAATCATTTAATCCCTCGATAATTTCGTCAGGGTTTAATATAACTGCGGCAGCCACAACAGGACCAGCTAATGGACCTCTGCCAACCTCATCAACACCTGCTATATATTTAAATCCTTTTGATAGTAATTCAGTTTCAAAGCTATACATCACTTACTCTATCCATAATGATTTTACCGAATCTATCATGTCGAAAATCATGTAGAAACATATTACAAACTCGATCATAATCAATGTTTTTACCAGGAAGTAAACAGCCTCTATTAATACCAATATCATCAAAAACTTGAACTATGTTATCCTCGTCAACTTTAATATCATATCTGCTTTCAAACTCAGCTCTATAAAACTTATACAAAAACTTAAAACCATAAATTGCAATATCATCAATTGGAAGTATATCATCTTTAATTGCACCAATTAATGCAAGTTTATAAGCAATGTCTTCATCTTCAAATTTTGGCCACAAGATTCCCGGAGTATCTAACAACTCAAAATGTTGACCAATTTTTATATACTGAGCTTGTTTGGTAACACCTGGTCTGTCTCCTGTAACTAATTTTTTCTTAGAAGCTAGTTTGTTTATTAATGTTGATTTTCCAACATTAGGGATACCAAGAATCATAGCTCTTACAGCTCTTTCTTTTCTTCCTCTTGATAATTCTTTATCAATTACCTTTTGAATAATACCCCTTGCTGTTTGTTCAATTTGATTTAAACCTTGGCCTGATATAGCATTAATTTTTAATGCTAAAAAACCCTTTTTCTCAAAATATTGAATCCATTTGCTGAGTTCCTTTTGGTCAGCAAGGTCTGCTTTATTTAATAAAATAATACGAGGCTTATCACCTATTATTTCATTAATCACAGGATTCTGACTAGATAAAGGAATTCGAGCATCTAAGAGCTCAAAGACAATATCTATTTGCTTAATTTTCTCTTTTACAATTCTTTTGGTCTTAGCCATATGGCCAGGATACCATTGTATTTGTTTCATCCAATCACCTAATTAAATATGTCTCTTAAGAAGTTATTATACTTGTATACAACAACTCCATAAATATCCTCTTTCATAATCATTCCTAGACTTGAATTTCTTGAGTCAACAGAAACTTCTCTATGATCACCTAGAACGAAATACGCTCCATCTGGAACATTAAAAGTGCAAGTGTCTTGAGCTTGATAATCACAATATGTATAGTTAATCATATTTCCTTCATCATCCTTTAAAAACTCTTGTTCTACTAGAATGAAATCAAAGTCTATACCTTGACCATCTTTATCAATATATAAACTATTTTCTTGTAATTTTATAGTCTCTCCAGGGAGTCCTATGATTCTTTTTATATAGAATGTATCCTCATCCGCTTCCAAAATAATTACATCAAAACGTTTGTAATCATTAAAAATATGTTCTATTACAATATCGTCACCTTCATAATAATTTGGTTCCATACTAGTTTCTTTTACGGTTGCAAAACTAAAAAATAATGAATTAATCAAGCTATATAATAGCACAAACATTGGTAATATGAAAACTAAATCAAAGATTTCCTTAATTTTTTTAAAAGCATGTAAAGTTTCAATATGATCGTCAAACTTATTAATCTTTAGATATATAAATATACCAACGACAATAAAGAATGATATCCATAATAAAACAGTGAAAATCATTTGATCAAATATACCATTAAAAGCTATATGTCTATCAAATACTCCAACTAGGATAAGTACTGCAAATCCAATAAATGAAACTATTAGTTTTAGATAAATTTTTCTTCTTACTATATTTATCTCTTCTTGATAACTTTGTGGTTCATCGAGTATTATTTCATCAGTTTCCATATCTTCACCTACATATTCCTCATGATTTCATCAAGTTCATCAAGTGTAACTAGTACTTCTCTTGAACGAGATCCAAGATTCTCGGAAACAATATTCATTTCGCAAAGAATCTCTACTATATTCTTAGCTCTATTAAAACCAATATTAAATTCTCTACTAATTTTATTCATTGAAGCTTCACCCTGTACAATTATATATTTGGCAACTTCTTCAATTAAATCATCACTATTTTTAACACTTGTTGCTTTTTGTATCAATTTCTCTTGTGTAAATAGATAAGTTGGTTTAAGTTGTCTTCTAATAAACTCATTAACATTTCTAATTTCATCATCAGAGATAAATGCGCCTTGAACTCTGATTTTAGGTTGCCCATTTTCTGCGAAAAGCATGTCTCCTCGACCAAGTAATTTATCCGCGCCTGAAGAATCAATTATTGTTTGTGAATCAATATGACTTGATACTGAAAAGGCAATTCTTGTTGGAATATTCGATTTTATTGTTCCTTTAACAATATCAGTCGATGGTCTTTGTGTAGCAATAATTAAATGAATACCACAAGCTCTAGCTTTTTGAGTTAATCTCATAATAGATTCCTCAACACTTGCACTTGCTATCATCATTAAATCCGCTAGTTCATCAACAATAATAACAATATATGGCATTTTTTCAAAATTACCTTTTACCATAATTTTATTATAACTTTTTATATCTCTAGCCCTCTCATTAGCAAACATTTGGAATCTACGATCCATTTCCTCTACAGCCCATTTAAGTCCAGCTGTAGCTATTTTCGGGTCTGTAATAACAGGTGTTATTAAATGTGGAATATCATTATAAGCAGCTAACTCGACCATTTTTGGATCAATAAGCATTAATTTTAATTCATCAGGATTATACTTAAATAACAAACTTATTAAAATCGTATTAATACATACACTTTTACCACTACCTGTTGCTCCAGCAACAAGTCCATGAGGCATTTTAGCTATTGATGTATATACTCCAAACCCATCGATATCTAACCCAAGAGCAACAGTTAAAGCTTCATCAGCATTTGTGAACTCCTCAGTATCAACAATTTCAATAAAATTAACAATTTCTGGCACTTCATTTGGAACTTCAATACCAATTGTAGATTTTCCAGGAATAGGAGCTTCAATTCTAATATCTTTTGCTGCTAAAGCCATTTTTATATTGTCAGAGATATTAGTAATTTTTTTTACATTTACTCCGCTATCTAATAAGATCTCATATCTAGTAACCGTTGGTCCTTTAGTATGAGTGTAAACATGAGCTCCTACTTGGAACTCTTCAAATGTTTTATTTAAAACATCTATTTGTTTTTGAATCCACTCGTGTCCATCGTTTATCTGTTTCTCAGATTTTTGAAGAAGTGATAATGGTGGGAGGTTATAACTCAAATTTACAGCTCTTTTTTTGCTAAACTGTTTCTCTTTGATTCCACTATTGCCTTCATTATTAAACCCTTGTTCTTCAATTACGTTTGTTTCTTTCTCCTCAAAAAAATCAGAAATCGAAGTTTTTACTTCATCATTAGTATATTCCTTCCTATTCTCTTGATGAGAAAAACTTGGCTCTTCATTTACTTCTTTTTTATCTGGTCGCTCATCACTATAAAAATCAAATTTCTCCTGTATGTTTCTTTTTTCTTGGTTATTTAATACTTCTTTAAGATTTGCACCTTTAACTAAATCAAATTCTGGGTACTCTGATCCATATTTTTTCTTTCGGTCTTCTTTTGATAATTTTGGTTTTGTTCTAAAATTATCAAATTGCTTATCTAAATCACCTTCACGTTTGTGAGGTGATGGAATAACAATTTCATCTTTCGTGTTTTGTCCAAATATAGGTGAAATGAACTTATTCTTTTGATAAGCTCTTTTTTCCTCTTCGCTCCTGATTTGAACTATCTCAAAAGGAACTGTATCTGTTGTTCTTTTTTCTACAGTGTTTATTCTCTTTTTTCTAAACAACATCAAATCACTCCTTTTCCTCTTCTTCACCCTCTAATAGTTTTTCCATTTCCTTCTCAACAATATCTAACTCTATTGGAGCATCAAATACATTCTTAGAATATATTTTTGTAGTTTCCTCTCCAACAATTCCAATGATTACAATACATACTTTTCTTGTAAGCATATCAACACTAGTGTTGATAACTAGTTTTCGAAACCAATATACAGGATTCACAATATTCACTGCGGCACCAACAACTTGTAACGCTTTTTGTATCTTTAGTTTTTTTGCTGTTTTCATAATTTTTGAATCTTCTATTTGCTTTTTCTTATCAAACATTTCTACGACTTTTGTTATTCTCATTTTTTTAGTGTTTTTTAAAATTGGTTTCTCAAGTAACTCATCAACACGATCAGTGATATAATGATTTAATGTTAAAAATTCATTTACACTAAGTTCAAGCATAGGATATTTTGAATCCGGAAAAAAATATCTTGAAATATCTTCAAGAAGTTCATATGATAATTCAAAAGTTAATTTACCTACTTTTGAGTCTGGAAGTTTTCTTTGTTGCTTAAATTGATTTTGTTTTGCTATTATCATGTTTTTTAACTCTTCTTCATCAATTTCCGTTTTTGATCTTTTAATATCTTCGAGATTAAGATGATTTCCTCTAATTAAAAGTTGAACATATATTACAGTGAATAGGATAACTCCACTTATCATACCAAAAAAGAAATTAATGAATCCACCGAATGAAATATCAAATGGCATAATATCACTCCTAACCTTATAATTATTATATCATAATTAAATATATTAATTGTGTATAAAATGTTTTTATGCGATAATAATAAAAGGTGATAATATGAAGAAATATTTGATTGCCTTAGATTTAGATGGAACAAGTCTTTCTGATTGGCAAACTATGAACAAAGAAATCAAAGAAATAGTAACAGTTTTAAAGAATGATGGGCACAAAATTGTTATTGCTACTGGTAGACCATTTAGAAGTAGTGAACAGTTTTATGACTATCTTGAGCTTGATACACCAATGATAAATTATAATGGTGGTCTTGTAACAAATAAACATGATGATAATTTTGAAAAATACTCAATCAACTTGAATCTTGATCATGTCCTCCAATTATTTGAGGATAATAAGGAGTTTATTCATAATGCATTCGGTGAAATTCAAGATGATATATTTTTACTTAGAGACGAAGAGGAAATAAGACCATTACTTCATTATTTTAATGGAGCTAAACTTTTTATTGGGGATTTTAAAGATATCTTGAAAACAGACCCAAATGGTTTTATGATTGTAGCAAAAAAAGGTTATGAAGATGTAATTGAAAAATATGTAAAAGAAGTTATGGGACAACATATTCTTTCTAGAAACTGGGGAGCAGAGTATAGCAACATTATTGAAATATTCACTCCACAAACTAACAAAGGTACTGCTCTAGACTATGTAGCTAAAAATTTGGGATTTACAAGTGAAGACATAATCGCAATAGGTGATGGTCATAACGATATTGAAATGATTGAATACGCTAAACTTGGAGTAGCAATGAAAGACTCACATCCTGAATTAATTGAAAAGGCTGATATGGTATTAGATTACACATCAAAAGAAAATGGTGTTGAGAAGTTTTTAAGAACATTCTTTAATAAATAAAAATAACCTAATCTTAATTAGGTTATTTTTTTTATCGTCTAAATCCTCCACGATTCTTTCCTTTACCTTTTTTTGCTTTAGGTGCAGTCATACCGCTTAATGGATTACCAGATGCCATTTGTTGTGGGTTCATAGAGCCCATTCTTTTCATCATCATTTTTTGCTGATCCAAATTTTGAATTAGCTTGTTAACATCTGAAACTTTTCTACCTGAACCACTTGCAATTCTTTTTCTTCTTGAAGAACTCTTTGCAATTAAATCAGGTTTTTTTCTTTCTTCTTTTGTCATTGAATTGATAATAACTTCAATATATACTAATTGTTTTTCATCAATATTTGAGTTTTTCATCATTTTTGAAACACCCGGAATCAACTTCATTATTCCACCAAGTGAACCCATTTTTTTAATCATCTTAAGCTGTTTTAGGAAATCATTATAATTGTAGTTCCCACTCATCATTTTTTCCATAAGGCTCATCATATCGTCTTCGTCAAGATTATCAGTAACCTTGTCTACAAGAGTCATTACATCGCCCATACCTAAAATTCTTGAAGCCATTCTTTCAGGATGGAAAACTTCTAATTGATCAAGTTTTTCACCCATACCCATATACTTGATTGGTATTTGAGTAACTTGTCTTAGTGATAAAGCCGCTCCACCTCTAGTATCTCCATCAAGTTTAGTTAAAATGGCCCCAGTAACTGATAACTGTTCATTAAATGAACTGGCTACAGTTACAGCATCTTGACCTGTCATTGAATCAACTGTTAGTAATATCTCATGAGGCTTCAATATTTCTTTAACTTCAACAAGTTCTTGCATCATTTTTTCATCAATATGCAATCTACCAGCGGTATCTGCTATTATTAAATTATGACCATTTTGTTCTGCATAAACCATAGCTTTAGCGATTATTACTGAAGGTTTCACAAAAATACCAAGTTCAAAAACATCAATATCTAACTGCTGCCCTATTGTTTTTAATTGTTCAATAGCTGCAGGACGGTAAATATCTAATGCAACTAGTAGTGGTTTTAGATTATTTGTTTTTCTAACAAGATTAGCTAATTTACCTGCAGTAGTTGTTTTCCCTGCACCTTGTAAACCTACCATCATTATTTTAGTAATCCCTGTTAAGTTTAATTCTAATAAAGCAGTCTTTTCTCCCATAAGTTTTGTTAACTCATCATTAACAATTTTAACAACTTGTTGACCTGGGTTAAGACCTTTAAGAATTTTTTCACCTAAAGCTTTTTCCTTTACTTCTTTCGTAAATGATTTAACAACTTTAAAGTTAACATCCGCTTCTAACAAACTTAGACGGACTTCTTTCATCATCTCTTCTATGTCATTTTCTGTTAAACGACCTTTACCTCTGACTCTTCTTAAAGCCATCTGCATACGGTCTGACAAATTATCAAAAGCCATACTATCACTCAACCTTTTCTAAACTTCTAATCAGACTAATAATTTTTTTATCTTTCGTTAAATTAATTATCTCATTAGATACTTTTTTAATGTGTGTTTCTTTTTGATGTAAATTCAATTTTGATTCAAATTCATATAACTTCTTTGTTGTTCTATTGATTAAATCTAGAACAGCATTTCTACTTACATTATAGTTTTCACTAATTTCAGCTAGCGAATAATCATTATAATAATAATCAGTAATATAATCTATTTGTTTTTGTGTTAGGAGATTTTGATAAATATCGAATAACGCAATGATCTCTAAAGACTTTTGTAAAGTATCCATTAAAAAATATCCGCGAACAAACCATAAATATATTCTTCGATATCAAATGGCTCTAAATCTTCTATTTTTTCTCCTAAACCAACATACTTTATTGGAATATTTAACTCATCTTTTATTCCTAAGGCAATTCCACCTTTTGCAGTACCATCTAATTTAGATAGAACAACGCCAGTAATATCTGTAACTTCATTAAAAACTTTCGCTTGAACTAGGCCATTTTGACCTGTTGTTGCATCTATTACTAATAAAGTTTCATGTGGTGCTTCTGGTACTTCTCTACCAATTACCTTATTAACTTTTTCTAGTTCTTTCATTAAATTGATTTTATTTTGCAAACGACCAGCTGTGTCAATAAGTAACAGATCAACCGAAGTTTCTTTCGCCAATTGTATAGCATCATAAATTACACTTGAAGGATCACTGCCTTCTTCTTTTGAGTAGAACGAGCATTTTACTCTTTCACTCCATATTTTAAGTTGCTCAATTGCTCCAGCTCTAAATGTATCTCCTGCAACCATCATAACTTTTTTACCTTTATTTAAATACTCGTATGCTATTTTCCCAATTGTGGTAGTTTTACCGACTCCATTAACACCTACGAACAAAACGATATTTAATCTATCATCAAGAATATCTAAATTAGATGAAACAATCTCATCTTTAACATACAACTTAAACATTTCCTCAACGATTAAATCTTTAACATCATCGCTTGATTCGGTCTTATTTAATTCAATCTCACTTCGGAGATGAGCAACAAATTTCACGACTGTATTCACACCAATATCTGCCATAATAAAAATTTCTTCAAGTTCATCAAAAAAATCATCATCAAATTTTGAGTTTGAATCTATAAGTTCCTTTAGACTACCAAAAACACTATTTCTAGTTTTCGCCATCCCAATTCTGTATTTTTCTCTATTAAGTTTCTTTTCCTTTTTATTAAAAAGACTATTAAAAAAGCCCATAAATAACACCTCATCTATCTTATGAAAAGTCAAATGATATTATATCATATATTCAAAATACATTCTATAAATATAAAAAAAACTCCCATAAAATGGGAAAATCCGCCTCTCGGCGGATTAAGGAAGGGGATGTGTGAATAATATAATTATTCACCATGCTATGTAAGGGATAAGTTGCGACCATGTCGCATTATTAATATAACATATATTAAAAAATGTGTCAATAAATTTGACTTAAAAAACACTGTTTTTTTGCATAGCTAGGTGATAGTTCGACTATCATATTACTATTTATTGTATAGATTATAAAAATAATAAAAACACATTGACCAATATATAAATATTGTCAATGTGTTTAAGTAATTTATTTTTTATATCCACATTTTTTCGTTTCTTGACAGATAAATTCACCTTTTGAATCTTCAATAATTAAAGCTCCGCATTCTGGACATATTTCTCCTGTAGGTTTTCCAAACAAAATATTTTTACATTTTGGAAAATTATCACAAGCATAAAATGTTTTACCTTTATTTCTACCTTTTCCAGCAGTTCTTTCTACAATTTCACCAACACCACATTTTGTACATTTAACACCAGTTTTTACTGGTTCTTCTTTTATAACATCTTGAGGTTTAATGTATTTACAAGTAGGGTAATTTGAACATGCTTCAAAAGTACCGTATCTAGAAGATCTAAATACCATATCATGCCCACATTGTGGACACTCTTCACCCGTAACTTTAGGTGCTATTTTTTCCATAGACTCATTTGCTTCTTCCACCATTGGTATAAATGAGTTATAGAACTGAGAAATAATTTTAGTTTGTGACTCATTACCTAATGATATTTCATCTAAAACTTTCTCCATACGAGCTGTATAATCAATACTTATTATTTGACTAAAAAATTCTTCTAATTTTTCAACAGTAAGAATACCTTGTTCAGATGGGAAAAATTTCTTTTCTTTTATAGCTATATATTTCCTAGCTTTTAATGTAGAAATTGTTTGAGAGTATGTAGATGGTCTCCCTATACCAAGTTCTTCCATTTCTTTAATCAACTTAGCCTCAGAATATCTAGCTGGTGGTTGAGTAAAATGCTGACTTTTATCAATACTTTGAGCAGTTATTTTACTTCCTTCAGTTAACTCAGGTAATTCTTTAGCTTCAAACTTTTCATATTTACCATATACTTTAAGATAACCATCAAAAGCTAATTCCTGAGCCGTAGCTCTAAACTCAGTTCCTTGATTTTCTAGTACCACACTTGTTGCATTAATTAAAGCGGGTTTCATAAAGTAAGCCAAAGTTCTGCTATATATTAACTCATATAATAAAAACTCATCTTTAGATAAATTCTTTTTTATTTCACTTGGAATATATTTAACACTAGTAGGTCTTACAGCCTCATGAGCATCCTGAGAATTAGCGCTTTTTTTAACTTTTCTTGGTTTTGAAGCGTATTCCTCACCAAATTCACTTTTGATAAAATCATATGTTGGTTTTATAAACTCATCACTAAGTCTTACTGAATCAGTACGCATATAAGTAATTAGTCCAACCGTTTCATTTTCAAGATCTATTCCCTCATAAAGCTTTTGAGCTATCAACATCGTTTTTTGGGAACTAAAGTTTAACTTATTAGCCGCCTCTTGTTGAAGTGTTGAAGTTATAAAAGGTAATTTAGTAGCTCTTTTACGTGATTTTTTTTCAATAGTACTTATAAGAAAATCTTGATCAAGCTTATTAAGAATAGTATCTGTTTCTTTTTCATTTCTCAACTCTGCTTTTTTACTATCAATTTTTGTAAGTTCTGCTTCAAAATTTTCAAACAATGATTTGATTTTCCAATACTCTTCTTCATCAAATGCATTGATTTCCTTTTCTTTGTCCACAATAATTTTCAAAGCAACACTTTGAACTCTACCTGCAGATTTAGACTTAATCTTATTTTGTAATAGTTTACTTAGCTTAAAACCGATAATACGGTCTAAAATTCTTCTAGTCTCTTGACTTGATACTAAATCAAAATCAATACCCCTAGGTTCATTAAAAGCTTTTAAAACAGCAGTTTTAGTGATTTCATTAAAGATAACTCTTTGAGTTGGTAAGTCACCTATGTCTAAAATTTCTTGTAAATGCCAACTAATTGCTTCCCCTTCACGGTCAGGGTCGGTAGCAAGGTATATTTCTGATGAATTCTTAACTGCATCTTTTAGTTCCTTTACCACTTTTGTTTTTTCTTTTATGACTGTATATCTAGGCTCAAAATTATTTTCAATATCTAATCCAAGGCCACCTACTCCACTTATTGCTAAGTCTCTTATGTGTCCCTTTGATGATAATACTTCAAAATCATCACCTAAATATTGTTTTATGGTTTTTGATTTGCTTGGAGATTCCACAATTACTAATTTTTTCATACGTCTCCTCCTGTCTTTCTATATATTATATACACATTAGAATTCACTATGTCAAGTGTGTATTATCCTTATATATATAATATATATATATAATTATTTTTACTTATTTTTTTACAACAAATGTCATTCTGTCTTTTCCTTGATGATCTTTCTTTTGAATTATTTCTGCATTTTTTATATGTTTCCTAATAATTTTTTTTAACTCTTTTGATTTATTGTAAGCATGTTCAAACGCAATGATGTATTTATCATTTAATATTGATTCCGCATCCCTAATAATTATTCGATAAAAATCAAGCCCATCTTTTCCACCAAATAATGCTTCATGTGGTTCATTATCTTTAACTAGAGGTTCAACATATTCTAGATTAGGAATGTATGGAGGATTTGATACAAGAATATCGAATTTTTTATTAATTACCGGTTGCAGCATATCCCCTTCTAAAAACTCTACATGAGCCTTCAAAGAGTCATTGTTTGCTTGAGCAACTTTTAATGCTTTTGCAGAGATATCTGTTGCCTTTACTGTCATGTTTGGCTCTTCGATATCTAATGTTATTGCAAGACAACCTGAACCTGTACCGATATCTACAACATCTACTTTTGCTCCATCAAATACTTCATCATACATTAGGAGGATGTTTTCAACTAATTCCTCTGTCTCAAATCTTGGAATCAATACATCTTTATTAACTATGAATGCATGTCCATAAAAATATTCATGTCCAATTATATGTTGAACAGGTGTATTTTTACATATATATCTATCTACACCATAAAGAAAATCACGATAGATTGTTTCTTCAACTTCTTCATCAAACTTAGTTAATAGTTTTGCACTATCCATTTTAGAAAAGTAAAGTAACAATAACTTTACTCCAGATGCTTCTTTTTGATTATCTATTGCATATTGTTCATTGATTGCTAATACTTCTTTATATGTTGGCATTTTAATCACCTCTAAAAACTCTAAAAGAAGAGCGTGAGCTCTTCTTCTATTCTTTGCCCTCTAATTTTCTTTTTAATTCTTCACTCATCAAAGCATCAATAACTGGCTCTAGTTTACCTTCCATAACTCTATCTAATTGTTGGATTGTAAAACCAATACGATGGTCTGTCACTCTATTTTGAGGGTAGTTATAAGTTCTGATCTTCTCAGAACGATCTCCACTACCTAACTTGCTTCTTCTTTCGTCGCCTTCTTGGTCCAATCTTTCTTGTAAAACTTTGTCATATAGTCTAGTTCTTAAAATTCTTAAAGCACTAGCCTTGTTTTCGTGCTGACTTTTACCGTCTTGACAAGTAACTATTAAACCAGTAGGAACGTGTGTCACTCTTACTGCACTATCAGTTGTATTAACCGATTGTCCGCCTGCACCACTAGAACGATATGTATCAATTCTTACATCACCCATGTTTAAATCAACTTCTAGTTCCTCAGCTTCTGGCAAAACGATTACAGTAGCTGTTGATGTATGAACTCTACCTTGTGATTCTGTTTTTGGTACTCTTTGAACTCTGTGTGCACCAGATTCATATTTCATAAATGAATAAATACTATCCCCAGAAACTGTAAACTCTATTTGTGAATATCCACCAGCTTCACTTTCCTCAAGATTATTAACTTCTATTTTCCATTTTTTTAACTCTGCATATTTAATATACATTCTAAATAAATCACCAGCAAAAATGTTAGCTTCATCTCCACCAGCAGCCCCTCTAATTTCAACTACTACATTCTTTTCATCATTAGGGTCTTTCGGGATTAATAAAACATGTAATTCATCTTCTAACTCATGTATTTTTGGTTTAATTTCATCAAGTTCCATTTGAGCCATTTCAACTATCTCAGCATCTTCTTCTTTTAGCATTTCTTTTAAATCTTCGATAGTTTCCTTAGTTTTTCTTAAATCTTGATAAACATAAACGATTTGTTGTAAAGATCGTTGTTCTTTTGATAATTCTGTTAGTCTTTTGATATCTCTTGATATTTCAGGGTCAGAAAGTAACTTGTTTAACTCAAGATATCTTTCTTCAATTTGTTTTAATCTATCTTCCATATTAATCACTCCGGACTATATTATATTATAGTGTCTCACTTTTTTCAACTATGTTAAAATTATAAACCTTTTTCATTCTTATTAAAAGTAATAAAAACCAAGTAACTAGTAAAACTCCTTTTACAATGCTTGATACACTTATAACCCACCAAATCGCAGTCACACCAAATCCAGTTACAAATAACATACTAAACGGTATTCTTAAACCAGTGAATGTAATTCCTACAATTGATGGAGCATATGATTTACCTAGACCATTAAATGCCCCAGCTGTACCTAATTCAACGATCATAAACATTTGAGAAACAGATAAAATTTGTAAGTACTCTTTTCCATAGGAAACAGTTACGGGATCGTTAATAAAAATACTAAATAACTGCTCTGCAAAAACAAACAGTAGTATATTAACAAATATACCATAAGGAATCAATAGTTTTAAAGAAGTAAAATAACCATTTCTAATACGATCATATTTTTTAGCTCCAAGATTTTGCCCAACAAAGGCTGCTAAAGCTACTTGGAATCCTGATGCAATCATCCAGGCAAGAGCTTCAATTTGTGAACCTATTCTTTGAGTTGCAATTAGTGGTTTTCCAAAATCAGCCACTAATGCTGCCAGTTTTAAACTAATTAGAGTAAACAATATACTTTGAAGACCTACTGGCATCCCAATCTTAATTATCTTAAACAATTTACTTTTACTAAATTGCTCTTTCATATTAATTTTGAAAGGTTTAAATCTTGATGAATAAATATATATATATATTGATAAAATAACTAACTGGGAAATAACTGTAGCTATAGCTGCTCCATTCACACCCATTTTAAAAACTAAAATAAATATCGGATCTAAAATTATATTAAGTACTAAACCAATAGAAGTTATATAAAATGTGTTTAATGTTTTACCTAGTCCATCATATATCCCGTTAAATAGATTAACAAAGAAAAAACCAAAACCAAACATTGATACAATTCTTACATAACTTACTGCGTCTACAACAATAATATCTTCTTCAATTCCAAATAAACCAATAAATAACTCGCTACCAAAATAGCCTAATGTCATATAAATAACTGCAAGTATAGCCATTAATACTAACCCAGTACTTGCATAACCTTTTACAGACTCATCATCATCTGCTCCAGCAGATTGACTAACCATTACACTTGTACCTATCTTAGCTAATAAAATAAGCCCAAAACCTAGCCATGTATAATACCCTGCAGTTCCCACTGCTGCAATAGCAGCTGTTGCATCTAAACCAATATTCCCAACTTTTCCAACCCAAAACATATCAGTTAAATTATATGTCATTTGTACTAGACTTGTTAACAATGTTGGCACTGCTAAAAATAATAAACTACTAAGTATATTTCCTTTTGTTAAATCTTTTTTTGTCTTCATGTTTATGCTCCTTAAAATAACTCGCGATAATTATAACACTCTATATATAAATATGAAAGTAATATAAAACAAAAAGGTACAAAACTGTACCTTTTTACTTCGTCCATAATTCTTTTACTTCTGGAAATATATCTAAAGCTCTATCAAAGACTCCATGGGTATATGCAATAAAAACTCCATAATTAATGATAGGAATTTCTTTCTCATTAACAGTTTGTAATCTGAATTGCATCTCATTTTTATTGAGCATACAAGCTCCACAATGAATCACCAAATCTGCTTGATCAACTTTGTCGATAAATGAGTGACCTGATGAGAAAATTAAGTTAAAATCTTTTTTTGTATATTCTTTTAACCACTTGGGGATTTTTACAGTACCTATATCATCACATTGACGATGGTGAGTACATCCTTCACTAATTAATATTGTTGATCCTTCTTTTAAAGAATCTAAAGCTTTAGCACCTTTAACTAATTGAACCAAATTTCCCTTGTTTCTGGCAAATAGGATTGAAAATGATGTTAAAGGATAAATGTTTGGTGTGATTTCTGATACTATCTCAAATGCTTGTGAATCTGTAACAACTAAATCAGGTTTTACTCTCTTGAGAGTTTCTTCTAGTTCAGTTTCTTTTGTTACAACTGCGATTCCTCCGGTATCCAGAATTTCTCTGAGTGTTTGCTGTTGGGGTAAAATAATTCTACCCTTAGGGGCTGCACTATCAATTGGTGTAACCAAAATAACTACATCATTAGGTTTAATAAGGTCACTAATTATTGGTAAATCAACTTTACTAATATTTAAAGATTGTCCTATCACTTCTTTTAAGTTTGAAATGCCCTCTTTAGTAGCTGATGAGACTTGATATATTTCTTGATTAAACACCTTTGATAAGTCTTTCACTGACTCCACTAAATCAATTTTATTAGCAACTAAAATATATGCTTTATTTTTATTTTTAAGTGTTTCTATAATTTCAAGTTCATAGTCATAATTATTATTTAAAATATCTATAACTACTATTCCTAAATCTATTTTATTAATAACTTCCAAAGTTCTTTTAACTCTTAATTCACCTAAATCACCAACATCATCTATACCTGCAGTGTCTATCAACACAATTGGTCCTAATGGAAGAATTTCCATTGACTTATAAACAGGATCAGTTGTTGTTCCTAAATGTTCTGAAACTAAGGCTGTTTCTTGGTTGGTAATCGCATTTATTAAACTTGATTTTCCAACATTTCTTTTTCCAAATATTGCGATGTGTGATCTTATTGATCTTGGTGTATTATTCATGTTTTTACCTCCTAGAAGAATAAATCTCTTTCACCATTAATGATGCGATTAATATTTTCTATCAACTTATCTTTTATCTTTTGATTTTTAATTTTTTCAGCATGTTCAAGGACAAACTGAACTCCTGATTCTTTAAAACTACTATCTCCATAGTCCATAATATATTCTGTAAGTGTCATTAGAGCGTTAGGTTCGCAAATTAGTCCTATAGTACCATTTTTTGCAAGACTCATAAAGCGATCTCCAGTTCTTCCTTTTCGATAACAAGCAGTACAATATGATGGAATGAATCCTTTAGCAATTAGGTCCATGTTTACTTCCATCACACTTCTTTCATCAGATAATTCAAACTGATCATGTTCATCTTCTAAAACCTCTTCATGATAACCTCCAACATCAGTTTTACTTCCTGCGCTGATTTGAGATACACCATGTTTGATAAGTTCTTCTCTAATGTCTTTTGTCTCTCTTGTTGATAAAATTAGTCCTACATAAGGAACGGCTAGTCTTAAAACTGTAACAACTCTCTTAAATTGCTCATCATCAATAATATGAGGATAGTCTTCTAATTTCATTCCATCTGCTTTTTTTAGCCTTGGAACGCTTATAGTATGGAATCCTACACCATATTTTTCCTCTAAATACTCATTATGAATAATTAAACTTAAAACTTCAAATTTATAGTCTGCAAGTCCAAATAGAACACCTGCGCCAACATCATCAATCCCTGCCTCAAATGCTCGATCAAAAGCGTGTAAATGGTAATCATAATCACCTTTTAAACTTTTTGGATGTACTGTCTCAAATCTTTCCCTATCATAAGTTTCTTGAAAGAGAATATATGTCCCAATGCCAACTTCATGAAGAAGTTTGTACTCCTCTACTGTTGTAGCTGCTATGTTCACATTAATCCTTCTAATTGAACTGTTATTGTAGATTGTTTTTATTGAATCTACAACATATTCAATTGGGGTTTCAACTGGTGCTTCACCAACTTCAAGTGCAATTCTTTTGTGACCTAGTTTTTCAAGATTAATGGCTTGTTTTTTTATCTCTTCAGTGTTTAATTTTTTTCTTGAGAAAATGTTATCTCTTCTATATCCACAATATGTGCAATTATTTACACAAAAATTTGAGATGTATAATGGTGCAAATATAACTACTCTTGAACCATATATTTCCTCTTTAATTTTACCAGCTATATTATATATCTTTTGAACTTGACCGTCTTCACTAGCATTAAGTAACATTGCTATTTCAATATGAGATAATTTTTCTCTATTCTCTGACTTTTTTAATACTCTTTCTATTTCATCATGTGTAGGCATAGAAGCTTTGTTTAATACATCTAAAATATAATTTTTATCAATCATCATTTTACTCCTTCTAAATCAATATGATCCCCTACTGAGTAATCAACTATGTGTCCTTCTTTTATTAACTTATTTTCAAGTTTTGTTTTAAACTCATTGTCTGAGTCACTTATCGTAATCTTATTATCATATATTGAATATAACTCTCTTTTATCTTCTGGACCAAGGTTTGGCATTAAGACATTGGCTCCTGCTTTAAGTGCAAGTTCTCTTCCACCAGAAATTATAGAGCCTAATGCAGTAGTTGCCGGAATCAATGCTTTTGGAACTATGATTCTAGCTAAAGCTACCATAACTAGAGTCTCATAAAGACCTCCATCAGAATAATCCTTAAAAGGAGTATCATGATGATGTATAAATGGTCCAATACCTATCATTTCAGGTTGGAACTTATACAAAAACATTAGATCACTAACCAACGAATCACTAGTTTGAAAAGGACTTCCAATCATCATCCCTGTACCTACTTGATACTTAGAACCTCTCAAATAATGTAAACATTTTATTCTGTTATCATAAAACATATCCCGTGGATGTAGGTGCATATAATGTTTGAAAGATGCAGTCTCATGTCTAAGCAAATACCTATCAGCACCAGCTATCTTTAGTTTATCATATGACTCTTGTGATTTCTCACCTAACGATAATGTTATTCTTGTATCTGGATAAATGTTTTTAATTTTAATTAGAATATCAGCGATAAACTCATCACTTAATAAAGGATCATCTCCACCTTGTAAAACAAAAGTTCTGTACCCTAAATTGTAAGCATTTTTAACTGAATCAAATATTTGAGAACTAGATAAGCGATAACGTTTAATACTCTTATTATCTCTATTAATCCCACAATAAAAGCACCCTTGTTTGCAGTAATTGCTAACTTCAATAAGTGCTCTTAAGTATACTTTTTTCTTATAATATTTTTCCTTGACCATGTTAGCTATATAAAAAAGTTCTTGGCATTCATTCTGAGATATATTTTCAATGATATATTTAAGCTCTTCTATCGGTAAAATACCTTTAACTTTTAGCTCATTAATTAACGATATAACTCTTGTATTTTTTTTGATATCTAATGTAGTATTGTTTATTCTTGGAAATATTGATTTCATGTCATCACCTTTTTCTAAAGTCATTATACTATAAACATAAAAATAACTTTGTAACATATGTTACAAAGTTATTAGTAATATTATTGTTAGTTATTACAAATCAATATCATCAATATCGCTTGAACCAGAATAATTATCAGAATATTTGCTTGATGATCTAATATCCTTAAACTGACTAAATGATTTATTAAATGTTAAATCAAAACCTTCTGGTAAAGTAGCTCCCTGACGGTTTTTAGATATAATGATTTTAACTTGATTAGGTGAATCCGAATCTTCTGGATGATAATAATCATCACGATATAAGAATAATACTATATCAGCATCCTGTTCAATCGAACCTGAATCACGTAAATCGGCCATTACTGGAATTTTTTTGTCATCAGGTCTGTTTTCTACAGAACGTGATAACTGAGATAAAGCAATAATAGGAACTTTAAGTTCTCTAGCTGTTTCTTTTAAAGTTCTAGAAATTTCAGATACTTCTTGAACCCTATTGACATTTGGTACAGAACCACTTAAAAGTTGTAAGTAGTCAATTACAATTAAATCTAATCTATCTTCTTGTTTTAATTTACGACATTTTTGTCTCAAGTCAGTAACTTTTACAGTCCCAGAATCATCAAAAACTATATTCATTTTTGACATTTTTTCTTTAGCAAGTTGGATTTGTTGCCACTCCAGAACACTTAAATTTCCAGTTCGAATTTTTTTCCCATCTACACTTGCTTCACTACTCAAAATCCTACCAACTAATTGATCTGAACCCATTTCCAAAGAAAAGAATGCAACATGTGGTTTTGATTCAACCCTTGCAACATTAGTGGCAATATTTAAAGCTAAAGCTGATTTCCCCATAGATGGTCTAGCAGCAACAATTATAAGCTCTGATGGCTGTAGTCCTAACGTGAAATCGTTCAACACAGAAAATCCTGTATCTAAACCTGTAAGTTGTCCCTTATTCATTTTCGCCTGTTCACTTTTAGCAATTACTTCTTCAGTAATTTCTGCAATTCGAACAAAATCAGTAGTTCTACGTTCCTTGGCAATATCGAAAATTAACTTTTCAGAATTATCAACAAAAATTGCTGTATCATCAACAGTAAATCCATCTTCAATAATTGCGCGACATGCATCCATTATTCTTCTAGTTATTGATTTATCTAAGACAATATTTAAATAATTTTCAAAATTTGAAATACTTGGAACGCTATCGATTAAATCAACAATGTAATCAATTCCTCCAACTTCTAATAATAATCCCTTTGTTTCAAGAATATTAGTTAAAGTTGTAAAATCAATTCCAATGTTTTCCTCATATAAATCGACCATAGCATTAAATATTATTTTATGTCTATAGTGAAAAAAATCATCTGCTACTAATTTATCGATGACTGATTTCATAACACCTTGATTTACAAAGACACTACCTAAAACAGATTGCTCTGCTTCAAGATTTTGAGGAGTAATTTTCTCCATAATATCACCTATTCTTCTACTACTAAAACTTCAATCTTAGCAGATACTTTTTTATGTAATTTAATCTCCAGCTCATAAGAACCTAAAGATGATATGTTTCCTTTTAATTGGATTTTTCTTTTATCTATATCAATACCATATTGTTTCTTAAACTCATCAGCTATTTGTTTAGAATTTATTTTTCCAAACAATTTACCATTTTCACCTATTTTAACATATACTTTCACAGGTTTATTATCAATCTGAGCCTTTAAGTCTTTCATTCTTTCTAATTCTTGCTTTTCAATTTCTAGCTGTTTGGCTTTTTCATCATCAAGTGTTTGCATGTTTTCATTTGTAGCTTCAATTGCTGATTTATTAGTTAGTAAGAAGTTTGCATAACCTGTAGCTACTTCTATTATCTCACCTTTTTTACCTTTGTTTTTAACATCTTTAATTAGAATAACTTTCATAATATCTTCCTCCTGTAAAGTATTGTTTAAGATTTCTACTAATTTTTCTTTTATTTGCACAGTGTCCATGTCATCAATTTGTGCTCCTGCATTGTTTAAATGACCACCACCATTAAAATTTTCCATAATAACTTGAACATTAAATTTATCAAGACTTCTTGCACTTATTCCAACAAGGTTATTCTCTAGCACTCCGATTGCAAAAGAGGCAACAGTTCCATCAATTTCTAATAAATCATTAGCAATTTTCGCAAGTAAGTTTCTATTTACAGGAATCCCTTCTGGAACTTCAACTACAGAGTAATACTTATTTATAACTTCAGCTCTAGTAAGCAGTTGAGCCTTAAGCTGTATTTCTTCTAGATTTTCTCTTAATATATTTTTAACCTTAAATGTTTCAGCACCGAACTTTCTTAATATGGCACTAGCTTCAAATGTTCTTGCACCAGTTCGATAAATAAAATTATTAGTATCAACCATTATTCCTGATAACATAATAGTAGCTTCAAACTGATTTAGTGATACATCTTTACTTGATACGTTTATCATTTCTGTTATTAACTCAACACTACTAGAAGCGTAAGGCTCAATATAAGAAATAATTGCATCAGGAATAGCATCAACAAGTTTTCTATGATGATCAATAATTACTAAATTTTTTGATTTTAATAACATTTTTCTTTCAATCATTTGTCCGTAAGAATGATGGTCTACTAGTACTAGTAAATCATTTTTCTTAACAAGTTCAAGAGCATCTTCAACTTGGATTATGTTATTCAATAAAGTTACATACTCATATTCTATTAATTGTAGTACCTTTTGTACAGTGTTATCTAACTCATTTGAGTTTAAAACAATATAAGCTTCTTTTTTGTATGCCTGAGCCATTTTTAGAACACCCATACTTGCCCCAAGTGCATCTGTGTCTGGATATTTATGTGGCATGATAAATACTTTATCGCTATCCTCAAAAAGTCTCTCAAGTTTTTGAGTGTTTATTCTTGTAGTGATTCGAGTTCTTTTTTCAGCTGTATTTGTATTTCCACCAAAGTACTTTAAATCACTATTTTCAATATTAACAACGACTTGATCTCCACCTCGTGATAGAGCTTGATTTAATGCTTCTTGAGCAATATCTCCAAGTTTGTTTAGCTTAATATTACTACATGCAAATCCTGCACTTAAAGTAACATGCATATCATATTCTCTAGCAAGTTGTCCGATTTGCTCAATTACCTTAAATCCATTATCTATTTGCTTTTGTAAATCTGATTTGCTCATAAAGACAACTAGTTTAGAAATAGTTATTGGAACTAAATAAAAGTCATATGAAGTCGACCATTCTTCAAGTAAAGCCAAGTACTTTCCAACTATTAAACTTCTTTCAGAAACATCTAAGACACTTGTAGCATCATCAAGATTATCCAAATTAAGCATACCAATAACATCTGTACTATCATCATACTGTTTTCTTAGTGTAACTTTCTCGGTTACTTCGGTAAAATATAGTATTTTTCGTCGCTCATCATTTTCAACCTGATAAGTGTTTGAATAAACTTTTATCAATGTTTCAGGATTGAATTGAGGATTATGAACAAAGTCAAATAAATCATGATTAATTGTTTCAATTTGACGTTCTTCTAATTTATTCTCAAAAATCACTTTTGCATAGTTGTTAGCCCAAATAATCGTTTCTTGATCATTGTATAATACGATCCCAATAGGGATGTCTTCTGTAACTCTTTTTTCAGCTATATCTTTTCTATTAAGAATATCCATTGTTAAATCAAGTTTATTGCTTAACTCAACGATTTTTATATTTTTCTTACGATGATAATCAACTTGAATTACTGTATTTACTAAGGCAAGTAAAATAATGCCTGCAAACACAAGCACGAATGTAGGATTATCTCCAAAAACTAGAAAAACTATAATAACTACTACAATTAACGGTAAAATATACTTCAATGATTTACTCATAAAATCACCTCTTTTTGTCTTGTTAATTATACCATAATTATTAGTAATATCAAATTGATTATAATCATAAAAAAAAGACTCAAAATTGAGTCTTATTCTTTAACGAATGGTAATAAAGCCATATGACGTGCGCGTTTGATTGCAACACTTAATTCTTTTTGGTAACCAGCTTTAGTTCCAGTAACACGTTTAGGTAAAATTTTACCTCTATCACTAATAAATCTTTTTAGTAATTCAACGTCTTTGTAATCGATATATTGGATTTTGTTATCTGTGAAATAACAGCTTTTTCTTCTTCTTTTACGAAAATTTCCAGGTCTTGCCATTTTTCATTCCTCCTTATTAGAATGGTAGATCGTCTTCTGACACATCAATTGTCGGAGTTTGATCATTTCGTTTATTATTATAAGAGTTATTTTTTTGTGGATATGTATTTTCATATTGTTGATAATCAGATTGATTATCTTGATTTTTAGGTTCTAAGAACTGAACACTATCACAAACCACTTCAGTGATGTATTTTCTGACTCCGGCTTGATCATCATAAGTGCGCGTTTGCATACGACCTTCTACTCCAATTAAATTACCTTTTTTTACAAATCTTTGAAGATTTTCAGCTTGTTTTCTCCATACAACACATTGAATAAAGTCAGCTTCTCTTTCTCCACTTTGATTAGTAAAAGTTCTATTTACAGCAATTGTAAATGTCGCTACTGGTAAATTAGATGTAGTATATCTTAATTCTGGGTCCTTAGTTAAACGACCTACTAATACAACTCGGTTAATCATAGTTACACCCCTATCTTACGTCTCTTAATATTAAATGACGAATAGTATCTTCTTTGATTTTAACTACACGATCAAATTCATTTCTCGCTTCGTCGCTAGCTACAACATCTAAAACAACATAATAACCTTTTCTGTGTTTGTCGATTTCATAAGCTAAATCTTTCATACCCCATTCATCTACTTTTACTATTTCACAATTTCTAGATGTAAAGATGTTATTTAATTCTGCAATTAAATTCTTTCTATCTTCTTCTAAAACAGTAGGACGAATAATGTACATGATTTCATATTTTCTCATAATTTTTTACCTCCTTTTGGACTATTGGCTGTATTACAGCAAGGATGAGTTAAACTCACGTTGTAGTATTATATCATAAATGGATATCCTTGTAAACCTATAATACTAAAGTATTAAGCAAATTACAAACGTACTGATTTACCAGTTATAAAACTTAAAATATCCTCTTGCATTCCTCTTGATACATTGTGTCCTTCTTCGTACAGTTTAAAGGATACATTATCAACACTAAACTGCTCATAAAACGCCTCAGAGTGTCTTTTAGGTATAACTGTATCCATTGTTCCATTCAGTATAAACATCTTCTTATACTTCATTTTATCTATGTTTTTAGAAGGGTCAAAAAGTTCAACTTCAGCCCTTTTTTTATTTACAATTTCTAGGTACTTTTCAAGTTCATCTATTTCTGTTTCTAAATAGACAATTTTAGTAAACATCGGTGATGAAATTACAGGCACTAACTTGTTTATTTTATCTGTAAAAGTTGATAATAAATACGCAATCATACCTCCTAAACTAATTCCAATCACATCAAAACTCTTAAATGATTTAGCAAATACATTATCATATAATCTCAAAATATCCTTTGCGGTTAAGTGTACAACACCAATTGCATCTGCGAACATTTTATAAGCCGGTCCACTTATGAATGGCTCCTCGATTCTTTCACCATGTTTATATGCATCAACACTTACAACAAAATAATTATTTCTAGCTAGATTTAAAGCAATTGAGTCAGTACCTCTTTCTTTATTTGAACCAAACCCATGTTGGACAAAAACTAATCCTTTATAATTGATATTCTCTTTATAGTACTCATTATATGGAATATTATCATAACAACTATTACTAATAACAATTTTACACATTTAGAAGTTCCTTCCTAATCATGTTTAGCGCGTACAATGTAGCTCTTTTTCTTACCATATGTCTATTCCCATTAAAGATTTTTTTGTAGGTCTTAGTTTGATTCTTATAGTTAATACCAAAATATACTAATCCTACAGGTTTATCAGAACTACCGCCCTCTGGTCCAGCTATTCCAGAGATGCTTACACAAACATCAGCATCGGTTCTTTGGTGCAACTTAAAAGCCATTTGATAAACACATTGTTCACTTACAGCTCCATACTTTTGCAGCAAAGCAGGATTCAGGTCTAAATACCTTATTTTTGCCTCATTTGAATATGTAACGAAACCTTCCTTAAAGACTTCAGAAGATCCACTTACATTCACTATGTGAGACGCTAACATTCCACCAGTACAAGATTCAGCCGTAGATATTACTATATTTTCATCCTTAAGAAGTTGTACAACTGAACTTTCTAAAGTTGATTCTAAATCACCATAGATAAACTCTTTGTATCTTTCAGAAAACTCCAATAAGCATTTTTCAAGCATTATTTCATTCTTAGAAGTAAATACGTACTTAATTTCTCCAATGCTTGCATATGGTGCGATAGATACTTCTGGATGCTTCTCATAAAAATCGGAAAGTGATTTTTCCATATGAGATTCACCAGTGCCAGTCAGTTTAAACCCTTTAGAAAAATACTTGTACTTTGATAATTTTTCTAAATATTTTAGTGCATCATCAAGCATCGGATTTAGTTCATGTGGTGGTCCCGGGAATAATATTATTGTCTTGTTTTCAGCAGTAAAAATTACTCCTGGAGCTGTACCTAGTTTATTCTCTAACACATAAGAATTTTTTGGAAAGTAAGCTTGTTTTTCATTAAACCCATTCATTTCTCGATTAATACGAGTAAAATATTCATCAATCTTAGCTAACACTTGAGGATATAAAACAAGTTCTAAACCAAAATACTTACACACTGATTCTTTTGTAATATCATCGATAGTTGGTCCTAAACCACCAGTAAAAATTATAATATCCTCGTGGACAATATCTAACACTCTTGAAAATTCTTCATAGACATCATCAATAACAAATGACGATAAAACATCAATTCCTATTTTTCTAAGATTTTGGGAAATGTCACTAAGATTTGTATTAATTGTTTTACCAGTTAACACTTCTTTTCCTACAGTTATTATTGTTGATTTCATTTTCTACACCTCATTCATTAATTTGAATTGCTTTTCCACCAACATATACTTTTCTAATAACATCATTATCCAATGTTAGTTCTACCTCAATTTCAGAGGGTTTACCCATAGTATATCCTTGTCTAAAAATGTATTTCGTTTTAAATTTATCTTTATATTTGTTTAAGTAACAACCTAAAGCTCCACTAGAAGTTCCAGTTGCACTTTCCTCATCGATACCAACTAAAGGGGCGAAATTTCGACAATATGCATCTACTTCATTATCAAGAGAAAATACATGAACACCAATGCAATTATATTTTTCTGATATTTCAATAATCTTATCAAAGTTAGGAACTAAATTATCCATATCCTCTTTTGAGACTATTGGAATAAATATTTCTCGTAAACCAGTTGAAAGTATAACTATCGGAAAGTTATCATCAACAAAACTATTATTCAAAAATAAATCAGCAACCTCAGCTTTATCAATTACTTCACTATAGATTGGGGGGGGTTGTTCCATAAAAACTTTGTCTTTTTGAATCTTAATCTTAAGAACACCTGCTTTAGTTTCTTGAATATAAGTCCCTTGTCTTACAATATCCATTTGTTTAAGTAAATTGAATGTTGCTATAGTGGCATGTCCACATAAATCGACCTCTTTTAGTGGTGTGAAAAATCTAAGCTTAAAATCAGCAACTTTAGAATCAAATACAAAAGCAGTCTCACTATACCCAATATCTTTTGCAATTTTTAACATATCCTTAGTAGTTAAGTGATCAGCATTCAAACAAACACCAGCCATATTTCCACCTTCGTTATTTTTTGGAAAAGCAGATAATCTATACATTTTCAACTCAATCACCTCATTCACTACTTCAATTTTAACACATCACAATAAAAAAATCAGCCCAATTGGACTGATTATACATTAAATCTAAAGTGCATTACATCGCCATCTTGGACAATGTATTCTTTTCCTTCTAATCTCACTTTACCTGCTTCTTTAGCTTTTACTTCGCCACCAAAAGCTAAAAGATCTTCATAACTAACTGTTTCTGCTCTAATAAAACCTTTTTCAAAGTCAGTATGGATAACACCTGCACATTGAGGTGCTTTCATTCCTTTTTTGAAAGTCCAAGCTCTTACTTCTTGTACTCCAGCAGTAAAGAAAGTTTGTAATCCTAATAAATCATAACTTCTACGAATCAACTTGTCTAAACCAGACTCTTTTACACCTAAATCCTCAAGGAACATTGCTTTTTCCTCATCAGACAACTCAGATAACTCCGACTCTATTTTAGCTGAGATAACTACAGTTTCACTACCCTCAGTAGCTGCGTGTTCTTTTATTTGCTTAACATATGGATTTTTGCTATAATCAGCAATTTCGTCTTCACTAATGTTAGCTACATATAGCATTTCTTTTAATGTCAAAAAATTAAAGTGTTTTATTGTTTTTAGTTCACCCTCGGAAAACTTCATACTCCTAATTGGCTCATTATTCATAAGTGTTTCATGAATTCTTTTTAAAATGTTAAACTCATGTACACTATCTTGATCAACTTTAAGTTGAGCCTTTTTTTCAATTTTTGGTAATCTCTTTTCGATAACTTCTAAGTCAGCAAAGATTAATTCCAAGTTAATTGTTTCTATATCTCTAATAGGATCAACACTTCCATCTACATGGGTAACGTCATTATCATCAAAAGCGCGTACTACTTGAACAATTGCGTCAACTTCTCTTATATGTGATAAAAATTGATTCCCTAGTCCTTCACCTTTACTTGCTCCCTTAACAATTCCTGCAATATCTGTAAACTCGAATATTGTTGGTACTGTCTTTTTTGGAACAACTAATTCAGTCAATTTATCTAATCTTATATCTGGCACTTCAACAACGCCAACATTTGGATCAATTGTTGCAAATGGATAATTTGCAGCTAGAGCTCCAGCTTTTGTTATAGCATTGAAAAGTGTTGATTTTCCTACGTTTGGTAATCCAACTATACCTGCTGTTAGTCCCATTATATCACTCCTTATAATCTTTAATATTTTACTTGATTTAGTGGTCTTTTACAAGTAAAACATCACTTTAATATAATTGATACAATGTATTCGTTATTAGGTATTTCTTTAGGACGATTTATTGTCTGATATGAATATTCAACATTCAAAGAGTCTAATGCAATTGATGCATGGGATATTGCAATCCCAATATCAAGTAATTGGATGTCATACCCTAATTTTGCTCCTACATATTTAGGGGTTCTTTCTAAGTAAAAATGGATAGCCTCATCTTCAAAATATACCCGCCAAGGTTGTTTGTTTGATGCACTAGGCCCCGCCTGAACAACATCCCTTAAAACATTAAATTGCTTCATATCTAGAGCAATAGCACTAGATAACGTTTCATAATCTTTAAATAAATCCTTTTGCGTTTTTCTAGAGTTCGATTTAGCACTTCTTCTTACTAACTTCTCAATAATTGATGATTGTTCAGACCTAAAACCCACAGGTGATAATGCTGGTATTATTTCTTGGTTTTTCAAACTACTACGATAGTCTTTTCTTTTAAATGTTCCTCCAAGCCAACAAGTTCCAAAGCCTTTGTTTGTTAAATCTAAGATAACTCTTTCAAAACAAAATCCAAAATCTATGATACTCTCTTTGTTGTTTATGCATACTCCGCCTATAAACGCAGGTGCAGATTTAATAAACCCATATGTTCCTATTTTCTTACTTTCACCCTCTTGATTTTGATTAAGAGAAAAAGTAAACTCAGTCTTGTGATTAAAAGGTCCGGCAATACTGCTTCCATTTTTAAGTATTTCCAGAATTAAATCAATTTCATTTTTCTTTAACATTTCGTTCTTGTATGTTCTAGTGCTACTACGATTTAAAATGGTATCAATCATCTAATCACCTCTTATGATTATTCTACCATTAATAAACTTATTCCAAAAGAAAAGAGCTTTAAAAAGCTCTAATCATCTGGATGAACACCGAGAGTAACTATATTTGACTCTTTAATCTCGTTGTCTCTAATATATTTAATTTGAATTTGATCTCCAACCTTACAATTTAAAATTGCTTCTTTTAAATCATTGAAGTTAAAAACATCAAAGTATTCTTCTTGGTCAATTTTTTTAAACCCAATTATTACATCTCCGCTTTGTAGTTCCGCATTATCAGCAGCACCATTTGGATATATAGCCGGTTGACTTTCACTATCAAGTAGACAAACCCCATAATCGATACCACATTGATTTACTTGAGCAGATGTAACTATTCCTAAAAACGGTCTAGTAACAACTCCGTCGTCCTCTAAATCTTCGACGATTCTTTGAACAGTGTTAGAAGGAATCGCAAATCCTATTCCAGTAACATCAGCATCAACAATTTTCATGTTATTTATTCCAATTAACTTACCATTAATGTCAACTAATGCGCCACCACTGTTTCCAGGGCTAATAGCAGCATCGTGTTGAAGAAGAGTTGCATCAAAATCTCCATCTTGTAGGTATCTTGAAGTTCCACTTATAACTCCCATTGTAAGAGTCCCATAATAATTAAATCCTAATGGATTACCGATTGCGAATACAAACTGGCCTGGTTCTATAGCATATGAATCACCAAACTCAATTACTGAAAAATATTCATCACTTGTAAACGTGAGAACTGCAAGGTCTGTAGTTAAATCATAGCCAACAACAGTAACTTCATTTATATTAAACAGAAGATTGTTTTTTTCATAAGTTATCACGAAATTATCCAGTAGTTCAGTGCCTGTTACTTGTCCTAAAGTATCAGTAACATCTTCTGTTATCACATGAGCATTGGTAACTAAATAATAAACATCACCAACTTTTTTATATACAACTCCAGATCCAGTTCCACCACCAATGACAGTGCTACCTGATAATTCTTGAGCCACTACTCCAAGAACACCGTTTCTAGTTTGTGCAACCATTTCAACAATTGCATCTTGAAAGCTAGACATATCATAAGTTGTTGATACATTTGCTTCTGGTATCATTTCCTCAATTAAATCCATCAACTCATCTTTTGTATAACTATCAATTGTTTCATCATTTTGTAATGTGCATCCAGATAAAAAAATAGAAATTATCAATGTGAGTGTTAATAGTAGTTTCTTCATTTTCTTTACTCCTTAATATTAAATAGTTTTAGTGCATTATTATATGTTGTTTCTGCTACATCGATATATGGTATACCTTTTATTCTTGATACTTCTTCTGCTACTAACTTAACATAAGAAGGTTCATTTCTTTTTCCTCTATGAGGATGTGGTGCTAAATAGGGTGAATCAGTTTCAATCAGCATTTTATCAAGAGTTAAAAACTCTGCTACTTCTTTTGATACTCTAGCATTTTTAAATGTTACAATTCCGCCAATTGATATGTACAATCCAAGCTTTATAAACATCTTAGCCATTTCAACAGAACCAGTGTAGCAATGCATTACACCAGATAACCCATTATACTCACTTAGTACGTTATAAGTAACCTCAGAAGCATCTCTCATATGAATTATAAGTGGTTTACTATACTTTAAGGATAGTTCAATTTGCCTTTGAAAAACATTAATTTGCTCATCTACAAAAGTCTTGTCCCAATACATGTCCATTCCACATTCACCAACTGCAACTACTTTTGGATGTTGAAGTTGCTTTTCTAAAATAGTGAAATCTTTATCACTAATTTTTTTAGCATCAGAAGGATGAAAACCAACCGTAGCATAGATAAAATCATACTTTTCCGCAAGTAAAATAGCATTTTCATTTGTCTTGTGGTCAAAGCCAACAACAAGCATCTTTTTAACACCATTCTTTGTGGCACTATTTATAGTTTTTTCTAAATCATCTTTAAATTTGTCAGTATTAATATGACAATGTGTATCAAATAACATAATTATCACCTAAATTCATTATATCAAACTTAGTCTGATAGTGTATGAAAAATATGTGTAAATAAAAAAAGAGACCTAAGTCTCTTTTTAATTAAAAAGTATTATTCTAAGATTTCAGCAACAACACCAGCACCAACAGTACGTCCACCCTCACGGATAGAGAATTTAGTACCTTGTTCTAATGCGATTGGATGAATTAAGTTAACGATCATTTCAACATCATCACCAGGCATAACCATTTCAACACCAGCTGGTAATTCAATAATACCAGTAACGTCTGTAGTTCTGAAGTAGAATTGAGGACGATAGTTACTGAAGAATGGAGTATGACGTCCACCCTCTTCTTTTGATAGAACGTAAACTTGTCCTTTGAAGTTTGCATGTGGGTTAACTGATTTAGGTTTAGCTAAAACTTGTCCACGTTGGATGTCTTCTCTAGCAACACCTCTTAATAATGCACCAATATTATCTCCAGCTTGAGCTTGATCTAATAATTTACGGAACATTTCAACACCAGTTACAATTGTAGTTGTTGTATCTTTGATACCTACGATTTCAACTTGGTCTCCAACTTTAACAACACCACGATCAACACGTCCAGTAGCAACTGTACCACGACCTGTGATTGAGAAGATGTCTTCAATTGGCATCATGAATGGTTTGTCAGTATCTCTAACAGGAGTGTCAATATAAGTATCAACAGCTTCCATTAATTCCATAATTTTATTTTCGTAATTTTCATCACCATTTAAAGCTCCTAATGCAGAACCCATGATAACTGGAATGTCATCTCCTGGGAAGTCATATTCGCTTAATAATTCACGGATTTCCATTTCTACTAATTCTAATAATTCTTCGTCATCTACCATATCTACTTTATTCATAAATACGATTAATTTAGGCACACCTACTTGACGAGATAATAAGATATGTTCTCTTGTTTGAGGCATAGGTCCATCAGCAGCACTTACTACTAAGATCCCACCATCCATTTGAGCAGCACCTGTAATCATGTTTTTAACGTAGTCAGCATGACCTGGACAGTCAACATGAGCATAATGACGAGTAGCTGTTTCATATTCGATATGAGCGGTATTAATTGTAATACCTCTTTCTCTTTCCTCTGGAGCGTTATCAATTGATGCATAATCTGCAGCTTGAGTAGTACCGTCTCCTCTTTTTGATAATACTGTTGCAATTGCAGCTGTTAATGTAGTTTTACCGTGGTCTACATGTCCGATTGTTCCGATATTAACATGCGGTTTAGTACGGTCGAATTTTTGTTTTGCCATTGTTTAGTTTCCTCCTTAATTAATTTTCTTTCATAATTTTTATCAAAATAATTTTATAACATTATTATAAATAATGCAAGTATTATCAATTAACCGTTACGTTTTTTAATAATTTCGTCAGCAATTGATTTAGGGCAATTTTCATAGTGTGAGAATTGCATTGTTGAAGTCCCTCTACCTTGAGTATTTGATCTTAAGCTTGTAGCATAACCAAACATTTCAGATAATGGTACTTTTGCAGTAATTTGTTGAGCATTACCACGTTGACTTTGACCTTCGATTCTACCACGACGGCTTGTAAGGTCTCCGATAACGTTTCCTAAGTAATCTTCTGGAGCAACAACATCTACTGTCATTAATGGTTCTAATAAAACAGCTTTACATAAATCTTTAGCTTTTTTAAGCGCCATTCCTGCAGCAACTTTGAATGCCATTTCAGATGAATCTACATCATGATAAGAACCATCAAATAATGTTGCTTTAATATCAATTATTGGATATCCAGCTAAAATACCATTTCCAAGAGAATCTTGTAAACCTTTATCTACAACTGGAATATACTCACGAGGTACAACCCCACCAACAATTTTATCAACGAATTCATAACCTTTTCCTGGGTTTGGTTCAAAATTGATCCAAACATGTCCGTATTGTCCACGTCCACCAGATTGTCTTACGAATTTTCCTTCAACTTCAGAAGCACTTGTGATTGTTTCACGATAAGATACTTGAGGTGCTCCAACATTTGCAGCAACTTTAAATTCTCTTCTCATACGGTCAACAATAATGTCAAGATGTAATTCACCCATACCACTAATGATTGTTTGACCTGTTTCTTGATCAGTATAAGTTCTAAAAGTAGGATCTTCTTCAGCTAATTTACTTAATGCAATACCCATTTTATCTTGGTCTGCTTTTGTATTTGGTTCAATAGCAACACTGATAACTGGTTCAGGGAATACCATTTTTTCAAGAATGACATGTGTTTTATCAGCACATAACGTGTCCCCTGTTGTAGTGTTTTTAAGTCCAACAGCTGCAGCGATATCTCCTGCATATACTGTATCGATTTCTTGACGAGAGTTCGCATGCATTTGAAGAATACGTCCTACTCTTTCTTTGTTATCTTTTGTAGCATTTTTGATATAAGAACCTTTAGTTAATGTTCCAGAATAAACTCTAAAGAATGTAAGTTTCCCAACAAATGGGTCAGTCATTACTTTAAAGGCTAAAGCTGCGAACGGTTCTTCATCACTTGCAGGAATATCTTTTTCAGATCCATCTTTTAAATGCCCTTTAACAGCTGCAACATCAAGAGGTCCTGGTAAGTAATCAATAACTGCATCTAACATTATTTTTACACCTTTATTTTTGAAAGCTGTTCCACAAATTACTGGGAAGAATTCAACAGATAAAGTTGCTTTTCTAATAGTTTCTTTTAATAATTGAGGTTCAACATCCTCACCCTCAAGATAAAGCATCATAATATCTTCATTAAAATCAGCCATAGCTTCTATTAACTCTGATCTTTTTTCAGCAGCAATACCTTTTAAGTCTTCAGGAATTTCGATTTCAGTAGCCATTTCATCAGCTGCTCCATCGTAATGCCAAGCTTTCATTTCAACTAAATCTATGATTCCGCTGAAATTATCTTCTGCACCAATTGGCCATTGAATTGCTTTTGCGTTTGCTCCAAGTCTATCACCTAAAGTTTTAAGACTGAATGCAAAGTCTGCACCAATTTTATCCATTTTATTTACAAATACAATTCTAGGTACACGGTAATCAGTAGCCTGTCTCCAAACTGTTTCAGTTTGAGGTTCAACTCCTGCTTGTGCATCTAAAACTGCAACACTTCCGTCTAAAACGCGAAGTGATCTTGATACTTCTACAGTAAAGTCAACGTGTCCTGGAGTATCAATAATGTTAACACGGTAATCTCTCCAATGTGCTGTAGTTGCAGCTGATGTAATTGTTATACCACGTTCTTGTTCTTGTTCCATCCAGTCCATTTGTGATGCACCATCGTGCGTTTCACCAATCTTATGGATTTTACCTGTATGATATAAAATACGTTCAGTAGCAGTTGTTTTACCAGCATCAATATGAGCCATGATTCCGATATTACGAGTTTTGTCTAAACTATATTCGCGTGCCATTTCGATATCTCCTTTCTACCAACGATAATGAGCAAATGCTTTGTTAGCTTCTGCCATTCTGTGCATATCGTCGCGTTTCTTAACTGATGCACCGTTTCCTTGAGCAGCATCAACTATTTCTTTTGCTAGTCTTTCTTCCATTGTTTTTTCATTTCTAAGTCTTGCATATAATGTAACCCATCTTAAACCTAGTGTATAGCGTCTTTCGTCTCTAACTTCCACTGGTACTTGATAGTTTTGTCCACCTATTCTTCTTGATTTTACTTCAAATGTTGGCATAACATTATTTAAAGCTTCTTCAAAAACTTCGATTGGTGGTTGGTTTGTTATATCTTCAACTCTTTTAAATGCGTTGTATAATATTTTTTGTGCAGTTCCTCTTTTTCCATCAATCATGATGTTATTAATTAACTTAGTAACTAATTTTGAATTATAAATCGGATCTGGTAATACATCTCTTTTTGCTATGTGACCTTTACGAGGCATAACTTTTTCCTCCTTTCAAACTTTAAAATTAAATTATGCTTTTTTCGTTCCGTATTTAGAACGACCTTGTTTTCTTCCTTCAACACCAGAAGTATCTAGTGTACCACGAACGATATGATATCTAACTCCCGGTAAGTCTTTTACACGACCACCACGAATTAAAACAACACTATGTTCTTGTAATTTGTGTCCAATTCCAGGTATATATGCAGTTACTTCGATTCCATTTGATAATCTAACACGAGCATACTTACGTAAAGCCGAGTTAGGTTTTTTTGGAGTCATTGTAGCAACACGCGTACAAACACCACGTTTTTGAGGACTTGGTAGATCAGTTTGCACTTTTTTAAGTGAGTTAAATCCAACATTTAAATGTGGTGATTTAGATTTTTTTACTTTAGAAGTTCTACCTTTTCTAACTAATTGATTAATAGTAGGCATTTAATGTTTTCCTCCTCTCTACATTTTAATTTTTTTACTCCACACTGCCAGGTGTTTCGTTTTTCTCATAAAAACTAGGGCTTATCGTTAATAAACCCTGATGTTTTATCTATTTCAGCAATAATATTATATACCACACTTGCAGGTGTGTCAATATATATCTTTTAAATATTTTATATTTTTTTACTATAATAAATATATTTAATTCTTGTACTCACAATGGTAATAAAAAGATGTTAGTGACACAATTTTTGTGTCAACTAACATCCTGATTTTAATACTCGTACTCTTCTAATAAATATGGATTAGGTTCTTCAACTTCTGCTTCTGGTTTTTCATAATCAAAATGAGTATGTTTTAATATACCAGTACCCGCAGGTATCAAACCACCAATTATTACATTTTCTTTTAATCCAAGTAAATAATCCACTTTTCCTCTAATTGCAGCATCTGTAAGGACTCTAGTTGTTTCCTGGAATGATGCAGCACTTAAGAATGAATCACTTCTTAGTGAAGCTCTAGTAATACCTAGTAAAACCGGTCTAGCAATTGCTGGACGTTTACCTTCTAATAATGCACGACGATTAGCTTCTTTAAACTCGTTAATCGATACTTGTGCACCTGGAAGTAAAGTTGTTTCACCCTCAATTATTACATTAAGTTTTTTCATCATTTGGTGAACAATGATTTCAATATGCTTATCTGAAATTTCTACACCCTGTGAACGATAAACTTTTTGAACTTCTTTTAAAATATATTGTTGAACAGTTTCTGTATTTGTAACTTTCAATAATTGTTTAGGATCAATTGATCCTTCAGTTATTTGATCACCAGCATATACATCTTGTCCTTCTGATACCAATAATGAAACACCACTATTAGTTTCATAAGTATGAGATTCTAGACCATTTTCAACAGTAACTTTATATCTTTCTTCAATTATTTCAATATCTGATATAGTACCATCAATCTCACTAATAATTGATTTTCCTTTTGGAGTTCTTGCTTCAAATAGTTCCTGGATACGAGGTAACCCTTGAGTAATATCGGCACCAGCAACCCCACCTGTATGGAAAGTACGCATTGTTAACTGAGTTCCCGGTTCACCAATTGATTGAGCAGCGATAGTACCAACACTTTCACCAACCTCAACTTGTTCACCAGTTGCTAAGTTTTGTCCGTAACATTTCTTACAGATTCCGTTTTTAGCATTACAAGTAGATACACTTCTAATAACTATTTCTTCTATTCCTGCAACAACAATCATTTCTGATAATTGCTCAGTAATATATTCGTCTTTACCAATAATTACTTCGCCAGTTTCAGGATGTACAACCGTTTGTTGTGTATAACGTCCAGTTAATCTATCTCTTAATGGTTCAATAATTTTACCATCACTATCTAGAATGTCATGAACAATAACACCACGATCAGTTTTACAATCATTTTCAGTAATAACAACATCTTGACTTACATCAACAAGTCGTCTTGTTAAGTAACCTGAATCGGCTGTTTTTAAGGCAGTATCGGTAGACCCTTTTCTCGCACCATGTGTTGAGATAAAGAACTCAGACATTGTTAAACCTTCACGGAAGGCAGCCTTAATTGGTAATTCAATAGTTCCCCCAGATGGGTTGGCCATTAAACCACGCATACCTGCTAACTGTGTAAAGTTTGATGCATTACCACGGGCTCCAGAATCACTCATCATAAAGATATGGTTATCATTAGATAATTCTTCCATTAATCCTTTTTGAATAATATCTTTTGCTTCTGCCCAAACACCAATAACTAATTTATATCTTTCATTATCAGTTAATAATCCCATTTGGTATAACTCAGAAATTTCAGCAACACGTTCATCTGACGCTTTTAAAACTTCTCCTTTATGAGAATAAGTTTTAACGTCAAATGCACTTACTGTGATTCCTGCATATGTTGAATATTTAAATCCTAAATTTTTCATTTTATCTAACATTTTTGAAGTTTCATTGATTTTAAAATCAATAAATACTTGTGAAATGATTAAAGATAAGAATTTTTTCTTAAACGGATCTACTAAAGGCATTTTTGCAATTTCTTCTTTAATGTTTGATCCTCTTTTTAAGAAATATACATCCGGAGTATTAACTTGTAAGTTATGTAAAGTTGGTTCATTTAAGTAAGGGAAACTTTTAGGTAAAATCTCATTAAATGTTAATTTACCATATGTTGTAACTAAGTACCCTTCCTTTTGTTCAGCAGTTAAAGGCGCATTCCCAAGAGCACTACCTCTTAATGCGATTCTTGTATGAAGTGTAATTTTTTTATTTTCATAAGCAATTCCAGCTTCGTTAAAATCACCAAATACTTTACCTTCTCCAATTTCACCAGCTTTTTCTAATGTTAAATAATAGTTTCCTAATACCATATCCTGAGAAGGTGTAACAATTGGTTTACCATCTTTAGGGTTCAAAATGTTATTAGATGCTAAAATTAAAACTCTAGCTTCTGCTTGTGCTTCTTCACTTAAAGGAACATGAACAGCCATTTGGTCCCCATCAAAATCGGCATTGAATGCAGTTGTAACTAATGGATGTAATCTAATAGCTTTACCAGCCACTAAGATTGGTTCAAACGCTTGAATACCTAGTCTATGAAGAGTAGGTGCTCTATTAAGTAATACTGGATGTTCTCTAATAACATCTTCAAGAACTTCCCATATTCTATTATCAAGACGATCAATCATCGATTTAGCACTTCTAATATTAGAAGTGATTTCACGAGTAATTAATTCTCTAATAACAAATGGTTTAAACAATGTAATTGCCATTTCTTTTGGTAATCCACATTGGTACATTTCAAGATCTGGTCCAACTACGATTACTGAACGTCCTGAATAATCAACACGTTTTCCTAATAAGTTTTGACGGAAACGACCTTGTTTACCACGTAACATATCTGATAAAGATTTTAGTGGTCTATTTTTTTCAACTACTACTTTACGTCCACGTTTTGAATTGTCAATTAATGCATCAACAGCTTCTTGTAACATACGTTTTTCGTTTTTAGTAATAAGGTGAGGTGCATTTTGCTCGAATTGTCTTTTTAAACGATTGTTTCTGTTTAAAATACGACGATATAAGTCATTTAAATCTGTAGTAGCAAAACGTCCACCATCTAATTGCACCATTGGTCTAAGCTCAGGTGGAATTACAGGTAAAACATCTAGAACCATCCATTCAGGTTTATTATCTGAATTTTTAAATGCTTCTACTACTTCTAATCTTTTAATAATTTTTTCACGTTTTTGTTTTGATGCTTTTCCAAGGTTACTTCTTAACTTTTGAGATTCTTTAGCTAAATCAAGTTTTCTTAGTAAAACTTTAACAGCATCAGCACCAGTTAATGCTTTAAAACGTGTACCATATTCCATATATTTTCTACTATAATCTGCTTCACTAAGGATTTCTTTGAAAGTTAAATCAGTATCACCTTTGTCAATTACGATATAGCTTGCTAAATATACTACTTCTTCTAAATCTTTACTTTTAATATCAAGTAATGTTGCTAAACGAGATGGTGAGTTTCTTAAATACCATGTATGAACAACAGGTGCAGCTAACTCAATATGCCCCATTCTTTCACGTCTAACTTTACTCTCAGTAATTTCAACACCACATACTGGACATTTTTTTCCAACATGAGAGTTTCTTTTCGACTTGTTTGAACAAGCACATTGATAGTCCTTTGTCGGACCGAATATTACTTCACAGAATAGCCCATCTTTTTCAGGTTTCAAAGTACGATAATTTATAGTTTCATGTTTCTTAACTTCACCATAAGACCAACCTCTTATCTCCTCTGGAGATGCTAATCTGATTTTGTAATGTGAAAATTTTTGGCTCATAAAATCATCCTACTTTCTTAAGATTGGAATCCGTATTTTGAGATGTAGTCTTCACTATCATCATCTACAAGACTTTTAGCTGCTTCATTTGCTCCAGTTTCTCTGTTGATTAATTCAACATAAATACCAAGTGATTGAAGCTCTCTTGTTAATACTCTAAATGATTCTGGTAAGCTTGGTTGTGGAATACTTTTCCCATCAACAATAGCTCTAAACACTTTATTTCTTCCGATAATATCATCAGATTTTACAGTTAACATTTCTTGTAATGCGTATGCAGCACCATATGCTTCAAGTGCCCAAACTTCCATTTCTCCGAAACGTTGTCCACCATTTTGGGCTTTACCACCCATTGGCTGTTGTGTTACAAGTGTATATGGTCCAACACTTCTTGCATGTAATTTATCATCAACCATGTGGTCAAGTTTAATCATGTACATTACACCAACACTTACACGGTTATCATATTTTTCACCAGTTTGTCCTGAATATAAAGTAGTTTTACCATCAGGAGCCATTCCAGCTTCAGCCAAAATGTCGATTAAATCATCATTCTTAACACCATCAAATACTGGAGTTGCAACATGAATACCTAGTTTCTTAGCAGCCATACCTGTATGGATTTCTAAAACCTGTCCGATATTCATACGAGAAGGTACTCCAAGTGGATTTAACATTATATCTACTTGTGTTCCATCTTCCATATATGGCATTTCCTCAATAGGTAATATTTTAGAGATAACCCCTTTATTACCATGACGACCAGCCATTTTATCTCCTTCAGTTATCTTACGTTTCTGAACGATAAATATTCTTACTACTTCATTAACACCAGGGCTTAATTCATCACTATTTTCTCTTGAAAAATATTTAACACTATGAATAATTCCTCCACCACCATGTGGAACTCTTAAACTAGTGTCTCGAACTTCACGAGATTTTTCACCAAAGATAGCTAATAATAATCTGTCTTCTGGAGTTGGATCAGTTTGTCCTTTAGGAGTAACTTTACCTACTAGGATATCACCCTCAAATACTTCAGCTCCAGGAATAATTATTCCCTTTTCATCTAAAAACTTACGTCCTTCGTCTCCAACATTAGGAATCTCACGAGTAATTTCTTCTTTTCCAAGCTTTGTATCTCTTGCTTCTATTTCGTATTCTTCAATATGGATTGAAGTATAAACATCTTCTTTTACTAATCTTTCACTCATGATGATAGCATCTTCATAGTTGTAACCGTTCCATGTCATAAATGCTACTACAACATTTCTACCAAGTGACATTTCACCTTTATCCATTGAAGGACCATCGGCGATAATTTCACCTTTAACCACGGTTTCACCTAATGCTACAATTGGTGAATGATTAATACAAGTACCTTGATTACTTCGTTCAAATTTAGATAAGTCATAGTTGTCAAACTTTCCATCTTCTCTTCTAACCTTGATTACTCTTGAATCAACATACTCAACAGTTCCAGACTCAGCAGCTACTAATGTACTACCAGAATCCTGTGCTGCTTTATACTCAATACCTGTTCCTACGAAAGGAGCTTCAGGTACAAGTAAAGGTATTGCTTGTCGTTGCATATTTGCACCCATTAAGGCACGGTTAGCATCATCATGTTCTAAGAAAGGAATACATGCAGTTGAAATTGATACGATCTGTTTTGGTGAAACGTCAATCAACTCCACTGTCTTAGCATCAAACATTCTTGTTTCTCCATTAAATCTAGCAACAACTTGTTCATGCATAAATCTTTTATCATCATCAACAACAATATTTGCTTGCCCGATTGTATATTTTTCTTCTTCATCAGCAGTTAAGAAAATCATTTCGTCTGTTACATATGAGTGTCCATCATCATTATGATCCACTTTTAAATATGGAGTTTCCATAAATCCGTATTTATTTACTCTAACATATGAAGCTAAACTATTGATTAATCCGATATTTTGACCCTCTGGAGTTTCAATAGGACATATTCTACCATAATGTGAGTAGTGAACATCCCTAACTTCGAACCCAGCTCTGTCCCTAGTTAAACCACCAGGTCCAAGTGCACTTATACGTCTTTTATGAGTTAATTCGTCCAACGGATTCGTTTGAGCCATAAACTGAGATAACTGACTGCTTCCAAAGAACTCTTTTAAAGATGAAGTTAATGGTCTAATATTAATTAAATTTTGAGGAGTAATTTCTGATGGATCTTTTGTAGACATTCTGTCTTTAACATTTTTCTCCATTTTTGTTAAACCAATTCTAAATTGATTTTTTAATAACTCACCAATTAAACGTAAACGTCTATTACCAAGATGATCAATATCATCTAATGATCCAATACCTTGGAATAAGTTTAGATAGTAACTAATACTTGCAAGAATATCAGAAGGTACAATATGCACTCTATCTTCAAAACTATTATTACCAATTACTCTAATATTAATGTCATTATCTTCTTTATCTTTTGAAACTACTTCTAATATTTCAACTTCTACTAATTCAAAGAATAAATTCTCGTTATCTAAAATTGATTCATATGCTTCTTTCAATCCTTTAACAAAATCTTTACCTTTTTCTTCAGTTAAAAGTTTTTCTGTTTTTCCAATAGATTTTAAATATTCTTTATAATAAACTAATGCTTCTTTGTATTCTTGTGAACGTGCAGTCTCTAATAACTCTTCATCACTAATATGTCCAAACAACTTAACATCTTCATACTCTGCAGTTTTTAAAATATCCATTTGAGTTTCAAATTTATATTCAAGTTCATAAGCTCCAACACCAGGAATATTATGTGAGAACAAGTGTCTGTTTTCCTTTAATATTTCTAATTGAGCATTTTTAATTACTGTTTTAGTATCTAAGATAACTTCACCAGTCTCTGGATCAACTAAATCATGAGTTAATTTTTTTCCAAATACACGGTTTAGTACATCTAACTTTTTATTAATTTTATAACGTCCAACTTCTGCAAGGTCATATCTTTTTGCGTCAAAAAGGCGACTGATAAAGAACGATTTAGCTCCGTCAACAGTTGCTGTTTCACCTTGTCTAAGTTTTGAATACACTTCAATAATAGCATCTTCACTATCTTTAGTTGTATCTTTCTCCAATGTGTTTCTAAGTAATTCCAAATCACTAAATACTTCAATAATTTGTTTAGAACCAGAAAAACCTAACGCTCTCAATAGAGTTGTTAGTGGAATTTTTTTACTTCTGTCTAATTTAACAAATAAATTATCCTTAGAACCAATTTCATACTCTAACCAAGCACCACGTGTTGGGATTACTTGACCTAGATATTTACTTCTTAAAGTTTTTTTATCAACATCTTCACTGAAAAATACACCAGCGCTTCTAACAATCTGGCTAACGATAACACGTTCAGAACCATTAATTACAAAAGAACCTACTGGAGACATAATTGGGAAATCACCCATAAAGATTTTTTGCTCTTTAATTTCTCCTGTTTCTTTGTTAACTAATTTTACATTTACACGTAAAGGTTTAGAATATGTCATATCTTTTACTTTCGCTTCAGGAATTGTATACTTAGGCTCGTCAAACTCATAACCATCAAACCAAAGTTCAATGTCTCCTGTAAAGTTTTCAATTGGTGAAATGTCTCTAAACAATTCATCTAATCCATAATCCAAGAACCATTGAAATGACTCAGTTTGGACCTTAATTAGATTCGGCAAATCAATATTTGACTTAACTCTTGAGTAGTTACGTCTTTGTCTTTCTCTACCATAATTTACTAATTTATAATTCACAAATCTCACCCCGTTAAATTTGTTAAAATACTCTAAAAACGCAAAAAAGCGCGCTCTTCGGCATTTAAATATAATACCATAACCATGTCAAATAGTCAATTAGATTTTACATTCTATTACATAAAACCCTTTTTTTCTATTTAAGACAACAACTTGATGATATAATTCGTTTAATTTCTTAATCGCGGATTCAGCTCCATGTTTTTTATTTATAACAACATAAAGAGCTCCTGATGGTAAAAGATAATCTTTTGCATCAGTTAATAATCTATATACATTTTCTTTTCCAGTTCTTATAGGTGGGTTAGTTATAATGTAATCATATTTTTTAGTGATATTTGTAAACCCGTCACTAAGAAATACTTCATTGTTAATCTTATATTTTTGAACATTAATTTTTGAAAGTCTTATTGCTCTTTCATTAATATCAACCATATCAGAATTAATTTTGAACTTTTGATTTAAATAAATACCAACTGGACCGTATCCACAACCTAAATCTAAAGCTGTTTTGTTTTCTTCTAATTCTATAGTCTCTAGTAAAACCCTAGTACCTCGATCAAGATCACTCTTGGAAAAAACACCATTATCTGACGTTAATTTTAGTGAGATACCATTAACACTAAAAGCAATCTCTGTAGGATTGCTTTTTAGTGTATCGTTATCATTAGAAAAATAATGTGACATTAAATCATCTCCATTAATGACGACTAGTTTATAGTCAAAAACCTGAGGTTTATCCTCAGGTTAATACTTTTATGGAATTATTTAACAGTTACAACTGCTCCAGCTTCTTCTAATTGAGCTTTAACTTCTTCAGCTTCTTCTGGTTTGATTCCTTCTTTAACAGGTGCAGGTGCACTGTCAACTACTGCTTTAGCTTCTTTTAATCCTAATCCAGTTAATTCTCTTACTACTTTAATAACTGCGATTTTTTTAGCTCCAGCGCTTTCTAAAATTACTGAAACTTCTGTAGGTGCTGCATCAACTGCTGCTCCTGGAGCTGCAACTGCAACTGCGCTTGGATCAACACCGAATTCTTCTTTCATCATATCAACTAATTCTTTTAATTCTAATAAAGTTTTTTCTTTTAACGCTTCGATTATTTCGTTGTTTGCTAATTTAGCCATGATTTTTCCTCCTAATTATTCTTGTGGACTTTCTTCTAGATTTTTCGTATGTAAGTCAATTGCGATTGCTACTTCTTTAATTGGTTGTAATAAACCTGCTGCAATCATTGTTAACAATGTTTCTCTTGATGGTATTGTTGCGATTTGTTGGATTTTGTCGTTGTTCATGTATTCACCATCAACAACACCCACTTTTAATTCTAAAGCCTTGTTATCTTTTGCAAAATCATAAATTGTTTTTGCAGCAGATACACTGTCTTCAGTACTGAACGCTACTGCGTTAGGTCCAACTAGAGCTTCTGACATTTCAGAAAAACCTGCTTGTTCAGCTGCTCTTCTAATAATGTTGTTTTTAATAACTTTCAGCTCGCATCCATTTTCACGAAGTTGATTTCTTAAGTTAGTCATTTGCTCTACTGTTAAACCAATATAATTAGCAATAACAATTGAGTTTGAGTTTTGCATTTTTTCAGTTAATATTTTAACTTCTTCATTTTTTCTTTGGATTGCTTTTTCAGACACTATTCCACCTCCTGAAGTGTTAGTTTTATCAAATAAAAATTCCTCCGATGTCTATGACAAAAGAGGAATATTACATTCATAAATATCTCTTATTGTCTCGTTAGGTTATTAAGCATAAAGCACCTAAGTCTTAGATCAAAGTATTTTTATTATTCTGAATATCTTATGTAGCCTAGATTGAGTCTATATCGACTTTAATTCCAGGACCCATAGTTGTTGCGATAGATACGTTTTGAACGTATACACCTTTAACTGTTGCTGGTTTGATTCTAAGTAATGTATCAGTCATAGATTTTAAGTTTTCTAATAATTTAGCGTTATCAAATGATACTTTACCAATTGTAACATGAATATTTCCAACTTTGTCTACTCTGTATTCTACTTTACCTGCTTTAATATCATTAATTGCTTTAGTTACATCCATTGTAACTGTTCCTGTTTTAGGATTAGGCATTAAACCTTTTGGTCCTAAAGTACGTCCAAGTTTACCAACTTGAGCCATCATATCAGGTGTTGCAACTACAGTATCAAAGTCGAACCATCCTTGTAAAACTTTGTTTACTAAATCTTGTTCTCCTACAAAGTCTGCTCCTGCTTCTTCTGCCTCTTTTGCCTTTTCACCTTTAGCGAATACTAAAACTTTTTTAGTCTTCCCTGTACCATGTGGTAGTACAACTGCACCACGTAAATTTTGTTCAGCTTTACGCGGGTCTAAGTTTAAGCGAACTGCAAGTTCAACTGAAGCATCAAACTTCTCAAAAGATACTTTTTTTAGTAATTCAATAGCTTCTGTAGCGTTGTATCTTTTAGTAGTTTCTACTAATTCTGCTGCTGCTTTGAATTTCTTACCTTTAGCCATATCTCTTTTACCTCCTAAATGTGGTCTAACGGAATCTCCTCCCACAATTAGTTGTATATAAACAACTAAGTGCTTTAGTCTTCGATCGTGATTCCCATGTTTCTTGCAGATCCTGCAATAATTTTCATTGCCGCTTCAACGTCATTTGCGTTTAAGTCAGGCATTTTAGTTTCAGCAACTTGACGTAATTGTTCACGTGTGATGCTTGCAACTTTTTCTTTTTTTGCGTTACTAGAACCCTTTGAAATACCAGCTGCTTTTTTCAATAAGTCGCTTGCTGGTGGAGTTTTAGTTACAAATGTAAAACTTCTGTCATCATAAACAGTAATTACAACTGGTATAACACTACCCATTTGTTCGCGAGTTTGTTCATTAAATTTTGTACAGAACTCTTGAATATTAACACCGGCTTGTCCTAATGCTGGACCTACTGGTGGAGCTGGATTAGCCTTCCCTGCTGGAATTTGTAACTTAACTTGAGTCTTAATTTCTTTAGCCACGATAGACACCTCCTTGTATTCGTGATGTGGTAATCAGATTTTTCAATCCTCCCACTCAAAAAAAATAGCACGGCATATAACAATGCCACGCTATTATACTATAATAATATAGTTAATGTCAAGAAATAGTTTATTGTTTCTCGATATCTTCAAATCCTAATTCTAGCTGTGTTTGACGTCCAAACATATCTACTAAAACTTTGATTTCTGCTTTTTCCATATCAATTGAATCTACTGTTCCAATTTGGTTTGCAAATGGTCCAGTAACTACTCTTACTTTTTCTCCAACTTCAACATCTAGTTTTGGAGTCTCAAGTAAACCACATTTTTTTAATATAGGTAAAATTTCTTCAGGGGGTACTGGAACCGGTTTAGTTCCTCCACCACTACTTCCTAAAAATCCTGTAACACCCGGTGTGTTACGAATAACAAACCATGAATCATCTGTAACAATCATCTCTAAAAATACATAACCTGGATACATCTTAACCATTTTTTCTTTTGTTGTACCATCGGCTTTTTTCTCAATTCTTAATTCTTCAGGTATCATTACTTGAAAGATTAAATCCTCCATTTGCATAGACTCAATACGTCTTTCTAAGTTTACTTGAACAGAATTTTCAAATCCTGAATATGTTTGAACAACATACCATCTTCTGTCACTCATTTTCTAAACGCCCAAACTATTAAGATATTTGAATACTGGTCTAAATACAAAATCATAAAGCATAAATGTCAATGATAAAAAGATAATGAACCCAAATACTCTTGCACTATGGTTAGCAATAATTTTTCCAGTTGGCCAAGAAACTTTTTTCATCTCTGAAATACTTGGAACAAAGAATGGATAAATTGCCATTAAGAATGCTACAGAACCTAAAACAACTACAAATATTTCAAATATTTTGATTTTAGTAGCGTTATCGAAGATCCATAAATCAGTATTATTAATTCTAATGATATCTCCTTGTAGTAGATATACTCCCATTATTAATACAAATAAACCTAATGCACCTAATAGGAATTTTTCAAATGGATAATCTTTTTTTAGGATATCCATAACTTTACTTGATTGCTGTTTCTTAATTTTCTCTGCCATTATTAATCTCTCCTATTTACTTTCTTTATGAATTGTGTGTTTTTCACAACGTTTACAATACTTTTTAATTTCTAAACGTTCTTTATCATCATTATTCTTATATGTTGTGTAATTTCTAGATAAACACTCTTCACATATTAATATTATTTTTTTTCTCATATTATCTCATCTCTCTTGCAAATATATAATTTAGCAAAAATAAAAGTCTTTGTCAAGTTAGTCTTGAAAATGGGCTTTTATCTTGGCTTTTGACCGATGTATTGTATTGTAAACAAATTTATCCTCTAATGCAAGCTTATTACAAATAAACTTAACACTATAGTTTTTTATCTCTCTTAATACAAATACCTCTAGTTCTTTTTTTGTCAAAATGCTCTTTATCTCTTTAAGTAGTATATCATAATAATGCGAATTAGCGAATACATTATGGTTAGATTCATATATATAGTTTATGTTTTCACTAAATATATCACTTCTTCTTTTCATTTTATTAATATAGGTCATAAATTTTCTTTCTAAGTTTTGTTCGAAATACCTGGTAAATGTTTTATTATATTTGTCATCAAATTTCTTAATTGAGTTAAAAAGAATCATTTGACCTTCTTGAAACATGTCCTCATAAACATAATAGAGGTTAAACTTAAATATTTTTTTAGAAATTAGCTTAGAGTATTTATCAAACATTAAATTGATGGCGTCATTATTACCTTCTTTAATTAAGGCAATAATTTCAAAATCATTATAACGTTGATATTCCAACTAATCACCCTCTTCTATTATATATATCATATATTACTAATGCAGCACTTACACTAGCATTTAAACTATTTACATGACCTGTCATAGGTATTTTAACAACAAAATCACAATTATCTTTTACAAGTCTTCCAATACCTTTCCCTTCGTTTCCAATTACTAAAGCAATATTCATGTTAGGATCAATGTCATGAATTGTTTGGGTTCCTTCAGCATCGGTTCCAACTACCCAGAAACCTTCTTTCTTTAGTTTCTTGATTGTTTGAGTTAAGTTTGTTACTTGTACAACATTTACATATTCTATTGCGCCAGTTGACACTTTAGCAACAGTTTGATTTAACTGGACACTTCTATTCTTAGGAATTATAACTGCATCCACATCAAATGCATCAGCACTTCTTAATATTGCCCCTAGATTGTGTGGATCTTCAAGTGAATCGAGAATAACCACTAACTTGTTACCCTCTCTTGCGATAATTTTATCTAAATCTTTATATTCGTAGTCGTTTACTAAAGCACCCACACCTTGATTGTTGCTTGGTAACAACTCTTTAATCGCTTTTTTATTTAATTCTTTATACTTAATATTATTTTTAGTAGCAAACTCAATGATTTCATCATTAGTTTTTTCAAGTATATAAATCTCGTAGATCTTTCTTCCAGCTTTTATAGCCTCAATAACAGTGTTCTTTCCTGTGATGATTAAAGACATTCTATCACTCCTTAATTTAGTATATTTTAACATAGCATTTATATATTTACTATTGAAAAAATTAATATTTTATTGCCCTTTCATAATACATTTTATATAATGATTGATGAGGTGATTTCTTTGGAGGCTGAAACAGTAAAAAAAATTGTAAGCGCTAACTTAACGAAAACTATGGGATGTACAGATATCGGCGTAGTTGGATACATAGCATCTATAGGTTCTTTTGTTCTAAAAGGTGAAAAAGTGAAGCGTGTTAATCTTGTCATGAGTGAAGAATTATATAAGAACGCAGTTAATGTTGGTGTACCAGGTCTTAAAAAAAGTGGTTTAGATAAAGCTCTAGCTCTTGGGATATTACTTAGAAACCCTGAAAAGCAATTAAGCGTTTTTGAAAGTGTAACAAAAGATGACATTGAAAAAATCAGTTCTTTCTTAAATGAAATTGATGTCACTATTAGTCATAAAAAGTTTGACCACACAGTATTATATGAGGAATTAGAGATTGAAGCTGTAAATGGGGATATCGCAAAAATCAAGATTGAGGATTCTTATGATAACGTTGTAAGTGTTGAGTTTAATGGAGAATTATTACAGGATTTTGACAAAGATCGATTAGTCAGAAAAGCTACAAAGCCACAAATCAAATCATATGATGAGATACTAGAATTTGTAGAAAACGGAGATTTTTCTGAGTTAGATATTCTCTTTAGTACTGCAGATATTCAATATGATAATGCAAGAAATGAAATTAAACTTTTAGGAAAGAAATTCTTAGTGGAAGATCTAAGAGCGTCTGAAAGAAATTGTCTATATGATTTATCCAACTATTTAAGAAAGCACATAATCGTTCCTTCTAAAAAAAGAATGGAAGGTGACATCTTTACAGTATATGGAGTTGCAGGAAGTGGGAACCTTGGAATTGGAACTTTAATTAGTCCATTATTTTTGGCCCATGCATTAAAATTAGATGATGATATTCGTCAGAAATTAGTTGTCTTATCATTTTTAACTAGTGTTTATGTAAAACAAAAAATGAGTATTGTCACTGTCCTTTGTGGAACTGGACATGCAACTGGTTGTAGCACTGCGGCAGTTACGGCATATATTAGAAAAGGCAGTGTTGAACAGATTAAAAAATCAATTAACCTATATTTATCTACTTCGATGGGATTTGTATGTGATGGTGCAAAGTTATCTTGTACAAATAAAGTGGCTTTTGCTGCAATGAATGGATTGATTAGTGGGAAAATGGCTACTGATGATGAAGATGTTTGTGATGGTACTGGCTTAAACAAGATAGATATTGAACAAAGTTTAACAAACTTAGGAAAGCTTAATAATGAAATACTTAAAGGTGCAAATAAAGGTATTATCGAACTAATATAAAAATAACGAGATTAATCTCTCGTTATTTTTTTTATAAGTTCACTTATTCTTTCATTATTTTGCTTTAGATATAAATATCCAAATAAAGATTCAAGTCCAGTAGCTTTTTGGTATGTTGCTAAATCAGTATTTCTAGCTCTTCGCATAGAGGAATGATTTCTACCTTTTTTAAAATATAGGATTTCTTCCTCAGTCAAATCATCATATATTTTGTTGATAGCAATAAGTTGACCGTTTGCAGAAGTATACTTCACTACTTCCTTATGTAAGTTGTCGACTTTTTTTAAACCTTCATGAATAAAATGATTTCTAATCTCTAACTCATATATCGCATCACCTAAGTATGCTAAAGTTGCACCGTTTAAATCATTCATTAAATGATTCCTTTTTCACTTAGTGTTTTACGCAATTCATCAGCTTTATCAAAGTCTTTATTTTTTCTAGCTTGTACCCATGAACTGTAAATCTCTTTTTCTTCACTATCAAGTCGTTTTGTTTCTATTTTTAAACCTAACACATCAAAGAATACGTCAAATAATTTCAACGCTGACAACAATATACCACTATCTGAATTTCCTCTCAATAACTGATTAGACAATTTCAAAAGTTTTTGAAGTGCGGTAACTGCGTTTGCTGTATTAAAATCATTATTCATTGCTTCTAAAAACTCTTTGTATATTTCCAGTAAAACAGGATGAACAGTTTTCGCATCATCAAGTTTGTTTTCTAAATCCAATTTCAAATGGATACTAGCATAAATCCTTGATATTTTTTCCCATTCACTAACATATGATTTTAGAGCTTCATCATTAAAATTAATTGGGCTTCTATATTGTGCTGAAAGCATAAATAGTCTAAATCCATTGTAATCTACATCTAAGTCTTTTACTAAAATTACTGCGCCTTCACTTTTGCTCATCTTCTTATTATCAATATTTAAAAGACCATTGTGCATCCAATATTTTGCAATTGTATGATTGTTTAAAACCAAACTTTGTGCTATCTCGTTTTCATGATGAGGGAATTTAAGTCCACTTCCACCACCATGAATATCTACTTGCCCACCAAATATATCATCTATCATAGCTACACACTCTGTGTGCCACCCTGGTCTTCCTTCTCCCCACGGCGAATCAAACTTTATTCCAACATCTGTTTTTTTCCACAATGTAAAGTCTAATGGGTTTTCTTTTTTCTCATTAATTTCGATTCTTGATCCACTAATCAAGTCATCAATATTTCGATTAGATAGTTTTCCATAATCTTTTACGTTTTGGACTCTAAAATAAACATCACCATTAACTACATAGGCGAACTCTTTTTCAACAAGTTTTTCTATATAATTAATAATATTACTCATATAGTTAGTAACTTTTGGTTTGTTATAATCTGTTTTACTATTTACTCTCTCAACATCAGCCAAAAATGCAGCAATAAATTTCTCAGAAATTTCTTGCTCATCAACTTCATCTTGAATAGCTTTTGTAATAATTTTATCATCAACGTCTGTAAAATTTGATACAAAATTCACCTTATAATCTAGATGCTCAAAATATCTTCTAACTGTATCAAAAAAGATAACTGGTCGTGCATTTCCAATATGGATATAATTATAAACAGTAGGCCCACAGATATACATATTCACAACACCTTTGTTTATAGGTTGAAACTCTTCAAGTTGATTAGTATAGGAATTATAAATTTTCATAAAATAACCTGTCTCCTTCAATTTTTTATATTTTATTTATACTATAATATCATAATGCTTATAGCCTCAAAAAGCAACAAATTAGACAAAAAAAACAGGAGATAATCTCCTGTTTAGTTAATTCATTAAAGTTTTGTTACGTTAGCTGCTTGAGGTCCTCTATTACCTTCAACAACTTCAAATTCAACTTCTTGACCTTCGTCTAAAGTTTTGAAACCGTCTCCTGTAATTGCAGTGAAGTGAACAAAAATGTCGCTTCCATCTTCTGCTGTAACAAACCCGTAACCTTTTTCTGAATTAAACCATTTTACTTTTCCAGTCATTTGTTTCTCCTTTATCTATGTATCTAAAATATATTATACTATGTGTAGGAACATATTGCAATAGTATTCTAGATTTTAGCTAATCAAAGGGAAATTTAGTCTTATTATCAAATTATTTTCAATACAAAATCATGTGAATTTTTATGGAAATAATTAACTATTTTATAACTTGGTTTAATCTTGAAATAATTTTTTCTTTACCTAACAAATCAAGAATTTTAGGTAAATCTGGTCCATGCATAGATGCTGTTGTTGCAATTCTTAGTGGCATATACAACATTTTCCCTTTTGCTCCACTATCTTTACCTGTTTGTTTAATAATTGGGAACAAGTTAGAAGCTCTAAAATCATCTAAATCTGTTAATAAATCTCTAAAAGTAATCAGTGTCTCATTAACACCCTCTTGATTAATAAACTCAGTCATTTCATCATCTAAAATAAATTCTTGATCTACAAACTCATCATATAAATCAACAATCTCAGCTCCAAAACTTAAACGATCTTTAAATACAGAAACTAAACTTTCAACCCATTCATCTGATTGACCTTGAATGATATTTTCCTTTATTAAAAATGGCATACAAAGTTCTACAGTTTCCTCAACAGTTAAATCTTTAATGTAACGGTTATTAATGTATGCTAGCTTCTCTTTGTCAAATTTTGCTGGTGATTTAGAAAGTCTTTTTTCATCAAAGTATTCAATAAACTGGTCTTTACTTAATATTTCATCTTCAGTGTTAGGACTCCATCCTAATAGCGAAATAAAATTAAATAAAGCCTCTGGTAAGTATCCTAGTTCTTGATATTGTTCAATAAACTGAATGATTGATTCATCTCTCTTAGACAGTTTCTTATTGTTTTGATTAACTATTAAAGTCATGTGAGCAAAAGTAGGGATGTCCCAACCTAATGCGTTATAAATCATCATTTGTTTTGGGGTATTTGTTATATGGTCTTCTCCCCTTAAAACATGTGAAATTTCCATTAAATGATCATCAATAGCACATGCAAAGTTATAAGTAGGAATACCATTATTTTTTACCATTACCCAATCACCGATTTCAGATGATTGAAAAGTCACTTCACCTTTAACAATATCATTAAATGTGTATGAAGTATCTTCAGGAACTTTAAATCTTAAAACAAACGGTTTATCTTGTTCTTCTAAACCTAAACATTTTCTTGAATAATGTAGTTTGTCCAAGCCTTCAGCTTTTTGTTGTTCACGTTCTAATTCTAAATCCTCGGTAGTACAATAACATTTATAAGCTAGACCTTTCTCAACTAATAAGTCAGCATACTTTTTATAGATATCTAATCTTTCTAGTTGTCTATACGGTCCAAAACCTTTGTCTTTATCAACAGATTCATCCCAATCTATTCCCAACCAGTTTAAAAACTTAAGTTGGCTAGTTTCACCACCACTTACATTTCTAGCAACATCTGTGTCTTCTATTCTAACAACAAAGTCACCATTGTTCTTTTTAGCAAATAAATAGTTAAATAATGCAGTTCTTGCATTCCCTATATGTAAATGCCCTGTAGGGCTTGGTGCATATCTTACGCGTACTTTCATATTATCACTCCTAGACTAATTAATTATAGTACAATCATTTTAAAAACACAATTGAAAAGTAGAAAAAAAACACAACGTGGAGTGTTGTGTTTTTTGTTGGCAATTTTTCTTAACGTTTACTAAATTGTGGTGCGCGACGAGCAGCTTTAAGACCGTATTTTTTACGTTCCTTAACTCTTGGGTCACGTGTAATCATACCAGCAGCTTTTAAAACTGTTCTGTAATCAGCATTAACTACTAATAAAGCTCTAGTTAATCCTAAACGAATAGCTCCAGCTTGTCCTGTAATACCCCCACCATAAACATTTACATTAATATCAAATGTTTTTAAGTTTGTTGTTAAAACTAGTGGTTGTTCTACATCTAATCTAGTTGCAGCAGACGGGATGTAATCATCAAATCTTCTTCCGTTAATAACGAATTTACCAGTCCCAGGTGTCATCATAACACGAGCTACTGAGCTTTTTCTACGTCCTGTACCTCTGTACATTACTTGTTTAGCCATTTAAATTCCTCCTAACCTTTCAACTCAAAAACTTGTGGTTTTTGAGCTGTATGTGGATGTTCTTCTCCAGCATACACGAATAATTTTTTATACATTTGACGACCTAATCTTCCTTTTGGAAGCATTCCTTTTACTGCGAATTCAATTAGTCTTTCAGGATGATTTGCGTTCATTACTTTAGCCGTAGTTTCTTTTAATCCACCTGGATATAAAGAATGTCTATAGTATTTTTTTTGATCCCATTTGTTACCTGTTAACTCGATTTCTTTCGCGTTGATTACGATAACGTAATCTCCACAGTCTACGTGTGGTGTAAACGTAGGTTTATGTTTTCCTCTAATTAATGTAGCAACTTCAGTAGATAATCTACCAAGTCTTTTACCTTTAGCGTCAACTACAAACCATTTACGTTCTACTGTTTGGTTGTTTGCCATATAAGTTTTCATAATTTTCCTCCAATTAAAATATAATTTTCGGGCTTGGAATAAAATACGAAAATGTACCAGAGCTTATATTATCTTATTTGTGATAATTTGTCAACTAAATAAATTATAATTTTAACCCTAATCGATTATGATTTTCGTGAAATTTCCAACGACCTTTTTTACCGTAGAAACATTGATAAATGCTTCATCATCTATGTCTCTAATTATTGAAACTACTCTGTTTAATTCATAGGCTGAAATGATAGTATTTAATATTGTTTTATCATTATTTGAGAAAGCCCCAGTACCTGTTGTTACGGTAACACCATGTTGTGTTTTTTCAACTAGTAACTTTGCAACAGCGATACCTTTTTCAGTAATAACTTCTAGTTTTATATAGTTATAAGATGTATGAACCTTATCAACTACTAAGTTAGTGAGAATAACCCTAATTATTGTGTAAATTGCTATTGGCCATTCAAACAAGAATCCTGCAATAGATATTATCACAATGTTTAATCCCATTCCGAGGGTTCCCATTGTTATATGAGTTCTAAATGATATGTATTGGAATAAAATATCAGTTCCTCCACTGCTACCACCAACTCTTAAACTCATTCCATTTCCTACACCTAGCAATATTGCTCCCACTAGTGCATTTGCTAATATATCTCCTTCAATTATTAAATTTACTGGTAACAATCCTAGAAAAATAGATTGTAGTATTACTGAGTATATACTATAGTAAATAAATTTACGAGATATTTTGATAAAACCAAAGATTAATATTGGTACATTCAACATAAATAGAATCATACCTAAGTTAAGTTTGAAGTCAAAAAACTTTAGAGCTATATTGACTATTAACTGACTAATACCTGAAATTCCACCTGAATATAATCCAACTGGATTCAAGAACCAAACAATACCTATAGAACCGATAAAACTACCTATAGTTATATATGCAATTTTACGTCCTTCAGTTTTTAAGAATTTCATTATGATATTACGTCTCCTTTTTTAAGGGTAGTAACTTCTAATACTTCTAAATTCTTTTTGTTTTTTCCTGCTAAGATCATTCCTTCACTTAGAACGCCTCTTAATTCCACAGGTTTTAAATTTGAAACAACGACAACCTTTTTACCAATTAATTGTTCAGGCGTATAGTTTTTAGCAATTCCTGAAACAATTTGTCTTACTTTATCTTTTGTATCAATTTTAGTAACTAATAACTTATCTGCATTTGGATGAATTTTACACTCAATAATTTCTCCAACAACTAATTTAATTTTCTTGAACTCTTCAATATCGATGTAGTCCTCAGTGTTTTCTACTTTAGTTTCTCTAGTAGAGATTAAATCTAAAACAAATTTTTCCTCTACTTCTTTATCTAATCTAGGAAATAATGGAACTGGTTTATTAATAACATTTGTTTTAACTAATTCCCCAAAACTAATTTTATCAAAAGTTTGTAAATTTTCATCAATGTTTAGCTGATCAAATAGTTTTTGACTAGACTCAATAAGAATTGGTGTTAGTAGTATCCCAATTATTCTTAATGATTCGACTAAATTATACATAACATTCATTAGTTCTTCATCACATGATTCATCTTTACTTAAAACCCATGGAGCTGTCTCATCAATATATTTATTTGTTCTTGAAATTAAAGACCATACCTCTGATATTGCATTAGAAATCTTAATGGCATCCATATTCTGTTTATAATTTTCAACTGTACAAGAAATCTTTTCTTTTAACTGGATATCATATTCAGTAAACGTTTTATTTGGTTTACTTACAAGACCATTATGATATTTATTAACCATCGAGATTGTTCTGTTTAATAGATTACCAAAGTCATTAGCTAAATCATAATTTATGCGACCAATAAAGTCTTCTGGTGTGAAAATTCCATCACCACCATAAGGTAGTTCTTTTAATAAGAAGTATCTTACTGAATCCAAATTGTATTTTTCAATTAGTGGTGTAGGATAAACTACTTGTCCCATTGATTTACTCATTTTCCCTTGTTTAGTTAAATACCAACCATGGGCATATAACTTAAAGTTAATATCAATGTCTAAAGCCATCAACATAATTGGCCAGTAGATAGCATGAAATCTTAATATATCTTTACCAACAACGTGTAAAACTCCATCTTTTTGCCAGTACTTGTTAAACAATTCGTCATGGTCAGTGTTATAGCCAAGAGCACTAATATAATTAGATAGTGCATCGACCCAAACGTAAATAACGTGTTTATTATTTGAAGGTACTTTAACGCCCCATTCAAATGAAGTTCTTGAAACACTTAAATCATTTAGTCCTTGTTTTATGAATGATATAACTTCATTTTTTCTCGTTTCAGGAGTAATAAAGTCCTGGTTTTCCTCAATAAACTGAAGTAATCTTTCTTGGTATTTACCAAGTCTTAAGAAATAACTTTCTTCTTTGACAATTTCAGTTGTTCTTCCACAATCAGGACATGTATGGTTCTCATCAAGTTGTGTTTCTGTAAAAAAAGATTCACACGGAATACAATAATATCCTTCATACTCTCCAAGATAAATATCGTCTTGTGCTAATAGTTTTTCAAATATTTTTTCAACAACAGACTCATGTCTTGGTTCTGTTGTTCTAATAAAATCATCATAAGATATTTTTAAGTTTTTCCATAATTCTTTTGTTGATTCTGCAATCATATCAACGTGATTAATTGGTAACATGTTGTTTTCTTTAGCAACAGTTTCAATTTTTTGTCCATGTTCATCCATACCAGTTAAATACCAAGTATCGTAGCCTCTTAGCTTTTTATATCTTGCGATAGTATCGCAAAGTACTGTTGTATATGAATTTCCAATGTGCAGTTTACCACTAGGATAATATATTGGTGTTGTAATATAAAATGTCTTATTCATAATTAGCACTCCTTTCAATATTTCATATATATTATAGTATTAAATATTTTATTATCAAGTTAAATTATTTTTTATTTGAATGATACTCCATGTAAACGGTATTTTTTTGAAGTTTTCGTTTTTTTGCGATTGTTTTTATTGCTTCTTTTTCTGACAAACCATTATCAATTTCTCGTTCAATCGCATCAATTAAAGATAGTTCTAAATCAACTTCCTCATTATTATTAGGACCTATGATAATAACCATTTCTCCCTTGATATCTTCTATATCCTTAATTTCAGATACTTTTCCTGTAATTATCTCTTCAAACTTTTTAGTAAGTTCTCTAGCAAGAGCAATTTCTCTATCCCCTAAAACTTCATAAATGTTATTCAATGTTTTATTTATTCTATGTGGTGATTCATAAAGAATTATTGTCTCATTTTGCTTACTAAACTCCGCAAGTTGCTTTCTTCTTTTACCTTCTTTTGAATCCAAAAACCCAAAGAAAGTAAAGGGCATAGGAGCAATCCCTGAAACTACTAAAGCAGATAATAAAGCATTTGCTCCTGGTATAGAAACAACGTTAATATCTTCTTTTAAAGCTTCTTTAACGACAAAATATCCTGGATCACTAATAACTGGATATCCTGCATCACTAATCAGGGCAACATCTAAGCCTGACATTAGCTTATCAATAATTTCCTTAGTTGCTGATTCTTTATTAAACTCATGATATGTGTGAAGGGGAGTTTTAATATCAAAATGATTAAGTAATTTTATAGACACCCTTTTATCCTCAGCAAAAATGACGTCAACTTTTTTAAGTGTTTCTATACTTCTAAAAGTCATATCGTCTAAGTTACCTATTGGTGTAGCAACTAAATATAAAGTGTTAAAATCATTTATAAAACTTTTTTGTCTTCGCATTTAATCACGCTTTCCAAAATTAAATATTTTAAGAATTTCCTTAGTGTATCCATCTTTTTCATGGACATATAATGGTTCTAAAATCTTTAGACCTTGGTTTCCATTATTTGATGCATCAATTAATACCATATTTGATTCTTGACCTTTTTTTGGATATACCAATCTAAGTCTTTTTATTGAAAAATTATGTTTTGTTAATAAGTTTATTATTTCAATTAGCCTTTCAGTTCTGTGGACCATACAAAACGATCCTTTTGTTGTTAATAGTCTTTTTGCCTCAACTATTATTTGTTCGAGATTAATCAAAACTTCATGACGGGCAATTGTCTTATAATCAGAATCATTAATATGAGAGTTCTCTGTATATTTAAAGAAAGGTGGGTTACATGTAATTAAATCAAACTCACTGTTCTCAAACTTTTTACTTAGTCCTAAAATATTATCGTTAATAATCGTTATTTGATCCTCGAGCTTGTTTAGTTCAACACTTCTTTTTGCAAGATCAAAAACATCTTTTTGAACTTCTACACCAACTATTTTAGCGTCAGTTTTTAAAGATAAAAATAGTGGAATTGGTGCATTACCAGTACCAAAGTCCAATATTTTTTTTGTCTTTTTTAAAGGTTTTGTGAAATCAGCTAATAACGTTGAATCAAGTGAAAAATTAAACATATCAGGTCTTTGAATTATTTTTAGATTTTCATAACCTAATAATTCATGAATAACTTCTTCTTTCATGTTATTCTCCATTATTAGGGATTGATACTTTATCAAATGTTTCAATTTCTAATAATTCATCTACTTTAAAAGTTTTTATACCATTTTCAGGTAACTCAACTCTGATTAAACATTCAACTACATTTACACTCAAAACTCTTCCTCTGCCTTCAGCAGTTTTCACATACGAGTTAATCTTAGGTAGTATCTTACGATTTTCCTTATATGTTTCGTCTTCATATTTTATACAGCATAATAATTTTCCACATAGACCTGAAATATTAACAGGATTTAATGATAGATTTTGATTTTTTGCCATTTTTATTGAAACTGTTTCAAAGTCTCCTAAGAATGTGTTACAACATAATACATACCCACAAGGCCCTATACCACCTAAAAATTTTGCACCATCTCTAGTACCTACTTGGCGTAGTTCAATTCTAACTCTAAACTCTAATGCTAAATCTTTTACTAACTCTCGAAAATCAACTCGTCCTTCAGCATTAAAATAGATAATTAATTTAGTTCTATCTAAAGTGTATTCACACCCTAGAAGTTTCATCTCTAATTTATGTTTCTTGATATATTTATCAATTCTAGAAACAGCCATTTTTGAATTAATACAATTTTGATCATGTCTTTCTATATCTTCTTTAGAAGCCATTCTCAAAACAGGTTTTAATGTAGAAATAATTTCATCATTACTAATATCTTTTACACTTTCAATTACTTCACCAAGTTCAATTCCTCTTACTGTCTCAACTATTACTTTATCACCTAAATCTAAACTATATCCAGCAGGATCAAAATAATATTTCTTTCCTACTGATTTAAATCTTATTCCAATAACTTTATTCATGTGCTACCTACTTTCTAACTCAAGAAGCATATTATCAAATGCTAAAGAGCGGTTGATGTTAAAATGTGATTTGCTTAATAAATCAAGAAGATATTCAAGCTCTCCCATTATTTTTTTTAAATCTTTATATAAAACAATATTTTTCATTGTCTTTATTTCATCAGTAAATACAATTGAACTTTCATTATTAATTATCATACTAATCATATCTTTTTGATACATGATCATCAACGATAAAAATAAGGATGCATTGTTTTCTTGATATATTATACTACTATTTTTATTAAAATACAGTAATACTGACTCGTCCTTAGCTGCAAGGATATTATAAACTTCTGTTACTATATCGAATATTGGTAAAAAAGCTTCTGAATTAAGAATGTTTATTGCATCATCAATATTGTTAGTAATTTGGCTTACAACATTCGCTTGTGTGCTTTCATACCCTAAAGAAGATAACTCTTCTTTGATTAAATTCTTATTTAAACTATGAAAAGTTACAATCTGAGATCTAGATATTATAGTTGGCAATATACTGTTAATATTTGTAGTTGTCAAAATCCCAAAAGTATTTGGAAAGGGCTCTTCAATAAATTTAAGTAGCGAATTAGCGCTTTCTACACGTAACTTATCAACGTCTTTTATAATAAATATTTTAGATCCTTTTTCAACTGAGGTTTTTGAAAATTCTGTTTGTAGCTCAATAATTTGTTGTTTTTTAATTTGTCCGTTTTCTGATTCTATAATAAACAGATTAGGGTGAGTTTGATTATTTATCCTTTTACAGTTATGACATTCGCCACAGGGTTTATCATCATTAGTACACAATAATAACTGGGCAAAATACAATGCTGTTTGAAACTTGTAAGTTCCTCTTTCACCTTCAAAAAGATAGGCATGAGAAAGTCTATCTTTTTTATAGCTGTTTCGTAAGAGCTTAACTACATTTTGTTGTGTACTTTCTAATTTTTCAAATGCCATAATTTCACCTACAATATTTCTTTAATAACCTTGAGTGTATCCTCAATAACTTTTTCTAATGGGTTTTGCCCATCTATAAATTTAATTCGTTTCGGAAATCTGTCTTTTAATTGCATATATCCTTCATAAACTTTTTCATGGAAGGCTAAGCTCTCTAAATCTAAACGATCAACTTTTCTTGTATTAGAGAAGACACGATTTAAGCCCACTTGTGGTGGTACATCAATGAAAATAGTTAAAACTGGCAAGTTATTACCAATTCCAAACCTGTTAATTTCAAAAACTTCCTCAACACCAATTTCTCTTGCATAACCTTGATATGCTAAAGAACTATCAATAAATCTATCACATAATATAATCTTACCAGCTTCTAAAGCCGGTTTTATTTTTTCTTCATAATGTTGACTTCTTGAGGCTGCGTAAAGAAGTGCTTCTGTACGAGCAGTCATTTCTTTATGTTCAACATCTAATATAATATCTCTTATTTTTTCAGAAATTCTTATTCCACCAGGTTCTCTAGTTGTAAGAATTTCGTAGTTTTCTTTAAGTAGTTGTTCTGTTACACCTTTAATAACAGATGTTTTTCCTGAACCCTCAGGACCTTCAAATGTAATAAATATTCCGTTCAAAATAAACACTCCTTTTCTTTAGTAAATATTATCGCATATTTTTAGTATTTTTTAAATATCATTTTATAATAAAAGGAAATGATGTGATATAATTAAACTAGACAAATGAAAGGTTTGATATGATGAGAGTTACTATAGATAATTTGACATTCGGATATGACTATCGTACCGTATTAAAAAACGTCAGTTTTAAATTGAACTCAGGCGATTTTTTGGCTGTGGTCGGAAATAATGGTAGTGGTAAATCAACTCTTGTTAAGTGTATTTTGGGTGTTAATAAAGTTCCAAACAATAAAATATTATTAGATGATATTGATATAAACTTATATAAGAGTTTTATTAACATAGGTTATGTTCCTCAAAAGTTCGATGATTTTAATTATGAATTCCCAATAACAGTAAATGAAATACTAATGGCTTCCAGATATTCAAAAATCTCTGAATCAGAAAAGTTAGAACTTTTAGATAAAATTGGAATTTTAGAAATTCAAAACGAGAATATCAATAATCTAAGTGGTGGACAACTACAAAGAGTATTTATTGTTAGAAGTTTAATGAATAATCCAAAACTTTTAATTTTAGATGAACCTACTGTAGGTGTAGACCATGATAACGTTAAAAACTTCTATAAAACCATTCAAGAACTAAACGCTAGCGGAATAACAATTATATTAATCACACACAACATTTCTGAATCTAAAGACATGTTTACTCACGTTTTATCAATAATTGATGGTGAGGCAAATTTTAGAGCATTAGACAGGGGTGAAAACAAGAATGATTAATTTACTAACAAACGCTTCTTTCTTTGAATCTCTATTCAAATATGACTTTCTACAATACGCTTTAATCACCGGGATAATAATTGGTTTTTTAGCTCCATTAATTGGATCATTCGTTGTAATTAGAAGACTAAGTTTTATTGCTGATACATTATCACATTTTAGTTTAGCAGGTCTATCAATTGGACTTTATATAATCCATGTTCTTGGATACACTTTTATCAGTGATCCAATATATCTAGGAATCATATTTTCAGTTATCGGTGCAATATTTATTGAGTATTTACGAGGCATCTATAGTAATTATAAAGAAATATCAATGCCCATAGTTCTAAGTCTTGGGACAGCTCTAAGCGCTATTTTTATTAGTTTAAGTGATGGTTATAGTAGCTTAGTCTTTAATTATTTATTTGGTAGTATTTTAACAGTTACATTTGAATATGTAATTCTAATACTTATAGTAAGTATCATCGTTATCGTTTTAATTATTGTATTTTACAAGGAAATGGTTATTATTAGTTTTGATCAATCTTACGCAAGATTATTAGGAATAAAAGTAAGGAGTTTCCAACTTATTACAACACTGATTTTAGCTGTAGTGGTTTCTTTATCAATCGAAACAGTTGGAGTTCTACTTGTTTCAAGTTTAATGATAATTCCTGTAGCCGCCGCAATGAAGGTTGGTAAAAGTTTTAAGAATACACTATTCATAGCAATTATGTTCAGTGAGGTTTCAACAATTGGTGGTTTATGGGCTTCTTATCATATAAATATCCCTTCAGGGGCAACAATTGTTTTAATTAATATTTTAATTCTTCTAGTTGTAGTGTTCTATAAAAGGATATTTACAAGAAAGAACTTAGCTAAAAAACAAAGTGAAGTTATTTTAAATGAAAAAATGAAATAGCAGAGCTATTTCATTTTTTACTTTTTGTTCAGTAACTGAACGCTTCCCTAATCCGCTTTGTTACGTAGGGTAGTAATTAAAGGGCTAAGGGAATATAAACATCATACAATATATTAAAAAATAAAAGGGTGACATATATGGCACTTTTTATAAAAAAGAGGTAGAAATTATGGATAAAATAACAAAATTCAGAAGAGAACTGCACCAAATTCCTGAAACTGGTTTAAAAGAATTTAAAACCCAAGCGTATTTGCAAAATGAACTTACAAAAATGGGCTATACTCCAAAGCCAATTGCAAGTACGGGTTTATACGTTTATATCGATTACAAATGTGAAGAAACAATTGCATTTAGATCAGACATTGATGGTTTACCAATAAAAGAAAATAATGACATAGCTTTCACTTCAAAACACGATGGTTATATGCATGCATGTGGTCATGACGGGCATATGAGTATGCTTCTAGGGTTTGCGGATTACTTATCTCAAAAAGAGAATTTAAATCGTAATGTCTTATTAATATTTCAACCTGCAGAGGAAAATCCAGGTGGAGCTAAAACAATTGTTTCAACTGGAATTTTTAAAGATTATAATGTAAAAGAAATATATGGAATTCATCTATTTCCAAACTTCATAGAAGGGACACTAATTACTAGGAAAAATGCATTTATGGGGAGTGTCACAAACTTAGACATAGAGATTCATGGCGAAAGTGCTCATGCAGCAATGAAGGGCGAAGGCATTGACGCTTTATATTATGCATCTTTATTTTATACAGAACTTGTAAAAGCTGTTGAAGATTTAAATCTAGAAGAAAATTATATTCTTAAAATCGGAAAAATGTATAGTGGTTCAGTTCGTAATATAGTTTCAAACTATACAAAACTTGAAGGTACAATGAGAACACTAAGTGACGAAACTAGAAACCTAATAACAACCACTATGTATGATTTAAAAAATAGATTTGAAAACCTATATGGGTTAAAAATCATACTTAATGATGTTTTTATGTATCCTACAGTAATGAATGATCCGTCTCTTGTAGATAACCTAAAATCAGTCTTAAGTGATTATGAAATAGTAGAACTTGAAGAACCGTTAATGATTAGTGAAGACTTTTCGTTTTACCAAAAAGAAATAAAAGGTGTTTTTTACTTTTTAGGAACAAAGAACACAGAACTTGGATACACATATTTACTACATAATGATCGTTTTAACTTTGATGAAAAAGTTCTTTATAAAGGTATTGATACTTACATAAAACTTATAAATAGTTATTAAACTCAAAAACGCCATATTTTATGGTGTTTTTTTTACTATTTATAATATGTTATAATTAATAAAGAAACGGGGGTAATAACATGATTGATTTTCAAAACAAGTCTTTCCTTAAAATGAAAGAGGATTCTAACTATCAAAAAAGAGTGGTTGATTTAATTGTTCCTGGAGAACAAATATTAGGTAGTTATAAATCAGTTAGAGATGGTGTTGTATTCACATCTATGCGAATTATTGTAATTAATGTTCAAGGATTAACTGGAAAGAAAGTTGATTTTACAAGTTTGCCTTATAAAAGAATCAACGCTTATTCTATCGAAACTGCGGGGTCATTTGATATGGATGCTGAACTAGATATTTTTATTAGCGGTTTAGGACAACTTAGATTCGAGTTTAGAGGCAGAAGTGACATTAAGGAAATATCAAAATTTATTTCTCAATCAATACTATAAAAAACAACTGACCAAAGTCAGTTGTTTTTTTATCTTATCTTTTTCCCAAAAGTGGTTAGTAGTAGTAAGAAATATAACATATAAACAAACACCCATATTACATTTACTAACAAACCAAGGCCCAAACTCCACTCCGTATTTTTAGGTGCTTCTGCTTGAACATAATTTGTAACTCTTTGATAATCATACACTAGAATTAATGATGAAGATATGACAACAATTCCAGCAATGATGATTTCAAAATCCTCATAATTACTAAATGTGAATGTAGGAAAAAAGTTGGTTACTAGATAAAATATTATCCCTCCAACAATCACGGTAAATAATACTTTTTTATAGTACTCATTTATCCTTAACAACCCTGTAATATAAAGAAACAAAGTTCCCCCAATAACAGACAATGTAGCTAAAAACGCTGTATAAACAATACTTGAATTAAAAACATATTCTAAAAAAGCACATAAATACCCAATAAACACACCCTCTGCCGCTACAAATGAAATTGATAGTAATATTGTTGCTTTTGGAAATTCAATCGAATATTTAATTGAAAAAAACGCAATCAGTGGTGCACCGATAATTGCACCAAACAATATAGCCTCATTCCCCTCTACAACAGTGTTTGTGTAGTAGTAATATGAAATTGCAAATAACAAACTAAACAAAATTGTAGTCTTTGCAAACACACCTAGATATGTAGCATATTGCCTACCATCTTGATTTCTAGAATAATCAAAATACTTGTAAATAATATTCCCCTCTTTTAACATAGTTTTTTCCTCCGAAGTAATAAATATATTGTATAGTTACTTAAAAAAATACTTGTTTCAAATTAACATAGATAAACCTAAAAATACTAACAAAATCGTTACAAACTTTGAAAAGGATTTATCATTAATTCTTCTTGAGACTAACATCCCTATCATTAATCCAATAACTAAAAACACACCTACAAAAAGTGCTTTATAAAACACATTAATTGGGTAATTCCCAGATATAACTAACATTGACACCGATAACAAAGCAAGCACAAAGAAATATGAAACTAAAGTGTGTTTAAACTGTGCTTTATCAGCTTTTATGCTTGTTAGATAAAATACTACTGGAGGTCCATCAATAGATGCTATACCATTAAATAACCCTGATAGAGAACCTGTTATAGCTTGGAATACAAAATTATCCTTTATCGTAAAGCTGAACCTTGAAGTTTTATTAAGTATTGCAAGAAGAATCAAAAAAGCAGCAATATACTTTATAACTTTTTCATCTAAATAATCTGCTAATTGAAATCCTAGGAATGTGCAAATCACACCGAAAGTGATGATAACTAATATTCGTTTATCCCTATTGAAACTAATTGTTTTATATTCAAAAAGCATTAAAAAATTAAGAACAACATTTAGAGTTATCATAATAATTACAACATCTTCAATTGGGTAGAACAAACTTAATAATGGTAGAGCGACTAAGCTTGATCCAAAACCACTTGAGCCTTTAATAAATCCAGCAAATATAGCAATTCCGGCAATTAGTATTAAGTTAATCATAGTTTATCTTTATAAAGATTATTTTCAATATAATCTCTAACCTCTTTAGATATATTTTCTTCAATTGTCATCAAGAGATTCTCAGTAGTTTTATTCTCTAATAATATGAATCTTTTTATTATTCTAATAATTATATCCTCACCAAAAATATTGCAAACGTTACTCATAAGTTTTACACCTTTATAATGTACTCCTTCAGGTCTAGAACCATCAGCTGTTATAATTCTATTATATTCCTTGGATTTTTCACTAAATTTATTTAGCAACTCAATAAAATCAGTGTTTGAATAGACGTTTTTTATATATAACAATCCCATCATTTCTGCAAAAGTTTCATTCATCCAATCTTCATAAGAATCTGTAGATGCTCCATGACTCCATGAATGAGCTATCTCATGTCCTAAAAACCGAACTAGAGAAATAAGATTGTCTGGTAGTTTTTCCATAACAATTAATGACTTGCGATTATAACCTCCACTATCAAACTCATTTACAACTACATTAAACATTAACTTTTTATCATTTACACGACAAAAATTTTGATGGAAGTAATTTATAATTTTTGAGAACTCCTTCTCTACTTCTTTACTTTTTTCATAATCCTCTTTGCTATTAGTAAAGATATTTAAATCAAGTAAATCTTTGTGAGAAGAAACTATCTTCCAACCAGACAAAGCAATCACATTACAATCATGATTATCTGAATTAATTTCCCAAAATACTCCTTGGTCAAAAGCTCCTACTACACAGTAGCTTTGATCTACTTTAACTTTAATGTCCTTAAAGTATGGTTGTAAATCAAAATCTTGAAATTGAGGATACCAAGCAGAGTAAATATTTAAAGAAATTATCTCCTTTTTTATAATGTTTTGCCAACCTTTAATTTTACCTTCATACTGCATGTAAAGTTCATCAAATTTTTCTGTGTGAGATGCAGTATATTTTTTACATTTGCTTCTAAAACTAGGCGTGAAGTATCCGTTTTCTATGAGAAACACTTCGCCATTTTTTGTATTTTGAGTATTAATATTTAATCCTTCATTAAGGTAAAAAACTATGTTGTTTAAAGGCTTAGTGAACTTATATATTGTAGATACTTGAATGTGTTGATTTTTTGTATCAACTTTGACATTTATTTTTAATGATTTAATCATTTTATTCACCTTTTTTCTTCATATAGCCAACTAGATTAATGTCCTCATAATTTACAAAACCATTATTCTTATAAAAATTCATAGTTTTAACATTTTTATCTGTTGTTAAGAGAATTTGTCTAACATCTTTAAACTTATGTAAGATGTAACTAAGTAAATTAGAACCAATTTTGTTATTTTGAAAACTAGGATCAATTAAAATATCTTGAATATAAACTATCGTTTTACCATCTCCAACTACTCTTATCAAACCAATAAGCTTATCGTTTTGGTATGCTGCATAGGAAAACAATGAGTTCTTTATTCCCTCAAATAAAGTTTCATTATCTTTTAAATATGCACTCCATCCAACACTATTGTAAAGATTAGTTATTTCATTTTTATCTAATACCAATTGTTTGTACTCAATCATTTTTATCACCGCTTTTATTATATATTATATCAAATACAAAAAAAAGAGCTATAGCTCTTTTAATTATATTTAACTTCATTCAAGTATAAACCACCAGCAAAAGCTGTGTTCTTAGCACTGTTTCTAGACTTTGCGTTCATAATATCCATAATGTCTAAAGTGTTTTTTTTGGTTGATATATCAAGTAATGCCCCGACAATATTTCTCACCATATACCTCATAAATCCATTACCTTTAATATAAAAATATAGATAGTTTTCTTTGATAACAACTTTAACGTCATATATGATTCTATTCGTGTCTTTTTTTGAATCAACTTTAGAAAAAGATCTAAAATCATGTTCACCAATCAACTTAGAGGCTTGTTCAGTAAATATCTTTATATCAACATCTTTTGCATACAGTTCATAATCCTTTTGGATAGGGTTATACTCAGATAAATTTATTTTATATAAATACTCTTTTGATAAAGTATCAAATCTACTATGAAAAGTTTTGTCAACAGCTAGTGTTTCTTTGATATATATGTAATCACTAAGGTATGTATTTAATATGCTCTTCCACTTTGAAGGTTCTATTGAAAGGCTAGAATCGAAATGAAAAACTTGATTATTAGCATGTACACCTTTGTCAGTTCTACCACTAGAATATATTGTAATATCCGCCTGATGAATATCAGAAAGTACTTTCTCAATTTCTTCTTGTACAGTATTATTTAACGGCTGTTTTTGATATCCATAATATTTAGACCCATCATAACTAACAATACATTTTATTCTTTTAACTTTTTTATTATCATCAATAGTAATGTACATTTTAGATATCAGATTATTATTGTAAAATATTTTAAATAATAATCCGTGCTTATAATGTTGACCATTTATAAAATAATCAACTAAAACATTGTAAAAAGCATAAGAATAATCATTGTTCGTTTCCCTGATTTCAAACCAATTAATATCCATACTTTTAAAGAATTCCTCAACCTCGACAGATGAAAAACAAGTGTCTCCAAATTGGGTTCTTAGACTTATGTTCTTATCGATTAAATTTGAAATTATTTCACCGTTTTTTACAGAAACTAGAAATTCATTAAAATCAAAACTCATGATACTACCATATAAATAGATGCAATAAACACAAATGTTGAAAAAACAATTGTTATTGTGTCTATACTTTTCCAAGTTAACACATGAAGTCTTGTACGTGGTTTTCCTGGAACAAAACTTCTAGCCTCCATTGCGTTAGCTAAGTCATCACTTCTTTTAAAACTAATAATGAACATTGGAACTAATAATGAGATAACTTGCATGATTTTATCTTTAAGTTTTCCTTCACTAAAATCAACGCCTCTACTCGCTTGAGCAAGCATTATTTTATTCGCTTCATCCAATAATGTAGGTATGTATCTTAGTGCAATTGAAATAATCATTGCTAATTCTTCTGTATTGAATTTTATTATTTTAAGGGGCTTTAGAATAGATTCTAAGCCTAAATTTAAATCTGTAGGTTTTGTGGATAAAGTTAATATTGTAGAAAGTGTAACAATAACAACCAATCTTAAAGTAATATAAAGAGCCATCAAAACCCCGCCTTGATATATTGCTAAGTTAGTAGTTTTAAATGCAGTTACATTGTCTACATTAATTAGTACAACAAATATCGATATTATAAACAATAATAGATACAACATCTTAAAAGGAACATATTTTTTAGAGAATCTATAGAAAAAATAAACTAAAATTACAACAATAATACTTAGGAAAGAAAAGTGTAATGTACCTTGATATAAGACGGGTTCAGTTTTATTTAAAAGAATTTGGAAAAAGAATGTAAAGATTAATAGATACATCAAAGGTCTTAAGCCCCTCAATATTCTACCAACAGGAATTTTCCCAATAATTAACAAAGCAAAAACAAATAAAAGCATAACTCCAATTTGGAAAACATCTTTTAAAATAAAAGATGCAACCATCAGAATCATTAAAGAAATTATCTTAGATCTTGGGTCCATTCTATAGAAAAAACTATTCCCCGGAATATATTGACCAATTATGACATTTTTCATTATTTGGCCCCCTTAATTTCGGTTAAAAAATCTTCAATATTATTAGGGTTTTTACTAAACTTTATACCCAACTCATTTTCAAGATTATACTGTAACTCGAGCATATCAGGTAAATCTAAGTTCCATTCCTCTATGTTTTTCTTCTTAAATAACACAGAAGGTTCACCGTCAAAAACTAATCTTGAATTATTCATAACTAAAACTCTTTTAGCGTATTTGTAAACAATATTCATATCATGTGTAATTATAATAACAGTTTTGTTCAATTTCTCATGAATACTTAAAAATAAGTTTAGTAAATCGTCTCTTCCTTTTGGATCAAGTCCACTTGTTGGTTCATCCAATACTAAAATATCAGGATTCATAGCTAAAATTCCAGCTATACTTACACGTTTTTTCTCGCCACCACTTAAATTAAAAGGACTTCTTAATAAATATGATTCATCTAATCCAACTTGAACAATAACTTCTTTGGCAATGGCTTTAGCCTGAACTTCACTCATACCAAAATTTTTAGGTCCAAATATTATATCTCTTTCAACAGTTTCCTCAAATAATTGATATTCAGGAAATTGAAAAACTAGTCCAACTTTCTGTCTTAATGGATTAAGTTTTTCCTTTTTGTCTTTTTTTGTATTTTTATTAACTTTTATCCCATATATAAGAACTTCTCCTTCGCTTGGATGTATCAGAGCGTTCATGTGTTGAACAAGTGTAGATTTTCCACTCCCAGTTTCTCCAATTAAAGTAATAAATTCCCCTTTATCCTCAATAGATAAAGATATATCGCTTATAGCATCGTAAAAATCATTATTAGCAGACTCGTATCTATAAGTTACTTGATTAAACTTAATTGCCATAATATCTCCTCTATTTCTTTATTCTCTATATTTTGTTCTTGCATATGATAAATTAGTTTTAAAGGTAATAATAACTCAAGATTTGAAGAATTCAAAGTTTTTTTATCTTGCAACACATCAACCGCTGTACCATCTGCGATAACCTTGCCCTCTTTAAGAATAACAATTCTATCACTGTATAGAGCTTCTTTCATTTCGTGAGTAATTGTTATAATAGTAATTCCTTGATTTTTAAGTTCTTTAATAAATGAAAGTACTGAGTCTCTTCCTTTTGGATCAAGCATAGATGTAGCCTCATCAAAAATGATAATGTCAGTTCCCATTGCAAGAATACCGGCAATAGCTACTCTTTGTTTTTGTCCTCCACTTAGTTCGTGTGGGGCTTTATTTAAGTAATCTATCATATTCACTTTTTTACTGAACTCTTGGATTTTACTTATCATTTCATTTCTTTCAATACCTAGATTTTCCATACCAAAAGCAATATCATCCTCAACTGTTACCCCGACAAATTGGTTGTCAGGATTTTGAAAGACAATACCTATTTTTCTTCTAATACTATGAACTGTATCATAATTCAAAAGTTCCCCATCAACAGTAATTTTTCCTGATGATGCTTTGAGTAAACCAATAATCAATTTAGATAGCGTTGATTTTCCGCTTCCGTTATGACCTAAAATTGATACCCATTCACCTTTATTTATCTCTAAATTGACATTTTTTAGTACTTCGGTATCTTCATTATAAGAAAATGTAAGATCTTCAATTTTTATTATGCTCATTTTATCAACTCCATATTAGCTACTATATTATAACAAATAACGGAAAAAAAAGCGATAAATATCACTTGTAGATATAAAAAAAACACTCTTATAAAGAGTGTTTTTAGAAATTATTCAACGAATTCAATTAAAGCCATTTCAGTAGCATCGCCACGTCTTGGTCCCATCTTATAAATTCTTGTATATCCACCGTTACGTTCTTTGAATCTAGGTGCAAGATCTTCAAATAACTTTTGTAAAGCATTTTGATCTTCATTTGCATCTAAGAATCTAACTGTTTGAGCAGCTTGACGTCTTGCAGATAAAGTACCTTTTTTTCCTAGTGTAATCATTTTTTCAACAATACGTCTAATTTCTTTTGCTTTAGTTTCAGTAGTTTCAATTCTTTCATGAATGATTAATTGAGTTACTAAATCACGAAGCATAGCTTTTCTTTGATCGCTTCTGCGGTTTAATTTACTATAACCTCTAGCCATTAAGATTACCTCCTCGATTAATGTCTAGCTAAACCAAGACCAAGTTCATCTAGTTTAACTTTTACCTCTTTAAGAGATTTTTTACCTAAATTACGAACTTTCATCATATCTTCTTCAGTTTTTTGAGTTAACTCGTCAACTGTGTTGATACCAGCTCTTTTAAGGCAGTTATAACTTCTTACAGATAAATCTAAATCTTCAATTTGCATTTCTAAAATTTGAGAATTCTGTTCAGATTCTCTTTCTATCATAAAATCTTCTTCTTTTGCTTTTTGGCTTAATTCAACCATAACATTTAGATGGCTAACCATCATTTTAGATGCCATACCAATAGCTTCTTGTGGAGTAACTCCACCGTTTGTCCATACTTCTAATGTTAATTTTTCTAGAATAGAACTTCCAGAGCTAGCTGGGCTAACAACATAGTTTACTCTTTGAACGGGAGTGTAGATGCTGTCAATAGGAATGATTCCAACATGATTATTGTACTCTTTATTCTTGTCAGCGTTAACGTAACCAATTCCTTTACGAGCCACCATTACCATTCTAAACTTTCCGCCACTTACTGTTGCGATATGTTGGTCTTCATTTACAACTGTTACTTCGTTATCACACATAATATCTTTAGCAGTTACTGTGCATGGTCCCGCAACATATATTTCTAACCTTTTTTCTACATTAGGATCATTATTGTCGATTTTTAAAACAACTTCCTTTAAATTAAGAACAATTGTTGTTACATCTTCAACAACACCTTCAATACCTGTAAATTCATGTTCTGCACCTTCAATTTCACAATTGATAATTGCCGAACCAGGTAATGATGATAATAACACTCTTCTTAAAGAATTTCCTAGAGTAGTACCAAATCCTCTTTCAAGAGGACTAACAGTAAATTTTCCATAAGTATCAGTCTCGTTAGTGAGTTCGATTTTAGTGTTTGGTTTTTCAAATTTTAAATCTTTCAAAAGAACAACCTCCCCTTTTTTTATTATCCACGTGGTCGTTTTGGTGGACGACATCCGTTGTGTGGAACTGGAGTTACATCTTTGATAGCTGAAATTTCTAATCCAGCAGTTTGTAATGATCTAATTGCAGCTTCACGTCCAGGACCAGGTCCCTTAACTGAAACTTCAACCTTTTGCATACCGTTTTCCATTGCTGCTTTTGCACAAGCTTCACTTGCCATTTGAGCTGCGAATGGTGTTGATTTACGGCTACCTTTAAATCCTAAAGCTCCTGCACTTGACCATGCAATTGCATTACCATTAGGATCAGTAATTGTAATGATTGTGTTATTAAAAGTCGAATGAATATGCGCTACTCCTGAAGGAATATTTTTTTTCACGCGACGTTTTGTTCTTTGTTTACGTGCCATTATAACTTCCTCCTATTTCTTCTTATTAGCTATAGTTCTACGAGGACCCTTACGAGTACGAGCATTGTTTCTAGTATTTTGTCCACGTACAGGTAAACCTTTACGATGACGCATTCCTCTATAACTACCAATTTCTTGTAATCTTTTAATATTTAAAGCAACTTCACGTCTTAAGTCACCTTCAGTTTTAACTTTTGCAACTTCAATACGAATTCTACCTAACTCGTCTTCAGTTAAATCTTTTACTCTAGTATTTTCGTCTACTTCTGCAGCTGCCAATACTTTTTGAGATGTTGTTCTTCCTATTCCAAAAACATATGTTAATGAAATTACGACTCTCTTATCGCGCGGAATATCTACACCAGAAATACGTGCCATATGTGCACCTCCTATTAACCTTGTCTTTGTTTATGTTTTGGATTCTCGCAAATTACCATTACTTTACCTTTACGTTTGATAACTTTGCATTTATCACAAATCTTTTTTACACTTGGTCTTACTTTCATTATTATTTCCTCCTCTGGAGTTTTAAAAATTTTTTATTTGTGTCTGTATGTTATACGCCCACGTGTTAAATCGTAAGGTGATAACTCAACCGTTACTCTATCACCTGGTAGAATGCGAATGTAATACATACGGATTTTACCAGAAACGTGTGCTAAAATTCTATGACCATTTTCTAGTTCAACTAGGAACTGAGTATTAGGTAACGCTTCAACAACTTTACCTTCTAACTCTAATTTATCTTCTTTTGCCATGATAATTCCTCCTTTTAAAGCGCCGTCAAGATGACACAATCATCATCTTCAGTTATTAGAACTGAATGCTCAAAATGAGCACTTAGACTTTTATCTCTTGTAACAGCAGTCCAATTATCGCTTAATACTTTAACTTCTTTTCTTCCAGCATTAACCATTGGTTCAATTGCTAGTGTCATACCTTTTTTAAGGATTACTCCCTTGCCAGGTAAACCAAAGTTTGGTATTTGTGGATCCTCATGAAGGTTACGTCCAACCCCATGACCAACAAATTCTCTAACAATACTATAACCATACTCTTCAGCATGTTTTTGTATTGCATGTGAAACATCTGTAAGTCTGTTTCCGGCCTTAGCGTATTTTAATCCTTCAAATAGTGATTCCTCAGTAACTTTTAGCAAGTTTTTTGCTTCATCACTAATATTTCCTACAGGATATGTCCATGCTGAGTCGCCGTGGTACCCTCTATAATATGCTCCGATATCAATACTTATGATATCTCCATCTTGTAAAATTATGTTTTTATCAGGTATTCCGTGGACAACTTGGTTATTGATTGATGTACATGCGCTTGCGGGGAAACCATTATAGCCTTTGAATGATGGTAAGGCATTTTGTTTTTTTATAACATCTTCAACAATCTGATCAAGTTCATAAGTTGAGATTCCAGGGGCAATATGTTTTTTAACCTCTTGATGAGCTAAAGCAACAATTCTCCCCGCTTCTCTCATAATCTCGATCTCTCTATTAGATTTAATTGATACCATAATTACTCACCTATTACTTTCAATACGTCCTTGAATACTTCATCAAATGATTGCATACCATTAACGTTATGTAAGATGCCTTTTTTCTGATAATAGTCTAATAAAGGTTTTGTTTTTGATTCATAGATTTCTAGTCTTCTTTTTACACTATCGTGTGTATCATCAAGTCTTTGATATAATTCTCCATCACACTTATCACAAACATTCAACTTTGAAGATGGTTTATAAATTAGATGATATGTTGTACCACATTTTCTACAAACTCTTCGATTTTCCATTCTTTCGAATAGCACATCATTACTAGCGACAATGTTAACTACAGCACTAAGCTTCGTTCCCATATCTTTAAGCATAATGTCTAAAGCTTCAGCTTGTTGTACGGTGCGTGGATATCCATCAAGAAGAAAACAACATTCGATGTCTTCTCTTGAAAGTCTCTCTTTTACAATCTTGTTAGTGATTTCATCAGAAACCAGGTTGCCATTTTCAATAAATCTCATGGCTTCAATCCCAAGTTCTTCTCCTCTTTGATAAGAGTTTCTGAACATTTCACCTGTTGAGATGCTTGGGATTTTAAAGTGTTCAACTACTTTCGCAGCTTGACTTCCTTTTCCAGCTCCAGGAGGGCCCATAAATAATAATTTCAACTTTATAGCCCTACTATTTAATGAATCCGGAATATTTTTTATCTTGAGTATCTGTTTTAATTTGTTTTGTAGTTTCAATTGCAACACCTACAACAATTAATAAACTTGTTCCACCAATTTGAACTTGCGATGGTAAGTTAAAAATCATTGAAGCAAAGATAGGCAATGAAGCAATAAGAACTAAATAAGATGCTCCGATAATTGTAATTTTAAATAAAGTTCTTGAAACATAGTTTTCAGTTTCAATACCAGGACGTACACCAGGAATATAAGCATTTTGTTTTTGTAAGTTTTCTGCAATCTTTTCTGGATTAATTTGTACAAACGCATAGAAGAATGCAAAAACAAAAATTAAAATAACATATACAGCATACCCTAGAGGTTCTTGATAACTGAATAATTGATTTAGCCAAACAGCTAAACTTGTTGATTGGAAACTTGCAGGTAAGAAATTCATAATTGTTGCAGGTAAGCTTAATAAAGTTACTGCGAAAATTACTGGAATAACTCCTGCTGAGTTTATTTTTAAAGGAATATTTGATTCGTTTTTTCCACGGAAATGAGATCCCGTTGGTCTATTTGAGTATTGAATTGGAATTTTACGGTTTGCAGATTGCATTACAGTAACTCCAAAAATTACTAATATATATACTAGTACTACAATTAAGAACACACTAACTGTTGACCAGTTAGCCCCATCTACAGTAACATATGATTCAATTAATGAAGCAAACATGCTTGGCATACCAGAAACGATACCCGCAACGATTATCATTGACGTACCATTCCCAACTCCTTTTAAAGTAATTTGGTCAGATAACCATAATAAGAATGCAGTACCAGCAGTCATTACTAACGCTAAGTATGTATAAGTTAAAAAGTTATCTTCAATACCTAAATTGAAGTTTTCTGTTAATCTAAATCCTAGAGTCATTGCTAACGCTTGAATAAATGCAAGTGCAACAGCTAAATATCTAGTTAATTGATTAATTTTTTGTTTACCAGTTTCCCCTTCTTCTGCCCATTCTTTTAATAATGGCAGAATGTCCATTTGTAGTAATTGCACAACGATACTTGCCGTAATGTACGGACCAATACCAAGTGCGATTATTGAGTAATTTTTAAGTGCATTACCAGTAAACGCATTTGCAATACCTAAGAAACCACTATCTGCGGCATCAAAGAAATTTGCAATTTCAGCTTGATTGATAAGTGGTATATGAATATATGTTGCTGCTTTATATACCATAAAAGCGATTAGTGTGAAAAGTATTTTTTTCAGAACTTCTTTGTTTTTAAATACAGCAATTATATTTTCCAATTAAATCACCTCGATGCTTCCACCAACTGATTGGATTTTTTCTACTGCAGACTTAGTAAACTTGTTAGCCTTAACAGTTAGTTTTTTTTCTAATTGTCCGTTTCCGAGAATTTTTAATCCAGATTCTATTTTTGTGATTAATCTATCTGATAATAATAAATCTTTAGTAATTACAGTACCTTCTTCGTATCTGTTAAGCTCACTAACATTTACAATTGCGTACTCTTTTCTGTTAATATTTGTGAATCCTCTTTTTGGGATACGTTTGAAGAATGGAGTTTGCCCACCTTCAAATCCTAAACGAGTTTTTCCGCCTGAACGAGAATTTTGCCCTTTGTGTCCTGAACCAGCTGTTTTCCCAGTTCCACTTCCTGTTCCACGTCCAACACGTTTTTTGTTTTTTGTACCTTGTACAGGTTTTAAGTTATGTAATTCCATTTGGGCACCTCCTACTTCTCTGTAACTTCTACTAAATGAGAGACAACTTTGATCATTCCTCTAATAGTAGCAGTATCAGTTTTTACAACAGATTTGTTGATTTTTGTTAGTCCTAGTGCTTTTGCTGTTTTTCTTTGGTTTGGTTTTCTACCGATTAAGCTTCTTCTTAAAGTTATTACTAATTCTTTCGCCATTATAAAATCTCCTCAACTGTTAACCCGCGTGTACGAGCTACTTGCTCAGCAGTTCTTAATTGACTTAAACCATCGATAGTTGCTCTAACCATGTTAATAGGTGTGTTTGAACCTAAAGATTTTGATAAGATGTCTTCAACACCAGCTAACTCAAGTACGGCACGTACTGGTCCACCAGCGATAACTCCTGTCCCACCAACTGCAGGTTTTAAGAATACACTACCAGCACCAAATCCACCAGTAATTTCATGAGGTATAGTTGTACCATACATAGGTACTTTGATTAAGTTTCTTTTTGCATCTTCTATTGCTTTTTTAATTGCATCAGGTACTTCTTGAGCTTTACCAGTACCAAATCCAACTTTACCTTTTTTATCTCCAACAACTACTAAAGCACTAAATCTGAAGCGACGTCCACCTTTAACAACTTTAGTAACGCGGTTAATATTTACTACTCTCTCTTCGTAGATTTTCTCTTCTCTATTACGACGAGGTCTTCTTTTTTTATTCATCATGTAACCTCCTAAAATTCTAGCCCTTGCTCACGAGCGGCCTCAGCTAAAGCTTTTACTTTTCCATGATATAAATAACCGCTTCTGTCAAACACTACTTGTTTTATGTTCTTTTCAATTGCTCTTTTAGCTACTAATTCACCAACGAATTTTGCAGCTTCTAAAGTTCCACCTTTTTCCATTTTGTTTTCTTTCTCCTGAGTAGAAGCACTAACTAAAGTTACACCATTAACATCGTCAATGATTTGAGCGTAAACATTTTTGTTAGAACGGAAAACACTAAGACGAGGTTTAACCGGAGTTCCAGCTAAATTTTGTCTAATTCTTACGTGTCTCTTTACACGCATTTTGTTTTTTGATGTTTTGTTAATCATAAAATCACTCCTAACTGCTACTTAGCAGTTTTTCCTTCTTTACGACGTACGTATTCATCAACATAACGAATACCTTTACCTAGATATGGTTCTGGTGGGCGAACCGCTCTAATGTTAGCAGAAAATTCTCCTACTAATTGTTTATCAATACCTGAAATAATAATATCTGTGTTTTTTGGCACTTCACAAGTTAATCCTACAGGTACTTCTAATTCAACAGGATGTGAGAACCCAGCGCTTAATACTAAAGTGTTACCTTTAAGTAATGCACGATACCCAACACCTATCATTTTTAATTGTTTTTTATAACCTTCTGATACACCTACAACCATATTATTAATGATCGCTCTAGTTGTACCATGTAAAGTTCTATGAGTTTTTGTTTCCGATGGTCTTTCAACAGTTACGATATTTCCATCGATTAATACTTTCATGTCTTCATTGAATGAAAACTCCAGTGATCCTTTAGGGCCTTTCACAGTAACGCTGTTTCCTTCTACTGATACTTCAACACCTTGAGGTAGTTCAATTGGTTTCTTCCCAATACGACTCATTTAAATACACCTCCTAAGTTAATTTTTACCAAACGTACGCTAAGATCTCTCCGCCCATTTTTTGTTTACGAGCTTCACGATCTGTAACAATTCCTTTAGAAGTTGAAATAATTGCTATTCCAAGTCCGTTTAATACTTTAGGAATTTCGTTTGTTTTTGCATATACTCTAAGACCAGGCTTAGAAATTCTTTTTAATCCTTTAACAACGCGTTCGTTTTGTAAATATTTAAGTGATACACGTAAAGTATCTTGCACTTCACCTTTTACAACTTTAACGTCGTTAATATATCCTTCTGCTTTCAATAAGCTTAAAACTTCTTTTTTAAGTTTTGATGCAGGGATGTCAACTGTTTCATGCTTCATTTGGTTTGCATTTCTGATACGAGTTAACATATCTGCTATAGGATCTGTCATTACCATTTATAAATGCCTCCTCCCAAAAATTAGGAATATTTTTTTTACCAGCTTGCTTTTCTTACACCAGGAATTTGTCCTTTATACGCTAATTCGCGAAAACAAATACGGCATAACTTGAATTTTCTGTAAACAGCGTGTGGTCTACCACATTTTTCGCAACGTGTATATTCACGTACAGAAAACTTTTGTTTACGTTGTTGTTTGACTTTCATTGACGTTTTAGCCATTTGTGAGCCTCCTTATTTCTTGAACGGCATACCAAGTTGTTTTAGAAGTTCGAAACCTTCTAAATCAGTATTTGCCGTTGTTACGATAACAATGTCCATTCCTCTTACGCGGTTCACTTTATCATAATCAATCTCAGGGAAAATTAATTGCTCTTTTACACCTAGTGTATAGTTTCCTCTTCCGTCGAATGATTTATTTGATATACCTTGGAAGTCACGTACACGAGGTAAAGCAATATTTACTAATTTGTCTAAGAATTGATACATTCTTTCTCCACGAAGTGTTACTTTACAACCAATAGGCATACCTTCACGTAATTTGAACGTAGCGATTGATTTTTTTGCACGTGTGATAATTGGCTTTTGACCTGTAAATAGTGTTAATTCACTAACAGCGTCATCCAATACTTTTGTATTTGTAACAGCATCACCAACACCAATGTTTACAACTATCTTTTCAACTTTTGGTGCTTGCATAACTGTTGTATAGTTAAATTTGTTTACAAGTTCTGTACGAATCTCATTTAAATATTTTTCTTGTAAGCGATTCATGCTAAAGTCCTCCTCTCTGTGACTAATCTAATACTTCACCAGATTTTTTAGAATATCTTACTTTTTTAGTTTCTTCAGTTTTTTTAGAAGTTTCAGTAACATATTTATATCCTACTCTTGTAGTACCTGTTTTTTTCTCAGCAATCATTACATTCGATGCGTTGATTGGAGCTTCATATTCCATGATACCACCATCGGGATTTGATTGAGTAGGTTTAGCATGTTTTTTTATGATGTTAACTCCTTCAACTAAAACTTTATTAGTTTTAGGGAAAGTTTTTAATACAGTTCCTTCTTTACCACGGCTTGCACCACTGATAACTTTGACTGTATCGCCTTTTTTAATTTTCATATTTTTACCTCCTACTCTTATAGTACTTCGGGAGCTAATGATACAATTTTCATAAATTCTGCATCTCTTAACTCTCTTGCAACTGGTCCGAAAATACGAGTCCCTCTAGGAGATTTGTCATCACGGATAATTACAGCTGCATTATCATCAAATTTGATATATGATCCATCTTTACGACGGATTTCTTTTTTAGTTCTTACAACTACAGCTTTAACAATATCTCCCTTTTTAACCATACCTCCAGGAGCTGCTTGTTTAACTGTGGCAACGATAACGTCACCGATACTAGCATACTTACGCCCAGTACCTCCTAAAACTTTAATAGTTAAAATTTCACGAGCACCAGAGTTATCTGCTATTTTTAATCTAGATTCTTGTTGAATCATAATTAGTTCCTCCTTTTAGCTCTCTTAAATATTAACTTTAACTTCCACAATGTTTAGAAGACGGAATCTTTTAGTTTTTGATAATGGACGAGTTTCAGTTATTTGAACAACATCTCCCATTTTAGCTTGATTCAGTTCATCGTGGGCTGTAAATTTTTTAGTTTGCTTAACACGTTTACCATATAATGGATGTTTTTTATAAGTTTCTACTAACACAGTAATTGTTTTTTCTGCTTTGTCAGATACAACAGTTCCTGTTAGAACTCTTCTGCTATTACGTTCCATATAATTCTCCTCTCGCCTTACTCAGCGCGCTCTGTTAAAACTGTTTTCATACGAGCTATCGCTTTCTTCAGTTTGCCAATACGAGCAGTGTTTTCTAATTGACCAGTAGCTTGATCAAATCTTAGTCTGAACAATTCTACTTTCAAATCTTTAATTTCTTGATTGATTTTAGCAGTGTCCCAATCTCTGTATTCTTTAGCTTTCACTAGAATCACCACTTTCTTTCCTAATTATTTTTGTTTTTACTGGTAATTTGTGTGCTGCAAGTCTTAATGACTCTCTTGCAATCTCTTCACTTACACCAGCAAGTTCAAACATTACAGTTCCTTCTTTAACAACAGCTACCCAACCTTCTGGAGCCCCTTTACCAGAACCCATTCTTACTTCTAAAGGTTTTGCAGTTTTTGCTAAATGAGGGAATATTCTAATCCATACTTTACCTTGACGTTTCATATATCTTGTCATGGCAATACGAGCAGCCTCAATTTGACGGTTAGTGATCCAAGCTCCTTGTGTAGATTGAAGACCGAATTCACCGAAACTAACTTCAGTTCCGCCTTTAGCTTTACCCTCGTATGAAACTCTATGAGGGCGTCTATATTTTGTTCTTTTAGGTGTTAACATTATTTAGCCCCCTTTTTCTCAGGTAATATTTCACCTTTGTATATCCATACTTTAATTCCTAAAATACCATATGTAGTATTAGCTTCAGCAGCAGCATAATCGATATCAGCACGTAATGTATGTAAAGGTACATTTCCTTCGCTATATCCTTCGCTTCTTGCCATTTCCGCTCCGCCTAAACGTCCAGAAATTAATGTTTTACATCCTTTAGCACCGCTTCTCATAGCTCTTTGAATAGCCATTTTTTGAACACGTCTAAATGATGCTCTGTTTTCTAATTGTTGTGCCATAGAAGCTGCTACTAATTGAGCATCTTTTTCCGGCTTTTTGATTTCAACGACATTCATAAAAACTTCTTTATTAGTTAATTTAACTAGTTTTGCAACTACTTCGTTTTTAACTGCAGCTTCTCTACCAATTACCATACCAGGTTTAGCAGTGTTTACTGTTAAAATTACTCTACCTTTGCTTCTTTCTATTTCAACTTTTGAAACAGAAGCATTAGCATATAATTCTTCCAATAAAGCGCGAATTTTTATGTCTTCATGTAATAAATCAGCAACGTCATTTTTATCAGCATACCAACGAGAATCCCAGTCTCTAATAATTCCAACTCTTAGTCCTACTGGACTTACTTTTTGACCCATCTAGATTCCCTCCTTTACTCTTTCTCAGCCACTACAATAGTTGTATGGCTAGTTCTTTTTAAAATCTGAGTTGCTCTACCTTGTGCACGAGGTCTGAATCTTTTTAGAGTTGGACCTTCACCCACAAAAATCTCTTTAACGTATAATTTATCTAAATCCATGTTATAGTTATGCTCTGCATTAGCAACAGCTGATTTTAATAACTTTTCAACTACTGGTGATGCGGCTTTAGGAGTTAATCTTAGTATCGCAAAAGCTTCTCCTACTTTTTTACCTCTTATTAGATCAATAACTAATTTAACTTTACGAGAAGAGATGCGTACCATTTTTGCTTGTGCTTTAGCTTCCATAATCTTTCTCCTCTACTTTCTTTTTGCCTTTTTATCTTTTTTCTCGTGACCACGATTACTTCTAGTTGGAGAGAACTCTCCTAATTTATGACCAACCATATCTTCAGTAACATAAACAGGGATATGCTCTTTTCCGTTGTAGACAGCAATTGTATGTCCTACAAACTGAGGAAAAATTGTTGATCTTCTAGACCATGTTTGAATAACTTTTTTCTTTTTTTCTTCACTCATAGCAACCACTTTATTTAATAAGTGATCATCACAGAATGGTCCTTTTTTAATTGAACGTGACATTATTTAAGTTCCTCCTTTCTATTTCTTGCGTCTCACGATTAATTTATCGCTAGCTTTTTTAGTTTTTCTAGTTTTAAGTCCAAGTGCTGGTTTACCCCAAGGAGTAACTGGGTTTTTACGTCCAATTGGTTGACGTCCTTCCCCACCACCATGTGGATGGTCTACAGGATTCATTACTGAACCACGTACTGTAGGTTTGATTCCTTTATGTCTGTTTCTACCAGCTTTACCAATATTAACTAACTCGTGGAATTCATTTCCTACTTCTCCAACTGTAGCGCGGCATGTTCCTAAAATTTTTCTTACTTCTCCACTTGCAAGTCTCACTAATACGTATCTGTCTTCACGACCTAATATTTGTGCACTTGTTCCAGCAGAGCGTACTAATTGCCCACCACGACCTGGATATAGTTCAATATTATGAATTGTTGTACCTACAGGTATTTTCATTAAAGGTAATGCATTACCAACGATAATATCTGCTTTATCTCCTGATTCAATCATCATTCCAACTTCTAACCCTTTTGGAGCTAAAATGTATCTTTTTTCACCATCTGCATAATTAATTAATGCGATGTTAGAACTTCTGTTTGGATCATATTCGATAGTAGCAACACGACCTGGTACATTATCTTTATTTCTTTTAAAATCAATAATACGGTATTTTCTTTTAGCTCCACCACCATGATGGCGAACTGTAATTTTACCTTGGTTATTGCGTCCTGACTTTTTATTTAATTTAACTAATAAAGATTTTTCTGGTTTATCAGTAGTGATTTCAGCATAATCTAAACTAGTCATATGTCTTAAACCATTAGTCATCGCTTTATATTTCTTTAAAGCCATTTCGGTAACCTCCTTTTTAAATTTCTATGCAGCAAAGATTTCAATTTTACTATCTTTAGCTAATGTAACAATAGCTTTAGTTAGTTCTGGTTTGAAACCTTGATGCTGACCAACTCTTTTTTTCTTTGGAGTAGTATTTATAACGTTTACTTTAACTACTTTTACATTAAAAAGCTCTTCAACTGCTTTTTTAATTTGTACTTTATTCGCTCTCTTATCTACGCTGAATGTATATTTGTTTTGTTCTTCAACTAACAACATTGACTTTTCAGTAATGATAGGGCGTTTAATAATTTCAGATGCTAACATTATCCAAGCACCTCCTCATATTTTTTAACTGCATCAGCAGTTACAACCATGTTTTTGAATTTCATTAACTCGTAAACACTAGCTTGATCAACTGTTGTTACAGTAATACCAGGAATATTTCTAGATGATAACATTACATTTTCATCCATTTGGCTTAAAACGATAATTGTTTTTCCTTGAAGTTTTAGGTTTTCTAATACTTCAATCATTCCCTTAGTTTTAACAGCCTCTAATGATAATTTATCTAACACTTGGATTTGATTCCCTTGTGCTTTTGAACTTAAAACCGATTTTAAAGCTAAACGGCGAACTTTTCTATTAACTTTTAAACTATAATCTCTTGGCGTAGGACCAAATACTGTTCCTCCACCAACCCATATTGGTGATCTAGTTGAACCTGAACGAGCACGTCCAGTACCTTTTTGTTTCCAAGGTTTACGTCCACCACCGCGTACTTCAGTACGAGTTTTTGTTTTATGTGTTCCTTGACGCATAGCAGCTCTTTGCGCTTTTACAACATCATATACTACTTGCTGATTTGGCTCTATGTTAAAAATTGAATCTAATAATTCAATTTCACCAACATTCTGTCCAGTTTGATTCAACAATGCAATTTTTGGCATTTTAAATCCTCCTTTCGAAAAGTAATTACTCTACAGATTCTTCTGTAGCTGCGTTATTAACTTGTGTTTCTTCTTTTGATACAATAAAGTTATTTGGATCTAGTGGTTCAACTTTAGCAGCTTTAACACCATGTTTAACAACTACTAAACCTTTTTTAGGTCCAGGTATTCCACCTTTAATTAATAATAAGTTTCTTTCTAAATCTACTTTAACAATTTCAAGATTCTGAATTGTTACAGTTTGAACTCCCATGTGTCCTGGTAATTTTTTACCTTTTCTTACATGGTTTGGATCAATCGATCCCATCGAACCTGGTCTTCTGTGATAACGAGAACCATGGGCCATTGGCCCGCGCGATTGGTTATGACGTTTAATAGAACCCTGGAATCCTTTACCTTTTGAAGTCCCAGTAACGTCAATGATTTCTCCTTCTTCAAATATATTAACCCTAATCTCTTGACCTACTTCGAAATTGTACAGTTCACTTCCTGCCATTTCTTTTAAGTAGCGCTTAGGTTGTGAGTTTGATTTAGCTAAATGCCCTAATTCTGGTTTATTTGCTAATTTAACTCGTTTGTCTTTGAAGCCTAATTGTAATGCTTCGTAACCATCATTTTCCATTGTTTTCTTTTGTAGAACTACGTTAGGGTCACAACTTACAACAGTTACTGGTACTAATCTACCTTCATCGTTAAAGATTTGTGTCATTCCTAGTTTTGTTCCTAAGATACCTTTGGCCATGAGTACACCTCCTAAATTATTTTAAAATAATATCTACACCAGATGGTAAGTCTAAGTGCATTAATGCATCGATAGTTTGTGGAGTTGGATCCATAATATCGATAAGACGTTTATGTGTACGTCTTTCAAATTGTTCACGTGAAGTTTTGTTAACATGAACTGATCTTAAAATTGTGAATATTTCCCTTTCAGTTGGTAAAGGAATCGGTCCTGAAATTTTAGAACCTGTTTTCTTAGCTGTTTCAACAATTTTAAGTGCAGATTGATCTAATAATCTATGATCATAAGATTTCAATCTAATTCTAATTTTTTGATTTGCCATAATTTCTTTGTCCTCCTTTCGCCTATATTGAATATAGACTTGCTCAATGAGAATTACCTGACATTCGGGTCAAGACAACGCCTTTCCGTGTGTCAGCAACCTCCCACTTCCTTGCCTGACTCTGGCGTGAGTCTTTGATATCTTACCAAATTTAGAAACTCATTGCAAGAACTTTTTGCATTTATTTTATTCTTTTTATCCTTATATATATATACATGAATTTTTGCACCTTAAAAATTGGCTTTTATATCGTTTAAAAATAATCAAAAAAATTATGTTATAATATGAATATGTAACTTTTGTTACGAAAGGGTGATAATATGAAAATAACAGATTGTAAGCTTTTTGAAAATACAAACATAGATCTAAGTAAGTTTGAGATTAAGAACTACTCAAACAACAAAGTTATAGCAGAGGAAGGTGATGTAAGTACATCAATTGGTATATTATTAAGTGGAAAAGTTAATGTAAAAGCATATACTTCTGGTGGAAAAAACTTCACAGTTAACACTTTAACTGAGGGACAGTTGTTTGGAGATATGCTTCTATATTCAGACGATTACAATACTTATCCTGGTTCTTTAGTATCAGTTGGAGAAACTATAATATTATATATGAGTAATAATGAATTTAAGACCTTACTTCATTCAAATCAAGCTCTATGTACAAATTTCTTAAGATTACTGAGTAATAAAGCTCTTTCTGTTACTATGAAAAGTAAACTATTATCCCAAGATTCATTACGTGATAAAATCCTTTTCTTCTTAACGCAAGAAAAACGAAAACAAGCATCAAATTCAATTAAATTAAATATGACAAAAGAAGATTTAGCCAACTTACTGTATACGCAAAGACCCTCTTTAAGTAGAGAACTAAAACATATGAAAAATGAAGGTTTAATAGATTATGATCGTTACACAATTACAATAAAAAAATAAGGTTAGCCTAGGCTAACCTTTTATTATTGTTCCAGCTTTTAATTCAAAAGCTTCTTTGGCGTTGTTCAACGACGCAATTACAGCTGTCTTACCATCTTTTGCAAAGTTAATACAAGCTTTAATTTTAGGCAACATTGATCCTTCTGCAAACTGTTTTTGATCTATATATTCTTTTAATTCTGGAATTGTAATTTCATCTAATTGCTTTTGATTTTCTTTACCGAAATTTACATAAACATTATCAACTGCAGTTAAAATATATAAGTAATCCGCATTAACCAACTCACCGATTTTTGCTGAAGCATTGTCTTTATCAATTACAGCTGGTACACCAGTTAAAATCCCATTATGACTTGTTACTGGAATTCCTCCTCCACCAACTGTAATTACTATGTGATTTGCGTTAAGTAGAGAATCGATGATTTCTTTTTCCTTAACATCAATTGGCATAGGGCTTGGAACTACTCTTCTATAACCACGTCCTGAATCCTCAACCATTATATAATCATTTTCTTTAGCTAAAACATCAGCTTCTTCTTTAGTATAAAAACTACCAATTGGTTTTGTAGGATTTTGGAAAGCAGAATCGTTTTCATCAACAATAACTTGAGTAACTATTGATGCAATTGATTTATTAATGTTTTGTCTAGTCAGTTCATTAGCTATCGCGTTTTGCATATGATAACCAATATAACCTTGCGACATTGCCCCACACTCTGGGAAAGGCATTAAAGGTGTTGATTTTGACTCACCAAATGCAAGATTAATCATACCTACTTGAGGTCCATTACCGTGGGCAATGATTACTTCATGACCACTTTTAATTAATTCCACAATTGGAGTTGAAACATTCTTAAGAAGGTTTTTTTGTTCTTCAGCATTTTTTCCTAGTGCATTCCCACCTAAGCTTACTACTATTCTACTCATATGACTCACGTAAAGTAGCTAACATAACCGCTTTGATAGTGTGCATTCTGTTTTCTGCTTCTTGGAATACTACTGAACATTCAGATTCAATAACTTCATCAGTAACTTCCATTTCTCCGTTTTTAACTTTAGGGAATTTGTCTCCAAATCCTTCTGCAATCTTTTTACCAACCTCAGTATCTTTACCATGGAAAGCAGGTAGGCAATGCATAAATATTGCTGTATCTTTAGCATTATTCATCATTTCCATATCAACTTGGTATTCATTAAGTTGTGCAATTCTTGTTTCCCAAACTTCTTTAGGCTCACCCATTGATACCCATACATCTGCATAAACAACATCTGCATTTTTTGTACCTTCCATTTTATCTTCAGTAAAATGGATAGTAGAACCATGCTCTTTTGCAATTTCTAAACATGTATCAATTAGTTTTTGATCTGGCCATAACTCTTTTGGAGCAACTCCTGTAAAGTTTAGTCCTTGTTTTGCTGCTCCTATCATTAAACTATTACCCATGTTATTTCTTGAATCACCAACATATGTAAAATTAATTCCTTTTAATTTTCCAAAAACTTCTTTTATTGTTAAAAAATCAGCTAAGATTTGAGTTGGATGGTAAACATCAGTTAATCCATTCCATACAGGTACTCCTGCATTTGCTCCAAGAGCTTCAACATCACTTTGTTTATAACCTCTAAACTCGATACCATCATACATTCTTCCTAAAACTCTTGCAGTATCTTTAACTGATTCTTTTGTATTCATTTGTGAACCATTTGGTCCTAAATATGTAACTCCCATACCTAAATCCATTGCTCCTACTTCAAATGCACATCTTGTTCTAGTCGAGTCTTTTTGGAACAATAAAACAACATTTTTATCTGATAGTACTTTGTGTTCTTTCCCATTATATTTATCTTCTTTAAGTTTCGCAGATAAATTAATTAAATGAGTGATTTCTTCACTAGTGAAATCCAATAACGTAATAAAATTTCTTCCTTTTAAATTCATTTCTTTTCCTCCAAATAATCTTTTATATTTTTTCTCTAAATAATGGCATACTCATACATCTAGGTCCACCACGACCTCTAGATAATTCACTAGATGGAATTTCTAAAACAGTAATGCCGTTTTTTCTCAACATATCATTTGTTACATGGTTTCTTGAATACACAATAACTTTACCTGGTTCAACGGCAAGGGTATTAGCTCCATCATTCCATTGTTCTCTACCACTTGTAATCATGTCATCTCCACCACAATTGATTAATTTAATCTCAGTATGCAGGTGTTTTTTCAATATATCTTCAAGTGTAGATACCACTTTTGTAACTTTAATTTTTTCATTTTCCTTAGTTATCTCAAAAACAGTTAAATGCTTCATAATCAATGGGTGAATTGTAAAAACCCCATAATCAATTTGAGTAAACACTGTATCAAGATGCATAAATGCTCTTGTTTTTGGGATGTTAAAGGCTAGTATTGTTTCAAATGTTTCATCAGACTCAAAAATAGAGCCAGCTAAGTGTTCAATCGCTCTTGGATCGGTTCTTTTTGAAATTCCAATAGCCAATGTTTTACTATTTAAAACAAGCATATCTCCACCTTCACTATTATATCTATCATATCGATTATAGTATCTAGGTATCTCTTCGTTCTCAAAACGAGGATGATATTTAAACATATAATCACTAAAAATAGTCTCTCTAGCTCTAGTATCAGTATACATTTTGTTTATTGAAACACCTCTTCCAATTGTAGCAAATGGATCTCTTTGAAACAAAATATTAGGCATGGGATCTGTGTAGAAGGGATACTCATTTTCTAACATATCCATAATTGAGTTATTTTTAACTAATTTAACCTCGTTTGTTCTAATTCCTTCTATCATTTTCTCAACAATTTCCTCAAATGTCATATTAGCTAAATAATTATAAATTGCGTCCTTAACTGCTTTAGATAATATGTGCGACTCTTCAATAAATTGATTAAGAAAATTAGATAATACCTCAGGATGATTTTCCAATGACTCAACAACCATATCTTTGATATACAATACTTCAACACCTTCATCACGTAACGTCTTAGCAAAAAAATCATGTTCCTCTTGCGCAACTTTTAAATAAGGGATGTCATCAAAAAGTAACCTCTCTAAGATATCGGGAGTTAAGTTCTCTAATTCCTTACCTGGTCTATGTAAAAGCACTGTTTTAAGTTTTCCAATTTCTGAGTAAACTTGTATCTTCATAAATTCACTTCCTTTCTAAATATACTCTCTAGGAACCCTAGATGTTATTTGGCATACAACCTCGTAATTAATTGTATTGTTTCTTGTAGCAACATCGTCTATCGAAATTATACCACCAAAGAGGGTAACAGTATCATTATATTTAATAGTTTTATCTATTTCTATAAACATTTGATCCATACATATAGTACCAATTGTATTAAATGATTTACCATTGATTTCAGCAATAGAATCTCTGTTTTGTCTTAAAAATCCATCAGCATATCCTATTGGTAAGACACCTACTAGAATATTTTCTTTTGCTTGATAAGTAATTCCGTATCCTAAATACTCACCTTTTGCCAGTTCTTTAATTTCTGATATCACTGTTTTTAGTTTGAAAGCTGGTTTTAACAATGACATACCTTTATCAAGTGTTAACCCATATAAAGAAATTCCTAAACGACAATGGGTTGTAAATGAAATGTTTTGTTCATACTTGATTGTTGAACTAGAATTTGAGGCATGTATCATTTTAAAATCATAATCAATGGTAGCTAATATTTTTTTGAAATTATCCAATTGAAACTGATAGTATTTCTCATCTGAATCTGCAGTCGCAAAATGAGTGAAAATACCTTCAATATTTATATATGAGTTTTTGCCTATATTTTTGATTACTTCTTTAATAACAAGACCATCCTTAAAACCTAAACGGTTCATACCGGTATCGACTTTTAAATGTATCGATAACTCATCATCAAACTCCAAAAGTCCTTGATATTGGAATTCGTTGCTAATTGTTAGTGTTATCTTATTGCTTGATGCAGTAGCAAAATCATTTGGCATAACTACACCCATTACAAGAATGTTAACATCTGGAAAAACTTCTTTAATCTCCAGCGCTTCTTCTAACAAAGAAACGCAAAAGTAATTAACATCTAAACTTACTAATTTTCTAACAACTTCGATTACACCATGTCCATAGGCGTTTGCTTTAACTACTGGCATAATACTTTTATTTTTTAATAACGATTTAACATAGTTATAATTAGACTCAATATTGTTTAAGTTTATCTCGGCATAAGTTCCTCGAAATCTATTACTCATATTTCTTTTCCACATATTTTGATGTAAACAAACTCAAAACACTTCCATATGTCAAATTAAACTTAATAATATCTCCTACCTGATAATCTTTCTCAGCCTTTGATAAATCTAAAATTATGTGATCACTACTACTTCCTAAAATATCAATGACATCTAAAGGTATTAAATCGTTATAATCAACATCTTGTCTCCCAATTGAAATAATTCCTCTTTTATGATTTCCAATATCGATAAAAGATGGTTTTTCTCCAAAAGCATTCATACCAATTTCACCAATTGGTAGAGATGGTTTATTTTTCACTTCAATTAGTTCTGCTTCCAATGTAAATACATCATTATACATATCATCAATATAATCACCATATGCAGTTTCTCGACCTAAAACCAAGGCTTCACCTATTCTTAAATTATTTATAAAATCAGGTAATTTAGAATTAATTAGTAAATCAATACTTGAACTATTACCTCCGGTTATCAAACTTGGGTAAAAGCCAGTATCCTCTTTAATTTTATTGATAATAACCCTAAATTTTTCATATGTTTTTGTAGTTGGAATTACTCCACCATAACAAGTAAGATTAGTCCCTAACCCGATAAGTTTAATGAACTTCAGTTTTTTAATTTCTTCAATATTATCCCTTAGTTCTTTATAATCAAATATTCCCTCTCTTAAATCACCTAGATCAATCATTAAAATAATTTCATGAGTTTTACCAAGTGCAAAGCCAGCTTCATTCAGTTTCCTAATAGTTAATATTTCCGAATTCAAACTGATATCAGAATAGTGAACAGTATCGAGAACATCTGAAATTGATGGTAATCTTAACAACACTTTTTTCTTAGTTGTTACCATTTTCTTTAAATTTTCAAGTCTTGAATCAGCTATAAATTCCACATCGCTACAGTTAATAATATCAATTAGATTTTGTTCAGCACAAAAAACCTTTGATACAGCCATCGTAGAAAGGTTAAATTTACCCATCAAACTTAAAATCGAATTTAAATTATGTTTGAATTTATTTGTATCAATTTTTAGAAGTGGATACATCAAAATCATCTCCAATTCTTAATGAATTTTTTAGTAACAGAAGTGCTTCCTCTGGATATTTAAGAGATAAGACTCCTAAACTAGCCATTATATAATCATTGTCCTTAAAAATATTAATTTTAACTTGAGGAACTAGTTTAGTTGGATTTTTTTTGATATAGTCTTTAACTATTTGCTCTGTATTTTCCAAATTTATTAAAGCTCCACCGGTTAAAACAATAATACTTACTTGAGATAAATCTTTTCCGTAAGGAATTACTTTTTGTCCATTAGTTGTAAATACTCTCTTTAAGTCTCCAACATGGCGGTTTAAACCTTCAATAACACATTTTCGTGTTAACTCAAAAACAAGTTTTCTTTGAATTTCTGTTATAGGAATATATGAATAATCTTTGATTTGTTTTTCCATAGATAGCTCATCAAGTCCAATAATTTCTTCTAACTCATTCTCTTTAAACAACGAAAGTACGTTACTAAAATTAATGAAAACTCCTAAATCTCCTTCAACTGTTCGTTTTGAAAGAGCTTCACCCTCTTGGTATTTGGCAAATTCCTCACTAGGTAATGCAATTGAATGTATATCAGTAGTAGCACCACCTACATCAATTGTCATTATATTACCAAAAGCTTTATTAAGAATCATAGTTGATTCCATAACACTACCTGGTGTAGGTACTATTCTACTATCAACAATATCAAAAATATGATCCATGCCTTTTGCATGAACTATGTTTTCTTCAAAAGTCTCGTATATAACTTTTCTTAAAGGATAAATATTCATATAGTCTACTCTAGGATAAACATTCTCCACAATTTTTAGTAAATGTGATTTATTTTTTTCATCAAAATACTTCAAGATATATTTGTGGTTTTCAATATTGCCAGCATAAATTATTGGAACCTCTAAATCCAGTTCTAATATTTTTTTAGTGTTATAAAGAGCAGTTTCTCTCTCTCCATAATCAGTTCCCCCAGCAATTAAGATTATATTTGGTTGCAGTTCTTTAATTTCTTCAAGATTTAAATCACTCAACTTATTAGCTGTAACAAGATGTAAATTAGCACCTGCATTTAAGGCTGCTTCTTTAGCGGCTTTGACTGTCATTTCATATACAAGTCCATGTACTGACATTTTCAAACCACCAGCTGCTGAACTGGTTGCAAACATCTCATCAAAAATTATTTTATCTGTATTCATATTTTTAGTGAGATCATCTATTGCAGCGTTTAATCCTATAGTAACATCAGAATCAACAGTTGTATTAGAAACACCACGATTTAAGAATCGTGGTTTTTCTCCTTTAATATTAAATGCATTTACAATTGTTGTTGTGCTTCCTATTTCTGCAACTAGAACATCAATCTTCATTATTAATCATTCATTTCATTTATTTTTTTAACAATAAAACTTGCGATGTGGATACCTTTAGTACCTCTACCAAAACCTTGATCCATATTGTTACTTCTTGCAATCTCTGGTGTTACTTGAGTTCCACCTGCAATAAGAACAAGTTTATCTCTTACACCCTTTTCAATAGCGTAATTATGTAATTTATTCATGTTTTTATAATGTGTGTCGTCATGAGAAATTATTGTAGACATTAATATTGCTTGAGCATTTGTCTCAATTGCAGCATCAACAAATTTTTCTATAGGGACACTAGTTCCTAAATACTCGTATTTAACACCATATTTTTCAATACCACCATGCTTAATATCAAGTACTTCTCTTAATCCAACTGAATGTTCATCATTACCACCTGTACCAGCAACAACTTTTATTGGATTTTTCTTGATAAAAGCTAGTAATTCGTCTTCAGAAAGTTGTTCCATTTCCTCTGGTAAAACAAGTTTATCAACTTCAATGTCAAATGCAAAAGTACCTTTAATTTGAATTCTTGTACCTTCACTAGGGTGTAAAACTTCTTTATGAATTACTTCGACATTGATTAAATTCATTTTTTTACCAGCTTCCACAGCAGCAGCTTCAGCTACTTTTGAAGTTGTTGGGAAGAATAAATCTACGACAACAGTCCCATCTCCTAGCCATTCAACCTCAGGTTTTATTAGATCACCTTTACGGTATTTTTCTGTTTCGTCAAGTCTTAAGTAAACATTATCACTATCATCAAGTTCATCAATGAATTTAACCATTTCTGGTTTTTCAAATGTACACCCATTTATTAATTTTGAAGGATCATCAACAGCGTTTTTATCATATTGTTCAACATTGTTATAACCATAATGTGCAGTAACTGGAGCAAAGTAATCTGGATCACGTTTTACAACAGTTCCAGCTCCAACACCACCATTTATATCTCTTGAAATTCCATCATTATTTCTTTGAGGATACTCCCCACTATCAACAAACATTCCAGCTTCTACAGCAGTAAAATATCCACCCATTTCAAGGATCTCTTCCATCATTAAAATTGATCGTTCTTGAATTTCTCTTTTTTTGTTATATAGATAACCTGTATCTTTAAGTTCTACCATTGATAGTAAATCATCCATACCAACCATAGCTTGTTTTGCAGTGTCTAAAGCTTCAATATTATATATGTGCCAAGGTACATTTCTACCTTCATCAGGTGTAATAGTACTTTGAATATCTGCTGAAGTTAATCTTGAAATTAATAAATTTAACACATGTGTCACAGTAGCTTCTCTAGTTGAACTATCCATATACTTTGTATTCATCTGTGCTCTCATTTTATAATCGCTAAAGAATTCTCTTAAAGCAACAGCATAAGGTAAATTTAATTTTAAATCAGGCGTTGGCGAAGCTGCAGGAGGTACAGTAGATAAACAAATATTATCAGCTTTAATACCTACTCTTTCAGAGAATCTTGAATTAATTACATGTTGAACTAATAATTCAGGCATAACTTTCCAAGCATCTCTAGCAGTTGCATTTGCATTATGTGCTCCATCGATTTGTGCAATTCCAGCATAAGCTAAAACTTTTTTACTCTCAGCAGCATCTACAAAACTTCTAATAGCGTTAATATTTCTATATAGTACGTTATATTGAGGATCTTGATGTGCTCCATTAACACCCTCTTCTACAAATAATACAGCTATTTCCGGTCCGGCAACACCAGATACATATGAATGGTAATTAATTGGTCTCCCAACTTCTTCTTCAATTAAGTCCAAAGCTTTTCTTTGTGCTCTTAATTGTTTTCTAGTTACAGGAATACCCCCAATACCTTGAGGAGTCCCCTCAAGTAATCCATCAAAATGTGATTGTCCTGCAGTTCTAATAACCATAATATGATCTGCACCATGATAAGCAGCCATTCTCATTCTTCTAATGTCATCTTCAAATCTTCCAGATGCGATTTCTGTAGTAATAACACTATCTGGTTGTGGATCTATTTCTCCTAAATATCTAGCAGAAGGCAGTGGTACATAGTTTTTTAGTCCTGGACTCGCTTGCATATATGTGAACTCTCTAATTTCTTGAGGACTTACATCGCGCCAAACCCATGGTCTTTTATTTGGTACATAATTTTCAAGGTCTTTCAAAATGTAGCGAATATCTAATTTTTCATTAGGTTTTAAACTATTCATTTTTACCAAAATACTCCATTAAAAACTCAACATGTTTTCCATTGATCAGCTCGCTACCAGCTTCTTCAATTCCCAAATCATATTTTTTTGATATGGCATAAATACAATGCCCTGCACCTTTACTCATTAAATCTATTTCACTAATTATCTCAACAATTTCTTTTGCCTGAATACTTGAGAATCCCATTCTTAAAAGAATACTTCTCTCAATTGATTTAGTTGTATTTTTAAATCCTAAGTCTAGTAATGGATCAACTAATTTATCAGCAAGTTCAAAAAAGTACTTTTTTAACTCACTATCTGACATTGATTTTAAATGTTCTCTTCTTTGAAGATAATCATCTTTTCTTTCAATCATTTTTTACCTCCATCATTAATTCTATTATATTTTGTTTGTCTATGTTCAATTCCTCTTCGAGGAATAAGATATCTTTATTTGACAAGTCGATATTGCAGTATCTTTTTAAATAACTTTTTCGTAATTTAGTCATATCTAAATATTTGTGTTTTAATAATTTTGCTGAGGAAGGTAAAATTATATTCTTCCCAGGAATTTCATCAAATGGATTACCAAATAAAATTTCAATCCCGTTTTTCTTAGCAAAAGAAAGTTGTGGTTGAATGTGTTTACCTGCACCTGTATACTCTGTTTCCTGTACTACAATAATTTCATCTTCGTTCATTTCTTGAGCTAAACTAAATGCAGCAGCAAGTGAAGTATTTCCTGCTGGACCTCTTTCCATTCCTTCTAAAGTAGCAAGGGATTCAGTCATAAAAAATACACTTCCTTGATTAACAGTAACATATTCATCCATATATCTTAATGGTCTACCAGCACTTCTTGGTACATCTGAACGGTCAGGAAACGTTGTAAAAGGTATCCCAAATCCGGTGTGTCCGGTAGTAAAAGATTTCTTGTTAAAATCAGAATCTGATGCCATATGAAGTCCGCTTAAATCTACGCTTGCAGCAATAATTTTTGTGTCTGTTGCACCAGCGTTTTTCAAGCCCCTTGCAGTTCCTGTTAAATTTCCACCACCAGCGTTAGTTACAACAACGGCTTCGGGATATTTTCCTTCTTTTTTTAACATTTCCTCAGCAATTTCCAACCCTAAAGTCTCAATTCCTTTAATTCCATAAGGACTGTATAAAGAAGCATTAAAATATCCAGTATCTTTCAATAAAATTAAAAATTGGTAAAACAATTCTGGACCTACACTTAATTGAACAACTTCTGCCCCAAAAGACTCACATTTTCTTGCTTTTTCAAGAATTTCAGGTTGACTCAAATTCTTTGAATCAAAAGCTTCTTGAACAATAATACATTCTAATCCAACTTTTGCAGCTAGTGCTGCTACTGCAGCTCCATAATTACCAGATGTTGCTGCTATAACGCCCTTATATCCAAGTTTTTTTGCTTGATATACACTTAAAGCTGCTCTTCTTGCTTTAAAAGAACCCGATAAATTAGCAGCCTCATCTTTTAAAAAGATTCTTGCTCCTTTACCTTTATCCGCAAATTTTCTAGCATATTTCGTTAGATTTTTTAGTTCTATTAATGGTGTGTTCCCAACCATGTTTTCCGTTTGAATTTTAATAATTAATTCTAAATCAAAATCATGATCATTCATCATCATTTCATAATCAAACCCAATACCATCAAACTCGTATTTATCATAATCAATTCCAACTGATTTTTTCATTATTTCATTTCTTTGAGACATAATATCATTATATGTATTACTCATCTTTATCACCATACATTTCTGATTTAATTAAGTGTCTAAGTTTCAATATTTCAGGCACAAAATCACCATAACCAATCTTATAAGGTGGGAAAGCTTCTTTTAATCTACCAGTTTCAACTCTTCCTGTTTCTGTAGTGATTTTCACTATATCAAATAAATCACTTTCATCATGCAAATAACCCTTCACCCACATTTTAAAAGGAACTTCTTTAGTTTCAGCAGGGATATTTGATGCTCTTTCTTCGGGTTTAAGTAGAGTTTTTCTAATTCTTACATATGAATTTTTATCAATCATCTTGTTCATCCTTTCCGTTAGAAAATCCTTCATGAGCTATATTACTTACATATCCAATTGATAATGCAAAAAATGTAAACCCATAAATACTTAAAAATCCACTCCAGGCTTGCGAAATTGGGAATTCAGTGTTTGGAGAAATATCTCCATATCCTAAAGTCGATACTGTAACAACTGTATAATACAGAAAGTCTCCATATTCATGAGGACATTGTGATGTATAGTATGGTTGTTCAGCTGGATTTTCTGGTATAACTTCTACATAACATTCATCATTACTAAAAATATAAGCTTCATGATTCCATCCATAGATGCTAAATGCAATTACACTTGCATAAAGTATTACATATAAATGAAAAGAGAAAAATATCATAAATACAGCCTTAGTAACTTTACTTGAATGTGAGTTTTCTTTAAGATTCTGAAATATGTTTATTTCACCAATTATCAAGTTTATATTAACACCTAATAAAGCTATAAAGCCAATTATTAAAACAAAAATCATAATCTCATCAAATCTATTTACTTCAAAGATAATAAATACTAAATAAATAATCATTACAGTAACACTAAGTGTTAGAATAAATCCGTTCTTAGCGTCAATATTTTTGTTTAATACCTTTGGTAAAATCTTAAACAAATACTGCCATGAGCTAATTAAAACTAAAAAACCACCAAAAGACATAACTGATTGCGTAACGATGATCAGTGGTAATGAATTATTTAATAATCCATTGCGCACAATTGCCCCTATTATTAATATAGACAGAATCGAATAAAACACTAGTGTAATTGTTGCTTGGTAATTGGTATAAGAAAATTTGTTTCTTTTTTTATTCTTTCCTCTACCTTTTTTAATAAATTCAGTTTTCATATCCGCAATAAGATATTTTATTGGTAATCTAAAGAAGTTTATTATTATCATATGTACATTAAATAATAATAAGACAAACACAGTAAAAAGTGATGCGAATGCAAATAATGCACTTGCTAAATAATCACTATTATTATAAAGAGTATTATTAATGTAAAACATAGATGCTGTGAAAAATATCATACTAAATATAAGATAAAATCCAATACCTCGTTTCATTAAATCACTCCCAAACTATTTATTATTCTATTAAATCTCTCATATCTCCTAAAATTGCTCTTGGAACTGGTAAATCCAGCATTGTTTTAAGTCCTGGTCTTGAATTGATTACATGAGGAATCATGTTTACACACATTGCAATAGTTCCAATTCCACCATCAATTTCAGGTGTAATTGCCATATTTATTTCTGGCACACCTTTAATGTTTATATAATCGCCTGTGTTAGTACCTTCCATTTCTGGTTCAATTTGTTGTGGATGTTTCATATTAATGAATACTTCTCCATTAACTAAACCTTGTCCAGTCATATTAACACCAGCTATATTACCTTTTAAAGCCTCACCATAAGGGCTTTTTCTATCAACACTAGTTACAATAGGTTTCATTTGTTGCTCAAAACCATCAAGTTTTACTCCTAAAGCTTCAGCAATCATCCCGATACTTTCAGCAAAACCAACATGTCCAGCAAGAGTCCCTGTTTCAACTCCATGATTAAACTGATCAACAGTAATACCTACTCCTTGTTCTTCCATCACTGCAGGTCCAAATGGACTCAAGCTGTTTACTCTATTAGCTTCAATAAAATCAACACTCTTCATAGTACCAGTTAATGCAACTACAAGTAAATCCATAATGAATCCAGGATTAATACCAGTACCTAATACTGTTACCCCGTTATCTTTTGCTATCTTATCAAGCTCTTTAGCTAGTTCAGGTTCCTGAGCTTTTGGAAAAGCCATTTCCTCTGCAGTACTAATAACGTTAATTCCTTTTTCAAGAACTTTTACCATTTTTGCATAAGCTTTTTTTGTGAATGAATCAGTTGCTAATAAAACTAAATCTGTTTCTGTATTACTTAATAAATAATCAATATCATTATTAATTAACACATCTTTTTTTGACCCTTTTTCAATGTTTAATAAATCAAAAATACTCTTACCAATAATATTTGGATTTAAGTCACAAACACCTGTAATTTCGACACCTTTTTTCTCAGATAACATTTCTGCCATCCCTTTACCCATTGCTCCAAATCCCCAAATTAAAATTTTAACATTTTCCATTATAAATCTCCTTATATATCTGTTTTTATAACCACAATATATCATATCATAAAAACCCTTACATTGTATAGTTTAATCTATAAAATATATAAAAAAAACAGACCCTTTTTTAAGGGTCTTTTATCTTTATAAATCTTTAAGAATTAGAATATTCAATTCATTAGAAACTTCAACAAATCTGTCTATTAATATTTTACCATCACAATACAAAATATCAAACTGGCTTTTATCCTCTAAAAACAATTTATCATAGTCATTTAAATCCTTATTTCTGATAGTAGCAACACGATGATGCCCAGCAATAATAGTCTTATCAATATGTCTAGGTAAATTATATTGGCGACCCCAAACAAAGTCTCTAACAGTTGATTTTTTCCATTCAGGATTACTACCATCAATCCCTCCATGGACAAAAATATAATTTTTAGTTTCTTTATATAATGGAAATGATTCTAACCAACTTTGTAAGTATGGAAAGTTTTTGATTATTTCTGATCTAATTTCTTGATAATTATCATCTATTTTACTTAAACCACTTAATGACAACAATGTTTCTGCAAACCCATTATGTTCGATATTAAATTGGACTCTGCTATAATTTTCATTTAAAAAATCTAGAAGAAAAATATCGTGATTTCCCATTATAATTTCACACTTACCTTGATCCCATAAATCTTTTAAAAATATAAGAACTTCTTTGCTTTGTTTTCCTCTATCAAACAAGTCTCCAATTACAATCAATTTATCCAAAGGTGAAAATTTATTATTACCTAATTCATTAATCAAGACATTGTAATGTCCATGAATATCACTAACAATAAAATATCTCAATTTATATTGTTACCCTAGTAATTGAAGTAAAACCATTATCATGTGCAAAAGCATCAGTTCCTTCTGGGGCTTTTACTGTATTGTAATCTCTTTTTCTAACAAATACATTTTCTTTAATTTCACCTTTTACTTCATATCGTCTTAAATATCTATTAACCTCCACTATTCCATTAGAAACTTCAAATTTTTCCATTGGAAAGTTAATATTTATTGTATGATTTTTACTTAACATTTTCTTATCAAATACATATTCTAAAGTTTTATTTAGTTCTTTTTTAACAATTTCATATCCTTTATAATCACCTGAAAAAGCTAGTGATTTAATATTAAAGTATTGAGCTTGAAAACATGCTCCTAAAGTTCCTGAATATAAAATGTCAATTCCTAAATTAAAACCTTTGTTAACTCCTGATACAACCAAATCAAAATCAACTTTTAAACCATGAACTCCAAAAGTAACACAATCTACTGGTGTACCATAAATTGCATATTTATGTTCACTATATTTCTCAAATTTTATTTCACCAATTGTTAAACTTGCACTTTTGGCTGATTGTTCAAACATAGGTGCAACAACATATACATCCCCATATTCTTTTAAAACACTTTCTAGATACAACAATCTTTCCGAAGTAATACCATCGTCATTCGTTAATAATATATTCACAAAATCACCTCTAACCAATTATAACAAAATATAGTATTCTTTGCATCAATAAAAAACGAGCTTTTCAGCTCGTCTATTTTTTATTTATTTTTAGAACAATAAATATCAGTATCAAAGAATACACTATCGGTATGACAAATAACAAAATTGTAAATATATTATTACCTGATTCAATAGCTAGACCAGGAAACATTATTAATGCAAATAATGGTAACGCCAGTGAAATGGCAGTTCCACTACCTAAAACCATTTCTTCTGCGACTGGTGATTCTAAATCTTTGTCAATTCCCTTTAGAAGAGCTAATCCTGTTGATGCTGTTCCTGTTAACATACCAAATAAACCGAAAAAGAAATGATGTTCATACTCTTTATCATAAACTTTTTTAATAATTAGTTTTAAGAACACAAATGTTACAATTGTTCCTGTTGTTGCTAAAACAATTACAAGTAAATAGTATTCTTTAATAGAACTTATTGTGATTGATAAAACAGCAGCAGCAATTAGAAAGTTAAATGCTAAAGAACTAATATTTGAAAGAATATAATTATTAGTCATAAACGTTAGATTTTTACCTTTTTTCTCCATTGAGGTAATAATCTTTTTAAAAATAAGTGCGTAAATAATACCAATCAAGAAATTAAATCCATGGAATACTCCGGCAAAAGTCACTCCTAAATCACCTAATTTAGGGAAAAACCACCCTTCTAAAAATACCAAGGTTAGATAAACAGCTCCATAAATTAGTGCTATAATAGCTGCTTGAGTAGTTAATGCATCAAAAACTCTTATTTCCTTAATAGTTTCAAACTCAAAAACTTCTTTCACTGTTGATTCCTCGTTATGAAACTTATTAATATTTAAGTTATTTTTACGAGATAAATAGTTTAATGCGATTACACCAATAACTCCACCAACTAAAAATCCAATTGATGCAATTGTTGATCCAAGTGCTTCACCATATAGCAAAGGACTGATTTCTCTTAACTCATATGAGCGTCCAATGTTTGCAGCTAAACCAGGTCCTTGACCAAAACCTAGTGGCAATAATAAACCAGCTCCATCAAAAATATCTTTAAATAGTAAATATACAACTGTAACCCCCACAGCTGCCTGAAGTAAATAAGTTGTGACAATAATCATCCCAGTAGACCAAATTCTTCTGTTAGTTTTATTATCAGTTCTCTTTAACGTCATCGCAATAAAACCTATTGCCAATGAATGATATACTATCTCCCTAATGACTCCTGCTCTATCTAATGTATACATCCCAATAAAACCATCAGAAAAAATGAGCCCAATAAATCCACCTAGTAACGCTGTAGGTAAAATTATTCTATTTAAAAACGGTACTTTTTCCTTAATTACTTTCCCAAAAAATAATAGGATACCAATAAATACAAAATAAATAGTAATATCCCAAGTTTCTACTGCCTCAAACATTAATTATGCCTCCTTTATAGTTGTAACTAAATCCAATAAGAATTTAGGACTTTCTGTGATGAACAAATATGTTTGGTTTTTGTAATCAAATGAAAATTCATTTGATTCAGTATATGCCTCTCCTTTTATATCTACTATACTAATACTTTCTTGATTATTATCATATTCAATAACTAGTAACTTATTAGAAAAATTAAGTTTACAATTCCTAGAAATCATAATTTTTTTGTTTTTTTCCCAATCAATTTTATAGTATTCACCCTCCACTACAAAACGATTTAAATTTTTCTTTCTTATAAGTGTTTCTTGATATGCTCCCCATTCAACAAAATTATCATATATCGTGTTGTTAATATACCCATAATCGTCAATAGTCCCAGTTTCTCCACAGTTTGAACATTTAATTGAGTCACCTGAAGTTTTTATTGTATTAATTGATTCACACGCAGGGCAACCATAAATAACTCTGTGAGCCCCTTCAAGGCGATTTTTTCCTATATACTTATGGTTTCGTTTTCGATTCCATTCATAGTCATTATATTTATATGATTCTATCATTCCATCGTAGATATCATCAACTGACATATCTTTTAGTTGTTCTTTAGTAAAAAGCAAACTCATTTCAATTTCCACATATGGATTTTTAGTTTTACTTTTTCGCCATCTTGGTTTAGCTAAATAACCTCCTGAAGTTTTAGCAACTACGACATCTATCTTCTGCATTTTTAACAATTTTGCAGTTGCATACATTGACTCGGTATTAGTTCCATAATAAGAAGTATTGCCTTCAGGATAAAGTGCAATCGAATTGCCGTTTTTAACAAATCTTCTAATACTTCTAATTGTTTGAATGTCAGATTGTCCTTTTCTTTTAACAATAGAGTCAATCATTTTTGTCATTCCAATACGTTTCTTTAAATCAGTATAGACAAAAGCATTAACAACCGGTATTGCGTAACCTCTAAGAACAAAATTACAAAAAAAAGCATCCATCAAAAGAACATGATTACCAATCAAAAAAAAGGGCCCTTTTTGCTTTGGATCAAAATTTACATATTTGTAGTTTACATTATAAACTCTTAAAAAATAATTCTTCAAAATAAATTTTACAATCATTGAAATACAGTATTTTAATTTTGACATCGAGTATCACCTTTCCATTAACTATTATTATTATAACACCTTTTATTAAAAATCAAAATACGTGGGAATAAAGGTATCAAAAAAGGAGCAAATTTTGCTCCTTTATTTCTTTTTGTTATAACGAATAGGTTATTATTTTTTTACAATGTTTTTAACAGTATCTATAACACTTGCAGTTTTAAATGACTCTAATACTTCAACTGGAATTGCAAAAATAACAGTATTTGATTTATCGCCAGATAAATCATTAATAGTTGCCAACGTTCTTAAGTGCATTGCTCCAGGTACTGAAGAAAGTATCTTAGCTGCATCTGCTAACTTTTGAGATGCTCCAACTTCACCCTCACTCTTAACAATGATAGCTCTTTTTTCTCTTTCAGCCTCAGCTACTCTAGCAATAATTCTTTCCATATCCTCAGGAATCTGAATATCTTTAATTTCTACTCTTTCAACTTTTATTCCCCATGGATCAGTCTCAGTATCAACTATCTCTTTAATTTCCTTAGAGATAACTTTAAGATTAGATAGTAATTCATCAAGTTCAAACCCTCCAAGTGAATTTCTTAAAGTTGTCTGTGCTAATTGAGCAACTGCAAAGAAACAATCTTTAACTTCTAATACGGCTTTTTTTGCATCAAAAACCTTATAATAAACTACAGCATTGATTGTTATTGTAACGTTATCCTTTGTAATACATTTTTGTTGTGGAACGTCTTGTGTTATAGTTCTTAAATCAATTTTTCTAGCTTCATGAATAACAGGAATTACTAATCTAATACCCGGTTCCATAACCTTAATAAACTTACCAAATCTAAACTTTATAGCTCTTTCATATTCCTTTACTATAGTAAACATATAATCACTTCCTTCTTAAAAATTATACCATTATTTATAATCAATACATAGTAGAAAAAAGATAAGTATAAAAAAAAGCTGAATATCAGCTTTACTTAGATAAAGATGGTGGCTCGGGACAGAATCGAACTGCCGACACATGGATTTTCAATCCATTGCTCTACCGACTGAGCTACCGAGCCAAAATGGCGGTCCTGACGGGAATCGAACCCGCGATCTCCAGTGTGACAGACTGGCATGTTAACCGCTACACCACAGGACCATGGTTGCGGGGGAAGGATTTGAACCAACGACCTTCGGGTTATGAGCCCGATGAGCTACCAGACTGCTCCACCCCGCGATATTTAAGCATAAATGCTTTTTAAAAATTAGTTCTTGATACATTTTTGAATAAAACTTTGAATAAAACAGTAAATGGCGGAGGAAGAGGGATTCGAACCCCCGCGACGTTTTCACGTCCTGTCGGTTTTCAAGACCGATCCCTTCAGCCGGACTTGGGTATTCCTCCAAAAATCCGTATTATTCATATATTTAAATTGGTGGACCCGGTAGGACTCGAACCTACGACCTACCGGTTATGAGCCGGGAGCTCTAACCAGACTGAGCTACGGGTCCATAAAATAAATTTTATGGTAGCGGCAGAGGGAGTCGAACCCCCGACCTTTCGGGTATGAACCGAGTGCTCTAGCCAGCTGAGCTACACCGCCAAATTATATTCAAAAAACTGGTGGAGCCGACAAAAAATGTCATTAATTGTAAACTCTCCCAGATTTTACAAGGTCCGCTGACCTTGGGAGTTAAAGAATGGTACCTAGGGCCGGAGTCGAACCGGCACGATATTGCTATCATTGGATTTTAAGTCCAACGCGTCTACCAATTCCGCCACCCAGGCAAATGGTGTCCTGCAGAGGATTCGAACCTCTGACCCTCTGATTAAAAGTCAGATGCTCTACCGACTGAGCTAGCAGGACGATGGTGCCGAAAATAGGACTTGAACCCACAACCTACTGATTACAAGTCAGTTGCTCTACCAGTTGAGCTATTTCGGCAATAATGGTGGAGATTACTGGGCTCGAACCAGTGACCCCTTGCTTGTAAGGCAAGTGCTCTCCCAACTGAGCTAAACCTCCATTATTATATGAACTTTTTATGGTGGAGCCTAGCGGGATCGAACCGCTGACCTCCTGCGTGCAAGGCAGGCGCTCTCCCAGCTGAGCTAAGGCCCCATAATGATGACTAAAAATATTTTTGGTGGGCCTGAATGGATTTGAACCATCGACCTCACGCTTATCAGGCGTGCGCTCTAACCAACTGAGCTACAGGCCCCCACCAAATTACATTAGTGCGTTTTTTATTCTACTATCTATTTACGATTATGTCAATAACTTTTAGAATATTTTTTAAAGTTTTTCCAGCAAGCAGTATGGCTGGGCTGGATGGAGTCGAACCATCGATCCCGGAGTCAAAGTCCGGTGCCTTAACCACTTGGCCACAGCCCATTATGGTGGAGGGGGACGGATTCGAACCGCCGAACCCTAAGGAACAGAGTTACAGTCTGTCGCGTTTAGCCTCTTCGCTACCCCTCCGAAACTCGCAAGTAATATTTTATTATATAAGAAAAGAAAAATCAAGCTATTTTTTCAAAGGATATTTTATAGCATTTTTTTCTAGTTTTTCTTCTATCATTTCATTTATATCAAAACCTAAATCGTGCGCTAAAGCAAGCGAATAAATCATAACATCAGCAAGCTCCTCTTTTACATTTATAAGATTCAGTGGTTCATCACTCCATTGAAAATTTTCTAATAATTCTGCAGCTTCTATTATTATAGACTTTGATAAAGATGAAGGAGTATCATGTTCTTCCCAGCCTCTATTATTTCTAAATTCAATTATTTTCTCTATCATTTCTTTCATATTATCACCTTGTATTATTCTACCACATTTAGATTCTATCATCAAAAGTTATGGTGATAATGTGAAAATAGGGGTTTTCAGATAATTAATATGTTAATATATTATATATATAATAAAGATGGATTATGAGGTGTTAATATGAATAAAACTGTTTTAATAATTGAAGACGAACTTAGTTTATTAAATATACTTTCCGCATATTTTAAAAAAGAGGAGTTTCAAGTTGTTCTTGCACATGATGGTTTACAAGGATTAGAAGCTTTTGAAAAGAATGAAATAGATATCGTATGTTGTGATGTTTTAATGCCTAAAATTAATGGATGGGATGTCGTTAAATCAATAAGACAAAAAAGCAACATACCAATAATTATGATGACTGCACTAGGTAGTGAGGATAACCAATTAAAAGGGTACAATTTAGAAGTTGATGATTATATAACAAAACCTTTTTCACCTGCTATATTAGTTGCAAAGACAAAAGCCCTTCTAAAAAGAAGTGTAGCTGAACTAAGTAATTTTGATGAATCAATAGAAATAGGTAATATTGTAATCAATAAAACAGGTAGAACTGTTTTTGAAAACAATGTAGAATTGCATCTTTCAAAAACAGAGTTTGATTTACTATTTTTCTTTATTAAGAATCAAAACATTGTTTTAGATAGAGTTACTATCCTTGATGAAGTATGGGGTATGGATGTTTATGTAGAGGAAAGAGTAGTTGACACATATATCAAAGTGTTAAGAAAAAAACTTGGAGAAAGTGGCAACTATATAAAGACAATATTTGGTGTAGGTTATAAATTTGAAACTAATAAATAGGATAAAAAGTAGTTTTATTCAAAGAATTTTTCTATCTTTGTTCCTTGTATTTGTTCTTTTATTTATTTCAGCATTCTTTATTCAGGGAATTATTTTTGAAAACTATTTTGTTAAGAACACAGTAAGCAAAAATATCCAGTTAATTGATGATTTACTAGACTCTACAGACGTTTCAACAATTGAAGACGACTTAATATCATATATGAAAGAATCTAATACCACGTCAATTTTAACTCCCTCATCAGAGTTCAATGACGGTTTGGTAACACTAAGTTTAATTGAAATTACAGTAGTTGACGGGGATAATGAATATTCAATCTTTGCCCCCAACACAGAAAATACTGCAATTGAACTTGGACAAGTAGTTTCTTCAGTTTCATATAGTACAAGTTTAGGAGACTATATTCCTGTATACTTAAAAATTGGGACAGATGTTTTAATCAACTCAAGAATGGGTATGATTAGTGATATTTACCAAGATTTTATTCCGGATATCAATCCTCAATCTAGAACAGTAATAGTTGGGAATGTAACAGAAATAGGACTTCAAAGCAGCACTTCAAACGCATTGCACCCTATAATATCAAATGAGATTTTAAATATAATTACTCAAAATTATAAAGATGTTGGAAATTTTAAGAATGGGTTTTATTACACTACTACAGATTCTACAAATCAAAACCTGGTTTTTCTTGCAACATCTACAATAAACTCTGAGGACTATATATTGTTATCAGTATATTCTATGGAAAACATTGAGTTTGCAGTTAGAAATGCATCTCTAATTAATATTTATATTTTTGTAGTTATATTTTCTATATTATTAATAGCATCGTTTATCTATACTAGAGAATTCTCAAAACCGATTAAATTTATTAATAAACAAGCTAAAAAAATGTCAAACTTAGATTTTTCATCAGAGCAGATTGATTATAACTATAATGATGAGTTTGGTGAACTTGTTAGAAACATTAACACACTTGGAGCTAACCTCGAATTTTCAATACAGGATATTGAGGAAAAAAATGAAATGATCATAAAAAATATTGAGAACGAGTTGTCTGTGGAAAAAAATAAAAGAGACTTTATTTCTGGTTTATCTCATGAAATTAAAACACCGCTAGCTGTTATTCAAGCAGCCGCAGAAGCCCTAGAAAATGATATTTTCACAGAGGAATCTGATAAAAAGGATCAACTAAAATTAATTCAAAAAGAAGTAAGTAGAACCAATAGTTTGATTCTCAAGATGCTTGATGTTTATCAAATTACCGACATTGGTAATTCGCAACGTAAAATTGATTTATCAGATACCCTTAACAAATCAATTGAATCTCATCAATCAATGATGAACATTAAAAATATCAAGCCTATATTAAAGTCAGAAGAAACATTCTTTGTTTGTGAAGAAGATAAGTTTGAGCTAGTATTTAGTAATTTGATCTCAAATGCAATTAAATACAGCCCAAATGACGCAGAATTACAACTATCATTATGTCTTAAAAATGACATAATTACATTTACTATTAAAAATTTTGGAGCTAAAATCTCTGAAAATGATTTAAATAATATTTTTGAGCCATTCTACAGAGGAGACAAATCTAGAAATCGTAATGATGGTGGAAGTGGTTTAGGTTTATATTTAGTGAATCAAATACTTAGAACTTATGGTTCAGAGTGTAAAGTTAAAAGTACTGATGATCATGTTGAGTTTTACTTCAATTTAATAACAGATTAAAAAAACTATATACCGCTAAGGTATATAGTTTTTATTTTAATGGAATTGATTTTTTTATCCTTTTATTTAATGTAACTCTATCAATCATTACTATTCTATTACAGCCTAGGCATTCTAACTTAACATCAGCACCTACTCGAATAACTTTCCAACTGTTTTCACCACAAGGGTGACCTTTTTTTAAAACTAATACATCCCCAATTTCAATCTTCATACTGTTTCACAATTACATGAGGATAAGGTATATCAATTTTTTGATCTTTAAAAAACGTTAATAAATCACTTCTTAACTTTCGTTCATATTTAAAGTGAACATTTGGTTTAGATTTAAATATAAGTCTTACTAAAACCCCAGAGTCTTGCATTTCAACAACTCCTAAATAAGAAACTTTTTCAACTATGTCCTCATTTGTCTCATACTTTTCAATAAAGTTGTAAAGAGAATTTTCTAACAATTGCATATCAGTTTCATATGCTACTGAGATATCCACAATACCTACACTAAATTCTCTTGAAAAATTAATCAACTTTTTAATATCTCCATTAGATATTATTTTGATTTGACCTTTCCAGTTTTTAATTTTAGTAGATCTTAATCCAAACTCAATAACCTCACCCTTGAATCCATCAACTTCAATAACATCACCCAATGTAAACTGATTTTCAAAGATGATGAAAAACCCGCTTATAAAGTCTTTTACAATTGATTGAGCTCCAAACCCGATAGCAAGACCAAAAACTCCTGCAGAGGCAATTATCGGTGTAATATTGATACCTAGTTCAGACAATACAATCATAATAACAACAAAATATATGACATACTTTAATATTGATTGAATATGTTTAACTAGAGTTATGGTTCTATTGTTAGTTTGTTTTAATAATATCTTCTTTACAGTATATGATGAAATCCTTACTATTAAGAAAGAAACAAATAATATAAGTACAATCATTATAATAACTACAATAAAATTAGTTAATTGTTCATTAACATTAAGACTATTAATAAATACATCTTTTATAAAGATTCTAAAATCATTCATTCGTTTCATCTCCTACACTAAAATAACTAAGTAACTTTGTCATTTCTGTTTCATTTTTTACAGATATTCTCAACGTGTTCTTGTTTATTTTTACATCAAATTCATTGTCTAGATATGTAGAAACTCGATTAATAGTATAATCTCTTAAATCCTTTGAAATCGTTTTATAATCATCATTTTTTTTATGTTGTCTTATAATGTTTTCAAGTTCTCTTACAGTTAAATTTTCTAATATAATTCTCTCAACTAGCAAAACTATTTCTTTTTGGTCTTTTAATTTACTAAGAGATCTTGCGTGACCCATTGAAATTTTACCACCATTAACTAAATCAATAACACTAGCTGGTAAATTTAGTAGCCCAATTACATTTGTGACATATGATCTACTCTTACCTATTTTAGTCCCTAACTCTTCATGTGTTAGTTTTAATATATCAATGGCATTCTTAAAGGCAAGAGCTTCTTCAATTGATGATAAATCTTCTCTTTGAAGATTTTCCATAATTGCTAACTCAGCAAGATAAATTGAATTGTAATCCCTAATAATAGCCGGAACTTGTGTTAGCTCAGCAATTTTTGCTGCTCTAACTCTTCTTTCACCAGCAACTAAAATATAGCCATTACTACCAGGTTTTAAAATCACAGGTTGAATAACGCCATGTTCTCTAATTGAACTTGCAAGTTCATCTAGTGATTCTCTATTAAAAGATTTTCTAGGTTGAACAGGATTAGGTCTTATTTTTCTAATATCAATCATTACAATTTTTTCTTCGTCACTATGCTCAATTTGGTTTTCCTTTATTAAATCATTAAAATTTCTTCCTAATTTGTTACTCAAAGTCGCCCTACCATCTCTTTAGCTAAATTTTGATAGCTTATTGAGCCTTTGGATTTTGGAGAATATTCAGTGACAGGAAGTCCAAAACTTGGTGCAGTTGAGCATTTAACGTTTCTAGGTATTATTGTATTAAAAACCTTTTCCTGAAAATATGTTTTCACTTCATTAATAACTTCATAACCAATATTACTTCTTGTGTCTAACATTGTTAATAAGACACCTTCTATTGTAAGCTTCTTATTATTATATTTTTGCTTATTTTGTATTACTCTAATTGTATTTAATAATTGTGTTAAACCATCAAGTGCTAAGAACTCACATTGAACAGGAATTAAAACGCCATCTGATGCTGTTAAAGCATTAACAGTTACAATCCCTAAAGATGGTGGACAATCGATTAAAATATAGTCATACTCATCTCTAACTTTTTCCAAAGCATTTGATAAAATAAAATCTTTATTATCGTGTGATATCAAACTGTTTTCAATTGTTCCAAGCTCATAACGAGCAGGGATAATATCAACATCAACACTTGATACTTGTCTAATAATGTCTCTAATATCAGCTTTCTCTAAAAAAAGGTCAGCTATAGTATATTCTAAGCTGGCTCTATTTATTCCCATATATGTAGTTGCATTAGCTTGATGATCTATATCAACTAATAAAACCTTCTTACCTAAATAGGATAAAGAACTTGCTAAATTAACGCTGGTAGTAGTTTTTCCTACTCCACCCTTTTGATTACTAATTGCTAATATTTTTCCCATTTTTACACCTCTAAATGTATACTAAAAAGTAATAACATTTTATCACAATTTAGTGGTAAATAATACCTCAAATAAAAGAAAGTTATCCACAGTTATTGTGGATAACTCCCTAAGTTAAGTATTCATCAAACAACTCTTGATTATCTAAATAGAAATTCACTTGTTCAAAAGTAAGAAACTCTCTAAATTCTCTAGAAACAAATAATTCTGTAACTTGCTCATGTGTGAAATTTTCTGTTATTTTTCCCCACTTATCGTATTGAGTTTTCTCTGTTCTGAGAAACTTATAAATAATCGACATTGCCAATAATTTATCTACTTTGTTATAGAATATATTATTTATATTATACTCGTATCTATTGTCACTAAATGGCTCTGTATCTTGAAATAGGGTGGAAAATTCAAATAGCATCGAGACCATTTCAGTCCTATTATTCAGTAAATACTTTTTAAACTCATTAGCATGTTTTCTTGTCTTCACGTTTAATCTTTTATCTTCTACAATATTATCAATATCTTTATCGTGAATGAAAAAATAAAATTCAACAGCTTCTAATATATCAGCGCTATCATCCTCAAAAAACTCGTTTACAAAAACACTAAGCTCAGATATAGTTTGTTGGAAATTTATATTGTTATATATAAAACTAGCATTATTTTTCTCTAATATTTCCTTTAAATGCTCCATTGATAAATCATGGTATTTTTCAAGAACTTTATTCATTCTCACATACTCATTATTTAAATTCTCATAAATATTGTCAGACATAATAAATTGAATGAGAAAAACTATATAAAACCCTAGCAAAATTGATTGGTAAGTTAAGTTAGAGATTTCTAAAGAAGCAGAGTTTGCTCCCATAATTTCTGAGCCATTTGTATTAATATAAATAAGCGCATAAATTGTGATTGCTCCTCCATAAACTAAATAAGTATAAATATCTTGATAAAAGATAATAATCGTCAATGCAACGAAGAATAGGATAAATCCATAGAAATAGTCACTGCCACCTAAGTAATATATTGTAATGCTTATTATTGTAAATATACTAAAATGCATCGCTGTTCTATTTTTATTTATAATCAGTAAGATGATAGTGATTAGTAGTAGTAAAATAAACGAAATTGGTAGTAATAAATTTATATCAGAAGTGAAATCACTTAATGAGGTTGTAGGAATTGATAAAATAACAAATATAAAAAGAAATATAGTAACAATAGTTACTTTTAATCTTAGTACCTCATTAAAAGTTAAGAATTCACTATTAAATACTCTTCCAAAGAAATTTTTCATAATTCATCCTCCTTTAAATGAGCATTTACTATAGTGTCAAATACTTCGGAATTTTGAAGATATATGTTCATAATATCTCGATCTACCTTGTGAAAATATTCTGAATTTAAAAGAACATCTCTTAACTCTTCTTCATCTAAAGCTTTTAAATAAGGTTTATTAATTTTAAGTAATGTATAAAAAGTGACAAATGAAATAATCTTAGAGTAGTTTGAGTCTTCACTATGTTTAAATGACTTAAACTGAGTCTCAGCAAAAACCTCTTTCTTTGACACTTTTATGCCAAAAGACTGACTAGCTTTAATAGATATCGTTCTAATTTTACTTAAAATATCAACTCTCATTTGTGAAATATACTGTTTTTCTTCAATTGTTACATCAGTGTATTTATTAGTAAACTCAATATCATTAAGTTTACATAAATCTTCTAGTAGTATCAATCTGTACTTGAAAATATCATCAACACCAATTTTTGAAGACACAGCTTTTGAAAAAGCATTAATTTTATCATAATAAGAATTTTGATTAATTTCATTCTTTCCAAGAATCTTTTGAATATTTAATAAAAGCCTAATATTTCTTAATTCAGCCTCTTTAACATACGCAAGTTGGTTATAAAAGAATGTCTTTCTTTTAATTAAGATTAAAGATGATAATGTTAATAACAATACAAAAACTAGTAAAAATACTAAGACAATAAAAGTATCAGGATTGTTACCATTTGAGATTGAAAATATTTCAGGAAATCTTACTACTAAAAGACTACCAGTTAAAAACAATGTAAAGTTAGATAACATAATTGATTTATAATCCTGATAAATCGAAGTAACTGCATAAGCTAAAAACATACCAGTAAAAGAACTAGGGGTTTGAAACTCAAAAACAATCATTATCGATATAAAATAAATAAATATAACTGATCCATACATCAATATCTTCAAATAATTATAATGGTCTTGTTTATATGAATAAAAAGAAAAATTAACGATTAAGAAAAATATAAAAGTTAACATCAAAGGCATAATACCGTCAAAATCTCTTCCTATTTTTAATAGAAGGTATAAAACTAATGCGCCTAATAAAAACACAAGCATATTTACTATGATTGTCTTTTTCTTTAAATGCTCTAACTCTAATTTTTCTTTATATGTTTCTAATTGTGAAAAAACATATTTGTTAGGTTCTCGTAACATATTTTCACCTCTCTATAAAGGTTTGCTCTTTATCTTCCCAAATTGTCGCGGATACAGCTTATTAGTGTTTGATACTTTTTCTATTTTTAAAACACTTCTAGAGTTATCATCAATTTGGAAATTAATAGTTTGTATGTATCTACCACCTAAAGTTTTAATTCCATTTAAACTTTCGTCTAACTCTTCTTCATATTTTGGCCCTTTTAATGGTAAAAATAGACCCCCAACTTTAACAAATGGTATACAAAGTTCACTTAAAATATTTAATCTAGCTACAGCTCTAGCTGTTACAAAATCGTAATAATTACGATTCTTAAACTCTTCTGCTCTACCATGTATAAGTTTAGCTTTTAAATCAATTTCCTTAGTTAAGATTTCAAGGAAACTGATTCGTTTTTTTAGTGCATCAATTATTGTTACATCTAATGATGGAACCATAATTTTTAACGGCAAGCTAGGAAATCCAGCTCCACTTCCTACATCAAGTAAAAACTTATTATTAAAATCAAAATGTTTAATCAAATATATACTGTCTAAAAAATGTTTTTTTAAAACATCTTCATAATCAGTAATTGCAGTTAAGTTAATTTTGCTATTCCAATCAACTAAAATTTCATAGTATTTTTCTAGTTTTTCTACTTGAGAATCATTAATTTTTATATCATGTTCTTCAAATAGTTCTTTAATATTAATTTTCATAAAATCACCTGCTAGTATTTTACCATATTTTGGACGTTTATTAAATAATAAAAAAATAATGGATAGACCATTATTTTTTAGTTTTACTTTTTAAGTATACAAGCAAAATTGAAATATCAGAGGGGTTAACTCCGCTGATTCTTGATGCTTGTCCTATAGTTATAGGCTTAATTTTATTTAGTTTTTCCCTTGCCTCAAGTGCAAGATTTGATATATCTAAATAGTTAATATCAAATGGAATCTTTAACTCATCCATTTTAAGAAGTTTTTCTGCCTGTTTTAAAGCTTTCTTAATGTATCCTTCATACTTAATATCAATTTCAGCCTGCTCAATTACTTCTTCACTATATTTTAAATCAAGACCAAAATTTTTCATTAAATCAATTGTTATTTCAGGTCTTTTTAATAATGAATATAAGTTGCTTTTTTCTTTTAAGTTTGCTGATTCTAATTTTTTTAAAGTCTCATTTATAGTGGCACTTGGTGTAATAACTGTACTAGCTAACTCTGATTTTAGCAACTCAATATCTTCTATTTTTTTGTTGAACTTATCATATGATTTCTCATTAACTAACCCAATCTCAAAACCATATTTTCTTAACCTTATATCAGCGTTATCATGTCTTAGTAAAAGGCGATACTCAGCTCTAGATGTGAGTAACCTATATGGTTCTTTTGTGCCTTTAGTGACTAAATCATCTATTAGAACACCAATATATGCTTCACTTCTTTTAAGGATAAAAGGCTCTAAAGCATCTTGTTTTCTAGAAGCATTAATCCCTGCCATTAAACCTTGGCATGCTGCTTCTTCATAACCAGAAGTACCATTTACTTGCCCTGCAAAATATAGATTGCTAATATCTTTGCTTTCAAGTGTAGGATAAAGAACGGTTGGATCAATTGCGTCATACTCTATTGCGTATGCATACTTAGCAATTTCAGCGTTTTCTAGTCCTGGAATTGTTTTTATCATTTCATCTTGAATATCGTGTGGTAAAGAAGTACTAAAACCTTGTACATATATTTCATCAATAGTTTTAGATTCTGGTTCAAGAAATAGTTGATGCCTGTTTTTATCACTAAATCTTACTAGTTTATCCTCAATTGAAGGACAATATCTTGGACCAACACCTTCTACAACCCCGCTATACATTGATGATTTATGAAGATTTTTATTGATTATATCATGTGTATTTTGTGTTGTATATGTTAGATAACAAGGCCATTGATCATCAACAGAGTAATTTATTTTATTATCAAAACTAAAAGATCTAACAACTTCATCACCATCATGTCGTTCTGTTTTTGTAAAATCAACACTATTGGTTTTAACCCTCGGTGGTGTACCAGTTTTTAATCTTATTGTTTCAAACCCAAGTTCTCTAAGGTGTTTACTTAATCCGAATGAAGCTTTTTGATTATCAGGTCCACTTTTAGTAACACTATCACCAACTAAAATCTTACTTTGCATATAAGTTCCTGTAGTAATAATTGTACTATTTGATCTAAATTCTCTACCATCTTCTAAGATAATACCTTTACAGTCTTTACCTTCAACAATCAATCTGTCTACATAAGCTTCTAAAACTGTTAGATTCTCTTCACCTAGAATTGTTTTTATCATTTCCTTTGGATATTCAACTTTATCAATTTGTGCTCTTAAAGCTCTTACAGCAGGTCCTTTAGATATGTTTAAAAGACGCATTTGGATTTGTGTTTTATCGGCATTTCTACCCATTTCACCACCAAGTGCATCAATTTCTCTCACTACAATTCCTTTTGCGGGCCCACCAACGCTTGGATTACAGGGTGCAGAAGCAATCATATTAATATTACCTGTTACTAATAATGTCTTTTTTCCTAATCTTGCAGATGACAAAGCAGCTTCACTACCTGCATGTCCTCCACCAATAACTATAATGTCATACATATTTATCTACCTCTTATATCTATCAACATTTTATATCTTTATCGTAAAATAGTAAAGTATAATAACTTCACTTCTTTTCTTATCATACCTAATATATTATAATTGATTTAAGAGGTGGTATAAATGAATAAACATTGTGTGCTGATTATAGAAGATGAACCCACTATCAATCGCATAGTTTCAAACTATTTTCAAACAGAAGGTTTCAAAGTTTTAAGTGCTTTAGATGGTTTTAAAGGACTACAACTATTTAGTCAACACGAAGTTGATTTAGTCTGTTTAGATATTATGATGCCAAATATAAATGGTTGGGATGTTGCTAAAACAATTAGAGAGTCTTCTAATATCCCCGTGATTATGATGAGTGCTCTTAGCGAAGAAGAAGATATCTTAAAAGGTTACTCATTAAAAGTTGATGACTATATAACAAAGCCTTTTAATCCTAAAGTCTTAGTTGCTAAGGCAGTTAATTTATTAGAGAGATATAAAAGCTCAGAACCAAATGTAAAAACTACTGGTGTACTAAATATTAGTAATATAAGAATGGATCTTGATACCCATAAAATTTTTATTAATGAATCAGAAGTGTATATGTCTAAAACTGAGTTTGATTTACTTAAGTATTTTCTAGAACACGAAGGGAAAATCTGTTCAAGAAATCTTTTACTTGATGAAGTATGGGGAATTGATGTATATGTTGAGGATAGAATTGTAGATACATATGTAAAAAAATTAAGAAAATATTTAGGGGAGAACGCTCACTTTATAAAAACTGTCTTTGGTGTAGGATATAGATTTGAATCCTCAGAATAGCTACAATTATATTAAAAAAAAGTTTTCTTCATTTCTTAATATTTTTATAAAAATTTATAAGAAACGCTCATTAACAACACAACTCATTTTCACTGTAGCTTTGATTTTTATTACTTTTTTCAGTTTACAGGCTATTTTAAATGCACAATTTTTTTCAAACTATTATACAAAGAAAGAATTCAACTCAATTCATGAGGAAATCATGGTCTATGTAAATGAAATGAATTCAAGTGATACTGGTAATTATTATGATGAAATGTATGCTTTCACAACAATGAATAATGCTTATTCAGTTACTATGTCTGGTGATTTTAGAATTATTGAATCTAGTTATACAAATTACTTTCTAACCATCACAGATGATGCTACAGATAATGTTTATAATATTATAGTTCCAAACGATTCATATGAGTTTAATATTAATGAAAAGTATGATCTTATAATAAGTACATATAACGATGAATTCTATCAAGCAAAAGCAATGAGTTTAGAAGGCGATTCCACGGCTTTGTTTTCTGAAACATGTACATCAGGTTGTATTACATTTACTGGTGAAATATCATCAATTCAAAAACCATCAAATATAAACTACTTATTTAAAGATAATCTGATAATAAAACAAGAGGTATCCAAACTATCCTTAAACCTAATTGATATCGGAAACCATTCTTATGAAGAAGGGTATTGGTATAAAAGTGATTCTGGTAATATTCAGACGATAGTTTTTATTCACGAATTAAATACTTGGGATTATATGATGACAGTTGTTCCAATAGAAGATCCAAATGAAATAATTTCTATAGTGTCTGCTTATAACAACTATGTATATTTAACTGCAGTAGCAATTGTACTACTATGGAGTTTTAGACTTAGTTCTGTAATTTCTAAACCAATTCAAAATATTGAGGCAGTCACAAAAGAAATTGCAAACTTGAATTTTGAAGTAGAAGCTCATGAATATAATAATAAAGAGAACGAATCATTATCAAAGAGTATAAATTTGATTTCAAGAAACCTAAAAGAAACCCTGGATACAATTTCAACAAAAAATGAAGAACTTGTATCTTTGTACAACGAGCAATCAACTCAATACTCATTAAAAAAGCAACTAGTTTCTTCAATTTCACATGAACTAAAAACACCTTTAATGATTATGCAAGTAACTATACAAGGTATATTGGATGGTGTTGTTAAACCAGAGGAAACTCAAAACGAACTTAATAATGTTATTACTGAAATAAATAAATCATCAATTATGATCCAAGATTTACTTCAAATCTATAGGTTAGATGATGCCTCAACTAAGCTGGACATTGGTGAATTTAATTTATCAGAAGTCGTAAAATATTTTATTGATGATTTTGATTCTATAATCTCTAAGTATAAATTTAATCTTGAACTATTAATTGATGATGACGTTTATGTTGAAGGAGATATGAAATTAATTAAAAGAGTAATATCTAATTTTATAACAAACGCTGTTAAATACACTCCGGAAAAAGAAAAAATTTCTGTAATTGTAAAAAACAATGAAGATGAAGTAATTTTTGAGATTAGAAACTATGGTACTTCTATAGATGAAAAACTATTAAAAAACATTTGGATGCCATTCTTTAGAGTTGAACATCAGGAAAGTTCAAGACTTAAAACAAAAGGTACTGGTATTGGCCTTTTCTTAGTAAGTGAGATCTTGAAAGCTCACGAGTTTGATTTTGGTATCGAAAATATAGAAAACGGTATTTCTGCATACTTTGTAATTCCAAAAAAATAAAAAACTATGATAACTCATAGTTTTTTTTATTTAACCATACCTAATTTTTTAAAAGCTTTATAGAATCCATCTTTTGAAACATCATCGGTAACATAATCTGCTTTAGCTTTTAACTCCTCATTACCATTACCCATTGCTATACCGTAATTACAGTATTCAATCATTGAAATGTCATTAAAACCATCACCTATTGCAATTGTGTTCTCAATACTAAAATTAGTATGTTCTAAAAGTCTGCTAATACCAAGATCTTTCATTCCATTCCCTTGATTTACGTCCATCCCACAATCATTTGCAAAATGGAATGTTAAATTTGGGAACTTCTCAGTAATGTTCTTATAGTCCTCTTTATTGTAAAAAAGGACCATTTGTAAAACTTTGTGATTTTTATAAAAGTCTGGATAAACCTCTGGTACTTCTAAATGAAAATACTCACTAAACTTAGCTGGTAAATCAGTATATGAGTTTTGAGAAGTGTAATGATTTATTCCTTCAAAGCCAACATCAATCTGATTTTGATCACAAAACTTTACCAATTCATCAATATACTTATATTCAATTGTATCTTCACTAACAACAGTGCCTTTGTATAGTACATATCTACCATTTGCAGCGATATACGAATCCACGCCCATTTCCTTATCCATTCCGTAGAATAAAGATGGACAGCGACCAGTACAAAGGATTACCTCATGTCCATTTTCTCTTAGTTCTTTAATTGTCTTGATTGTCTTCGTGGGAATTGAGTTAGTAGAGTGGTCTAAAACAGTCCCATCTAAATCAACAAAAATCATCTTCTTCATTATAACATCCTAACTACATGAACAAATACTTAATCAAATCTGTATTCTCTGTAATAAATTCGTTTTTCACGCTATATTTAATAATATTACCTTCTCTAGTAAAATTCAACATATTTAAGGACTTAAATTTCATCAGGTGTTTTGATATATTTGACTGTCTCAGATTTAGTAATTCTACTAACTCGCTAACACACAACTCATCAAACTCCACCAATTTCATAAAAATGTCAAAACGGCTTTTTTCGCCTAATAATTTAATAATTTTGTACTTGTCCACAACAATCAACTCCTATATGAATATATAGTAATATTACCATATAGCAATGTTAAAAACAAGCAAAAAAAATATCTCTTATCAAGCACCCTTACCCACATAGATAAAAAATTTAAGGCTGCTTCGTTCCCGACCTGACCTGATTCATTATCACCTATTGGATAAGGATGATTGATAAGAGATAAAATGATTATACCACAAATTTTATTTCTGTCTAAGTTTTTTGAAAAAATTAGTTATTATGTTTCCACATTCATCACTTAGTATACCTTCAGTGACTTCTACTTTATGATTAAACTTTTGATCAAACAAATCTATTACAGACTCATGACAGCCACTTTTTAAATCCCTAGCACCATATACAACTCTATCTGTCCTTGATTGGATGATAGCTCCTGTGCACATTGGACACGGTTCAATTGTCACATATAAAGTACAACCTTCTAAACGCCATGACTTTAATTTTTTATTAGCTAAGTTAATCACATTGATTTCAGCGTGACCTGTTGCGAGGTGAGTTTTTTCCCTTGTATTGTGGGCTTTTGCTATTACTTTATCATTTTTAACTATTATAGCACCAATCGGGACTTCACCTTTTTTTTCAGCTTTTTTTGCCATTTTCAAAGCTAATTTCATGTATTTTTCATCTTTTGTCATTTTAGTTGTCCTTTATAAGGATTTGGTTTTCTGTAGACTTTATGGCAACTTCTACATCTTGCTTCATAAGATTCACTTGCACCTACTAAAACTATCGGATCTATGTAACGTGCAGGTTTATCATTAACAATTCTTTGAGTTCTTGTTGCTGGCGCACCACATTCAACACAAATTGCTGTAAGTTTTGTAACATACTCAGCTAATGAAAGCAATTTTGGCATAAAGCTGAAAGGTTCACCCCTAAAATCTTTATCTAAACCACTCACAATAACTCTAATTTTTTTACTAGCCAAGTAATCTATTATTCCAACAGCTTCCTCGTCTAAAAACTGAACTTCATCTATTGCTACAACTTCTGTATCATCATCTATGAACTTAAAAATGTCTTTAGAACGTCTAATATTAACAGATTTTGTGCGATTGTTGTTATGCGAAACTACTTCGTTTTCACTGAAGCGATTATCAATATCCGGTTTAAATACTACAATATTCTTCTTTGCATACTCAAGACGTTTTACTCTTCTTAAAAGCTCTTCAGTTTTCCCTGCAAACATCGGACCACAAATAACCTCTATCCATCCATCTTTTTGGTTTAAATACATAAAATCACCCATTCTTTTTAATGTTATTATTCTACAATATTAATGTTTTTTTAACAATACTATATCTGAAAAAATATAAAAGAAAATATAAAAACTATACTCACCCATTCTTTACACAAAAAAACAAAGGATTTTATATTATAAAAATTGTAATTCATAGTTTGCATATTAACTACTTTAACAGCTTAAACAGGCTCTTAAGAGCTATTTATAAGCCATATTTTTTTTCCTTAAACACCTTTTTATTATAACATAAATATGTTATAATTGTTTGGAATATAAAATAAATACAAAAGGAGACAATTATGGGTAATAAATTTGAAATTGCAGAAGACAAAAAACAGGAATTACTAAAAGAAATTAAGAGATACAAAAAAACTCCTGGACCTCTGATGCCTATATTGCATGAAGCACAAAGAATTTTTGGTTGTATACCAGTCGAAGTTCAAAAAATCGTTTCGTTAGAAACAGGTGTGAGTATTGCAGAAATTAATGGTGTGGTTACTTTTTATTCTAGCTTCACACTAAGTCCTAAAGGTGAACACATTGTTGGTGTATGTTTAGGTACCCCTTGTTATGTAAGAGGGTCACAAACAATCTTAGACGCTGTAAAAAGTGAACTTGGAGTGAATGTAGATGAGACTACTGAGGACGGTTTCTTTACGCTAGAAGCAATAAGATGTATTGGTACATGTGGGATGGCACCAGTAATGAGTATTGATGAAAACGTATATGGTGAAATCAACGTTACTAAAGCTCAAAAATTAATTAGAGAAGCACGTAGTAAGTAATGGATATAAACGACGTATTAAAATTATTAGATGCAAAACAGTTTAATCAAGAATGTCCTCATTGTGTAAGGGAAATTAATTACGCATTTGTATGTGACCTGATGAGTGATGCATTAATGTTATTAAAAAAAATGCCAAGTCATATTGGTGCTCACGGTGCTTTAGTTACTGGATTAGTTACTAATCAAGCTCTTAGAACAGCTGAAATACTTGATTTAGAAACAATTATATTTGTTAGAGGAAAAACACCTGCCCAATCAGTTATTGATTTAGCTGATGAAATTGGAATAACTCTAATTGGTTCTAGTTTAACAATGTATCGAGCTAGTGGATTATTGTTTAAAGGTGGAGTCAAAAGTTATGAGTCAGTTTTAGAGGAAGAAGCATAATATTGGAAAATATCCGTTTGGATTTTCAAATTGAGAGAAACGATATTGCCAATGCAGGTACTGTTTCAAGTCTAACAAAAAGACATCTTAAAAAAAGAGGTCTCTCAAGAAGTTTTGTAAAGCGTGTGACAATTGGAGTGTATGAAGCAGAAATAAATGTTGTAATTCACTCATATGGTGGTACTGCAAATCTAAATATCGAAAACGATTATGTCGAAATTGAGTTTAAAGATGTTGGACCTGGAATTGAATGCATTTCTACAGCGATGCAAGAAGGATTTAGTACAGCAAGTCCATATGCTATTGAAAATGGTTTTGGTGCTGGGATGGGATTACCTAATATTAAATCTGTATCTGATGAAATGTATCTAGATTCGTCTGAAGATGGAACAACTCTAAGAATTAGGTTTTACATTAAGGATGAAGATTATGAGAATAAACCAATTAATAAATAATCATAGTTTTACTTTATTAACAAATACGCCTGACGATGTTTTAATTAATAACGTTGTAGCTTGTGACTTATTATCACATGTGATGGCAAATGCTGATGAAGGCGATGTTTTAATTACAGTTCTTAATAACATAAATGTTTTAGGCGTTGCTTCGTTACTAGATTTAAGTTTAGTTATATTTTCATATAATATCAATGTTGATGACAGTATTATTTTAAAAGCTAACGAGTTAAACATCCCCTTGTTTAAGAGCAATTTAACTACTGCAGAAGTGGTTTATCTACTTAAGGAAATGGACAAAACAATTGAGTAATTTTTTTTATGATATTCATATACACTCAATACTAAGTCCATGTGCTGATGTCTTAATGACGCCAAATAACATTTTAAATATGGCAATGCTAAAGGAACTTGATTTTATTAGTATTACAGATCATAATTCTACAAAACAACTAGAGATTTTCTCTGAATTACTAGAAAGTTATGATTTAGTATTATTGCCTGGAGTTGAAGTTACTGTACTTGAAGATTTTGATGTATTATGTTATTTTGAGTCAATAAATTTAGCCAATCAGTTTAACTCTGTACTAGAGAAACACTTGCTTAATAATTGGGGAAACTACTCCAAGAACGACCAAGTCATCACTGATATATATGATCAAGAGGTTGATACATATAATTTACCTCTAACTAAGACAAACTTACCTTATAATGACTTAGTTAAAGAAGTTAGAAATTTAGATGGTGTTATCGTACTAGCACATATTAATAGAAAGAATTCATCTGTTTTGAACTCATATAAACTATGTGACATAGATTTTGATGCACTAGAGCTCCAAAAATATGGATCTGAAAAGTTTTTATCTGAAAACGAGTATCTCTTACAATATAAGATTCTTTATAACTCGGATTCTCATACTTTAATGAGTATCTCTGAAAGAGAATATTCAATTGATTTAAAAGAAAAGACTGTCAAAAGCTTTCTAGATTATCTAAGAGGTAAATTATGAATGAACTATCATTACATATTTTAGATATTTGCCAAAATTCTACTAAAGCTAACGCTTCATTAATCTCAATTATTATAGAAGAAAGTACCAAAAAAAACACTTTCACTATCGATATAATAGATAATGGAGACGGAATGGATAAAGAAACTCTTGAAAGAGTTACGGATCCCTTTTTCACAACAAGAACAACTAGAAAAGTTGGTTTAGGCATATCTCTATTTAAAATGGCTGCAGAACAGTCAAACGGATTTTTAACTATTTTATCAGAAAAAACAAAAGGCACTTCATTAAAGTGTATGTTCGAGCTTAACAATATTGATAGAGCTCCACTTGGTAAAATTGAAGAAACAATCGCAATCCTTCTCCTTAACGCAGAAGGTGCAGATATAGTTTACAAACATGTTGTTAATGATTTAATCTATATTTTCGACTCACGAGAAGTAAAAGAGGTACTAGAAGATGTACCGTTAACAGATTTAAATGTAATAGTTTGGATTAAAGACAATATAAAAGAAGGAATATTAAATATACATAAGGAGGAAACATTATGAAATCTTTAGCTGATTTAAAGAAGATTCGTGATGCCGCTCAAAAGAAAGTTACAATGAGAGGTAAAAACGATGGGACAAGAGTTTTAGTAGGTATGGCTACTTGTGGGATTAGTGCCGGTGCTCGTCCTGTTATGAACAAATTTGTTGAATTAATTACAGAAAAAAATCTAGATACAGTTACAGTTACACCTGTAGGTTGTATCGGTGAATGCTCAATTGAACCAATTGTAGAAGTACTAGTAGGTGAGCAAAGAACTACATACTGTCGAGTTGACGAAAAAGTTGCAGAAAGAATCTTTACTGAACATATTATCGGTGGCAAAGTTGTCGAAGATAATATTATCGGTAAATTTAGATTATAGGTGAGAATATGTTTGAAAGATCGCATGTACTAATTTGTAGTGGTTCAAACTGTATTTCTCGTGGTTCTAAATCACTAAGAAACGAGTTCGAAGAACATTTATCAAATTTAGGAATTAGAGAAGAAATTAAGTTAGTAAACACAGGATGCGTTGGATTGTGTGAACAAGGGCCTTTCGTTATTGTTTACCCAGAAGGTGTATTCTATGCTCAAGTTAAAAACAAAGACATTAAAACTATTTGTGAAGAACATCTTTACAAAGGTAGAATTGTTGAAAAATTAGTTTTTGATGAAGCTTTATCTGATAAAAAAGAAGTAAAAGCATTTGATGAAATTAAGTTTTACTCAAAACAAACTCGTGTTGCTCTTAGAAACTGTGGATTAATTAATCCAGATGATATCGAAGAGTACATTGCAAAAGAAGGTTATCATGGTTTAGGTAAAGTATTAACAACTATGACTCCACAAGAAGTTATCGATGAAATGTTAAAATCAGGTCTTCGTGGTCGTGGTGGTGGTGGTTTCCCAACAGGTAGAAAATGGGATTTCGCTTTAAAAAATGAATCTGATCAAAAATATGTTATCTGTAATGCAGATGAAGGAGATCCAGGAGCATTTATGGATCGTGCATTATTAGAGGGTGACCCTCATAGTATATTAGAAGGTTTAATGATTGCTGGTTATGCAATTGGAGCTGATAAAGGTTATATTTATGTTCGTATTGAATATCCAACAGCCATTGAAAAACTTAAGACAGCTATTTCACAGGCAACTAACCTTGGATTACTAGGTAAAAACATTTTTGACACAGGATTTAATTTTGATATTGAGTTACGTCTTGGTGCTGGTGCATTTGTATGTGGTGAAGAAACTGCATTAATCGCATCTATCGAAGGTGGACGTGGTATGTCAAGAAACAAACCTCCTTTCCCTGCTGCAAAAGGATTATGGGGTAAACCAACAATAATTAATAATGTTGAAACATTAGCAAATATACCAGCGATTTTACATATGGGTGCAGATTGGTTTGCACGTATTGGTGTTGAAGGAAATCGTGGAACAAAAGTATTTAGTTTAGGTGGTAATATTAAAAATGCTGGATTAGTTGAAGTTCCTCTTGGTACTACTCTTCGTGAAGTAGTATATGAAATTGGTGGGGGTATTCCTGGTAATAGAGCATTAAAAGCTGTCCAAACTGGTGGACCATCTGGTGGAGCAATTCCTGAACACTTAATGGATTTACCAATTGAATATGAAACACTTGTACAAGCTGGATCTATGATGGGTTCTGGTGGTATGGTTGTAATCGATGAAAACAACTGTATGGTTGATATTTGTCGTTTCTACTTAGACTTCACATGTGAAGAATCTTGTGGAAAATGTACACCTTGTCGTGAGGGTACTAAAAAAATGTTAGAAATGTTAGAAATAATTTCTAGTGGTGAGGGTACTTTAGAAGATATTGATCGTCTAGAAGAATTAGCTAAAATGGTTAAAAACTCTTCTTTATGTGGTTTAGGGCAAGCAGCTCCGAATCCAATTCTTTCAATGTTAGAACACTTTAGACCTGAATTTGAATCACATGTTGTTGAAAAAGTTTGTCCTGGTGGAGTATGTAAACCATTAATCAAACTTGTTGTTACAGATACTTGTATCGGATGTACTAAATGTGCTACTAACTGTCCTGTTGATTGTATCGAAGGTAGTTTAAAAGAAATGCATAAAATTGACACTTCAAAATGTATCAAGTGTGGAGTATGTAAAAACATATGCCCAGTTGAAGCAATTGTAAGTGTGTAGGAGGTATAATCATGGAAAAAGTTACTTTAAAAATCAACGGGGTTGAAACTACAGTTGAAAAAGGTACTTCTGTACTGAAAGCAGCTGAAGGAATAGGAATTAACGTACCTAGATTATGTTTCTTGGAAGGTATTAATGAAACATCTTCTTGTCGTATGTGTGTTGTTAAAGCAAAAGACTTAAGAGGTTTAAAAACTTCATGTACTCTTGTTGCTGAAGAGGGTATGGAGATTGAAACTGATACAAAAGAAATTAGAGAATCAATAAAACAAAATTTACAATTATTAGCTAGTAATCATATCTTTGAATGTTGGACTTGTGAAAGAGAACACAATTGTGAGTTCTTAGATTTAATGAGAAGATATGGTGTAGAAAATGTATATGGTGAAAGCAATGACTTTCACAAAAAACCAAGATTAATCAATGATTCTTCACCATCAATTGTAATTGATAGTGGAAAATGTATTTTATGTGGTAGATGTGTAACTGCTTGTGAGAAACAATCAGGATTAAGCATCCTTGATTTTAACGAACGTGGTAATGAAACTTATGTAGGACCTGCATTATTCCATAATATGGAAGATAGCGGATGTATCTCTTGTGGGAAATGTATCCAAGCTTGTCCTGTTGCTGCTATTAAAGAAAAATCACACATTGAAATGGTTGATGATGTTCTTAGAAATCCAAATAAAAAAGTTATCGTTTCTGCAGCACCTGCAGTTCGTGTAGCACTTGGTGAAGAGTTCGGTTCAAGAATCGGTGAAAACGTTGAAGGTAAGATGTACAAATCATTTGAACTTCTAGGTTTTGACGAAATTATGGATACTAACTTTGCTGCTGATTTAACAATTTTAGAAGAAGGAACTGAGTTTATTAACCGTGTTCAAAATGGTGGTGTATTACCATTATTTACATCTTGTTCTCCTGGTTGGATCAACTATATAGAACAATATGAGCCTGAATATTTAGATAATTTATCAACTGCAAAATCACCTCAACAAATGGCTGGTGCTGTAGCTAAGAATTATTATGCTAACAAATTAGGTTATAATAAAGAGGATGTTGTATTTGTTTCTATCATGCCTTGTATAGCTAAAAAAGAGGAAGCAAACAGACCAGAAATGGAATTTGAAGGGGTTAGAGATGTTGATTATGTCTTAACTACTAGAGAATATGCTAGATTAATCAAAAGAAGAGGAATTAACTTCATGAACTTAGAAGATGGTGTTCCTCAAAGTGATTTAGCTAAATATACTGGTGCTGCTCCAATCTTTGGTGCTACTGGTGGTGTTATGGAAGCTGCATTACGTACTGTTTCTGAAATATTAGAAGGACACACAACTCCAATTGATTTTGTTGAGGTTCGTGGTATGACTGATATGAGAGAAGCGACTTATAGAGTTGCTGGTATTGATGTTAATGTTGCTGTTGTAAGTGGAGGAACTGGAATTCAAGAGTTCTTCAAACATATGAGAAAAACTAAAAAACAATATCACTTCGTAGAATTTATGGGTTGTATTGGTGGATGTATTAATGGTGGTGGACAACCAATCCATTCAGCAAAAATACAAGACACTGTAGATATTAAAGCTGAGAGAGCTAAAACATTATATGAAATTGATGCCAACTCTCCAAAACGTAAATCGCATTTAAATCAAGTTGTTATGGATTTATATACTGAATGGCTTGGTGAACCTAATTCTCATAAAGCTCATGAGTTATTACATACACATTACAAAAAAAGAGAGTTCTATATATAAAAAAAACTGGCTTATTAGCCAGTTTTTTTTATATATTATTGCAAATAAAAAGCCGCAATAGCGGCATATTTTATTCTTGTTCTGATTTAATTCCGTAACGTTTGTTGAATCTTTCAACACGACCATCTGCTTGAGCAAATTTTTGCTTACCAGTATAGAATGGGTGACAGTTTGAACAAGTATCAACACGTACTTCTTTCATAACACTTCCACCTTCAAATTCATTACCACAAGTCGTACATACAATATTAACTACATTGTAATTTGGGTGAATTCCTTTTTTCATCGTTATTACTCCTTCCGCCATGGCAAAAACCATAGTAAGTATTATTAGCTAATAAATTATAACAAACAATTTAATATTAATCAAGCAAAAAATATTAAATTGGGTTGTATAAAAAAAATAAACTTACAACATTATTATATATATAATATATGTTATAATATGAATGAAATTAAAGAAGGTGAATATATGAGAAATATTGATGTAGCAGAAGTTACTAAAATTGTAAGAGATTCAGTCATTAAAATTAATCACCACTTAGGTAATTCTCTAGTTTCCTTAATAAAAAAAGCTAAGGAAAACGAGCGTAAAGAAATATCTAAATCGATACTTGATGATATATTAAACAATCAAGAAATTGCTAAAGAAGGTAATATTCCTCTTTGTCAAGACACTGGAATGGTTGTTGTTTACCTAGAGATAGGTAGAGAAATATCATTAAACGGAAGTATCTATGACGCTATTAATGAAGGGGTTAGACAAGGTTACAGTGAAGGTTATTTACGCAAAAGTGTAGTTGATCATCCTTTTGATAGAAAAAACACAAAAGATAATACACCAGCTGTAATCCACACTACAATTACTGAAGGTTCAAAAATTAAATTAAAAATAGCTTCAAAAGGTGGAGGTAGTGAAAACATGAGTAAAGTAACTATGCTTACTCCTACCGAAGGTATAGAAGGCGTTAAAAAATTAGTTCTAGATACTATAAAGTACGCTGGTGGTAAACCTTGCCCACCAATAATAGTTGGAATCGGTATAGGTGGAAACCTTGAAAAAAGTGCAATAATTGCCAAGGAATCATTACTACGAGATTTAAATGATGAAGCAAGCGACCCAATTATTAATAAGCTAGAAAAAGACTTATATAATGAAATCAATATGCTTGATATTGGTCCAATGGGTGTTGGTGGAGATACAACTTGTTTAGCAGTAAAAATTAACTACTACCCTATGCATATTGCGGCTCTTCCTGTTGCAATAAATATCCAATGTCACTCTGCAAGACATACGGAGGTAATTATATGATAAAACTTAATACTCCTGTCTCTGAAAAAGATATAGAAATGCTAAGAGTTGGTGAAAAAGTGCTATTCACAGGTACTATTTATACTGCTAGAGATCAAGCACACCTTCGTTTGATAGAAGAAAAGAATCCTGCTTTTGATTTAAAAGGCAGTGTTATATATTATGTCGGCCCTTCCCCAAAAAAAGATGGTTTTGCTATCGGAGCAAGTGGTCCAACATCGTCATATAGAATGGATAAGCTATCACCCCCACTTATGGAACGAGGATTAAAAGTAATGATAGGAAAAGGCGATAGATCTGAAGAGTTTCGTAAAGAAATGATTAAAAATAAAGCTGTTTACTTAATAGCTACAGGTGGTGCTGGGGCACTGTTAAGCAGTAAAATTAAAAAGTGCGACCTGCTTATGTATGAAGATTTAGGGGCTGAGGCAGTTTATAAACTTGAGGTTGATGAATTTCCATGTTTTGTTGCTTATGATATTTATGGAAATAGCATCTTCAGTAAATCATGATAGACTATAAAAAAGAGAGCCTAAAACTTCATCTCAAATCAAAAGGTAAAATTGAAGTTGTTTCAAAAGTTCCCCTTAATAATAAAGATGATCTTTCTTTAGCTTATACACCAGGTGTAGCAGAACCTTGTGTTCACATAGCTAAAGACAGTGAGGATGCCTACAAATATACTTCAAAAGGAAATATGGTTGCAGTTGTGTCTGATGGTAGTGCTGTTTTAGGTCTAGGAAATATTGGGGCTCTAGCCTCATTACCTGTAATGGAGGGTAAAGCATTACTCTTTAAAGAGTTTGCTAATGTTGATGCTTTCCCAATTGTCCTTGATACTCAAAATCCTGATGAAATTATTGAAATTGTAAAAGCTATATCACCAACTTTTGGTGGTATAAACTTAGAAGATATAGAAGCTCCAAAATGTGTCTATATCGAAAGAAGACTAAAAGAAGAGCTAAATATCCCTGTTTTTCATGACGATCAACACGGTACAGCTATTGTTTTAGCTGCAGCATTAATTAATGCTACAAGACTAACAAAAAGAAGAATCGAGGATTTAGAGGTTGTATTAGCAGGAACTGGAGCTGCTGGGAACTCAATTGCTAGAATGCTAAAAAAACTTGGAGTTAAACATGTTTTTGCATTTAACAAGAGCGGAGTGCTTTCACATGATAAATATAATGAATATAACTTTTTAGATCAAGAACTTCTAGATCTTAATATAATCTCTGAACCAAGTAATACTGAAAAAACATCATTAGAAAAACTTATCGTTAAAAAAGATGTTTTTATAGGTGTAAGTGCAAAAGGTATATTATCTAAAGAAATGGTTAGAACTATGCACAAAGACCCATTTATATTTGCAATGGCTAATCCTGATCCTGAGATAACTTATGAAGATGCAGTTGATGCTGGAGCATTTATAATCGGCACAGGTAGAAGTGACTATCCTAATCAAATTAATAATGTTTTAGCGTTTCCTGGTATCTTTAGAGGGGCATTAGATTCGCGTGCTAAAAACATTACAGAGGAAATGAAATTAAGTGCAGCTAAGGCTATTGCACATATTATAACAGATGATGAACTAAGTCGAGACTATATCATTCCATCAGCATTCAATAAGGAAGTTGTTAAGAGGGTTAGTAGGGAAATAATTAACCACGTAAAGGGTGTTAAATAATGAGATATAGAATTGAAACAGATTTAGCGGGAGAATGTAAAATACCTGCAGATGCATACTATGGAATCAACTCATTTAGAGCAAAAGAAAATTTCGTTGTATCTAATGTAAAAGTACATAGACAAATGATTAAATCATTAAGTGTTGTAAAACGAGCAGCAGCTTATGCAAATATGAAAGCTGGAAATATTAGTGTTGAAATTGCTGATGCAATTATGCTTGCTTGTGACGATGTTTTAAACGGTAGATTAATATCACAGTTTATTACTGACATGATTCAAGGTGGAGCAGGAACAGCCATGAATATGAATATGAATGAAGTTATTGCTAATAGAGCAGAGGAAATTTTAGGTGGTAATTTAGGAGAATACAAAATTGTTCATCCAATTGATCATGTTAATTTCGCTCAATCTACAAATGATGTTGTACCAACTGCTGCTAAAATCGCATCAATTAGAATGACTAAAAAACTAATAACAGAATTAAAGAAACTTCATAAGACATATATCGACTTAGCACATAAATATGCTGAAGTGATTAAAATTGGAAGAACCCATTTGCAAGATGCTTTACCCATAAGTTTGGGCCAAGAATTTAGTGCATATGCATCTTCTTTAGAGAGAGATATAGAACGTCTTAAAAGTTCTAGTGAAGATTTAACCTACATTAACATTGGAGCAACAGCTATAGGTACAGGATTAAATGCTAACAAAACATATTTTGAAACTGTTTATACAAAGCTTTCTGAGTTAACTAAAATATCGTTTAAACCGGCACCTAATCTTGTTGATTCTACAAGGAACTTAGATGCTTTTGTATGGCTGAGTTCAGCAATAAAAATCCTAGCGATAAATTTATCAAAAACAGCAAGTGATCTGAGACTTTTAAGTAGTGGTCCTGATGGTGGATTAAATGAAATCAATCTTCCTGATTATCAAGTTGGATCAACAATGATTCCAAATAAGGTAAATCCTGTAGCTCCAGAACTTATAAACCAAATAGCGTTTGATGTTATGGGAAATGATGTAACGATAACTAAGGCTGCAGAAGCAGGACAATTAGAACTAAATGTATTTCAACCAATTATATTCCATAAGATATTTTCAAACCTCGAGTTGTTAAGAAGAGGCGCTGAAATTTTCAGAGAAAAAGCTCTTACTGGAATAACAGTTAACAAGGATAAATGTATCTCGTATGTAGAAAGATCAAACAGTGTTGTTACAGCATTAACGCCACATATAGGTTACAAGAAAATGACTGAGTTAATTAGGGAGTCATTAATAACTGGACAAAAAGTTAAAGACATGATTATAGAAAAAAATATAATGGATGAAAATGAAGTTTCAAAGATACTAAACTTAGTTAGAATGACAAAACCCGGAATTATTAGGGAATCAATTATAAACAAACAAAAAAAATAGCCAAATCGGCTATTTTTTTTGAATATCAATAATTTTAAGGATTTCATCTGGGTTTTCAATCAATGAAACACCCACATATTTATTAGAAATAGTGTATAAATAATCATCGATATATATTCCTTTATATATATATATATCATCAATAGAATTAGTTTCGTGTACAACTACACCTTTTTCAGATAAACCATTAATTAAATCCAAATTGTAAACAATTAACCCGCTTATATAAGTATAATTATCAGAATTATATGTATAGGTTGTGAATGGGAATGCAATAATTCCATTACTCAAACTTACTAATAAGTCCTTATGGTTATTAGTAGCACTACTATAAGAATATCCATAATCAGAATACAGGATTTCCACACTACTCATAACTACTGGTAATGTCATATCTGATACATCATATAGCTGCACCTTGATACCTGTTGTTCGATTTGTAGATTCATCTACATTAAATCCAATACCCAGGATAATATCATCAGTTAGTGGCTGTAAATATGTACTAAATCCAGGTATTTTAAGTTCACCAATAATTACTGGATTTTCAACATCATTTAAATCAATTACATAAAATGGATCAGTTTGTTCAAATGTTACAACAAATGCATAATTGCCAAAGAATGTAGAAGATTTTAAAGATTCTCTTTCCTCACCAAGTCCTTCATTTAAAACACTTATTACTTCCATATTACTATCAAATATAGTTAAGTAGTTTTGAGCAGTCTCTCTAAACCCTTTTGTAGTTGCGATTCTTAGATTACCTTCATATTCACTCATTGAAAACTGATCAAGAGTATTTCCCTCAACGTACCCTACACCCTCAACACTTAAATTGTTCCCACTATAAGATACTTTATTAATTGAAGTTTTAGTATTACTTGTATTTGATTCAAAATTCAAAATGTCTGCGAAAGGAACAAATGAATACGAATATGAAGTCAAATAAATATTGTTCTCAGATACATATAAATTATTTCTTCCATCTCCTAGAATGACTTCAGTATCTACACTACCATATTCAAGATTAATTCCATAAAATGTAGTAAAGGCATTAGGCATTGTGCCCTCTAAATATACTATACTATTATACTTAATATCGAAACTGTAATTATTAATCTTGTAGTTTGGTATAGAACCTAAAACGTCCACTTCCGAATTTTCGTACTCCATATAATCTGTAGTAACAGCTATCAAGTTGTCTCCAATTTTTCTAAACCCTTTATAAACTCCAGACAACTTATATTGATCTTCTAATGTATAATCTTCTAGTTCGTACACATCAATAAAAGTTCCATATGAACTTCCATTAAACCAAAATCCTTCATCACTATTATCACATCCATATGCCGTGTATGTGTTACCGACTACAACTAATCTTTCATCATCTATAAAAAGTCCTACGGGATGCATAGCATCAACCTCACATTCAGATGAGTAATCAATTTGTTTAATAATATGCATGTCCTCATAATCATTAACAGTATCATAAGCATATAGAATTGTTAATAAATTATTATTTAATATGTAAATATATTTACCATTAGTAACAACGTTATCCATCTCCGCAACACCTATAACTTGATTATTTACTGTTGAATAATCACTCGAACCAACAGTTGTTGTATATGCAACTTCATTAGAAAAAATTTCACTATCTAAAAAATCATCAGTAGAAAAAGTTCTAGTAAAGTAATAAATATCTGATTTTGATTTAAAATCATCAACTACACTTTCTATACTACTAAGTGAATTGAAACTTTTATATCCACTAGGTAGATCCCCCATTGGATTTATTGTCATGTTTACAAGTAAAACAATAATTATAATAGGAGTAGCAGTGATTAGACTTAAAAACGCAACTCTTCCACCACCATAAGTAACCTGTGTGTTAATTCTCATTTGTTTTTGTTTAAATTTAAGTAATTTGTTAAAATTAATTTCATTAATAATTTTTGAAATCATTATAATGCTAAACGCAAAAACTATTAACAACATAAATGCAATTCCTGGGTTGTTCAATAAAAATTCCATAATGATACCTCCTTATAGTTTAAGTGCTTCTTTAAATACTTTGTAGTAACCTCGATTCACTTCAACTACGTCACCGTTTTTCATTAATAAATCTAGTTTAGAGTTTAATGCTGGTTTTATATAATCAATTTTTCCAATATTAACAACAGTGTTTTTACTCACTCTGATAAAATCCTTATTTTTCAGCAACTCTTCAATCTCATACATTTTGATGTCTATAATCATCTCAGTATTATTTAGTATACCAAAAACAAGATCTTCTTTAACTGAAAAATAGTAAAAGTTTCTAGCTTCAACACTTTTTTGTCCAAACTGGTTATGTCCAATAACATATATATCCTCACCCTTAACAATTAAATCTAGTAACTTTGTTACTTTCTCTAAATGTGCTTGATTAAATACAATGTTAACTTTATCGTCCTCAGCTTCTAATTTGTCATTTGTTAAGACGTAGTCGTAAATCATACTCTCAGTAAGATTTAGTCTTTCCTTAAGTTCCTTATGTTCTTCCCTGTTAACCTTGAGCTTAAACATAAATTGCCTCCTAATGAAGTTATAATTAATTTATCACTTCTTTTTATTTATATAAAGAATAAATAGGTATCATACATATATTTTACACTAAACTACAGTAAAAGAAAAAAATAAGAGAATTTCTTCTCTTATTTAATGTTATTAAGGTATTTATATAGTTTATTTATTGGTAATCCCATTACAGAATAAAAATCACCATTAACATTCTCTATAAACTTAGCACCATAACCTTGGATTCCATAAGCACCAGCTTTGTCCATAGGTTCATTGGTATCAATATAATCTAGTATTTCCTGATCAGTCATTGTTGAAAAAGTAACTAATGCTTGATCATAGAAGGTTTCAACTTTGTCTCCTTCAATAATACAACAACCAGTAAGAACTTGATGTGTATTTCCACTAAGTTGTCTTAACATAGAGAATGCATCATTGTTATCCTTTGGTTTTCCTAAAGGACTGTTCTTGTAAATTACTAAGGTATCAAACCCCAAAACTATTGAGCCTTTATTGCTTGATGCAATATCAGTAGCTTTTTGTTTTGCTAAATCCATTACCACATCTTCGTGTGATAAATCAGGGTTGATAATCTCTTCAATATCACTTGTTATTATCTTAAAATCAATATGTAGTAACTCTAATAACTCTTTTCTTCTAGGAGAACCGCTTGCTAATATATAACTTTTACTCACCAATTAATTCACTCTTTTCATCTTTTACAAATGCAAATATTATTGCTCCTAATCCTAAAGGTATAGTTAATAATAATACAGCATTGTTTATTCCGTTATTGCCCCACATACCATCCATTGAAACTTGGAACATACCAATCAAGAATGGAGAGATAATCCCACCAAATCTACCGAAAACGCTAAAGAATCCAAAGAAATCATTAGCTCTTTCTGCAGGTATAATTCTAGCAAAGAAACTTCTTGAAACTGCTTGAATTCCACCTTGAGCAGTACCGATTAGCAATGCAACGACCCACATTAACCACTCGCGACCAACTGTAATATTAAATACAACCAGTATAGTTATGAAGTACATTGTAATTCCATAAAAAATCATTTTCTTAGGTCCGAATTTTTTTGTCATTCTTCCAAATAAAATTGCACAAGGAAAAGCAATTAGTTGCACAAGAACTACAACTCCTAAGAGAGTTATATCCCCAACATTTAAATCCCCACCAATATTAGTTGCAAGACGAATAACCGTATTAACAACATCAATGTATAATAAATAAGCTATCATAAAAATAAATACATTTTTATAATTTTTGATTTCTTTAAAAGTACGACCAAGTCTAGCTAATGAATCACCTAATGTTCCTTCGCCTTCAGCCACATACTTTTGCTTAACATTTTTAAGAATTGGTAATGAATATAAAAACCACCATAACACACTTATAAAGAATGCAAAACTAATAGCATAAACACTGTACTCTTCAGATATTTTACCTAGTGATACTAAACCAAAAGGGATAATCCCAATAAAGAAAGGTATCATACTACCAATGTATCCCATACCAAATCCAAATGCACTTATTTCATCCATTTTTTCTGGTGTAGTTACATCAACTAAGAACGCATCATAAACAACATTTGTCAAGTTAAAACCAATGCTTGATAATGCAAATATTACTAACAAAGTAATCCAACTTAAACCAGGAATAGCTAAACCAAAACCACCTATTATCCCAAGGAATAAGAACAATTTAAATAGTTTACTTTTGTTATCTTTAAAATTTACCCACGCCCCAACTATTGGACTTAAAATTGCAACAGTAAACGCAATACCAGCTGTTAGAAATTTTAAATACACAGTTCCTTTAGTGGCAAAGTTGTCTAACCCAGAATCTTCATATACTATCTTGTAAAGAATAGGAAATAAAACAGTAATTACAGTTAATACAAAAGCTGAATTTGCTACATCATATAAAACCCAACTTCTTTCTAATTTTGTTAACTTTGGAAATTTAAACATATAATCTCTCCATTTCTGTTTTGTAATATCTCATAGAACAATTATATCACATATAAATTCATAAAAATAAGATAATTTTTGTTATCCATCTATATATGATATATATATAATAAAATATAATATATGTTATAATATAAAAAAGGTGATACATATGACTAATAATCTACTGAAAACAATTGAATCTAAAAAATATTTTACTAAAAATGAAACTATCGTGTTAGCTCTTAGTGGAGGAGTAGACTCAATGGTTCTTTTTGACATACTATCTAAAAGTAGTAAAAACTTAAAAATAATTGTAGCCCATGTTAATCATAAAAAAAGAAAAGAATCCGATTATGAGTATACTTCTATCCATAAATTATGCCAAGAGATGCAAGTTGTTTTTGAAGGATATGAAATAAATGAAGAACTTTCAGGAAATTTTCACAACGAGGCAAGAAAAAAGAGGTATAATTTCTTTAAGTCCATTGCTTCTAAACATAATTCGAAGAAAATAGTATTGGCTCATCACTATGATGACCAAGTAGAAACTGTCTTCATGAGAATAATTAGAGGTAGTTCTTTTTCAGGTTACCAAGGAGTTTTAGAGACTAGAAAAGATGGATTTATAGAATTTGTTAGACCTCTTATAGACACAAAGAAAGATGATATCTATCAATATGCAAGTTCAAATAAATTAATATACTTTGAAGATGACTCAAATAAATCAGATATTTATACACGAAATAGGTTTAGAAACAGTATATTGCCTCTTCTCAGAGAAGAAAATCCTCAAGTAGATGATAAAATACTACAACTATCTGAATATGTGTCAAGTGCAGAGAATATTCTAAACACCCTTACTAAATCATTCATTGAACAATTTAGTTTTCATAATATGATTGATTTAAAAGCGTTTAATACACAAGAGTTTATTATCAAAGTTAAAATCATTAAATATATTGTTAATAAAGCTACAAATAATAATTTAGAGATTTCAAATCTTCAGTATAAAAAAATAATTAAAATGTGTCAGAACGAAAAAGCAAATAGTACATATGATTTGGGTAATGACTTTGTGCTATATAAAGAATATGAGTATTTCTATGTAGACAAAGTAACACTAAATCCTGTAATTAATATTGAGGTTAATAATTATGGAGAATATTTTATTGATGATAACAAATCTATCTTAATTACGGAAAAGAAAATAGAACAAAAATCTAGTAATTGGATTGAATTATGTTATAATGAATTAGTGTTTCCACTAAAGATTAGAACTAGACAAAATGGCGATAGAATACAGCTTAAATCAGGTTCTAAAAAAATAAAAGACCTCTTAATCGATAAGAAAATACCCTTGTCAAAACGCGATAATATTATAATAATCGAACAAAATAATGAGGTAGTTGGAATCCCTAGTTTAAGGAAAGTTAAACATGTAGATAATTGTATTAAAAAGATATTTATATATGAGGTGAATTAAATGTTAGAAAAAGATATACTAAAAGTTTTAGTTTCAAGAGAAGAAATAAAAGAAATAGCCGTAAAATTAGGTAATCAATTAACTGAGGATTATAAAGATACAGAGCCCCTAGTAATAGGTTTATTAAATGGTTGTGTCCCATTTATAGGCGTTTTACTTGGAGAAATTGATTTATACTTAGATATAGCATTTATGGATGTTTCAAGCTATCACGGAGGAACACAAACAACAGGAGAAGTAAAAATCTTAATGGATTTACAAATCCCTGTTACAGATCGTGATATTATCATTGTTGAAGATATAGTAGATTCTGGAAGAACATTAAAGTTAGTTACAGAGTTATTATATTTTAGAGGGGCAAAATCTGTAAAAGTGGTTACACTTTTAGATAAACCTCTAGGTAGAGAAGTAGAATTTGTACCTGAGTATGTCGGCGTAACTATTCCAAAAGAATTCGTTGTTGGATTTGGATTAGATTATGAAGATAAATATAGAAACTTACCTTATGTGGGAGTTTTAAAACCAGAAGTATATAACAAATAGGAGTTGAGAATATGGCAGAAGTAAAAAAACCAGTTGGTAAAAATAACAGAAATGGTAATATATTAGTTTTCGCAATAATATTTATGTTTATAGCAGCAGCCATTTATTACTTTACCAGCAGTAATGAAAAACCAATTGAATATGATTATGCAACACTAGTAACAAGAATTGAGCAAGGACAAGTAGATTCAATTGTATCAAGTCCACTAACTGGCGATACAAACTTCGGTTCTTATTTAATTAGCGGTGACTTAACAGATGCTGCAGGTGGGAAATCATTTACTTTAGTAATACCCACAAAAGAAATATTAAATGACATCGTAGAGCTTACTACTCAAAACAATGTAGATTACACACACAGCAAAGCCTCATCATATGGTTTTTGGGATATATTATTCATTTTAATACCAATTATCATGATTGTTGTTTTTGTTGGTTTCTTATTAAGAAACAATGGTGGAAATAACAAAGCATTCGATTTTGGGAAATCAAAAGCAAAATTAAACAAAGGTAAAACTACTACGTTTAAAAATGTAGCAGGTGTTGAAGAAGAAAAAGCTGAGCTTGAGGAATTAATTGATTTCCTTAAAACTCCAAAAAAATATATGGCACTTGGTGCAAGAATTCCTACAGGTGTATTATTAGTAGGTGCTCCTGGGACTGGGAAAACTTTACTAGCAAGAGCAGTTGCTGGAGAAGCAAACGTACCATTTTACTCAATCAGTGGTTCTGATTTTGTTGAAATGTTTGTTGGTGTTGGAGCAAGCCGAGTAAGAGATATGTTCAAAGTGGCTAAACAAAATGCCCCTTGTATAGTATTTATTGATGAAATTGATGCCGTTGGTCGTCAAAGAGGAGCTGGTTTAGGTGGAGGTCACGATGAACGTGAGCAGACACTTAATCAATTATTAGTTGAAATGGATGGATTTGGAACTAACTCTGGTATTATCATTATGGCTGCAACAAACAGACCTGATGTATTAGATCCAGCGTTATTAAGACCAGGACGTTTTGATAGACAAATCACTATTGGTAGACCAGACATTAAAGGCAGAAGTGCAATTTTAAAAGTGCATGCAAGAAATAAAAAAATTGATCCAAAAATCACTTTTGATGAAATAGCTAGAAGAACACCAGGTTTCACTGGTGCAGACTTAGAAAACTTATTAAATGAAGCAGCTTTACTTGCTGCTAGAGAAAATAAGGAACTAATTAAAATTTATCATATTGATGAAGCTGTTGATAGAGTTATGATGGGACCTGCAAAAAAATCTAGAGTCTTTACAAAAAGAGAACGTAATTTTATTGCTCATCACGAAGCTGGACATGCAGTCTTAGGTGTAAAACTAGATAATGCAAATGTTGTTCACAAAGTTACAATCATACCTCGTGGACAAGCTGGAGGTTATGCACTTATGTTACCTGAGGAAGAAGAATCATTCTTATCTACTAAACAAGGACTTTTAGACCAAATTACTGGTTTATTAGGTGGACGTGTAAGTGAAGAAATTATCTTCAATGAAATTTCAACAGGAGCTCATAACGATTTCCAAAAGGCAACAGCTATTGCAAGAGCAATGGTAACAGAATATGGAATGAGTGCCCTTGGCCCTGTTCAGTATGAACAAAGAAGTGGTAGCGTATTCCTAGGTAGAGATTACAATGTTGATAAATCTTTTAGTGATCAAGTGGCATTAGAAATTGATAATGAAGTAAGAAATATTATTGATGGATGTTACGATATGGCCAAAGAAGTTTTAAATAATAACATTGAGCTTTTAAAACAAATCGCACATTACTTACTAGAAGTTGAAACTTTAACAAAAGAAGATATTTATGAAATTGTTGAAACTAATAAACTATCATGGTGGGAAAAGAAAAAAGCTAAGAAAGAAGCTTTAAATGCTGAGGAAGTTGTTATTGAAGAGTCTACAACGGAAAAAGCAGATAAAGTTGAAACAGAAATTATTGAGGAAAAAGAATAGATTAATCTATTCTTTTTTTATGTTATAATATTTATGGTGATAAATATGAGATTAGATAAATACTTAAAAGTTTCAAGATTAATTAAACGTAGAACTCTTGCAAAAGAAGTGTCAGATTCTGGACGAATACTCGTAAATGATAGAATCGCTAAGTCAAGCACTAAAGTTAAAGAAGACGATATAATTGAAATTACCTTTGGTACAAAAATAGTTTCAATTAAAGTTTTAAAACTTCTAGACTCAACAAAAAAAGAAGATGCACAAACAATGTATGAAATAATCGCAGAAAAGAGTCTATAACTTATTGAATATGATTCAATAAGGATATATAATATGTAAACAATGAAGGTGATATTATGAAAAGAATCATTATTTTAATAGTAACGTTTATTCTAGTATTTACTTTATCAGCATGTAAAGACACTGGTAGTAGTAGCGAAGATAACGTAGTTTATGTTACAGTATATCCAATGCAATTTTTAGTTGAAGCAATTGCTGGAGATAAAGTTATTGTAAAAAGAGTCCCTAGATCTAGTGGCCATCAAATTTCTATTGATTGGTTTCCAAAAGAAATTATTGATATGATTGAATCAGACTTGCTATTTTATATTCATGGTGGGCTTGATAATTATATAGAAGACACTAAGGATAGTACACTTAAGGGTGGAGACGTAACTTTTGTTGATATGTCGAAATTTATTAGTTACAATCAGGTATGTTTTTCGCACGACCACGAAGGTGAAACTACTACATTAGTTTCTGGTTGTGATGCAGGAGAACTAAGTGACGATCCTCATTTTTGGTTAGATCCAGTAAAAATGCTAGAAGCAGCTAATGTTGTAAAAGAGAAACTGATAATTGAATTTCCAGAGAACCAAGAATTATTCAGTAACAATTTTATTGAACTTAGTGCATCACTAGAGAAATTACACGATGATTATAATATAATGAGTGATTTAGTAACTAAACCAATAATGACAACTACGATGTTGTTCACTTATTATCATGAAAGGTATAATATTGAGATTCATCCAATTTCTACTTCACTTCATACAACTCAAGACATCGCTACAGATTTCATTGAGTTTACAAATGAAGCTCTTGAAAATGATTTGGATTACATAATATTTGAGAAAAATGCCAATTCACCAACAGGTGATAAAATTCTTGAGGAAATTAATAAAACAAAACCAGAAGCTTCAAAACTTTACCTACATGGTCTTGGTAATCTAACACGAGAAGAATTTGAAGAGGGTAAAAATTATATAATTATAATGTACGATAATTTAGAGACACTAAATAAAGCAACAAAATAGTGCAAAAAATTGCGCTATTTTATTTGGAAAGATAAAGTATTGTGTTATAATTCTATATGTGGAAAATTAGGAGTGAGAAAATGGAAAAACTATCTGAACAAGAATTAGTAAGAAGAGAAAAACTAACCAATCTAGAAGAACAAGGATTAGATCCTTTTGGTTCAAGATTTGATAGAACTGACACAACAAAAAGTTTAACTGATAAGTTTGACAAATACACTAAAGAAGAGTTGCATGATGGAACTTTTGAAGAAGTAAAAATTGCTGGTAGAATAATGACCAAACGCGGTAAGGGTAAAGCCGGGTTTATGCATATAATGGACCAAAATGGGCAAGTTCAACTATACATTAGAAAAGATGAAATTGGTGAAGAAGCATTTGAAATTTACAACAAATCAGATTTAGGTGATATTGTTGGTGTTACAGGAATCCCAATGAAAACTAATACAGGTGAACTGAGTATTAGAGCTAAAGAATATACACATTTATCTAAGGCTTTGAGACCACTCCCAGAAAAATTTCATGGACTAAAAGATATTGAAGAAAGATATCGTCGTCGTTATGTTGATTTAATCACAAATGATGAATCTAGAGTTACATTTATAACTCGTTCAAGAATAATCCAAAAAATTAGAGAATTATTAAATAAAAAAGAGTTTATAGAAGTTGAAACACCTATTCTCCATCCAATTTTAGGTGGAGCAAGTGCTAGACCTTTCATTACACATCATAATGCATTAGATATGCCATTTTACTTAAGAATAGCTCCAGAGCTATACTTAAAAAGATTAATAGTTGGTGGCTTTGATGGTGTTTATGAAATTGGTAGAACTTTTAGAAATGAAGGTATGAGTATAAAGCATAATCCTGAGTTTACAATGTTAGAATTATACCAAGCATATGGTGATGTTCAAACTATGATGGATTTAACTGAGGAACTTATAACTACAGTAACTGAGGATGTATTAGGTACATTACAAGTAGTCTATGGTGAAAAAGTTATTGATTTATCAAGAGGTTGGACAAAATTACATATGGCTGATGCTGTTAGAGATAATGTAGGAATTGACTTTTGGGAAACTACTATGACTTTTGAAAAAGCAAAACAGTTCGCTATTGATAAAGGTTTAGAAGTTCCAGAACATTATACAGGTGTGGGACATATTTTAAATTTATTATTTGAAGAATATGTTGAAGAAACTATTGTAAATCCAACATTTGTATTCGGACATCCAGTCGAAATTAGCCCTCTAGCAAAGAAAAATCCAGAGGATCCAAGATTTACTGACAGATTTGAGTTATTTATAGATTCTAGGGAATATGCAAATGCTTTTTCTGAATTGAATAATCCTATTGATCAAAAAGAAAGATTCATGGCTCAACTAAAAGAAAAAGAGTTAGGAAATGATGAAGCTACAGAAATGGATATTGATTATGTGGAAGCATTAGAATATGGTATGCCACCTACAGGTGGATTAGGTATTGGTATTGATAGATTAGTTATGCTTTTAACTAATAGCACATCAATTCGTGATGTACTTTTATTCCCACATATGAAACATAGAAATACTAATAATTAGAAAGTCTTATAAATTAAGACTTTTTTTTATCGTTTCATTAGCAAATAATAAGGTAACTGACTATAATAATATTTAAGAAAGTTGGTGCAAATGATGATTTATCAAAATATATATCAAACAATAGGGAATACTCCTGTTGTTAAACTTAATAAATTAGCAAATAGTGAAATGGCTGATGTTTATGTTAAACTCGAATGGTTTAATCCCGGTGGTAGTGTGAAAGACAGAATTGCAATAAATATGATTGAAAAAGCTGAGGAAAGTGGTTTATTAAAACCAGGTATGAGTATAGTAGAACCAACTAGTGGAAATACTGGTATAGGTCTTGCTTTAGTTGCCTCAGCAAAAGGTTACCCCATTATACTTACAATGCCCGAAAGTTTAAGTGTTGAACGCAGAAAAATTCTAACAGGTTATGGAGCTAAGTTAATCCTAACTCCATCTGATAAAGGTATGAAAGGTAGTATTCTAGAAGCAGAAAAAATTGCTAAAGATTCTAACTATTTTATGCCCATGCAGTTTAAAAACCTGAATAATCCTTTGGCTCATATGGAAACTACGTCACAGGAAATATTGAATGACTTTTCAAACATAGATGCTTTTGTTGCAGGTGTAGGTACGGGTGGAACAATTACTGGTGTAGGAACTATACTAAAAAAACATATACCTGGTATTCAAGTACACGCTGTTGAACCTCAAAGTTCTGCAGTTTTAAGTGGTGAAAACCCAGGACCACATAAAATTCAAGGTATTGGAGCTGGGTTCATTCCAGATATACTTGATACTAGTATCTATGACTCAGTTATTAAAGTAACTGATGATCAAGCTTTTAATACTGCAAGATTACTAGCAAAAGAAGAAGGATTGTTTACTGGGATTTCTACAGGTGCAAATGTATACGCTGCAGTTGAACTTGCAAAAAAACTTGGTAAAGGTAAAGTAGTTTTAACAGTATCCCCATCAAATGGAGAAAGATACCTATCAACTACACTATACGAATAAAATTAAAAGAATATTTCAACTTAAATGTTGAAATATTCTTTTTTAATTTTCATATTTTAAATTGCAAACTTCGTTATTTGCTGATGTGTTAGGGATAATTCTTGCAGGTATCCCAACAGCAGTTGAGTAATCTGGAACGTCTTTTAAAACCACAGCATTTGCTCCGATTCTAGAGTAAGTTCCAATTTTTATATCTCCAAGTATTTTTGCCCCAGCCGCAATCATTGCTCCATGACATACTGTGGGATGTCTTTTGGTTTTAGATTCATTTCCTGTACCACCAAGCGTAACTTGATGAAAAATTAATACATTGTTCCCAATCCTTGTAGTTTCACCAATAACAGTTCCAACTCCATGATCAATAACAAAATTCTTACCAATAGTTGCCCCAGGGTGTATCTCTACACTAGTTATTATTCTGCCAATATTACTAATAATTCTAGCCAACAATTTAAGTTTTATTTTCCAAAAGAAATGTGCTATGCGATAGTTCCAAACGGCATGCATTCCAGAATAAGTTAATAAAATTTCAAGAGTACTTCTAGCTGAAGGATCTTTCTTTTTAATTGTCCTTATATCACTTCTTAGACCCATGGTATCACCTCGTCTCTAATGTATTATACTCTAAAGCGTTAAATTAAATAAAACGATATACTCAAAAAAAACACACTTTATAAAAAAGTGTGTTTAAATTTCTTTTCCTAGTACTAGTTCATCATCTTCGTATAAATATATCCCAAGTGATTCTGCTATTTCAACATAAATATCAACTATTGATACATACTCAATATCTGCGTTTTTAAACAGTTTATTTAATGCTTCGTTCAATTGTTCCCTCAAGTAGACAAAGTCTGTCCTACGTTCCATAATAGCATTTTCAAGACATGTTTCAGCCTCATTTAACTCATCAAAATTAAAATCAATCTCATTGTTTTCTAAATCACTTCTAATATCAGAAACATATAGTAAATAACCAACAAGTTCGCTATAAGAAACAAACTCATCACAATTTGAATTAAATAAATTCTCAAAATATAACTTTATTATTTCAATTTGCTGATTAAGGTAATTGAACCCAACTTGGAATATTGTTAAGTAATCTTCATCAAGTGAACAACTTTCACAAGCCATATCAAAAACATGTTCTGTAACAGTATAAACAGGTTCAATTCTATCATAAAGAACTGAATTATTACTCTTTAATTGTTCAAGTAAATCGAAATTTTCAATCTTCCATGCAGCATAATCTCGGTACAAAAAATCTTTATTTTCCATTATTTTATCATCAGTTGAAAGTATAATAACTATGCTTTCCCTTTTGAACCAAATAATTCAATTTTTTCTTTTACTGTATCAGCAATAGCTTTTGATCCAGGTGCTAAAAGTTTACGAGGATCAAATCCTTTTCCTTCTAAATCTTTTCCTGCTTCTACATATTTTCTAGTTGCTTCAGCAAATACTAATTGACATTCAGTATTTACATTAATTTTTGATACACCAAGAGTTATTGCTTCTGTAATCATATCTTCAGGGATACCTGTACCACCATGAAGAACTAGAGGCATTTTACCAGCAATATCTTGAATTTGACCTAGAACTTCTAAGTTTAATCCTTGCCAATTTTCAGGATATTTTCCATGAATATTACCGATCCCTGCAGCTAACATTGTAACGCCTAAATCAGCAATCATTTTACATTCGTTTGGATCTGCAACTTCACCAGCTCCAGTAATTCCATCTTCTTCCCCACCGATACTACCAACTTCGGCTTCAACACTAATACCACGTTGATTAGCGAAATCAACTATTTCTTTTGTTTTAGAGATGTTTTCTTCTATTGAATAATGTGAACCATCAAACATTACACTACTGAATCCAGCTTCGATACAAGCTTTTGCTCCTTCAAAACTACCGTGATCTAAATGAAGAGCAACAGGTACTGTAATACCTAATCCTTCAAGCATACCTTCTACCATACCAACAACAGTTTTAAATCCTGTCATATACTTTGCAGCACCTTCAGATACACCTAAAATAACAGGTGAGTTTAATTCCTCAGCTGCTAATAATACAGCTTTTGTCCATTCTAAGTTATTAATATTAAATTGCCCTACAGCATAACCTTCTTCTCTAGCTTTTACTAACATTTCTTTTGCGGATACAAGTCCCATAAAATACCTCCTAATATTATTTACAAATTCAAACTAATTATACAATACTTGATACTCAATGTAAACCAAAGAGACTTAAAGTTATTTTTGTAAATGCTTACAAAAAAACACTACTATAAAAGTAGTGTTTTAAGATTATTTTCCACTTACACTTAATGACTTAATATGAATACTAGGACTTCCAATATAATTAAAATTATATTTTATGTCATCACAAACACCAACAACATTATTCATTAAATCTAAATAATTACCTGCCACAGTTATTAACGCTACAGGAGAAGTTATTTTTCCAGCTTCAATTAGATAACCAGTTGCCTGTAAACTGAAATCACCACTTATTGCATTAGCACCAGAATGTAACCCAGCCAAAGATGTAATAAGTAACCCTTTGTTAATCCCTGCAATTACTTCCTCTTTTTTATGTTTTCCTGGCTTTATATAAAGGTTAGAAGGAGCAATCCCATTACCATAACCATTACCAGTAGAAGCTATTCCATCTTTTTTAGCTGTTTTCAAATTATGTAAATATGTTGTTAAAACACCTTTACTAACCACTTCCTTATACTTTGTACTAACACCTTCATCATCAAAAGAACCACTCTTAACAGATTTTTTCATAAATGGATCATCAACAAGAGTAATAATATCATTAGCAATCTTAGTGTTTAACTTTCCTTTTAGTAAAGAAACATCTTTTTGAACACTCTCAGCAGAGAAAATTGATAAATAAGCAGCAATCAAAGATGCGCTTGCATCGTTTTCTAATAAAATCTCATACTCTCCCGAATCACAAGGACCCGCCCCAAGTAAACCACATGCTTTTTCAGCACTTTCTTTTGCCATTTTCTCAAAATTAAAATCTTTATAGTCATTGGACTGTATATATTCAAGACCAGTTCGTTGATCATCACCATCACTAGCAATTACATAAGCACCAAATACTGCATTATTAACTGTCTTCTTAAGATCTAGCCCTTTTGAATTTTTGATTACTACATCTCTTTTTGTTTCTCCATAAAATGCTTGAACCATTTTCACTCTCTCATCTTGAGCTAAAACCATTTTCTCAAGTTCAAGAGTATCATTAATTTTCTTTGTATTTTCAATATCTTCTATCTTACTATTATAAAGTCCTTCAACTAAAGAGTAATTATCATCACCTTCATAAATGAAAACTTCATCATTATTTTCAATAAATTTTGCACTGTCAATAATGCTATCAACTATAAAATCATGCATAGTATCATCAATTTTTTCAGTTGATACAGTACCCATTTTGCCATCATATATACCTTTAACTCTTAAAGAGCTTGGTGAGGCAATTGAATACTTGTTAACTTCTTTTCCAAAAACTTCTATTTCCAACTCATTGTCTTTTACATAATGGATTTGTAAATCTTCAATCCCTTTTTCTTTAGCTAAACTAAATAATTTATCAAAATTCATTAGTTAGCCCCCTTTCTACCGCCAACAGTCATAGATGAAACTCTAATAGTTGGTTGGCCTACATCAGCCGGTATACTTCCTGAACTAGATCCACACATTCCTTGTTCAGTTTTTAAGTTGTTAGCTATCATATCTATTTTTAATAAAGCATCTTTTCCTGTACCAACTAGAGTTGCTCCTCTAACCGGTTCAGCAATTTTACCATCTCTAATTATATAACCTTCTCCTACAGCAAAATTAAAATCACCAGTAGCAGGATTAACGCTTCCTCCACCCATTTTTTTTGCATAAAGTCCATATTTTGTAGCAGCTATAATTTCATCAAAAGTAGATTCACCGTTATCTATAAATGTATTAGACATTCTTGAAGTAGGACTAAACTTGTATGATTCTCTTCTTCCAGAATTTGTATGTTCATCATTCATTCTAATTGCATTTAACTTGTCAATCATATAACTTGTTAAAACACCGTTTTTGATTAGTTCTCTTTTACTTTGTCTATTACCTTCATCATCAAATGTTGAGCTTCCCCATGCGTTAGCGATTGTCCCATCATCGATTGCGTTAACCAAAGGATTAGCAATTAGAGTACCTTTTTTACCACAAAATACACTAGCCCCTTTTGCAACAGAAGAAGCCTCTAAACTATGTCCACAAGCTTCATGGAAAATTACTCCACCAAACCCATTATCAATAACTACTGGCATTTCACCACTAGGACATTCCTCTGCATGTAACATTGTTACTGCAATTCTGGCAGCTTCATTTGCTGCTTCCTCAATATTTATAATTTCACTATAAAACTCAAAACCATAAGATCCCCCAGGTCCATAGAACCCAGATTGTTTCTCATTACCCTTAGAAGCTATCGCATTTATACCACTTCTAGTTCTAACTCGTTGGTCTTGAACATATTTTCCTTCACTGTTTGCAATCCAAACATTTTGAACATAATCAAGATAATAAATAGAAACTTGAGTAACTTCCTTACTATAAGCTCTGGCAGATTTATCTGCTCTCTTCATTATATTAACCTTATTTTCCATTGAAACTTCATGAGGTAAAATTTTAACTTTATGTAAATCTCCTATTTCAAGTTCATTTAACCCATTAAACTCTGTTTTATTAGATTCGTTAAATGACATTGATAAATCTGATGCTAATTTCATTAAGTCTTTTTCAGATACATCATTTGTGTAACCATATACACTGTTGTAACCTAATGCTACTCTTACCCCAACACCAAAAATTCTTGAGTTATTTACTTTTTCTACTTTGCTTGATATCATATTAAGATTTGTTGCAAATTTGTCTTCAATAAAAACTTCTGCAAAATCAGCTCCAGTAGACAATGCTTTAGTTATAACTTTTTCTATTAATTTTTTATTTAACATATTGTCCTCCTTATATAAAAAAAATACCAAAATAATTATAACACATAACTAATATAATAAGAAATATCAAAAAAAAAGGACAATGTCCTTTTTTATTTTATTAAACTTGCTTTTATAAATTCCTTAAATAGCGGGTGTGATCTTTGTGGGCGAGATAAGAATTCTGGATGAAATTGAGATGCAATAAAAAACTTATGTTTTGGAAGTTCTACAATTTCTGCAAGATTTGTTTCTGGGTTAATACCAGAAAAAACTAAGCCATTTTTTTCTAAGATTTCTTTATACTCATTATTAAACTCATATCTATGTCTGTGTCTCTCTTTTATAGAGTTTGTTTTATAACATTTATGAGCCAAAGTACCTTCTTTTAAATCACAATTATACAAACCTAACCTTAGTGTCCCACCCATATCTATTCCTGCATATTGCTCTGGTAAATAATCAATAATTTTATGCGGTGAGTTTGGATCCATTTCAGTAGAGTTTGCATTTTCCAATCCACAAACGTTTCTAGCAAACTCAACACTTGCCAATTGCATACCTAGACATAAACCTAAAAATGGAATATTGTTCTTACGTGCATAAGTTATTGCTCTTATTTTACCTTCGATTGCTCTTTGCCCAAAGCCACCAGGTATTAATATTCCATCAACATCACTTAAATGTTCAACTATATTATCATCTGTTAACTCTCCAGCACTAATCCATTTAATATTTATTTTAGCTCCATGTGCATATCCAGCATGACTAAGAGCTTCACTTACACTTAAATAAGCATCTTGAAGAGAAACATACTTACCAACTAAGGCAATATTTACTTCCTTGTCAAGATTTCTTACACGTTCTATTAGTTCTTTCCATTCCGTCATGTCGATTGGTTGTGTCTTTAATTTGAAATGATCACAAACTAATTGATCTAGATTTTGTTTTTGAAGATTTAAAGCAACTTCATACAATATTTTTGCATCTCTTGCTTCTATTACAGCTTCTTTTTTTACATCACAAAACAAAGCTATTTTTTCTCTCATTGAGTTGTTAATAGGGTGTGATGTTCTTAAAACAATTATATCTGGTGTAATTCCTAAACTTCTTAGTTCTTTTACACTATGCTGTGTAGGTTTAGTTTTTAGTTCCTTAGCAGCCTCTAAATAAGGAACTAAAGTATTATGAATATAGATAGTATTTTCATAACCAAAGTCTCTTCTACATTGTCTTATGGCTTCTAAAAATGGTAGAGATTCAATATCTCCAACAGTACCACCAATCTCTGTAATAATTACATCTGCATCTGAATCGTTTGCTGCAGCAATTAATTTATCTTTTATCTCATTTGTTATATGAGGAATAACTTGAATTGTAGCTCCTAAGTATTCACCTTTACGTTCTTTTTCTATAACACTACTATAAACTCTACCAGTTGTTATATTACAGTTTTGACTTAAATTTTCATCAATGAAGCGTTCATAATGTCCTAAATCTAAATCTGTCTCTGCACCGTCATCAGTAACAAAAACTTCTCCATGTTGATATGGAGACATTGTTCCTGGATCGATATTAATATATGGGTCAAATTTTTGCATGAATACTTTTAAACCTCGGTTTTTTAAAAGTCTCCCTAAAGATGCCGCTGTAATTCCCTTACCTAAGCTAGAAACTACCCCACCTGTTACAAAAATATACTTAGTTTTATTCATTGTTTCCTCCATTTTTTTGATTTAAAATATATAAAAAAGTTCTCCTAAATAGGAGAACTAACTAATATTAGTGTGCCCTTTAAAATTATATCAAACACATTTTTTAAAATCAATAGTTTTTTATTTTATTTATCGTACTTATCTTCATAAGTATCCATATACTCATTATATTTTTGTTCATCAAAATCTGCTTCAAACTCGTCAAAAAGTTCTTCCTCGTCAAATGCAGCTGGTTCGGATTCAGTAATTTTTATATCCTCTTCAACTATATCAATAGGGATTGCCTCTTTAACAACTTCTTTAACAGGTTCTTCTGCAACCTCAATAACTGGAGTTTTCGAAGCTTCAACTATAGGAGTCTTAGTATCCATATCTTCATCATCTATGAACTCAACTTCAGTATACTCATTATAATAAGAACCATCTTTTTCCCATAGTTCAATTTTTTGATTGGCTTTTAAATCCCACTCATTTCCACCTACATATACAAATTTTGCAGATGTAATTAAATCGATGTAAAATTGAGAAATTTTTGATTTTTTCTCTAAGTCATTATACCCTTTGAAATTAGAAACCTCATTAAATAAAGTATAAATATTTATTGGTTTTTTTTGATCAAACACTAACTCTTCAGCAAGAGTTATTAAAGATTTTTCATTTTTGATATCCATTATTTTCCTCCTTGATAGTACAATAATGTACTTCCATTAAAGCCTTGTTTACAAGTATACCATCTTGAAACAAACTATAATCAACTTCTAAGTTATTTTTGGTAATAGTAAGCTTGTGAGTAAAAATTGTAAAGTCGAATTTTAAATTTTGATATTCATAAATACCTTTTGTTTCAGTGCTTTCAATAAAATCAAAATCCATGAAAATCGAACCTTTTTTTTGATATTTAAGAGAGTCACCAATTGTAATTTTGTTTTCATTTTCTTCTTGATCAATGAATTTCAAAACATTTGCCTTGAGATATCCAGTGGTTTCATATGAAACATTTGAATCAGAAGTATCCATACAAAATTTAATTAATACTTTTTTCATCATATCACCATACCATGAATATTATATCACAAATTAAAATGTGCTACACTATTATATATTATTGTTAGCTAAGTTTCAAGAAAAAAAGTAAAAGGATAGCCTTTTACTTTTTAATTGGTAGACTTATTATAAAAGTTGTCCCTTTATTTAATACTGAATCAACAGATATAGTCCCTTCATGTCTTAGAATAACATTTTTTGTTATTGATAAACCCAGCCCACTTCCGCCTGTTTCCCTTGAGCGATTTGAATCTATCCTATAAAATCTTTTAAAAATATTTTCTACTTCACTATTGTCAATCCCAATACCTGTGTCCGTAATTTTTACTATGTAGTTTTTTTCTTTTATCATACCTTTAATTTTAATTACACCTTCATCAGTGTAATTAATAGCGTTTTTAATTAGGTTAATAAAGGCTAAGCTTAATTTTGTTGCATCAATATTCAACATGCAGGACTCAAGATTATGTGATATCTTCAAGTTTTTTTCTACAGCAAAAGATTTAACAAGATTTATAGTATCGTTTATAACCGTTGTTATATCCTGTTTTTCTAGTTTTAGTTCATAGTCTAATCTATCCATTTTTGATATCGTAAGCAAGTCTGTAATAATTGTTTCCATTCGATTTACTTCTTTTTTAATCATTCCTATAAATTCTACTCTTTGTTTTGAATCCATATTTATATCTCTATCAAGTATTTCTGAAAAACCTTTTAAGACTGATAATGGTGTTTTAAGTTCATGTGATACATCAGCTGTAAATTGTTTTTGAAATTTTTCAGCTGTTTTAATTGCTGTTATATCATGAACTATTATTAAACAACCTTTAAAAAACCTACCCTCAAATATTGGCGTATTAACTAAATCATAGTATTTATCATTATACATTATTTGTTTTCTTAAAGGCGACTCTAATAAGTATGATTCGTTGATAAACTTGTATAACGGTTTAATAAGAGAAAATGTCTTATACTCATGGTTTTCATAATCAACTTCGATGAAATATGATTTAACGTCTTTATTAACAAAATCAATTATACCAAGATCATTAACGACGATTAATCCGCTCCCTAATGTCTGGCTTAATGATAGAAACTGGGAATAATTTTCTAATCTTTTTTGTTTTTCTTTTTGGATTGAAATTTTCAGATTTCCCTCTGTGTCTGCAATTTCTTTTAAAAACGATTGTTTTAGCTGGTATATATCATATAAGTGGTATGTCAAAAGAAGTAGTAGTAAAAATGCTACTAATACTGCATCCTTAAAGATTAAAAAAACTATAATTGCAAATAAATACGAAATTACAATATATCCGTTATTGCTTTTCATTATATCACCCATTTTTATTATACATTATTTCTCTAGTTAAGCTCTAATCTTTTTCCATTAACTAAATAAACAATATTTTCAGCTATATTAGTTATATGGTCTCCAGCTCTCTCAAGTTGCTTTAAAACAAGTAATGCTCTTATTGCAGCTTCCGCAGTTTCATCAGTGTTAGATTTACCAATTTTTATCAGTTCTTTAACTTTTTCCTTGTAGAAATCATCAATTTGGGAGTCGAGTTCACAAACCTCTAAAGCTAATTTTATATCTTCATTGCGATATGCAGTCATTATATTACTAAACATATTAATTACTTTTTCTGCTAAAGAAACTAAAACATCTCTAAAATCTTTGTTTTCAACGTTTGATTTAATAATGTATTTTGAGATATTTACAGCATAATCTGCAATTCTTTCTAAATCATTAGCAATCTTAAGAGCAGTAATTATTCGTCTAAGATCACTAGCTACTGGACATTGTTTTGCTATTAATAAATATGCATCAACATTTATACTAACTTCTATATCATTTATAATTTTATCCTCTTCAACAATATTTGAGGCAATCTCTTTTTTATTGCTTCTTAAGGCAAGAACTAAATTACCATATATAATTTCAATTTCCTTACCCATTCTTTCAACTTTGTTGTTTAAGTCTTTCATTTCTTTAATGAAATGTGATCTACTTGGTACCATAAATTATTCTCCTATCCAAAACGACCAGTTATGTAATCTTCTGTTTTTTTGTTTTTAGGCTGTGTAAAAATTTTGTCTGTACTATCAATCTCAATTAACTCACCCATTAAAAAGAAAGCTGTTTTATCAGAAATTCTTGCAGCTTGTTGCATATTATGAGTAACAATAACAATTGTATAGTTTCTTTTTAAATCATTAATTAGTTCTTCAATCTTCAATGTTGCAATTGGGTCTAATGCGCTTGTAGGTTCATCCATTAGAATTACATCAGGTTCCATTGCAATTGCTCTGGCAATGCATAATCTTTGTTGTTGCCCACCACTTAACCCTAATGCATTATCTTTTAATCGAGAGCTCACTTCTTCATATAAGGCAGCTCTCTTTAAAGCTTTTTCAACAATAACATCTAATTCTGATTTCTTTTTTATACCACTACATCTAGGTCCGTATGCTACATTGTCATAAATACTCATTGGAAATGGGTTTGGTTTTTGAAATACCATACCTACCTTTGTTCTTAATTCAATTACATTAAAGGATTTAGTTTGGATATCCATTTGTGAGTACTGAATTTTCCCCTCAATTTTACAATTTTCAATTAAATCATTCATTCTATTTAAACATCTTAAAAAAGTTGATTTCCCACATCCACTTGGACCAATTAAAGCGGTAACTTTATTTCTATCAATATCTAGTGATATCGATTTTAAAGCTTGAAAATTCCCGTAATATAAATCTAAGTCTTTGATACTAAAAATATTATCCATATTTACTCCTTATACTATCTTTGTAATAAATTTTTTAGATACTAGTTTTACAAGTATGTTTAAAGCTAATACAATAATTAAAATTATTAAGGCAATTGTACTGGCTAATTCTATGTTAGCTGGTTCATCTTTCATCAATGACCAGATATGTACACTTAAAGTTGTTGATCTTCCAAAAATGGATACATCATCTTTTATTGCTGTACCGATTGCAAAAATTAATGCAGCTGATTCTCCGATAATTCTACCTACAGCTAGTAATGTAGCTGTTACTATTCCGGGATACGCACTTGGTAAAACCGCTCTAAAAGTTGTTTGAGTTTTATTTGCTCCAAGGGCTAATGATGCTGTTCTTAAATCATCAGGTATTACCTTTAGCGATTCTTCAGTACTTCTAATAATTATTGGAAGTAGAATCACAGCAAGAGTCATTGATCCTGAAATCAAGTTTGCACTATCTGCCTTTGTTATCGCAATTGTAAAAGGCACAAATACTGCTAAACCCATTAGTCCATAAATAATAGATGGAACTCCTGTTAATGTCTCAATTAAACTTCTTATTAGATTTGTAATTTTGTTCTTTTTCGCAAACTCGTTCAAATATATTGCAGTAAATATCCCCATTGGAAGTGCTAGCACTAATGTTAATCCTATTATAAACAGTGTTGTCAATAAAGAACCTCTAATTCCTCCTCCTAATGAAGTGTAAACTACTTCTCTAATATCTGTTACGGTATCTAAGTCTTTAATCATTAATTCTGCCCCATATCTGGTTAAAGATGTAGGTTTATCATAATAAGATATTTTTGAAACAATATTACCCTCTTTTATAACAATAGAACTTTCAATATCCACAGAATTTTTATCATACATGTTAGAAAAAGGGGAATCTTTTGAGATGTATGAAACAATTATTATTGCATTCCCTTCTCTGTCTTTGGCATCTTTTAGAGCAATTCCCCACATAGAAGAATAAAACTCGTTAGCCTCTAAATTATCAGGCTCTGGAGTTAAACTAAAGTCTATGTCACCATTAAATCCACCGTTGTAATATTTTTCATGATAATCATTAAATAGCAAACCAAAATCAAGTAACGATGATCCTTTAATAAAAACAAACATAAATATTGAAGATAATGCTAAAACTGAGATTAAGGCAGATATATATGTAATGAACTGATAAAATATATCATTCAATTTTCTTTTATTTGACACTAACACTACCTACTTTCCTTTTAACATAATTAAGGATTATATTTGTCAATAATATCACTATCATTAACACAATCCCCACACTAAACCTAATATCATAATCTAAGCCTGTAGTTTCTTTTAATCCTTCTAGCATCGTTGATGTCAAAGTACTAGTTATATCAAACAATCCTAAAGAAGGTCCGCTTTTTGAATTACCTGCCACTAGACTAACCGCTGTTGCTTCACCAAGTGCTCTCCCAACTCCTAGAATTGCAGAAGCAAAAATACCTGATTTTGCACTCGCTAAAACCACTTTAAAATTGGTTTGAGTTTTAGTTGCTCCAAGAGCTAAAGAGCCTAGTTCTATATCTTTACCCACACTTCTTATAGCAACTTCGCTAATTGCTGTGATAGTCGGCAATGACATTAATGACAAAACAAGGACTGTTGCGATGACACTATTACCACCTTTTGATTGAATTCCTACTAGTTCAGCAAAATTATAAACTAGAACCAAAATTACACCACTACCAAACAAGCCATAAACAATTGAGGGAATAGCTGATAAAAGTTCAACAACAGTTCTTAAAAATATCGATAACCTTTGAGGAGCTACTTTTGCAATAAATAAAGCTGTTAATACTCCAATAGGCATTGATATCATCAAAGATAAAAGGGCTATATAAACCGTGTTTATTATAATAAACCCAACACCATAAAGACTAGATGAAAAGGCTGCTCCATCCAACCACACTCTACCTGTTAAAAATCTAAAAATATTTACTTGCCCAAGCCCTTGATTATATGAAATAAAAGGTGTGACACCTTTTATTGTTATAAATATTATTATAATAATTATAACAGAAGCTGATATAAGTGCTGATATTCCAAATATTCCCCTAATAAGTATATCAATATTTTCTTTTTTTGATTTCCCAAGTATTCGTTTAAAACATTCTAAGGTCTTTTCCATATATGTACTCCTAACACACAAAAAACCCATTACGGGTTTTTTCATTATTGATTGATGTCTTCCCAAACTTTATAAGTACCATCATATATACTTTTTAAGCTCTCTTGTGTAATAGCATTAAGTGTATTTCTATTATTAACGATTGCTACAATTGCATCCCAAGCTAATTGTCCTTGAGTACCAATATCTCCTATTTCTGTATCTTTAAAATCTCTTGATGCAAATCCCACATCTTTAGCATTATCACTATCTTTTTCTGATCCTTGGGTTCTTTTAAACCCGTCACTTGAACCTGTATGATCATGTTCTGCGATAAAACCACCACATTTTGGGGCAAAGGCCGATGACAATGCTTTGGCAATTTTTTCAATAGAATCTGAGCCTCCAAATTTAATAACTATATTGCTGTTATCTTTTAAACATACATTATGTTCTGCTTTTATATCATCCCAAGTTCCTGTAGCTGATAAAGGAATTGCACCTTTATCATTAATAATATCAGAGCCATCAATAGTTCCTAAAAAGGCTATAAAAGCTTTTGTTAAATTTTCCTTATCTAAACTCCCATAATCACCATCAGCTCTAATCACATAATTGAATGGTCTTTTTAAAGAATATGTATTATTGATAACATTTGCTATTGTTGGTTCAACTCCATTAAATGCTAGACCCTTTACTGTATTATTTAAACTTGCTAAAGAAATAAACCCAATCCCATACTCATCATTTTTCATTGCAGTTAAAATCCCTGTATTATCTTTAGTTACAAATCCTGAAACTAATAAAGAATTGTCTTCTGCTGCATCTCCAAAACCAATGCCATTCATAAATCCAGTTCTTGTTCCACTTGAAGTGTCTCTTGTATAAACAGTTATTGATTTAGTAGCATCAAAACTAGTATCTAGTTGATTATTATCACAACCTACAAGATATAATGCAGATATTAATGTTAAGCCTATAATTATTATTTTCCTCATAGTTTTCTCCTTTATTTTTACTTAATGCAACTAAATTATACAAAAATATGATTTCTTAATGATTTTACTAATGTTAAAATCATGTAAATTAATGTTTTTAAAGCATTAAAAAAGACGAGGATTTTACCTCGTCTTATATAAGTATATAACCAATACCTCGAACTGTTTTTAAAAACTCTGCTTTTGGATCTAACTTATCTCTAAGTTTGAAAATATGGACATCAACTACTCTTGAATCACCATCATAACTAAAACCCCAAAGTTTATTAAGAAGTTGGTCTCTTGATAATGCTTTACCTTTATTTATAATTAAGTAAACTAATAATTCAAACTCTTTTAATGTTAGTTCAACTTTTTCATTACCATTAAAAACTTGATAACTGCTCTGAACAACTTTTAAGTTATTGTAGTATAAAGTGTCATCATTCTTACTAACACCTTTTCTTCTTAAACCAGCTTTAATTCTAGCCGCAAGTTCTCTTGGTGAAAATGGTTTAGTAACATAATCATCTGCACCAATTTCAAACCCTTTTATTTTATTATACTCATCATCCATTGCAGTTAACATTATGATATATGCTTCATTTCCTTCTTGTCTAAGCTTTTTACAAATATCAAGCCCATTCATATTAGGTAACATAATATCTAGTAAAATAACATCGTACAATGTAGAAGAGGCTTTTTTATACCCTTCAAATCCATCTAATGCACTATCAATCTCATAATTAAGTTGCTTTAAATCATATTCAATCATTTTTTGAATTGAAAGTTCATCTTCGATAATTAAAATTCTCGCCATAATTATCACTCCTAAATCCATATTAACATAACATCTATTAGAATGTTACGTTTTAATACAAACTTTACAATTGTTAATGAAAAATTAAAATTTTATTCATCAAGATGTTTTTGATACTCAATGAAGTCTTCATTGTAGTAACTGTCTTGAATAATATTTATTGCTATATTATTACAGTGATCACCAATTCTTTCGATATTAGATAAAATATCTACATACACACCATCAGCATCATGAGCTAAGTTTTTATTTAATCTCATAATATGTCTTTTACGATACTTTAAGACTAACTTATCAATAAGATCTTCTTGTTCAAAAACTTCTTTTGCTTGTTCTTTATCATAATTTTCAAAAGCCTCAACAGTTGTTTTTAAAGTTTCTGCAACAACACTATAAAGTTTAGTTAAGTCTTCTTTTGCTTCTTTACTTAATAATGTTTTATTCTCATATCTCATTTCAAAGAATTCAAATAGATTTGTACAGTGATCACCTATACGTTCATAATCTCTTATTGTATCAACATATGAAGCTTGTAAATGAGAAGAAGTTTCATCCAATCCTGCTTGCGCAATTTTAACTAAATAGTCATGCACTTTCTTATCAATTGTATCTAACATTTCTTCCATTTGAATCCCGTTTTCGTATTCTTTTTTATTATTTTCAAATGAATACTTGTTAACACTTGAAAACATTTGATATGTTAATTTACCCATATTGTTTACTACTAATTTTGAACTCTCAAGAGCCAAAATTGGTGATTCAACTATCAGACTATCTTGTAATTGATCGACATCTACAGCCATTACATTGTCGTCTCCAGGAATTATTTTTGATACAAACCAAACAAGTTGTTTTATGAACCAAAACATAATAAATGTATTCACAACATTAAAAGTAACATGTGCAAAACTTATTGTAAATCGCAAATTCTCAGGATTACTGACATCCAAGAATGTGGATTCTAACTGACTGATAAACCATGTATAAGGCACTAATAATGCTAAGAAGAACAAACTCCCCACAAGGTTAAACACAACATGTGCTGCAGCAGTTCGTTTCGCTGCTATAGTACCACCAATTGCAGCAATAACTGCAGTTACAGTAGTTCCTATATTATTACCAAATAGTATTGCTATTGCTCCACTTAAAGGAATAGCTCCAGTTGTATACAACTCTTGTAATACCCCTATTGTTGCACTACTTGATTGAATTACTGCAGTCGTTAATGCGCCTACTGCAACTCCTAAAACAGGTAGTTCACTCATTGATAATAATAACTCTTTAAACTCATTTAACTCAGCTAATACTTTTAATGAAGAACCCATTAGAGTTAATCCATAAAATAGCATCCCAAATCCAAGTAATACTTGACCAAATTGTTTCATTTTTTTACTACTCATAAAGAACACAAAGAAACTACCTGCTGCCATTATAGGTAAAGCGTATTCTTTGATTGGTAACCCAAGTAACACTGAAGTTACAGTTGTACCAATATTCGCTCCTAATATAACTCCTACAGCTTGTGGTAAAGTCATTAAACCTGCTCTTACTAAACCTACTGTAAGTGCAGTTGTACCACTTGATGACTGAATTAGTCCAGTAATAATAATACCTACAAATATCCCTTTTAAAGGTGTGTTCGTTGTCTTTTCAATAATAACTTTTAGTTTATTACCTGCTAAAGCTTTTAACGAATCCCCCATTAAATTTATCCCATATAAGAAAATCCCTAGTCCCCCAAGTATAAAAAACACAGTTTCTTGCCAGTTTATTGAATCTAAAGTGACTGCTAACATATAATTTCCTCCATTAATTTATTAATCAATTTTCAATAAAAATATAACACATAATTAACACAAAAGAAACAACTTAACACAAACTTAACAATTGGAAAAATAAAAAACAAGATAATTAGTCTTGTTTTTGGTTTTCTTTATATTCCTTAACTAAAGCGTCTGCTTCAATCAGTAATTTTTCTGCAACATCCCAAGTACCTAGGTTTGCACCACTTGCCATTGCATGTCCACCACCGTTAAACCCATTAGCTAATAGATTAATCGCAGGACCTTTTGATCTTATTCTTGCTCTGACAATACTTTCTTCATACTCCGCCATTAATATCCATACTGGACAGTCATTAAAATATCCAAGTTCATTAACTAAGCTAGTTGCTTCTTCTAAAGTTACACCGAATCTTTCTAAAACTTCGTTTTCAACTTTAAAGTATGCAACCCCATTTTCAGTCTTACTATAATTTTGTAGAAAATATCCTTTAAATCTTGTTAGCTCCTCAGTTCTAGTATCTAAATATGCATATACCTCTGAAGCAACTAAACCGTAATCGTATAGTTTTGCTACATTTCTAAATGTATCTCCATCTACACCTGAATACTTAAATCTTCCTGTATCTGTTAATGTACCAAAGAACAATGCTCTTGCTCCATCTTTAGTCATTTTTAATTCATCTTCAAACATTAAAAATAAATCCAATATTATTAATGTAGCTGCAGGTCTTGAAGTATCCACATAATCAATATCACCAAACTCATCTACTTTTATATGATGATCAATTTTAATCACCATATCAGCATCAGCAAATCTTTTATCAGCTACTCTATCTCTATTAGCTGTATCTAAGACAATTGATAGAGCCCCATTATGTGTTTCATCAGTAATGACATCTGGAGTTCCATTAAAACTAACAAAATCAGATGTTTCAGCTGCAACATAAACTTCTTTATCTGGCCAAGTTGTTTTGATAATATCTTTTAAACCATACGCACTACCAGTACAATCACCATCCGGTCTTTCATGTGTATGGATTACTATTTTATTTCTAGTTTTTATTTCATTAAATATTTCTTTTAACATCTCTTTATTCATAAATTCTCCTATTCTAAAAGACTATCTAAGTCCTTTAGTACTTTATCTGTATCTGCCCAGTTAGCAAGTGTGCACCCGCAAGCAAGCTTGTGTCCACCACCACCATATTTTTTTGCTACTTCAACTACTGAAATTGTCTTACTTCTAATTTCAGTTTGAATATAACCATCGTCATCCAGTGTAAAATTAACCCAAATAGGAATTCCTTTTATACCTGACATTTGGTTTACCATTCCTCTTGAAATAGTAAATGTTGAAACACCAAATTGTTCTTTTATTGCATCGTCGTTTTTCATATACGCTACTTTATTCTTTGTTGTTTTAAAGTTGTTTATAAAATGTCCTTTTAATTTCTTAAAATTTAAAGATTCGACATATAAATTATCGTATATATAATTCATACTTGCTCCGTTATCCATAAGAAAAGCAGCATTTCTTAATGTTTTTGCTGAAGTACTAGGATAAAGGAATCTACCACTATCTGTTATTATTCCACCAAGCAATGCTGTAGCAGCATTTTTTGAAACTACTAAGTTATTAACTTCAGCCATGTCAGCAATTATCTGAGCACATGATATGAAACTGCTGTCAATATGCTGATAATCACCAAAGTCACTAGAATTTAAATGGTGATCAATAATCATTATATAAGCCCCAAGCTTATATCTTTCATCACTAACCAAATAAGAAACAGCTACGTCAGTAACAATTACTAATGCATCTTTATATATATCTTCATCAATTATATCCATACTACCTAAAAAGGTAAAATCGTTCATATCTCCAACTGCATAGACTTCTTTATCTCTAAAGTTATCCTTAATAATTTCACGTAATCCTAATTGTGATCCAAGAGCATCTAAATCAGGATTTTTATGTCGATGAATTATGATTTTATCATACTTCTTAATCGTGTCAATTATTTGTTTATACATCGGCAATCTTCCTTTCAAAATAACATTACATTATATCATAAATTTTTATTGAAAACCATAAAAAAATAGACAAAACAACTGTTTTTTAAGCAGTCCTCTATAATACAATATTTTAATAGTAAATAAAAACGATATGCTCAAAAATATTTTAGATTAATAAACGATAGAAATTGGTTATTTAATGTAGATATATATACATAATAAAAAACCTCTTTTGCATAAAGCAAAAGAGGTCTTATTTTTGTTTCTTATTTTAAATACAGTTTAAATCTTAAGCAACAGGTAAATCTGATGTATGAGAACCAACTGTAGAATAATCTCTATCATTTGCAGAAACTATCCATTGTTCAGCTCCAACAGTCCAATCAGTAGTACCATAAACTACAGTACTTACTCTAACCAAAATTACATTAGCAGTAGTACCATCAGTAGTATTACCATTACCAACATCCCATTTAGACCCTGGATCTTCTCCACTTAAACCGATTGTATCAACTAAAGCGTCACCTTTAAATAATCCTAAAGCGTCATCTCCGTTAACATAACCAACCACTGTAGTTTCATACCAAGCAATACCCGTAGTAGGGAATAATGGTGATGATACTAAAGGATCTTGTGCATCATCAGTAGCATTAATACAGCCTGAATTTCCAACAACTACTACTGCACCAGGTGCTAAAGTACCTTCCATTTCATAAATATCAGAAGAAGCAGCAAACTCTTTACCATTTCCACCTTTAATTATTTTGTAATTTGATAACTGTACAACTTCACTTGTAGGGTTATAAACTTCTACATATTTACAGTTTCCACCATCTGCTTCAGCGTATTCACTAAAGAATAATTCTGGAACATAAGCTTTAACTGTAACTGTTTTTGAGTAATTATAATCTACTGAATTAACAGTTACAACAACAGAAACTAAAACATCAACGTCAGGTTGATTTAATGCAGGTCTAACAACTGTACCGTCTGCAGCAACAACCGGTAAATTATTAGTAGTCCAAACAGCTGTAGCAGTGTAATCAGTATGTGTAGTTGCAAGAACTAAGTTTCCATAAACATCATTAGGTAACATTGCAGCACCATATAATGTATCAGCGATTTGTTGATCAGTTGGAGCAGGTAAAGTAACTGCAACAACTCTTACATTATCATAATCCATATCATATACTACAAATTCAACACCCGCTAATATGTTACCAGCAGTTAAGAATTGAGTATAAGGACCGTAAACAGCATGGTTTAATTTAAACATTGCACCATCAGTTACACCTTGGAAATATGCATATGCTGCATCAGCAGAAACAAATGTTAAATCAGCAACAAATTTTTGACCTTCTAAATCTGCATATCCAGCAGCGATAACAGCAGGATCTGTTTCAGCGTTTACAACAACAGCGTTTGCACCATCGTTATCCGAAATAAGTTCTGCATCTTTAATATATCTAGTATCGTCTCCCCAAGAGTCCATTGTATCTAATTCACCTTGTAAAACTACTTCGTCTCCAACTTCTACACCTGTATAAGTTCCTAAATCAACGAATAATGCTTTTCCAGTAGAATCTTGAATAAAGAATCCACTCCAACCATTAGGATCATCTTGGATTGCAACAACAACACCAACAACTTTTGTAGTAACAGTATCATCTAATAAGATAGCATCACTTACAGTAGCAGGAGTTGAAGCATTTAATTCAGAAACAACATTAACATCTACTGTATAAGTTTTAGTAACAGCTCCAACAACAACTGTAGCTGTTAAAGTAGCTGTTTTGTCATCAGTAGCATGTTGCATAACCATACCAGCATCTGTAATTACCGCAGCATCTGAAGATGCCCAAGTAATTGTAGCGAAGCTTCCCATTGTAGTAATAAGTTCTAAATCTCCAGGTTCAGTAACATTTGCAGCTACTTCACCAATAATATAATTTCCGATAATATCTGCATTTTCAGTATCATCACCTGTCATAGCAGTTAAATCTTTAACATCACTAATAATAACTTGCCATTGTCCATCTCCACTATGGTAAGAATAAACATTAGCAGTAACAGTTACATCTTTACCGACAAACATTTTTAATACTGTTTGTGAGAATGAATCAGATCTGAAATATACCATAACATCATTATCATTTGCATCACTAATAATCACATTGTTATATGAACCGAATAAACCAACAGTTCCAGTGAATGTAATTAATTGTCCATACATATCAGTTGTAGCAGCAACTTCTGTAAATAAATTAGCAATTGTAGTGTCTGTTGCTACAGGTAATGTATTGTCAGAACTTTCAACGTTAGTGAACGCTACATCAGAAATTTGAGGAACACTATAATTAGTGCTTCTATAACCAATAACTGTAACTTGATCACCAATTTCAATACCAGTAGGGTATGATCCTAAATAAACTTGAACATCATCTGTACCATCATTTAAGAAATATCCTTTTCCGAAGATACCAGTAACTGTTGCTAATACTTTAACAAAATCACCATCAGTAGCAGCATTAACTTCTGCAACTGTATTAGTAGTGATAGCAGCTAAATCAACAACTGTAACATCAAATGTAACAGTAGCGCTTGAATCACCTTTAGTAATTGTTGCAGTTAATGTAGCAGTTAAGTCTTGTCCATTTACACCATGTACTGTACCGTCAGTTTCAACAACTAATGCATCACTTGTTGCCCAAGCAATTGTTAAACCATCAACACCTTCAATAGAAGTAAATAAATCTAAATTTCCTGTTACAAAATCTACACTCCCAATACTTAATCCGTCTTTATAAGCAGCAACGATGTGTGCATCTGTGAACGCTGTAATTTCAGTAACATCAGTAGCTTCACCTAAGAAAAGTGCTTCTTCTTTTGAATAGTGAACTAACTCAAGTGTTACAGTTTTACCATCAAAAGTAGATATCACATCTAAGTGTTTATAATATAGTTTAAATACTGTACCAGCAGCATCAGTAATAAACACATCTGTAAAAGTTCCATCTACAACTTTCTCGATAGTACCTGTTAGAACAACCTTTGTTCCAAAATCAACTAGATTATTCTTAAGTGTACCCACACTACCATTGATTACTGTTGGCACAGTAAACTCACCAGTAGCTTCTTTCATAGAAATCACACTTATTTGTGGAGCTCCATGATATGCATCTTTTTCACCAAGGATATTAACTATACTTCCTTCAGCAAAATCTTCCTTGTAGTCTGGTCCAAATACAAATATTGATCCAGTACCATCACTAATGAAGAACCCATAATGTGAATGTGAATACACTATACCTGTTACATCAAAAGTATCTTCATTATCTAAACCATAGATTTCAGATACTGTTTTAACAGGTGGCGGAGCCACTGTCATAGCCATTACTCTAACTTCAATTTCCTTAGTTAGTGTAGTACCATCTAAAGTAATTGATGCTGTTAAAGTAACTGTTACGTTATTCTCACCAAATGCAGGACGAGTAACCGTACCGTCATTTGATATAACATCAGTATCACTTGAACTCCAAGTAACTGTTGTATCATGCGTACTAGTTAAGATTAAATCTAAATCAGCAACAACTTCGTCACGACCAGAAATATTTACAACAAGTAACGCTTCTTCAATTTTTTGTGTAGCAGTTAATCCACCATCGTCTTTTTTACAAGCAGATAGAGAGAAAACAGCTAAGAACAATAAAGCAAATGTTAAAACTTTTTTCATAATTTCCTCCTCTTAAATTTAAATGTATATATACATTTTTTTTGCTGTTAATCAGCAATTTCGACCGATTCTAGCGAACCTAACATAAGTTGATAATTTTGATAGTATAAAGCTAGTGGCCCTTTAATGTTTAAAACGTTATCAACAGTGAATAGTGCTTTAGCGGCATCTATATCAATGTTTTGTGATTCATTTCTTAATGCAATAGTATTCCCACTTGCATCTTCAAAATGTACTGTGAAGCGATTTGAATCTTCACTGAAATTAACAGATTTAACTGTTAAATCATTAATTTGTAATAATGATCCTAAGTTAACATTATCTATTTCAGAGATTGTTTTTAAAACAGGAGTTACTTCATTATCTCGAGAGATTGTTTTTACATTTCTTGCTCTGTAGTTGCTTAGTTGAAGTTGTCCTGTTTCTTTATCAGGAAAATATGTAGCTGTTAATGCTTCAATGCGTACATAATCGCCAACTCTCAAATACATTTCTTCATAACCAGTGTAAAGGAACACACCATATTCACCATTTTGAATATAAACATCCCCTGAAATCATTGCTGTAATTAAACCCTCAACTACAACTTTTCTTTGATAATAATCATCAGCGTTTTTTACTAATTCTTCAATAGTGATTTGAACACCATCAACTGAATAATCAAAATCAGGGTCTGTTTCTCCCCAAACACGTTTTTTTGTTTTTTGGGCATATAATTCAGCTTGATATAAATAAGATTCATATTTACCTGTAATAGACGCCTTTGATGAGCTATAAGCTTGCTCAACTAATTCTAGATTTAATAATCTTCCGTCATACCATACCCATGCTAAGTATCTTTCGTTACCATCCATACGGTCTCCATCAGATTCTAATACTATTTCATTTGCATTTGTTAACTTATCACAAGTGTAGTTACTTGCAGCTTTACCCCATGCGTCAAAACGGTACGTTGATTCAGGAGTGTCGATTCCTAGGAAGCGAACAGCAAAAGAATTACTTCCAGATCTAAAAGTTGCAGTATCTCCATCTGTACATTTTACTAATTCAACTTCACCCACTCCATTTGAAATAAATTCTCTATCTTCATAATTAGCTTGTAAACTTAAACCATCTGTTAAATCAGTATTTAATTCATAAACTGGATCTATTTTTGGTTCATCTTTTTTACAACTTGCTAAAACTGTTACTGAAAATAGTATTAATGCTATTAGGGTGATTTTTTTCATTTTTATCTATCCTTACCAAGTTAATTGATCAATCATCGCTTGAACAGCTTGATCAACAGTTTTTGTTTCTAAGTAAATTGCAACTAGAGCAATTTCAGCTTGTCTTCTTGCAGAAGCAGAAGAAGTTCTTAATGCGAATGCAGGATCATATTTAAAATATGGTGTTTGAACTAATGCAGCATTAATTGCAGCACTTGCATTTGCTTGATATTCTTCTGGATTAGTTAAGAATGTTTGATATTCATCAGAATTGATTGCTGATGTTCTAACAGGTAAATAACCAGTTTCCATAGACCAATCTACTGTATTTTCAACATTAGTTAAATGTTTAATTAATAGCCAAGCTGCTAATCTTTCAGCATCTGTACTATCTGATAATATAGCGATATTAGGTCCTTGTTGAGTTGCAGAATTGATTCCGTTTTCTAATTGAGGAACAGGTGCGAATCCTACTTCAAATACACCTTGTAAATAATCATTAGGATAATCTGATTCATCAATTTCTTTTTGACTAGGCATATTATATTTTACACCTGCAGTTGAACCAACACTCATACATGTCCAAGCTTTTTTAAATGGCACTGAACCGTAATCTTCACCTTCCCATGCAGAAGGTAATACAACTGTTTTATCTTGGAATAAACCTAAGAAATAATTTAAACCTAGTTTAGTATTTGCATTATTTACTAAAATATTTCCATCAATATCAGTGTAACCACCATCATATTGACGAGTAATATTAATAAATAAGTTTGCTGGCGAATCATAATTGATTAAGTATTCACATTGATTTTCACCATTTCCAACAACTGTAGCAGCAATAGTTTCTAATTCAGCGTATGTTAACGCTCTATCATTAGGAATAGTAATGTTGTTAGCATCCATAACTGTTTTGTTATAAACTAAGAATTCAGTTGATTTTGAATAAGGCAATGAGTACATTAATCCATCAGCATATTGTCTATTTTCTTCAACATATGCAGGAATAAAATCACTTAAATCTACTCCCCAAGTTGTATGTTCAATAAATTTATCAAGAGGTATAACTGCATCTCCAAGCATGTATTCAGCAACATGATCTGGATATCCTACTAACATTGTAGGTGCATTCCCAGCAGGGATTGCTAATGTAGTTTTATCTTTTAATCCATCATAACTTTCTTGAGAAATTGCCTCAACCTTAATGTTAGGATAAAGTAATTCAAAAGCAGCTATTTGAGCATCTAATAATTCACCTTTAGATTGCCCATAAGTATGCCAAAATGTGATATTAATTGTTTCATCAGGTAATGTGTCAAGTACGTTTACTTCATTTGAATTAGAGCTTCCACCGCCACAGGCAGCTAAAGTCATAACCGCTAATACAGACAAAGCAGCTAAAAATAGTTTTTTCATTCTTTTTCCTCCTTATATTTTTTAACCTTTAATTCCACTTCTAGAAACACCACGCATAATGTATTTTTTAAGTAACAAGAATACGATTAACAATGGTAATGTAACGATTAATGTTGCAGCCATTTGTTCTTCGAATATAGGTCTCCCTAATTCATCAACATGAGCAGCACCACGTAAACCGTTTGTAACTAATCTAAAAATCTCTTTGTTTGCTACTAATCGAGGCCAAATATATGCATTCCATGTACCCATTGCATTTAATATTGTGATTGTAATAATTGTAGGTTTTGCAATTGGTACCATGATTTTCAATAAATATTTGAAATCTGTTGTTCCATCAACTTTAGCAGCATAATATAACTCGTTAGGAATTTGTTTAAATGATTGACGCAAGAAGAACATATAGAATACACTTGTCATAAATGGTAATGTCAGTGCAATAATTGACATTCCCCATGTTTGATTTGCAAGTAATGAATATCCTCCATCAACAAATAAACCTGATAATGGAATCTTAGAAATTGTCATGTAGTTTGTAATTACATACATTTCTCCAGGAATCATCATTGTTGCTAACATAAACATAAATAATGTATCTCTACCTTTAAACTCTAGTCTTGCAAATGCGAAAGCTGCAAGAACTGTTGTTATTATTGTTCCAATAGTAGCAAAGATAGCTACTACCACTGTGTTCAACATAAATCTAAAATATGGTACAGCTGTTATTGCATCTTTAAAGTTTGATAACTCCCACTCATTTGGCCATAACCATAAGATTGGTGGTTTTGCAATAATAGCCTCTGCTGATTTTAATGAAGTCAATACCATCCAGTAAAATGGTAATATAACGAATAATCCAAATCCAATTAAGAATGTGTAAACCAGGATTTTTGCCATTAATTCTTTATTTCTGTAATTTTTGTTATTACTATTAACGTTTTCCATCTTTACACCTCCTAATAATGAACTCTCTTCTTACTTACCCACATATTTATCAATGTAAACATGAATGTAAATAAGAATAATACGATTGCAGCTGAAGCTGCAACGCTATATGCACCAATTGTTCCTTTTTCTAGCGCGTCATAGATTAAACCAACAAACGTGATGAATGCATTAGCATTACCTTCTGGACCTAAACTAGCTCCGAACATACCAATTATTGTTGAATAAGCTTTTGCCGCACCAATGAAAGAAGTGATAGTAATGTAAGCAATCATTGGTGATAAAAGAGGTACAGTAATTTTACTGAATACTCTCCCTCTAGGAGTTGCATCAATTTTTGCAGCATCATAGTATTGTTTATCAATACTTTGAAGACCGCTTAAGAAAACTAATATTTTAAACGCTAAACCTCCCCATACTGTATAGATTAATAAAGCTGTCATTCCAGCTTCCCATGATGCTCCAGGACCTACCCAAGTAATTGGGTTAACACCGAACCAACCTAAGAACATGTTTACTAATCCATAATCACTATGGAAGATAAATGCAAATGTCATACCAATTGCAATACTATTAGTTACATATGGTAAAAAGAATACAGTTTGTAAAAAACCTTGAAATCTTTTTATTGAGTTTAACGCTACTGATATAACTAAAGCTGTAATAATAGATGCCGGTACTGATACAAGCATAATAACAGCTGTATTTTTTACTGCTTGTCCAAAATCTGGACTTTTGAAAACTCTTGAGAAGTTATCAAATAACACAAATGCGTAACCGTCCATACCATGAGTTGAACGAGTTATTGAGTTAAAATCTTTAACAAATGCTAAGAAGAATGCATTGAATAATGGGTAAAAAGTGAATAACCCCAATAAAATCAGAGCTGGAGCTAAGTATAGCCAAGCCTTTAGGTTATTTTTTGACTCTATCATTTTACCAATTCCCCAGTATCCTTATTAAATACATAAAGTTTATCTGGTTTGATGGCGAAATTAACAGTATCTCCAGGTTTAATTCTATGGCTTGAGTCTACAATTGCTCTGAATGTCTTAGCTTCGTCATTTGGATCTTTAATTATTAGCGCTGTATCTCTCCCGATTGTTTCAACCATGTAGATTGGTAAAGATAGTTTACTTTTTTCTACAACGTTGAATCCTTCAGGTCTAATTCCTATAAGTACTTCTTGGTTAGTTTTTGACTCCACTTTGCCAATATTGTGTCCAGCTAACATTATTTTGCCTGCTTCTAATTTTCCAGCAAAAGTGTTTATTGGTGGAGTTCCTAAGAATTTTGCTACAAATAGATTATCTGGTTGATCATAAACATCTTGTGGTACACCTACTTGTTGTTTTATTCCTGCTTCCATTAAAACTATTTCATCACTAATACTCATTGCTTCTTCTTGGTCATGAGTAACAAAGATAGTAGTAATTCCAGTTTCTCTTTGAATTCTTTTAATCTCTTCACGAGTTTGTAATCTTAATCTTGCATCTAAATTTGATAATGGTTCATCTAGTAAAAGAACTCTAGGTTTTTTAACAAGTGCTCTTGCAATTGCAACACGTTGTTGTTGTCCACCACTTAATTCTTTAGGTTTACGGTTCATTAATTCACCAATACCTACTAGATCAGCCATTTCTTGAGCTCTTTCCAATGCTTCTGCTTTAGGAACTTTAATATTTTCTAAAGGGAACATAATGTTTTGAGCTACTGTCATATGAGGATAAAGTGCATAGTTTTGGAAAACTAAACCAATTCCTCTTAATTCAGGAGGAGTGTTTGTTACGTCCTCGTCCCCAAAATATATTTTACCTGCAGTTGGTTCTAATAACCCAGCTATCATATATAATGTTGTTGATTTCCCACATCCACTTGGACCTAGAAGTCCGATAAGTTTTCCTGATGGGATTGTAATATCCATATTGTTAACAGCTACAGTTTCTTTTTTGTCTTTTGCTACAAAAACTTTTGTTAACGATTGTAATTTTATTTCCATTCTATCTCTCCTTAATACAAATCAATTTAACATTACATTATACAATAAAACCGTTTACAAATCTAATATATTTTGAATTATTTTTTATTATTAATAAAAAAATAATTATAGAACCAAATTAATGTAACTGTTTACATAAAAAAAGACGATTTCTCGTCTTTTTTATCCTATAAAGTTATCAAACACACCTGATCTAAATGCGAACCATACCCCAACAATTACCGCTACTACGATAATTAATTTAGATAGTTTCTTAATAAGCTCAAATGTACCTAATATAACAATGATACCTCCAACAAGTCCACCAATTAATTTTTCTAAGTAACCTAATCCCATTACGAAATCATACCCTTGATCGATGAAGTTATCTAAAGGAAGGATATTTTTGATTGCATCAATAATTGAATCTAACATATTATCACCTCGTTTTATTATTCATAATAACATTATAACAAAAAACTTGTGTATATATTATGAATTTTAAAAAATTAAAATTCGCGTCTGCCTTCCAATGCTTTTGACAATGTAACTTCATCAGCATATTCAATGTTTGCTCCTGCAGGAATTCCGTGAGCTATCCTTGTAACAAATATGCCACTACCTTCTAAAATTCTTCTTATGTATAAAGCAGTAGTTTCTCCTTCATTACTCAAGTTTGTAGCTAAAATTACTTCCTTAATCTTATCATCTTTTAATCTTTCCATTAATGATGATAAGTTAATATCTTCAGGGCCAACACCATTACTTGGTGATATAGCACCTTTTAAAACATGATATAGTCCATGATAGCTATTCATTTTTTCCATAACGATAATGTCTTTACTTTCTTCAACCACAATGATTTTAGATTTATCACGCGAATCATCTTTACATATATAACATGGGTTTTGATCAGTTATATTTCCACATATTGGACAATCAAATATCTCTGTTTTTATTCTTTGAAATGAACCAATAATTTCATCTATTTCCTCTTCAGAAAATTTAGTAACAGTATGGAGTGCATACCTCTCAGCTGTTTTTTTTCCTACACCTGGATATTTTCTAAAAGATTCTAGTAAATCATCTAGTGCTCTAGGGTATTTCATTTAAAACAACCCTGGCATACCGCTTGTAAATTGTCCCATTGTTTGTTCAGTTTCATCATCGATTTTTTTTATACAGTCATTAACTGCAGTTATAATAGTTGCTTCAATAAGTTCAATATCTTCAGCTGATTCAAAAGCATCTGGATTTATAGTAATCTTCTTCATAACTTTTGCCCCAGTAAACTCCACTTCAACCATTTTTCCACCTGCTGAACCATAAAATATTGATTCTTCAAGTTGTTTTTGTGCTTTTACCATATCTTTTTGCATTTGTTGGATTTTTTTTATCATTCCTGGATTCATTAATTCTCACCTCTTTTTACTTTTACATTATCTGAACCAAATATGTTGATTGCTTCCTTAACACTATCTGGTGTCATATCTTCAATTTCATCATCAATTTCTTCTATTTCAATCAACTCACTGTTTTTTATTGGTGTTAATTTGATATCTTTATCACCATTTCGCCATTTTTTTATAAACTCCTGTGACTTTTCTTCCCAAACCGATTTAGGTAAAGCAAGATAGTCTAGATTCGAGTTATAAAATTTATTGATAAGTGATTTCATTTTCTCTTTAAAATCTTTTTTCATCAATCTGTTACAAACGGCAGCAGATTCATACTCGATGATAATTAATTTACTATTTGCAGCCACTATTCTACCTTCAGTTATCATTTTAGTATATGGTTTGTCATCAACAGTTGCAAATCTGTCAAGATCATACCATTTTTTTATCATATCTATTTTAAGTTCTCTATCCCCGTTATTTAAAACATCTTCTACAAATCTGATGTCAAAAGTTTTATATTTGACGATATTATCAACTTTTTTCTCTTCTTGTAGGCTTGTGTTAAAAATATCCTTTTCCTCAGATTTTACATTATTATCTTCAGTTAAATCTGAAGATAATATTTTGTTTTCAACTTCAACTGTATTTGGAACTTCCTCTTCAATATCATCTTTAGAATATAAAGTAGATACAATAACCTCTTTTGCTTTGATTAAATGTTCATTGACAACAGGTTCTTCAGTTTCACTATCATTAATTATTTTTTTACTAAAGGTATCGACTTTACTTTCTGGAACATCTTCTTTATTTTTTACAACATTCTCTAATGGTTTTTGTGTATTAATAGTTTTAATTTCACTTCGTAAACTACTAATTTCAGAGCGTAAATCATTAAGCGTATCTTCAAAAACAATTTCTTGTTTTTCAATCTTATCAATCATTTTAATTATAGCTAATTCCATATATAGTTTTGCGTTTGTTGTAAAACGCATATCGTGCAATGCCTTATTTAAAACCTCGATATAATAAAAAACAAGATTATTACTTAAATTTAGTGCTAATTTTTGAAACTCCTCATTTTTATATATTAACTGCTCGAAATCATCAGTATTAACATTTTTAAACATTAACATATTTCTATAAAAAGCAATCATATTATCTACTAGTCTTTGAGGTTCTTTACCATCCATAATCAGCTCATCTAGCAGTGAAATTGATTTTACTGTATCATTTTCAGCAATTGATTTTGCAATTACTAAAATTTTCTCATTTGAAACTGTACCTTTAATAGCATGGACATCTTCAATGCTAACAGCTTCTTCTGAATATGAAACCACTTGATCTAAAAGGCTAATTGCATCTCTCATTCCACCTTCAGCACTTTCAGCAATTACTTTTATGGCTTCGCTGTCGATTTGAATTTTTTCCTCATCGATTATTTTATCTAATCTTTTTGTCATTTCAGGTATTGAAATACCCCTAAAGTCAAAACGTTGACAACGTGAATGAATTGTAGCCGGAATTTTATGAGGTTCAGTAGTAGCTAAAATAAATATTACATGTTTTGGGGGTTCTTCTAATGTTTTTAAAAGTGCATTAAAAGCTCCTTGGCTTAGCATATGGACCTCATCTATAATATATACTTTATATTTTGTTACTCCTGGTAAATATTTAACTTTGTCACGTATCTCACGGACTTGATCAACAGAGTTATTACTTGCAGCATCTATTTCAATAACATCACTAATTGTGTTATCATCAATACCACGGCAAACATCGCAATTATTACATGGATTATCAGTAGGTGCTTTTAAACAATTAACTGCTTTTGCGATAATCTTGGCAATTGATGTTTTCCCAGTCCCTCTTGGTCCACTAAAAAGATATGCATGAGCAATCTTTCCAGATTTTAATGCATTCCTAAATGTTTTTGTAATATGTTCTTGTCCAGCAACTTCATTGAAATCCTTTGGACGATACGTTCTATATAAAGCTTTATATGCCATTGCTATCACCTCTAAATAATTGTGTTTCTGTATTAATATTATAAAACAAAAAGACTATTTTTTATAGTCTTTTAAAAAGTTTCACTATTTTTTTTTATTTCCTCAATTACAATTAAAACCGCATCATATTCCATAGTACCTTCTTCAAATTTTCTTTCTAACATTTGAATGTTTAATGTTTCTGTTGCGCCTTTTTCAATAATTGAAAATGCTTGTTCTAAAGATTTTTGAAATTTTGCATTCTCTCTAATTTTTCTAAAATCTTCAATAGTGTATTTATCAGACTTTTTTAACTCTAATGAGACATTTCTAACAAATTCTGAATACCCTAACTTTTTATTTTGAGAAGAACCAAAATAATCTGTAGACTTATCAAATATAAATGTAATAAACGTAAATACAAGTGGAATATAAATCCAATTCCCAAGAGCTAATGGATCTAAAACGCCAGTTCTAATCCATAAATAGATAATATACAGAATCAAGCCGATAAATGAAAACGTAAAAACTTTTGTGTAATACTTTAAATCTTTTTTTCTATTCATTATAATCACCTTATGTTATTATACTACATATTAACTAAATATGGTATAATTATATAGGTGATAATTATGATAAATGATACAATTTCTGCAATTTCTACAGCGTTTGGAAAAGGCGCAATCAGCATTATTAGACTTAGTGGTGATGATGCAATCGCAATAACAAATAAACTCTTTAAAGGGAAAAATCTATCTACTGTTAAATCTCATACTATTACATATGGACATATCTTTGATGGTGAAAATCAAATTGATGAAGTTCTTGTTAGTGTATTTAAAAAACCAAATACATTTACAAAAGAGGATGTAGTAGAGATAAACTGCCATGGTGGTATATATGTAGCTAATAAAATACTAGAACTTACCTTAAAAAACGGAGCAAGAGCTGCTGATGGTGGCGAATTTACTAAAAGAGCATATCTTAATGGTCGAATTGATTTAACTCAAGCTGAATCAATTATGGATATTATTGAGGCTAAATCTGATTTGTCATTATCTTTAGCTAACAAAGGTTTAGATGGTGATATATATAAACTAATTATCAACTTAAGAGAGGATTTACTTAATATTATTGCTAATATTGAAGTGAATATCGATTATCCAGAATACGATGATGTAGAAATGCTTTCAAATGATATCATCAAACCAAAAGTAATGGACTTGATTAATAAAATAGAGAAAATTATTCACAAATCTAATTATGGTAAAATAATTAGAGAGGGTATAAATACGGCAATAATCGGAAGACCTAACGTTGGAAAATCAAGTTTATTAAACGCACTCTTAAGAGAAGACAAAGCAATCGTGACTGATGTAAAAGGAACAACTAGAGACACAGTTGAAGGTTCAATTAATCTTGGTGGAATAATCTTAAACCTAATGGACACTGCTGGAATTAGAGAAAGTACTGATTTAGTAGAAAAAATAGGGATTAATAAATCAAAAGAGGCAATTAAAAAAGCCGATTTAATTTTGTTTGTTGTGAATAATAACGAGGAACTATCTAATGAAGATCAATTACTGTTAGATTTAACAAATAATAAAAACCGCATTGTAATAATTAATAAGATTGATTTAGATAATAAGTTAAAATCAAACTTTAAAAATGAGATTAAAGTAAGTGCCCTAAATAAAAGTGGCATATTAGACTTGGAAAACAAAATCAAGGAGATGTTTCTTGACGGAAGCATTAATGAAAAAGATCAAACCTATGTTTCTAATGCAAGACACATAGCAAGATTACATGACACTTTGAGTTCATTGCATGAATCCTTACAAGCAATCAATGACGAAATGCCAATTGATATGGCTGAGATTGATTTGAAAAGTGCTTGGTATAGTTTAGGCGAAATAATTGGAGAAACTAAAACAACAAGTTTACTAGATGAGATGTTTAGCAAATTTTGTTTGGGAAAATAAAAAAAGTCCTTTGGACTTTTTTTTAATAATCATCATAATATGAATGTTTTACTCCATCTTTCGAAAACCCAATAACACTATCAAGATTAACGTTATCTGCCGCTTTAAAAATACATTTATCAACATCTTTAAAGTTCCTTTTAAGATCTTTAATAAGTTCTTTAACTTCTTTTCTTTTGCTTGAGGTTTTACCACTTGCCACAACACAACCACAGTTCATTGAGTGAATATCGTTTGCTTCCATTAGCCTAATTATATCTTTTTCCTTAATTAAGTACATTGGTCTAATTAACTCAAGTCCCTCAAAATTTTGACTTTTAACTTTTGGTAACATAGTTTTAAATGTTCCTGCATAAAGAACATTTAGAAGAGTTGTTTCGATGACATCATCAAAATGATGTCCAAGTGCAAGTTTATTACATCCTTTTTCCTTTGCTAAATTATACAGGAAACCCCTTCTCATCCTAGCGCATAAATAACAAGGATAGTCTTTAGCATTTTTTTCAACTATCTCAAATATACTTGATTCCTCAATATTCATAGGGACACCAAGTTTTGCACTGTTTGCCTTGTGAAGTTCTAAGTTAAATGGTGAATACCCAGGATCCATAGAGATAAACTCAAGTTCAAAATCTACTAATGGATGTTTCTTTAACTCTTGAAACAATTTAGCTAGTAATAAACTGTCTTTACCACCACTCATAGCAACTGCGACTTTGTCTCCGGTTTCAATCATATTATATTGTTTAATTCCCTTAATAAACTTACTCCAAATATCTTTACGATATGTTTTTATTATATCTTTTTCAAATTTTCTAGCTGCTGTTTGATCCATTTATTTCACATCCTAACATAGCTAGTATAATATAAAGTTGAAAAAAGACTAAGGTTAATAAAAATAATTTTAAATAATTTTCTTGAATTTAAAATCAATCAGATATATAATTAAGGTACAATCAAATAATTGGAGGTGAAATTATGTCGTTTACATGGGCTTCTAAAAAGCCGAAAGACGGTGTAGCAACCCTATATGAATCAAATATTACTTTAAATAAATCTGCTAGTTCGCATTTTGATCATGCATATAGTGTTTTACTGGGACTTGATGAAGGTGGCAAAAGAGTCGCCGTCAAACCGGTAAGTAAAGAAGAGTATCAACTAGGAACAGTACCTGAAGAGAAATCTCACAAAATTACTGTTAAACCTAGTTACGCTCGAGTATGTAACAAGAAATTCTTGAAAGATGTGGCTGATTTAATAAAATTAGATCTTTCAGATAACAAATCATATAAGTTTAGAGCTATTTGGAGTGCAAAAGACCACGCACTTATAATTGATCTTAACGAGAAGGAGGAGTAATAATGGCAGAGTACATGCTATTTGTATGGTTCGCAATAATTATTATTGCTGCGTTTATTGAATCCCAAACTATGGATTTAACAAGTTTATGGTTTTCAGTCGGTTCACTTTTCGCTTTAATTATAGCAATAATAGATAACGACAATATTTTATTACAAACAATTGTTTTCCTAGTTGTATCATTTATTCTTATTGCAACAGTAAGACCGATTGCAAAAAACTATTTCAAGACTAATATTATTAGTACTAACTCGGATAGGCTTATCGGTAAAATTGCAGTTTGTACTAAAGAAATCTCTATAGGTGAACGTGGGGAAGTTAAAATTGATGGTAAATACTGGATGGCAGTAACATCAGGTGAGGAAGACATCAATACCGGAGACAAAGTTGAAGTATTAGCTATCGAAGGTGTAAAGTTGATTGTTGTTAAACTATAGTGAAAGCATCTGCATTTAGAAGATCTTTTGCATTCTTATTTGATATACTAATTGTTATGTTTGTGTTATCGCTAGTGTTTAGACTGGCAGGGGATAGAGTTATTAAAGGTCAAATTGATAATTTTCAAGAAATATATGATCAATATCAATCTGATTTAAGTGATTATTATGATTCTAGAGATAGTATCATAAATGATTATACAAATGAAATCATAACAATTGAAGCAAGAGATACACAACTTGAAACACTTTCTGATGAGTTCAATACTCTTCACGAAGGTGATATATCCACTATTTTTAAATATTATTATAGCGTTACGTTATTCTTTATTTTTGGATTTGGAGTAATTAATTATGGATACAACTTACTCCTACACGGGCAAACATTTGGTCGTAAATTAATGAAAGTAGAGTTAACAGGTAATATTAATTGGTGGAGTTTATTATTAAGAGAGTTTTTCTGGAAATCAATTTTCTGGGGAATTACTTTAGGACTCGGTATAATAGTTGATTTACTATTAATATCACTTACAAAAAGCAAAAAAACAATTAGAGATCGTATTACTAACACATATGTTATTTACAGCGGAACAGTTTATCCGTTTTAAGTAAATATATAAAATAAATTTTAGGAGGATATATATATGTGGGCTTATGTTTTATTAGCAATTGCAATAATAGTAGTTATTTATGTAGGAAGTAGATTTGTTATCGTTCCTCAAGCAAGTAGAGTAGTTATCCAAAGACTTGGTGGTTATCATACAACTTGGGGTGTTGGAATTCATTTCTTAGTTCCTTTCGTTGATAGAGTACATAGAAAAGTTTCAATAAAAGAACATGTAGTGGATTTCCCACCACAACCAGTTATCACAAAAGATAACGTTACAATGCAAATTGATACAGTAGTATTTTATCAAATTACAGATCCAAAGCAATTCGCTTATGGTGTTGAACAACCACTAAGAGCTATAGAAAATCTTACTGCAACTACATTACGTAATATCATTGGGGATTTAGAATTAGATGATTCATTAACTTCAAGAGATTTAATCAATGATAAAATGCGAATTATCTTAGATGAAGCAACTGATCCATGGGGAATTAAAATTAACCGTGTAGAAGTTAAAAACATCATTCCACCAAAAGATATTCGTGATGCAATGGAAAAACAAATGCGTGCTGAACGTGAACGTCGTCAAGCAATTTTAATTGCTGAAGGTGAAAAGCGTAGTGCAATTTTAACTGCTGAGGGTGAAAAACAATCTGCAATTCTTAGAGCTGAAGCTAAAAAAGAGGCAGCAATAAGAGAAGCAGAAGGTGAAAGTGAAGCATTACTTAAAGTACAAGAAGCAAATGCTCAGGCTATTCGTTTAATTAAAGACGCTGGAGCAGATGAAGCATTCTTAAAACTTGAAGCATTTAAAACAATGGTTAAAGTAGCAGACGGACAATCAACAAAATTAATCATACCATCTGATTTACAAGGTCTAGTAGGGTTGGCTTCTACCTTTGCTGAGACAGTAAAACCTGATAAAAAATAATTAAATAAAAAAAGGAGCCTTTTGGCTCCTTTTAAAATTCACAGTTTCTTGGTGTTCTTGGGAACGGAATAACGTCTCTGATGTTCTCTACACCAGTTAAATACATTAACATTCTATCAAAACCAAGACCAAATCCAGCATGTTTACACCCACCGTATTTTCTAAGATCTAAGTACCACCATAAATCCTCTTCTGGTACATCCATTTCTTTCATTCTTTTAAGAAGCATATCTAAACGTTCTTCTCTTTGGCTTCCACCAATTAATTCACCACTACCAGGAACAAGTAAATCCATTCCCGCTACTGTTTCATTATCATCATTCATTCTCATATAGAATGCTTTAATTCCTTTTGGCCAATCAATAACAAAAACAGGTCCATTATAATGTTTAACTAAGTACTTTTCATGTTCTGTAGCTAAATCCTCACCATGTTGCGGTTCATTATCAAATTTAACTTTTGAATTAATTAGCACATCAATTGCTTCTTTATGTGTAATTCTATTAAATGATCCATTAACAACACTATTAAGTTTATTCATTAACCCTTTTTGAACGAACTTATCAAAAAATTCCATCTCATGTGGTGCTCTTTCAATTACAAAGTTAATCAAATATTTTACCATTTCTTCTGCTAAATCCATATCATCATGAATATCAGCAAAAGCTATTTCAGGTTCGATCATCCAGAATTCTGAAGCATGTGTTGTTGTATTTGAGTTCTCAGCTCTAAATGTGGGACCAAATGTATAAACTTCCTTAAATGCAAGAGCAAATGCCTCAGCTTCAAGTTGCCCAGATACAGTTAAGTTAGCTGGCTTTTGAAAAAAGTCTTCTTTAAAATCTATGCTTTTTTCTTCGTTTCTAGGTATGTTATCTAAATCAAGTGTAGTAACTTTGAACATTTCACCCGCACCCTCAGCATCACTTGCAGTAATAAGAGGCGCAGCTAAATAGACAAAACCTTTTTCTTGAAAAAAGGAATGAACAGCATGAGTTAAAATACTTCTTACTCTAAAAACTGCACTAAATAAGTTAGTTCTAGGTCTTAGATGTGCATTCTCTCTTAAAAATTCTCTTGAGTGTCTTTTAGGTTGAATTGGGTAATCCTCTAAAGAATCACCAACAAGTTCAACACTAGTTGCTTTAATTTCATATGGTTGTTTGTTGTTTGGTGTTAAAATAACATCACCAATAACTTTTACACTACTACCTACTCTAATTTTACCAACTTCTTTGAAGTTCTCTAAAGCGATATCATAAACTACTTGCACAGACTTGAAGAATGTACCATCATTTAAGTCTATAAAACCAAACTCTTTTTGACTTCTATTATTTCTAACCCATCCCTCAATAATAATATTTTTGGAACCAATGTCAGAATATTGTTTATCTAATTCTCTAATGTTCAATTTCATCAAATCTCTCCTTTTCTATAATAAAAAAACATCCTTAAACAACTGTTTAAGGACGAATATATTTTCCGCGGTACCACCTTAGTTCTAGTTTCCTAGCACTCTAACCTTTAACGCAGGTATTACGGATGAGTCTACTCAATTCTTTCATCACTCATGGTGTTATTCATACATTACTTATTTATCTAGCTCTCACCTACCTAGACTCGCTTATAACAGGGAAATGTATTACTTGTCCAATCAACGTTTATACAAATATAATAACAAAAACAAAAGAATTGTCAACAATAATAAATAAAGCTGTCTACAACTACTACAATTAGTAGATTAAATATAATAATAAATACATAGGAGGATACTATGCTAAATGTAAAAAAACTAACAAGAAAATATAAGAATGGAAGTACATACATTAATGCAATTGATGATATCAATGCAAATTTTAATGTAGGTGACTTCGTTTTTATTCTAGGTGAAAGTGGAAGTGGGAAAAGTACACTTTTAAATGTTCTTTGTGGCCTAGACACAAAAATCGATGGTTCAGTATCAATTGATGGTATTGATACCTCTACATTCTCAAAAAAAGACTGGGCTATATATCGAAACCACTATGTAGGTTTCGTATTTCAAGAATACAACTTGATTGAACATCTAAAAGTGTGGGAAAATGTAGCACTTCCATTACAGTTCCAAGGTCTGTCAAAAAAACAAGCTAAGAAAAAAGCAGTTATCGAGTTAGAAAAAATTGGTTTAGGCAAATTTATTGACAAATTACCTAATCATTTATCTGGTGGACAAAAACAAAGAGTTGCTATTGCAAGAGCTTTTGTTACAGATCCTAAAATAATTATGGCTGACGAACCTACAGGTGCTCTTGATACAGCTTTAGGAGATAAAATTATTGCTTATTTAAAAGAAAAGGCAAAAGATAAAATCGTTGTAATAGTTACACATGACGAGGATTTAGCAGAAAAATTTGCCAATCGCATAATAACTTTAGAAGATGGTAAAATCCTAAATGATTCAAATCAAGTTTCTGAAACAATAACACCTGAAAAAGAATTAAACTTGGTAAGACCTAGAATGAAACTAAGTATGTTATTCAAGTTTGCTAGAAATAATATATCAAGCAGGATTTTTAGAAGCATAATTACTAGTTCTATTGTTTCAATTGGATATATATCTATATTTTTATTAACTTTCTTAATACTTGGAATAAACAGCTCTATCGCTAGCACAATAAGTTCGTTTATTCCTGAAGATCAATATCAGATTTACCACATCGGAAATGAAGAGATTACTACTGATGAAATGGCACAAATTTCTGCTCTAGAACATGTCGAATCAGTTGAATATGTTGTAACAGAGCAAATATTATTAGAGTATCAAGGGATTCCAAATAACTCAATATTAACATCAGTTCCATATGATGAAGTATCACTGCAATCTAATACAAGTACCCTTTATGGAGAAATACCTAGTAGTTCTGATGAGATTATTATCAACTCACTAACTGCAGCTAACTTAGAAGGATTGCAATATATAGAAAAAGGTTCTGAGGAGTATGTGTTTAATTCAGTTAAAAACCTTACTGTTTCAATAAAATACATAGATTCTACTGGAACTAAAACACTCATAGGTGAGTATAAAATTGTTGGTATGGTTGTAAACACTTCAATGCAACCTTTAGTTTATGCAGAATATCAAGAATCACTTGATATATCTAACATGATTAATAATGATGAAAATATTTATGCCTCACAAGCAACAATGTATTTAAACACAGATAATGAAGATGAAATCTCTGATTTAAGAAAAACACTAAATGATAATCATGATATATTTGTAATGAACCTATATGAGTCTATCACATCAAACATAGATGATTTTATGATGAAAGCATTAAAAATATTCATCGGGATTGCGTCAATTTCGCTGATAGTTTCAGGAATACTAATTGGTTTAGTTGTTTATACTTCAATATTAGAAAGAATTAAGGAAATAGGTATTTTAACAGCAATTGGAGCAAAAAGTTCAAGTATTGTTGGTATCTATTTAATCGAATCTGCATTCCTTGGTTTAATTAGTAGTATCATTGCCTCTGGGGTTGCTTTACTATTAACAAAATTCATCAATGGCCTATTTAATAACTTTATAGAAAAACCATTGAACCTTTTGACACAAGGCTTATTTGAAATGCAATTATTATCACCAAATGTACTTGTAATACTAATTGTTATAACATTTAGTATTTTATACGCTATGCTAGCTGGGGTTATACCTTCGTTAAGAGCATCTAAAATGAACGCTGTTAAAGCGCTTAGAAAGGAGTAATCCCATGATAAAACTAAACGAAATACATAAAGTCTATACACAAGGTAAGGTCGGATTTCATGCTTTAAAAGATATTAACTTATTCTTTAAGAAAGATGAAACTATTGCAATATTAGGACCAAGTGGTTGTGGAAAAACTACTCTTTTAAATATTTTGGGTGGCTTAGACACACCAACTACTGGCGATATGGTTATTGATTCAAAATTAACTACAAATTTCACCGAATCAGAGTGGGATTATTTTAGAAATCATCGTATTGGTTTTGTTTTTCAACAGTACAATTTAATTGAACACTTACCAATCGTAGAAAATGTTGCTATTAGTGTAAAACTATCTGGTGTTAGTCATAAAGACTCTCACAAAAGAGCAATAGAACTGCTGACTAAAGTGGGATTAAAAGATCACTTACAAAAATTACCTAATCAATTATCTGGTGGGGAAAGACAGAGAGTAGCTATCGCAAGAGCATTGATTAACAATCCTGATATTATTCTTGCTGATGAACCTACTGGTGCTCTTGATAAAAAAACTGGTAATGAAGTAATGGATTTAATAAAAGAAGTAGGGAAAGACAAATTAGTAATAATAGTTACTCATAATAAAAAAGTTGCAAATAAGTATGCAACTAGAATAATTGAGCTTGAGGACGGTAGAGTTAAAAGTGATACATCTCCGAAAGATGAAAAAGTTAAAATTATTCTTAAACGTGAGAAAAACCGTAAAAAACTAAAATTTAAAGAAGCTATTAGATTAGCATACTATAATATTAAAGGAAAAAAATGGCGAACTTTCCTAGTATCACTTGGACTTAGTGTTGGGATAGTTGGTTTAATATTAATTGATGCTTTATTTAACTCAATTAGAACAGGACTTGAACAACAAACAGCTGTAATCCAAAACAATCCTGATATATACATAATGGCTGATGATGAAAGCACAACAATAGATTTAGCTTTAACAGCAATTGAAAATACCAATTATTTTAAAGAAGTATTCTTTGCACCTAGACAAGATTTTCAAATTGTAAAGAATATTACTAAAGACAGTAACTTACTTAGCAATGTGGGTACTAATGTTATCGGCACTCCACAAAGCACTGAAATAAAATCTGTCTTTACAAATATTCTTGGTGATGGTAGATTGCCAAATAGTGATAATGAATTCGCATTACCACTAGACACTGCAAAAAAACTCATTAATAGCAATATTTATTTAAGCAACGATGAGATTTGGGAACTACTAAAAAACAATATTTATTTAATACATACAGATTTTGAATATAGTGTTGCATATATCCCGAGTATTGAAACAAATTGCATATACACTTCAATGTGGGATGGAGACACAAACAATTTACCCTTAGAATATAACGAGACTGAGTTAGGGACAATAACTGAAAATTTAAATGCTTTAAGTCCTTATCGTAGTACTCCAATAGTAGTCGGAGATAAAAATGTATTTTGTGGAGATTATAGTGAAATATATTGGGAAATTGACTATGATACTCCGGTTGGTGAAGGTACAGAATTTAAACTAGTAGGTATTTTTGATAATAAGTTATTCAAAGAAGCACTCTTTAGTGAAGACACTATAAACTCAATTGGATCAAAAAATTCATATATCTATCCTTCTTCTGAGGAAACAAACCCAATTGACGAGTTCTATCGATATAGAGCATTCCTAAAAAACGATAACGTATCCAATAAAACTGATATTATGAGATCTTTAGAGGAAAGAGGATATATAGTCAGAGAAAATGTTGATTTTGGATTAGACTTATTTAGTGGAATAACAAATTTATTTATCTATATTCTTCAGTTTATATTTAGCTCAATAACACTTATTGCGGTAGTAACTGGTAGTTTAATGCTGTTATTAATACTTTATATAGGAGTTGTAGAGCGTAGACGCGAAATAGGATTAATTAGATCAATGGGTGGTTCAAGAAGTGATGTGCGTCTAATTTATACTGGTGAAACTACTCTTATTGGTTTAATCGCTGGTTTCTTAAGCATATTAATATCACTAGTCCTTGTTGTAATTTTAAACATTTATATATATAATAATTATCAAGAGCTAGTTTTAAGATATTTACCATTTGTAGATCCAAAAAAAGTTTTATCAATAAACTACGCTAAATTAATCTATGCAATAATTGGAAGTATATTGTTAGCAATTGTAAGTGGTTTAATCCCTTCTATAATAGCTGGTAAGAAAAAACCAATTGAAGCATTAAGAAACGAATAAAGGAGTATATTATGAGAAAAAAAGTAACCGGAGAAAGAATAGTAGCAGCAATAATTGATTCAATAATAGTTGGGATAATTGTAGCAGTGTTTAGTTTTATTGCAGCTTTAATAACAGGATATGGTTCAGAAATAGCAAATTTATTTACTAATGCTTTTGCTGGTACAGAAACATCAACAACTGAATTTATGACAAAAGATCAAATTAATTTTACAGTTGCATCAACAATAATTGAGTTTGCAATTGGTTGGATTTTCTTTGTCCATATCCCTTATAAAATGAATGGACAAACACTAGGTAAAAAATTAATGAGAATCCGTGCAATTAACGAGTTTGGAGAAAACCCTTCTTATAAACAACATATCATAAGAGCAATCCAAAACTGGAGTGCATATTTGAGCTTACCAATAGTCTTCTTCCTATTAGTAAATGTTATTTTAGGTAGTGTCCTTGCAGTTATTGCAGGATTAATTACAACACCATTAGTGATAGTTTCAATTATCTTAATTATAGCTAGAGAAGATGGAAAAGGGCTTCATGATTTAATTGCAAGTACAAATGTTGTTTTAGCAACAGTTAATGTTGAAGATGAGTTCATCAAAAAAACAACAAGAATGGCTGATTGGGCTGAAGTAGATTATGTTCAAAAAGATTCTAACGATTCAGATGAAAAAGAAGACGATTGGGATAAATACTAAAAAATAAATACTTGAGGTGAGTTTATGGAATCACAAAAATCATTAGTAGAGACTATGATAATAAATGCAAGAGATTATTTACTAGACACTTCCTTCAACAATAGAATGATAAATTCAAAGATAACCCTTAATAAAGGGCTATCTTTTAATGTCGAAGATTTAGATTCTTTATACAACTTAGTTATAAAGAATAACTCTTTTAGTTTTCTTCCACTTGAAAACAAGAAGAAAGAAAAAGGAATTGTTAATGATAAAAGTCTAGTAGTTGATACTGAAAAAAATAAGAATTATGAAAAAGTAGGCGCTTTAACTACGATAAGCCTATTAGATTCTAATAATAACCCCTCTTTAATACCAATAAAACTAAGGCTAGAAGAAGGTGCATCAAAACTTATCTATCAAAATGATAAAGAATCAGAATTTTATCAACTTATCGATGGTGTTTATAATGATGTAAAAAAGAACTTTTCAAAGTATGGTATTGATCAAGATAAAATATATAATAATAATGTTATCTTCACAGGGTTCAAAAAGAACATCAAAAATGATGTCCAAAGTACCATATTGTCAATTTATTTAGCCTTTGTGAGTTTGTTTAAAAATGAAGGAATTAATAAATCAACAATTGTCCTTGGTGGTTTAAATGATAAAAATGAAATCACAACTACTAAGAACGTTATAGAAAAAATCACTTTACTTTACGAAAAAGGCTATAAACGTGTGATTTTATCCAAAAAAAATAAGAAGGACATAAAAACCCTTCCTATGGAAATATTAAATACAATTGAAATTGTTTATTTAACAAATATTGATGATGCGGTACTCGCAATGTTTGATATGTTTAATACTGTTGATTACCAAGATAATGAAGGTGAATTCTTATTAAGTAAGAAATCACAACTTCAAAAAGTGTTTTATGTTAATTACAATCGAGATGATCTAAAAGTAAGACTAGAAAAAATATATGCAAACGCAAAAAACCATATAGAAGAACAAGGTATTAATATCTTGTTTTTGTCATTTGGATTTTGTCAGTGGAAAAATGAACAGAACGATAATGAACTTATTCATTCGCCACTAATTTTCTTGCCTGTTACTATTGAAACTAGTAATTATAAAAATGTATATAAATTTTCCTACTCAAACTCTGAGATAATACTTAATAAATCATTAATAAAAAAACTGGAACTTGAGTACAATCTAGATTTAAGTAGCTTAGAACTAGAAATTGCTAATGAAAATGAATTTAGTGTCAATGAGTACATAGAACAATTTTTTAACTTAATTAAAAACAGTGGATATGATTTTGGTATTGATTCTCATACAGTACACTTAAGTTTTTACTCGTACAACAAATTCTTAATGTATAATGATTTAGACCCTCAAAACTGGGAAACAGCTTTAAACGGTGAGTCAAAAAATATACTAACAGATATATTTGTCAATAATATTTATCATGAAGTAAGTAATATTGATGATGATAAATTGATAGATAACACAAGAGAAATAGACACGATTAAAAACATCTTAGATGCGGATTCCTCGCAACTATTAGCTATTTCAAAAGTTAATAGAGGTAATTCCATTATCATCCAGGGTCCTCCTGGGACTGGAAAGAGTCAAACAATTGTAAATATTATCGCCGAAGCTGTAAGAAACAATAAAAAAGTTTTGTTTATGAGTGAAAAACTTGCTGCAATGGAAGTAGTATATAATAGACTTAAAGCTCTAAATTTAAGTCATATAGCGTTACAACTTCACTCTGATAAGGTTAATAAAGCTCAAGTTGTAAAAGAACTCCAGTCTATTTATTATATGAACAAACTGAACATAAAAAACAGAGATCCTTTATTAACTGAAAATTTATCTGAACTTAAAAAAGAAATAAACCAATACTACGAATTACTTCATCGAACATCTAAAATTTCAAAAAGAACGCTTATTGAAACCTATCAAGATGTTATTGAGCTTGAGAATTATTTTGATTTATCAAAAGTTAATCACTATGATTTAGTAATTCCCAACCCCTATTTAACAGAAATTAGCGACGCCGAGTTTAATAAGATAGCAACTCAATTAGAGATTATGGAAAATTATTACTCTAAATATGGGTCTTTTAAAACAAGCCCTCTAAATGGGGTTACATTAAGGACAACATTAAGCCATCACGATTTAATGCGTTTTTCAAACAATATTGATAGTTTAATAAAAAATATTAACGACTCTATAAAAGTTGTCTCATACATAAAAATTCCAGCAATAAAAACTGGTGGTATTACTTTAGAGGAGATTTTAAACCTTGAAAAAATAAAAGAGATTAACAATGATTTGGATGAGTATATTAATGACATTAATCATAGTCTAATCGTTAATAACAAAGATAAATTAGAAGAGATATTCAGTCTTTACAATCTTTCAAGTGTTTCAAACTCTTTAGTAAGAACTGAAATAATTCAAAATCTTGTATATGTTAATGATTTAGAAACTTATATTGGTAATTTAGTAAAAGAAATACAATTATACAGTAATTTTAATGGATGTTTAAAAAGAAGAAAGTCCAACTACAAAATATTGCGAGAATCAATAGTTAGCAAGTATTTAATTAATAATGATGGGAGCTATGCAGAGAATTTAGAGTCACTAAAATGGCTTTATAGTAACCTATCATTAAAACTGTTACTCTTAAAAGAGGATACTTTACTAGAGAAGTGTTTTGGTAAAAGATTTAAAGAGGATAAATCTGATATTAATAGACTAAACTCAATATATAATTCTGTTGAAGTTGTTTACCAATCTATAAAAGTATTGTTTAAAGACAAATCATTTAAAGAGGATTTGTTTATTGATTATTATCGTAATTTTATTAAAAAAGACCTTTCTCCAATTAAGAACACCATTCATTTACTAGAAGATATAAATAATGATTTAAAAATAAATAAAGATGTTTTCTTAAGTACATTCAATACTAATAAATATACAAAGTGTGATCTAAATATTTTAGTAACACATTTTAAAAAATTAAAACATTCTCTGCCAGCTTTAAATGACTTTATTGTTTTAAAAGATGTTAAAATCGATATAGAAAATAATATTATGGATCCTTACTTGGTTTCGCTTCTAAATGACGAGAAATATGATACTCATATATCAAAGGCCTTCAGATATATTAGACTTCACAGTATTATCAAAGACATCTTGTCAAACAATGAAAAACTTGAAAAGTTTAATGCTATGATTTTCGAGCAGAAAGTTAGAGAGTTTATTTATCTAGATAACAAAAATATTCAAACAAATAATCTTCAAGAGGTATTAGATTCTCACTTCTTAAGAGTTTATAACATTAGAAAGGATGAAACCCTTTCTAAAGAGAACAAAGATGAAAAAATCAGTTACTTATTAAAAACATTCAATAAAAAACATAATATACCTAACGTAAAAAAATTATTAAAAGACGCTTTTGATCCTATAACTAAACTCAAACCTGTATTTATGATGAGCCCAATTAGTATTTCACAATACTTAGAGCCAATTGTTGGTATGTTTGATATAGTTGTTTTTGATGAAGCTTCTCAGATAAAACCTCAAGATGCTTTTGGTTCCTTATTAAGAGGAAAGCAAGTAGTTGTAGTTGGTGATGAAAAACAATTACCTCCAACTAATTTCTTTGAAAGTTTTTATGGTTCAACTGACATTTTTGAAGAGGATACAATATCTAATTATGAAAGTATTTTGACTTTGCTTAGAGGTAGCGGGGTTCCATTAACTACTTTAAATTGGCATTATCGTTCTAAACATCATAATTTAATTAAGATTTCAAACGAACATTTTTACGACAAATCTCTTTCTATTTTTCCTTCTAAATACAAAAACAATCCAGAATACGGTCTAAAACTACATTATGTGGATGGAATTTTTGATAGAGGTCGCACGAGAACAAACATTATCGAAGCCAAAGAGATAGTTAAATACGTTGTGAATCACGCCAAAACAACCCCAGATTTATCTTTAGGTGTAGCAACACTCAATATCAACCAAAGAGATTTAATCAGCTCAGAGCTTAAAAAAGTAATCAAAGATGATGTTACATTAGATTCTTTCTTTGACGAAGACAAGATTGAACCGTTCTTTATTAAGAATCTAGAAAATGTCCAAGGTGATGAAAGAGAAGTGATTTTAATCTCCATCGCTTATGCAAAAGATCAAAATGGTAATATTATCCAAAATTTTGGGGCAATAAACCATATTGGTGGTGAAAGAAGATTAAATGTTCTTATGACTAGAGCAAAACAAAAATGTGTGATATTTACAGGACTAAAATCTCATGATTTAGAGGTGGACTATCGTACTAGTGAAGGTGTTAATGTTCTAAAAAAATTCCTGCAATTTGTTGAAAACAAGTTTATAGAAGAACCTGAGGAAATTAACTCAGACTCTAAACTATTCGCAATTGAAATTGCTGAGGAGCTTAATAAACATGGATATGTCTGTGATTATACTATTGGTAATGATCAATATTATATTGATTTAGCAATATTAAACCCTAATGATGAATCAGAGTATTTACTAGGTATTGAATTTGATGACTCAACTTTCTCACAATCTAGAACAGCTAGTGAGAGAGAAAGGATTAGAAACAAGGTAATGCGTGCAAAAGGCTGGGCAATCTATAAAATCTACTTACCTTCTTGGTTTAATAATCGTCAGCAAGAGATTGAAGATATTTTAAAATATATTAAATCTATTAAAGCAAAAAGAGTTGAGGAAATTGAAGAAGAAATCGAGTTCAATTTAGAACCAGTAAACGTTGTTACGAGATTTGGCTTTGAGCCATATAAAAAATACAAAAAAATGATTGAAAACATTAATTTCTTTATGAAAGACAATGGTGACTTTAATCAATATATCTTAGATTTAGTTTATTGTGAAATGCCCATTAAATTAGGGTTAATCATCGATCGAGTTGTTGAAAACTCACATACTATAAAAAAATCTAATGTTGTAAAAAATAGAATCAAAAAGGCTTTAAACAGTCTTGAACACAACCATAATATTTATGTTAAAAACGGCTTTTACTATTATTATCAAAAAGAAGACTTTATAAAATTCAGAGATAGAAGAAATGTGCTAAACGAGTTCTCTTTAAGCAATATTTCTGATGATGAGTTCATTCATGCAATAAAAGAAGTTATTCGCAATAGTTTTGGAATTACCACAACTGATATTTCATCAATAATCTCAAATTATTTTGGTTATGAGAACACTAACTTAGAAGTTGAAAAAACAATTGAGAGGCTTTGTGTCAGATTAATGAGTAATAACCAAATCTATAAAGACGAAAATGATAATCTACAATTTAATAAATAAAAAAAGGAGCGAAAGCTCCTTTTAATCTATCTTTTTTTCTTGAACATCGAGTTGAACATGTGAAATTTCCTCAAATCTTTTTCCTATTTTTGAGCTTGTGGTGTGAATTTCTTTTACGCTATTACTTACTCTATCTATACTCTTAGACAATGTATCCCATCTTGTTTGGTATCTAGAAAACTCTGTGCCAAGCTTAATAAGTTCTTCTTGTATTTCTTTCGCATATTTGTCTCTTTCAATATTTTTAAGTAGAATTTGAACAGTTGTTAACATACTCATTAAAGTTGTAGGTGAAGCCAGCCATACTCTTCTAGATTGCGCATAATCTATTATATCTTGATGGTAAGCATTTAGTTCAGCAAATATAGCTTCAGCTGGTATAAACATAACAGCTTGGTCTGATGTTTCGTTTGGAATTATATATTTTACTGCAATATCATCAATATGTTTCTTTAAATCCGTTTTAAACTTTCTAGTTGCAACTTTTCTTAGTTCCTCTGAACTGTCTCTATCAACCATTCTTTGGTAGTTTTCCAGTGGAAACTTAGAATCTACAGCTAAATCACCCATAGGATCTGGTATGTGTAGTAATGCATCTACCATTTTTCCATTAGATAATGTATGTTGAAGTGAATAGTGATCTTCTTTATCACCAAATATTGATTGCAATATTTGGTTTAATTGTACTTCACCAAAAGTCCCTCGACTTTTTTTATCTGTTAACACATTTTGTAATGAAACAACATCTGTTGATAATTTTTCTATATTTTTTTGAGCTTCATCAATTTTTGATAATCTTTCTACAATGCTCGTGAATGTTTTATTAGTTTTTTCAAACCCTTCATCTAATCTCATTTCGACTTTTTGATTAATTTTTTGCATTTGCGATTCTATCTTCATATTTAATGCTTCAAAAGACTCAGATATTTTTTTATTTAGACCCTCTTTAAAATCATCAAAGCTTTTATAACTTTTACTAGAGTTTTCATTAAGCTCTTTTTGAATATGTTCTTTTAAATCACCAAATCTCTCAATAAGTTTAACAATAGTCTTGCTATTTTCTTCTAATAACAAAGCTTTAATTTCCGGTATCTGATCATCTTCATTACTATTAACTTGAGATTTCAAATCAATAACCATTTTTGCGACAATTAAAACTAAAAACATATTAACAACTACTAGTCCAATGATGATATATTCCATATTATCACTCCTCATAATTATTATACTATATAACTACATTTTTTATGTCAGAATCATTGTTTTTTATTTCTTAGACATATGAAAACACTTTTCTTTAAAAACAGATTGACATTTACAAAGTTCGTTTGTATACTTACTAAATGTTGGAGGTGTAAAATATGTCTTATACTGTTAATGTAATTGAAGAAAAGTGTGTAGGTTGTTCGATTTGTTCTAGAATTTGTCCAACAGGAACACTGAAAATTAATAAAGAAACAAAAAAAGCTTATAATTCAGGAGTTTATTGTGATAATGCATGGGGTTGTTTATATGCATGTCCAACAAAAGCTCTAGAAATAGTAGAAGTTAGATAAAAAAAACATCATCCAAGATGATGTTTTTTTTTAACCTTTGTTTTTGTATTCGAATAAATCACTTAAAGGTCTATCGTAAATAATATTTAAAATTCCTTTAGCAATTAAATCAGCAATACTTAATTGGATAATCTTATCCGATTTTTTATCTTCAGGTAATTGAATTGTATTAGTACAAATAACTTCCTCAATCACAGAAGCGTTTAATCTATCAATCGCTGGAGGTGAAAAGATTGGGTGAGTACATGCTGCAAATACTTTTTTTGCACCTTTATCAATTAAAGCTTGAGCTGCAGCTGTTATTGTTCCAGCTGTATCAATCATATCATCAATAAGAATTGCAATTTTTCCATCAACATCACCAACAAGACCCATAACTTCAGCTACATTCGCTTTTGGTCGTCTTTTATCAATGATGGCAATTGGGCAGCCCATAATATCTCCCATTTTTCTAGCTCTTACTGCACCACCATGATCAGGTGCAACAATTACTAAGTCGTCTTTAAAATTTTTATTTTCAAAATATTCAACAATAGTAGGCATAGCTCTAAAATTGTCAATTGGAATATCAAAGAATCCTTGAATCTGTGAAGCATGTAAATCCATTGCCAAAACACGATCAGCTCCCGCTGTCTCTAATAAGTTTGCAACTAATTTTGCCGAGATTGGTTGTCTTGATGATGTTTTGCGGTCTTGTCTTGAATATCCGTAATAAGGCATAATAACATTAATACTTTTTGCTGAAGCTCTTTTTATAGCATCCATTGTAATTAATAATTCCATTAAATTCTCATTAACAGGCTCATGTGTAGGTTGAACTATAAAAACGTGATGACCTCTTACTGTTTCCTCAATATTTACTCCAATTTCTCCATCAGCGAATCTTCTGATTTCGATTTTACTTAGTGGAATTCCAGAAATTTCTGAAATTTCTTCTGCTAGTAATGGATTAGCACTTAAACTAAACAATTTAATCTTATTGCCATCTAAAATAGCCATTCTTTATCCTCCAAAATAATATATTTTAATTTAACCATATATACATTATCATTTTAACTCTAAAAATGCAAAAATAAAATGCAACTTTTAAAAAAAGTTACATTTATTCTAAAAAATATTATTCATCGCCTAAGTTGTTATAAGCCTCAATTACTGCAGCTTCGATGCGGTTACGAGTTTCTTGGTTAATAGGATGAGCTACATCCTTAAACTCACCGTTTGGCATTTTTCTACTTGGCATAGCAACAAATAGTCCCTCTTTTCCATCGATTATGCGTAATTCATGAACAACAAAACATTCGTCAATTGTTATTGCAGCAATAGCTTTCAAACGATTATCACTATTAAACTTTTTAACCCTAACGTCTGTTATATTCATCTCTCCACCTCGCATCATTTTTGTATTCTACTATAGATAATTATAACATATATAATTAAAGATGACAAATATTTTCAAGCTTAGTTGAGCCAACTACTTAAATCTGGTCAATATAACAGTGCATTTTTCCTCGTATACTTCTTTTACTTGTTTGATTTTTTGTCTATTATTTTCTATTGCAAAAACTGTAGAACCGCTTCCACTCATTAATACACCTTTTAAACCAAAATCTAGTAACTGGTGCTTTATTTCTTTGATCTTAGGATACAGTTCAAATGTGACATTTTCTAAAGAGTTGTATAAAGATCGAGTTATAAGTTCGTAATTTCTGTTATAAACACCTTGGGACATATCGTTAATTTTAATTTTAATTAGATTTTCCTCATCTATTTTAGAAAAAACTTGTTTTGTACTTACATTGATGTCCGGATAAACCAATATTACTTTACTTTTTAGTTTTGTATTTACAAATAACAAATCCTCACCTTTACCTTTTGCAATGCAAAGCTTGTTATAAATACAAAATGGAATATCAGCTCCAAATTTTTCACCAATTTTCGCCATATCTTCTAAAGATAAATTCAGTTTATACAGTCTATTCAAACCTCTTAATACAGCTGCGGCGTTTGCACTACCCCCAGCTAAACCTGCCCCCATTGGGATTTTCTTATGAATTGTAATATCTACACCTGTTTTAATTTCAAACTCGTTTAAAACAAACTTAGCTACCTTATAAACAATATTATCGTGAGTATTCTTTGTGATTTCTATATTAGAACTAATCTTGATTTCTTTTTTATCTAGTATTTTTTTCATTCTTATCTCATCATGCAATTTAAGAGGAGCCATAATCATTTCAAGATTATGAAATCCATCAACTCTTTTTCCTACTACATTTAGAAAAAGATTAATTTTAGCGTATGCTTTTTCTTTTACCATAAAAACCACCTCTTTTATATTTTATCATAAAAAAAAGCGTAATTAAATATATCATTACGCTTTAAAATCTATTAATTTATCTGATAACATAATAAAATCCTCAACATTTAAACTCTCAGCTCTCACTGTTCTTGAATAGCCTAAAGACTCTAACAAATCCTCAACTTTTGTTTTATCATAACCAAAAACAGAATTTAAGTTGTTAGATAACTTTTTTCGTCTTTGAACAAAACTTGAACGAACAATTTGATAAAAGTATTTTTCATTAATTGGTTTAACTGTATTATCTTCTTTAGTTCTTAGATAGACAATCGCACTATCTACATTTGGAGCAGGAACAAATACTGTTCTTGGCACTTTAAATGCTAACTTAGCTACAGTTTTGTACTGAATTGCTATTGATAAAGAATTATAGTCTTTTTTCGATGGTTTTGAAGTAATCCTATTTGCCACTTCAAGTTGCATCATCACAACCATCTCATTGATGTATTTTGAATCTTCTATACATTTCATTAAAATCGGAGTAGTGATGTAGTAAGGTAAGTTAGCTACAACAGTTACTTTATCATATTTAAAATCTAGATGATTTATGTCCTCATCAATATTTCTCGCTAAAATATCATCATTAATCAGGGTAAAATTACTTCCTATAAAAGTCTTATTAAGAATGGGTATTAAGTCATTATCTATTTCATAAGCTAGTAAATGCCCTGCCTTCTCTAGTAAAAATTCTGTTAAACTTCCTAGTCCTGGTCCAATTTCAATTACTAATGTGTTTTCATCAATATTTGCAACGTTAGAAATTTTTCTTAGTATATTTTCATCAGTTAAAAAGTTTTGTCCAAACTTTTTCTTAATATGAAACTCATTTTTTCTAATTGTTGATTTTACTTTATTAGCTTCTTTCAATCAATTCACCTTCTAATATTTCTTCAATTTTAGATAAAGATATCCCAAAAGCATTTAATCTTCTTAATAGTGTTTTTCCATTACTTAAGCCAATACCTAGTGTTTCACAAAGTCTACCTCTTATAATTTTCGATTCTTTTTGTCCAATCAGTTTGAGGTTATATAGATCACTTATTGTTATTTGCTTAGTTCTTTCTTCATTATACGTTAAACAATTGCTAAGTGCTTCAATTATTTTCTCATTCTTAGCATGTTCTACTCCAATTTTTCTTCTATTCTTACTAATTGAATCTTTTTTTCTAAGAAAAGCATGTTTTGTTTCTCCAACATGTTTAGTTATTATATTTCTAATTCTTTCTCCTTGATAATCTGCATCTAAAAATAAAATAAGCCCTCTAGTTTTACTTAAAAGAAGTAATCTATCTAATAACTCGATGTTTATTTCACTTCCATTAGTGATTTCAATATCAACATTCGGATATATCTTTCTAATTCTATCTAAATCATGATAACCTTCAACCACAATTACTTCATTAAAAGATTTATTTAAGTCCATATTCTTTAAAATATTCTTCACTTTCCTTCAATTTAGTTGGTATATCTATATTTTGGGGACATTTACTGACACATTCCTGACACTCAACGCAATTTTCAGAAGTTTGATTAGATTTCTCTAAATTAGATAGTTGCCATTTTGCACTTTTATCATTTTCATACATAGCATGTTGATTGTATATTTTAAAATTTGTTGGGATATTAACTCCATATTCACAGGGCATACAATATTTACAGTCTGTACAATCAACTTTTGTTAAAGATATTAGTTTGCTTTTTACACTGTCTATAAGTTCTAACTCGTGTTTTTCCAAAGGTTTAAAATTAGTAAATGTTTGGATATTATCGATAACATGTTCCATTGTTGACATTCCACTTAATATGACTTTAACATTTGGTAAACTTCCGACCCATCTCAAAGCCCATGAAGAAATGGAAGCAGTAGGATTATAATCATTGAACATTATTTCAATTTCAGGATTAAATTTTGCTAAACTACCACCTTTAATTGGTTCCATGATAATTACCGGGATTTCTCTATTTGTTAAAATGTCATAACCCTCGAGACCTTGTTGATGATTAGTGTCCATATAGTTCAATTGAATCTGGCAAAAATCCCAATCAAACAAGTTTACAGCTTCTTTAAAAACATCTAAGTTATCATGAAAACTAAAGCCTATATATCTAATTTTTCCTTGTAATTTAAGCTGCTTTAATTTTTCTAACACTTTATATTTTTTAATTTCCTCAAGTCTAGTTTTATTAACAGCATGAATGAGATAAAAGTCAAAATAATCAACTCCAGTTTTATCGAGTTGATCATTGAAAATTCGCAGAACATCTGATTCCTCTTTTATCATCCACGTTGGAAGCTTATCCGCTAAATAAAAGGATTCCCTATCATAATCCTTGATTATTTCTTTTACAACTAGTTCTGATTCACCATTATGATAAAAATATGCAGTATCGATATAATTTACTCCGTTTTTTATAGCGTAATCAACCATTTTTTTTGATAGATATCTATCAATTTTACCATCTTTAAGGGGAAACCTCATACACCCAAAACCTAAAAGACTTGTTTTAATACTTAGTTTTTCTAGATTTCGATATTCCATGTTTATTCCTCCTTAAATAGTTTTGGTTTTACTTTCGGACTAACAATTATATCAATTGCTTTTTCAACAACTTCAATATGTAAATTTCCAGAATTAGCACATTCACCATCAGTATTCCATTTATGGTGAGAGTCTGTATATATCTTCAGTTTTGAAGTTCTAAATTTATGGACAAAAGGAATAATCTTAGGTCCAATAAAGAATGAAATAAAATATATTAAATTATTAAAAAAGGGTATGTATCTGTATAAAACAACATCAACCTTACCATCATCTAGAATAGGTTTTTGAACAACGCTAAATCCAGCGACTTTTTTTGAGTTTATAACCATAATTAAGGAGAAGTATCCTCTAAATTCACCATTATCATGAACTATTTTCCCTTTCATCATTGGAATTGTAAAAAATTCTTTAATTCCTGTAATCAAGTAAGCAAAATAACCTAGATATTTTTTAAGTTTAGAATCGGTAACATAGCTAATATCGACATATGTACCTATCGCAGTAACATACATGAAGTATCCATTAGATGATTTTGCTATGTCCATAGTCGCCACTTCACCTGTTAAAATTATATCTAAAGCTTTTTCAATGTTTTTTGGTATTTTTAGAGTACTTGCTAAATCACAAGCTGTTCCTGAAGGAATATATCCTATTTTTGGTCTAAACTCATGGTTTGCAACACCATTAACACATTCATGGAATGTTCCATCACCACCTGATATAACAAGTAAATCTACTTTTTCATCACAAGCCTCTTTTGCAAGTTTTATTGCGTGCTTCGGTTTCTTTGTTTCAGAGATTTTAACTTTATAATTATTATCCTCTAATTTTTTAACTACATAATCTAGTTTATTTATAAATTGCTTTTTCCCACTCGCAGGATTATAAATAATTGTACATTTTTCCACATTATCACCCTATTCTATGCCAATATTATATCATAAAAAAAAGGTAGTCTAACTACCTTTTTGTTTAATTTATTTAATCAAGTAAAGTCTGTGCTGCGGTTATAATTGCTGTATTGTATACATCTGTTGCATTACATCCTCTTGATAAATCATTAACCGGGCTATTTAACCCAGCTAAAATAGGTCCCATTGCTTCAAAACCACCAAGTCTTTGTGCAATTTTATAACCTATATTCCCTGAGTTTAAATCTGGGAATATAAATGTGTTTGCATGCCCTGCTACTTTGCTTCCAGGGAATTTTTTACTTCCAACTGCAGGTACAAACGCCGCATCAAATTGCATTTCTCCATCAATTTCATAACCACTATTTAATTCCTTAGCCAATTTTGTAGCCAATACCACTTTTTTTGTCTCATCAGTATCTGCTGATCCATTTGAGCTAAATGATAACATTGCTACTTTTGGCTCAATACCAAACATTTCCGCAGCTTTTGCTGATTCTACTGCAAACTCAGCTAAACTTGGAGCATCTGGGTTTGGATTTATTGCACAATCACCAAAGATATATTTTTCATTTTCCTTAACCATTAAGAAATAACCAAATGTTTTTGAAACTCCTGGTTTTGTTTTAATTATCTGTAATGCAGGTCTAACAGTATCACCAGTAGAATGAATTGCTCCACTCACAAGTCCATCAGCTTTCTTCATATAAACCAGCATTGTTCCAAAGTAGTTTTCATTTAATAACATTGTTCTAGCTTGCTCTTCTGTAGCTTTACCTTTTCTTCTATCAACAAAAGATGCAACCATCTCATCAAATTTTGAATAATCACAAGGGTCGATAATAATACAGCTCGACACATCAACACTTTGATCAAAATCTTTCTTTTTACCAATTAAAATAGGTTGGATTAAACCCTCTTTACTAAGTTTACTTGCTGCCTCTAAGACTCTTAGGTCTGTTGGCTCAGGAAAGACTATTTTAAGCCCTTTACCAGTTATTTTATCTTTCAATTCTTTAATAATAGATGACATAATATCACTCCTAACCTCTCTTATTTTACAACTTTTTATAAATATTTCAATTGTTTTCTTGATATTAATAATGAATAATATGTTAAAATGTTGGTAGGTGATAAATATGACAAAATTAAACACAATTTTATTTGATCTTGATGGCACTCTGATTGATACAAATGAGATAATTATAATGAGTTTTGAAGCAACTTTTAAAAAGCACTTCCCAAAGTTAACAGTATCAAGAAAAGAAATACTAACTTTTATAGGACCCACATTACAACAGACATTTGGTCATTATACTGATAGTCCTTTTATGGTATTAGATATGATTAAGTCTTATCGTGAGTTTTATGTAGATTTTGAGATTGGTAATTTCGAAATATATCCTAATGTTCTAGAAGTTATAAAGGACTTGCACTCTAAATCATATAATCTAGCAATTGTTACATCAAAATTTAAAATTGCTGCTTGGCCAAGTTTTACATATTACGGTTTAGATAATTATATCAAAACATTCATTTCGCTTGATGATGTAAAGAACCCAAAACCAAATGAAGAACCCGTATTATTAGCATTAAGTCACTTTGATAATGTTGATAAAGCCATAATGATCGGTGATAATCAAGGTGATATCTTATCTGGAAAAAATGCAGGAATTTACTCCGCCGGTGTAGCTTGGAGTATAAAAGGTGAGCAACATTTAAATGAAGCAAATCCAGATTTTATTTTAAAAGATATCAAAGACATCTACAATATAATTAAAGAAGTAGAGGAGAGTTAATATGGAATGTATTTTTTGTAAAATAGTAAACGGTGACGTCCCTTCATACAAATTATATGAGGATGATAAAATATTAGCTTTCTTAGATATTACACAAGGAACAAAAGGTCACACTTTAGTTATTCCTAAAACTCATGTTTCTAATATCTACGAGATTAAAGAGGACCTATCTGGGTATATTCATAGTAAAATACCTATGATTGCAAGAGCACTTAAGCAAACGTTTAACCCTATCGGCCTTAATATCATTAATAACAATGAAAAACCTTTACAAAGCGTTTTCCACTATCATGTTCACCTTATTCCGAGGTATAATGATGATGGGGTTAATATATCAACCCCTAATAATTACGGGAATATAACAGATGATGAATTTAAGGACCTGGTAACCAACATAAAACTAAATATTAATTAAAAAAGCTAGTTCAATTTGATTGAACTAGCTTTTTTTTATTTACAAAAAAACTCTGTGAATGTTTTCACCATAACTCCTGTTGCTATGTTTTTTTCATCAGACGCTGTTCCAGCAACATCTAAATGAATCCAAGCTGTATCATCTTCAATAAATTCTTCTATGAAAGCAGCTGCTATGCTAGCGCCAGCATATTTCCCACCTTTGTTTGAAATGTCAGCTGTTTTTGATTTTAGTTTGTCGTGATACGCCTTTGTAACAGGCATTTCCCAAATTTTTTCATTTGTTTTTTCTGTAACTTCTTTAAATTCATTATAGAACTCATAATTATTTGTAAATGCCCCTGTAAACTCTCCACCAAGAGCTGCAACCATTGCTCCAGTTAGAGTAGCTATGTCAATTATTTTTTTAGATCCTTCTTTTTGCGCAAACCATACTGCATCAGCTAAAGTTAATCTTCCTTCTGCATCTGTTGATACAATTTCAATTGTTTTTCCAAGAGCACTAGTAATAATGTCATCAGGTACTATGGCGTTATCACCAATTCTATTATCCGTTGCGGCAACAATGCTCATTACATTTTCTTCTAACTGTAATCTTGCAATTGCTTCAATCGCAGAAACTACAGCTGCTGCTCCTGCCATATCAACTTTCATCCCAGGCATTGATTGTGGTGTTTTTAATGAATAACCACCAGTATCATACATTACGCCTTTACCTACTAAAGCAACTGGGTCTTTGAATTCTTTTTTACCTTTATATTTTATTTGAATCAACTTAGGTTCATCATAACTTCCTTTGTTAACTCCTAAAAAGGCTCCCATATTCATTTTTTCAATAGCTTTTTTATCATAAATTGTAACTTCAACATTTTCAATTTTTTCTAGATTTTTTGCATAATTCGCTAAATCAGTTGCGTTCATATAATTATATGGAGTATTAACCAAAGTTTTAGCTTTATTTACACATTCTCCAATTATATAACCTTTTTTAATATTGCTATATACATTAGTTTCACCGTAAACAAAATATTCTTTTATTTGATCTTCATATTTTGATTTAAAAGTGTTTAATACATAATTATCACTAATTATTCTTTCGCTCAATAATTCAACAAACTGTAAGTAGTTGTCATGCTCAAAAGTGTCAATAAGCATAACCGTATTTTCTTTGATTGAAGTAATCCCTTTGATTATTATTTCTTTTGATTTTTCATTTTTAAGATCTTCAAAATTCACTATATAAACTTTCTTTGCTGATATTTTACCTAGTGTGTAAATAGTGGTAAACGGCTCATCTACTGAATTAGATAAATCGATACCCATAATTTTGTTTAAGTCTTTTACCAATTGATTGTTAGTATTATTAGTTAGTATAATGTTTTTTGTTTCAGTACTAAAGTTAAAATCTTTTTGTTCTGTAATCATAAAATCCTCCTACTTTTACTTAATAATATTTGTTTTCATATAAGGAACTAAAACATCTGGTATTTTAATTGTTCCGTCTTTTTGTTGATAGTTTTCCATTATTGCCACAACAGTTCTTCCTACAGCTAATCCTGAACCATTTAGTGTGTGTACAAACTCTGGTTTGCTATCTTTACTTCTTTTAAATTTAATATTTGCTCTTCTAGCTTGATAATCTTCTGCATTACTAATAGATCCAATCTCTTTATAAGTGTTATATGATGGTAACCAAACTTCTATATCATATGTTTTTCTCATAGAAAATCCTAAATCACCCGCACACAAATTAACAACTCGATACGGTAAATCTAATAATTTAAGTACTTTTTCACTATTTACCAACATTTCCTCTAACTCTTTATAAGAGTTTTCTGGTTTTGTGAATTTAATTAATTCAACTTTATTAAATTGATGTTGTCTTATAATTCCTCTTGTATCTCTACCAGCACTTCCAGCTTCTTGTCTAAAAGCAGTAGTGAAAGCTGTGTATTTTATTGGTAACTCATCATTAGTAAGTGTTTCGTTACGGTGCATGTTAATAGTTGGTACTTCAGCTGTTGGGTTTAAATATAAATCTCTTTCATCTAGTACTTTAAATGCGTCATCCTCAAATTTAGGAAATTGCCCAGTAGCGATCATACTTTCTTTATTAACGATAAAAGGAGGTATAATCTCTGTATATCCGTGCTCAATTGCATGTAAATCTGTCATAAAACTAATTAAACATCTTTCTAATCTTGCTCCTAAACCCTTATAAACGGTAAATCTACTTCCAGTAATTTTACTTGCTCTTTCAAAGTCTAAAATATCTAATTTTACAGCTAAATCCCAATGAGGTAATGGTTCAAAATCAAAAGTTGTTGGTTCTTTAAATTTCTTAATTTCAATATTGTCATCTTCTGTAAGACCTCTAGGTATATCTTCTTTTGGTAAATTTGGTGTAATAAGAAGTTGATAATTAATAAACTCATTAATGTCCTTTAGTTCAACTTCTAGATTTTTTATATCTTCACCAATACTAGAAACTTGATCCATTATTTGACTTACATCTTTGCCTTCTCTTTTATAAAGACCTATAAGTTTACTAGTTTCATTACGTTTTGCTTTTTCTGCTTCAACTAAAACTATTATCTCTCGACGACGTTCATCTTTTTTAATCACTTCTAAAAGATAACTAAAATCTCCACCTCTTAAGTTTAGTAAATCTAGGTATTCTTTTGTATTTTCTCTTAAGCTTTTTAGATCTAACATTTTACTTCACTCCTTTTTAATAAAAAAACTCGTCCCCATATAAGGGACGAGTATTACCCGTGTTGCCACCCTAGTTAAAGCCGTTTACCAGCTTTCACTCAGTACTTTTTAACGGTTGTAAACCGGGAATTATTGATTCCACTCAAAGGTAGATTTCTTATTTTTGTGTTATCAGCTTTCACCACCCGCTAATTCTCTTTATACACTCAAATAATACTTAGCCTTTTCATTGATTTCTTGCCTTGATAATATCAAACAAAATTCCATTTGTCAATTAAGTCTTTCTTTAGATTACATTAGTGGATATATAGAAAAAAAAGGCCTAAGCCTTTTTTTTATTCTGTTTTTTCTTCAATAACATCTTCAACCATATCTTCTAAATCAATTTCTTCTTCTAATGATTTTGGTAAAACAGCTATTGTAGCTACTTTATGTCCATCATTTAACTTAATTAATCTAACTCCTTGTGTTGATCTTTTTGAAGTAGCAATTTGCTCAATTGGTAATCTTATAATCATACCTTTAGTTGTTGTTATTATTAAGTCTTCATCTCCAACAACACTTCTAAGTTTTGTAAGTTGTCCATTTTTTTCTGTGATATTAAGTGTTTTAACACCTTTACCACCACGGTTTTGTTGACGGTACTCATCTTGTTCAGTTCTTTTACCATACCCGTTTTCTGTAACAACAAGGATTTGATTTTTTTCCTCAGAAACGATTGTAAACCCAATAACTTCATCTTTATCTTCAATTAAAATCCCTCTTACTCCACTTGCTACACGTCCCATTGCTCTTGCTGTAGTTTCATGGAATCTAATCGCTTTACCGTTTGAGGCACCAATTATAACGTCTTTATCGCCATCTGTTAATCTTACCGCTAATAACTCATCATCTTCTCTAAGGTTAATCGCTTTTATTCCAGATGTTCTAATGTTTTTAAAATCAGTAACTGGAGTTCTTTTAACAACACCTCGTTTAGTTGCGAAGAATAAGTAGTTTTCCGAGTCAAAATCATCGATTTTAGCTACAGCTGCCAACGTTTCTCCATCTTCTAAATTTAGTAAGTTTACAATTGGTAAACCTTTAGATGTTCTCCCAAAGTTTGGTATTTTATATCCTTTGATTTTATAAACTCGACCTTTGTTTGTAAAGAATAGTAAGAAATCATGTGTTGATATATTGATTAGATGTTCAACTATATCATCATCATTTGTTTTAATTCCTGTCATCCCTTTACCACCACGGTTTTGTGTTTTATAAACATCAGTATTCATACGTTTACAATACCCTGATTGTGTAATTGTAACAATTACATCTTCAATTGGAATTAAATCCTCATCTTCAATATCTAAGTCAATTGATAAAGAAATTTCTGATCTTCTTTCATCACCAAATCTTTCTTTAATATCTTCAAGTTGTTCAATAATGATTTCATATTTTCTTTCTTCGCTACTTAAAATAAATTCTAATTCTTCGATTGTTGATTGTAACTCGTTTAATTCAGATTCAAGTTTTTCTCTTTCTAATCCTGAAAGACGTCTTAATCTCATTTCTAAGATTGCTTTTGCTTGATCAACACTTAAACTAAATCTTTCTATCAACTTATCTTCTGCATCATCGTAAGAATTTCTGATTGTAGCTATAACTTCATCGATATTATCTAAAGCAACTAAAAGACCTTCTAAGATATGTGCTCTTGCTTTGGCTTTAGCTAAATCAAATTCAGTTCTTCTTGTTAAAACCTCAATTTGATGTGTTGTATAGTGCACCAAAGTTTCTTTTAGTGGAAGAATTTTTGGTTGATTGTTAACAAGGGCAATCATATTTATCCCAAACGAAGTTTGTAGTGGTGTATATTTATAAAGATTGTTTAATGTAACTTCGGCATTAACATCTCTTCTTAATTCTATAACTACTCTAATCCCTTTTCTATTTGATTCATCTCTTAAATCTGTAATTCCTTCAATGCGTTTTTCTTTTGCTAGTTCAGCAATTTTTTCGATTAAACGAGATTTGTTTACTTGATAAGGAATTTCTGTAATTATAATAGATTGTTTTCCATTTTTATGCTCAACAATTTCTGTTTTAGCTCTGATTTTTATTGTTCCATTACCAGTTTCATAAGCTTGTCTTAATCCTGTCATTCCCATGATAGAACCACCTGTAGGGAAATCTGGACCTTTAATATACTGCATTAATTCTTCAGTTGTAATGTCTTTATCTTGAATATAAGCTAAAACACCATTTATAACTTCATTTAAATTATGAGGAGGAATATTTGTTGCCATCCCTACCGCAATCCCTGTAGCACCATTTACTAAAAGGTTAGGGAATTTTGAAGGTAAAACACTTGGTTCTCTTTCAGAACCATCGTAGTTATCCACAAAATCAATAGTATCTTTTTTAATATCTTGAAGCATCTCTGATGTGATTTTCATCATTTTAGCCTCAGTATAACGCATAGCTGCAGCTCCATCACCATCAATTGAACCAAAGTTACCGTGCCCGTTAACTAATGGATAGCGATAACTGAATGTTTGAGCCATACGAACCATTGCATCATATATTGCTGTATCACCATGTGGATGGTATTTCCCCATAACATCCCCAACGATACGTGCTGATTTTTTGAATGCTTTATCTGGATAAACCCCAAGTTCATCCATACCATATAAAATTCTTCTATGAACTGGTTTTAGTCCATCTCTAACATCTGGTAAAGCTCTCGCTACAATTACACTCATTGCATAACTTAGGAACGAAGCTTTCATTTCAGTTGTAATATTGATTTCTTTAACTCTATCTGTTATTTCGATATTATCTGGTTGTTCTATATTATCCATTTTCTTCAGCTCCTATACATCTAAGTTTTGCACATAAAGTGCGTTTTCTTGTATAAATTCTTTACGAGGTGCTACTTCATCACCCATTAACATACTAAACACATTATTAGCATCAATTGCGTCCTCTAAAGTAACTTGTAACAAAGTTCTTGTTGATGGATCCATTGTTGTTTCCCATAACTGTTCAGGATTCATTTCTCCTAAACCTTTATATCTTTGAATTGTTACTCTTGGTCCAAATTCCGCTAATAAAGGTTCCAATTGTTCCTCAATATAAGCATATTCAATTTTTTTACCTTGTTGGACTTTGTATAGTGGCGGTTGAGCGATATAAATATATCCTTTTTCAACCAATGGTTTTAAATGTCGATAAATAAACGTTAGTAGAAGTGTTCTAATGTGAGCTCCATCAACATCCGCATCGGTCATAATTATAATTTTATGATATCTTGCATCTGTAACATTGAACTCATCACCAATACCAGTCCCAAAAGCTTGAATCATTGATAAAATTTCCTTGTTCCCAAGAATTTTATCAAGTCTTGCTTTCTCAACATTTAGTACTTTACCCCTTAAAGGTAATATTGCTTGGAACTCTGAATCTCTACCTTGTTTAGCACTACCACCCGCACTATCCCCTTCGACTATGTATATTTCTGATCTTTTTGGGTCTTTAGTACGACAATCTGCTAATTTAGATGCAAAACCTAAACCATCAAGTGGAGATTTTCTTCTTGTTGCCTCTCGGGCTTTTTTAGCTGCTAATCGTGCTCTTGAAGCCATTAATGCTTTTTCTATTATTATTTTAGCATCATTTGGATTTTCCATTAAGAAACGATCTAAACCATCACTCAGTACACTAGCAACGATTTTTCTAACTTCAGTTGATCCTAATTTAGATTTTGTTTGTCCTTCAAATTGTGGGTCTGGATGTTTAACACTAATTATAGTTGTTAAACCTTCTCTTGTATCCTCACCAACGAAAGCTTCATCTTTTTTAAACAAGTTATTAGCTTTCCCATAATTGTTTAAAACACGAGTTAAAGTCATTCTAAATCCTTCTTCGTGTGTTCCGCCCTCAATATTATAAATATTGTTTGTAAATGAGAATAGATTTTGTGAATAACCATTATTGTACTGCATTGCAATTTCAATGATAATATCATCAATCTCACCTTCGCAATAAATAACTTCTTGATGTAAATTCTCTTTATTTTTATTTAAAAATTGAACATATTCTTTAATTCCACCTTCATACTCATAGTGGATTTCTACAGCTTCAGTAAGACGATAATCGTTTATAGCAATTTTTATTCCTTTGTTTAAAAAAGCTAGTTGTTGAGCACGATTTCTTAAAGTTTCAAAGTCGTATTCTGTAGTTTCTTTAAATATTAATGGATCTGCTTGGAACGTTGTTATTGTTCCGTGTTTATCAGATAATCCATGATCTATAAGTTTTGTGGCTGTAATTCCGTACTCATAACGTTGTGTATATTTATGCCCGTTTTTGTGGATTTCAACTTCATACCATTCACTTAACGCATTTACAACACTCGCTCCAACACCATGTAAACCACCTGATACTTTATAAGATTTATTATCAAATTTTCCACCAGCATGCAACGTTGTTAAAATTGTTTCTACTGCTGGTAATCCAGTTTTTGGATGAATATCAACCGGAATCCCACGTCCATCATCAGTAACTCTAATAATGTTACCTTTCAGGATATCGACATTGATAAGTGTAGCTTCACCTGCTAAAGCTTCGTCAATTGAATTATCAACGATTTCCCAAACAAGGTGGTGTAATCCTCTTGGTCCTGTTGAACCAATATACATACCTGGTCTCTTTTTAACAGCTTCTAAACCTTCTAAAATCTGAATGTTACTTGAATCATAAGTTTGGCTCATCTTTAATGCACTCCTTTATTTGTCCATTATTTATCTCGAATATTTTATAATTATTTATTTTTGCAAGATTAATTTCTTTTATATTTGTTGTTGTAATAAAAACTTGTGTGTTTATATTTATATTTTTGAGTAATTGATTTTGTCTAATTTCGTCTAATTCACTTAAAACATCATCTAACAATAATATTGGAAAATCACCTTTTATACTTTTAATAAAATCAATCAAAGCAAGTTTGATTGATAACACAATAGATCTAATCTCTCCTTGAGAACAATGAGCTTTTGCTGGTTTATCATTTAAATAAAATTCAACATCGTCTTTATGTATTCCATAAGAAGTAGAACCTGTAATGATATCATACTGATATTTAGACAAAAATTCTGTTTTATAGTTCTTATCAATACTTGGAATGTATTTAATTTGGAGTTGATCATTTGATTTTGATATTTCTTGATACTTAAGTATTGCAATTTTGGCAATTTTGTTTAAAAAATCTTTTCTTGTTTTAACAATATCATCCAAATATCCAAGGAGTTGGTCTGTAATTATATCTAACAAAATAAAATCTTTAACTTGTTTTTGCTGCATACTTTTTAGTAAATTATTTCTCTCTTTAAGTATTTTCCGGTAGTTTTGTAGGTTAAATAAGTATTTTTTAGATATTTGTCCTATCTCTAAATCAAGGAACCGTCTTCTTAATTGTGGATTGCCCTTAATTAATTCAATATCTTCAGGAGCAAACATTACAACATTGAGAATTCCGATATATTCACTAAGTTTAGATAACTCTATTTGATTATATTTTGCTTTTTTACCGGTTTTTGATATAACAACACTTAATTGTGAGTCTTTCTTGTTAAAATTGATTAGAGAATTGATTTTAGCGTATTGTGTGTTATTTTTGATAACATCTTTGTCGTTGTTTGTTTTGTGAGACTTAGTAAGACCTAAAAAATACAAAGATTCAAGAATTGTTGTTTTTCCTTGTCCGTTATTACCTTTAATAATATTTATGTGATCATTAAAACTAATTTTGAATGTTTCGTATAATCTGAAATTACTTAGGTTTAAGTTTTTTACTTTCATTTTACTATTCTAAAATCACCAATCGTTTTTATGGAAATTTTATCACCTGGATACAGTTTTTTTCCGCGTCTATTTTCTTGAACGTCATTTACACTTATTTTATACTCTTCTAAAACAGCTTTTACCATTCCTCCAGAAGAGACAATATCTGCAAATTTTAGGAACTGTCCTAAAGTGATATATTCTGATTTAATTTCTACTTGTTTCATATCATCACATCTTTCATATATATATTATATATATTATATAATAAAGATAGATAAAATACAATGATTTAGAGCAAAAAAAAAGCCCGATTTGGGCTGTTTTTATTCTGTACGAACAGGTAGTATTAATTGTAACATTTCTGGGTCATATTCACCTTTAATAATGAATGGTCTTATTTCACCAGTAAAGTTAACTGTAATCTCTGTAGAATTGAATATTTTAAGTGCGTCCATCATGTATTTTGAACTAAATGCAATTTTAATTGGCGAACCAACAATTTGATCAACCGGATATACTTCTTCTAGTACTTTTCCGATTTCTGGACTATTAGATGTTATTTCAATAACATTGTCAGGACGTACTGACAATTTAACAATAGCGTTATTTCCATCTCTTGAAGAAAGTAAACTTGCTCTTTCAATAGCTGTTGCTAATGAATCTTTGTTAAATTTTATTCTAATTGGTAATTCTGTTGGAATTAATCTTGATGTTTCAGGATAATTACCTTCTAACAATCTTGATTGGAATTTAATATTTCCGTATTTAAATAGTATTTTAGAATTATCAAAATGTAATTCAACAACTTCGTTATTGTTTTCTAATATTTTTGTTAATTCCTCTAAACTGCGCCCTGGAATAATAATATCCATAGGTTCGTATGTATCTTGTAGCTCAATTTCTTTTTGGCTTAATCTGTATGAATCCGTAGCAATTGCTGTTAATTTGTTTGCATCAATTTTGAAATTAACACCTGTTAATATTGGTCTATTTTCAATTGAAGATGTTGCAAAAGCTGTTTGGCGAATTATAGTTTTTAATGTTCTAACATTTACTTTAACTGATTTAATTTTTTCAGAAAACTCAAGTTCTGGGTAATCTTCTAAATCCATCATATTAAGTGTTATATCTGATCTATCAGCTTCAATACGTAACATATTATCAGCAACAATAGACAGATTACATTTTAATGCATCAAGTTTTCTAATTATTTCTATAAAGTATTTACCTGGTATTAATGCAGAACCTTCTTCTTTAACATCTAAACTAGAATCTTTAACATTAAGTTTTATTGCGATATCTGAATTACTTGTTATTATTACTAAATGATCTTTAAATACTTCAATTTTAATTCCTTGTAAAGCTGGATTAGGTGTTTTGTTAGACAAAGCTTTTTGAGCAACAATTAAATTATTTAATAAAACATCCTTGTTGATTTGAAAATTCATAAAATCACCTCTTATTTATTTATGTTTTTATTGTTTATTATTATTATCTGTTGTGGATTTGTGGATTCAACCACATGTATACTACTATTATAGCACAAAACAGTGGTTTTAAGGCATTTTTTTTTTAGTTTTCTCCACATTTAATCTTCAATTTCTCCACATCTTTTTTTACATTAATATCCATTTGAATTTCGTTGTTTATTTTCTCTACTGAATGCATAACAGTTGAATGATCACGGTTATTAAAGAATGTTCCAATTTTTTTATAAGGTAAATCATATATTTGTTTAATTAAATACATTGCAACTTGTCTTGGAAAAACATGTTTTCTGGTTCTTTTTTTAGAAACCAAATCAGCAGTACTAATACGGTAATAATCACTAACTACACTTAATACATTATTGATTTTATCGTTATTCATATACTTATCTGTAGATTTAGGTTTAATTAAGCTGTGAAGGGCAATTTCAGCGTTTTTAACAGTGAAATCAATGTTAAAAGCAGTGCAATAAAACATAACTCTTTTTAAAGCTCCTTCTAACTCTCTAACGTTATTATCAAAGACACTAGCAATATATTCTATAACATCTTTTGGGATTAAATCTTTATCAGATGTTTCAGCTGTTAATTTCTTTTCCAAGATCTTGATCCTATGTTCTAAATCTGGACGATTAATATCAACAGTAACCCCCCATTCAAACCTAGATGTTAAACGCGACATGATATCCTTTAAATCTGATGCACTTCTATCTGATGTAATAACTATTTGTTTTTGTTGTCCGTGTAAATGTTCAAATAATTTAAAAAACTCTAACTGAGACTTGTCTTTTTTGGCTAAAAATTGAATATCATCAACTAACAAAACATCAACATCTCGATATTTTTCATTAAATTCATCAAATTTACGCTTAGATGCTAATCTAACATATTCTTCAACGAATTGGTCTGTCTTTATATATAAGACTTTTTTATTGATATCTCCCTCAAGAATATAATTTCCAACACATTGCATTAAATGAGTCTTACCAAGACCCACATCTCCAAAGATATACAATGGATTTGCAACAATACCAGGTTGATCAGCTACTTTGGTTGCACTTGTATAGGCTAATCTGTTTGAATTACCTACAACAAAACTATCAAAAGAGTAGCTAAGATTTAAATTTCCTTTTAAATATTTACTATTAATATCTGATTCAGGCTCATTGATAACAAAATCTTTCTTATCTTGTAGTTCTTTTTCAGCTTGTTCAATAGTAATAATCTTAAACTTATGTGTTTCTTCAACATAAGATGAAAGATAACGGTTCAATTTATTTAAATAAAGTAGTTCAATTCTCTTTTTTACAAAATCATTTGGAACTACTAAATATACATAATTATTTACAACCTTAAAAACAGTCTCCACAGGATTAATCAATTCTGCAAAAACCTGATTATCTAAATCTTCTTCCAATTTTATTTTTATTTCTTCCCATATTTGAGTAAATTTCTCCATGTTGTTCACCTCGTTATCATAGAAATAATATAACATAAGAAAAGTAATAAAAAAACAAAAAATTTCCCACAAAAAATGTGGAAAAATAATTTATTCAACATCAAAGTTAACAGTTTTATCAACACTTTAAATAGCTTAATAAAGCTAATAGGAAGACTTTTCAATAATCAACAAATTTGATTATCCATATTGTCCACATTTCCACAATTGAAAATGTTAAAACCTATAAAAATAGCTCTCAATCTATGTGGATAACTTTTAAAAAAAACAATCAATATATTTATTTTATAAAACGGTATTGACACATGAGAATATATTATATATAATTGTATAGCATGGTTTTTTACTTATAGAAGTAGGAGGTGTTGATAATGAAAAGAACATATCAACCAAACAAACGTAAAAGAGCAAAAACTCACGGATTTAGAGAAAGAATGAGTTCACCAACTGGAAGAAGAGTTCTAGCTCGTAGAAGAGCTAAAGGACGTAAAAGATTAACTGTTTCTGATTAATTTTTATTAAAAACAAACGAATAAAATACCTGATACCACCTGAAAATTCGATTTTTTTAGGTGGTTTTTATTTTAAGAGGTGATTTTTTATTAAAAAGGAATATCGTATTAAGAAAAGCAGTGAAATCGAGAGGATTGTTAAGAGCAAAAAATCTAAAGCAGATAGATATTTTGTAATGTATTATAATAAAAACCATGAAAACACCCATTTCAGATTCGCTGTAAGTGTTTCTAAAAAATATGGAAACGCAGTTAAGAGAAACAAAATAAAAAGACAAATAAGAGAAATTATATCAAAATGTGATATAAAAACTCAATCAGATGTTTTTATAGTAGTAAAAAAGACTACAGGCAATCTTTTATTTCAAGAAATTCAAGAGTCTATTTTGAACTTATTAAAAAAACACGACATTTATGAGGTGAAAAAATGAAAAACGCAACAAGAATAACTTTATTATTAGTAACGTTATCATTAGTTATGTTTTTATCAGCATGTGGATCAGCAGATATGTATACTGAACCAATTGGTGCTGCAGGTGGAACAGGTTGGATTCAATGGATAGTAACAAAAGCTGCAGAATTAACTGTTTATATCAGTGAATTCTTCGGGGGATATTATTTCATAGGATTAATTGTTGTTACATTATTAGTTCGTACACTTGGTTGGCCAATTTATGCTAAAAGTAACGCAATGACATTCAATATGCAACAAGCTCAACCAGAATTAGAAAAACTTAGAGAAAAATATCAAGGTAAAACAGATGAAGCTTCACAAAAGAAAATGCAAGCTGAAACTCTTGAGATTTATAGAAAGTATAAAATAAATCCATTAGGTTGTTTATTACCGTTCTTACAAATGCCAATATTCATCGCAATGTACCAAGTTGTTAGAAGAATCCCATTAAGTGAGCAATTTGCTGATCTTAACTACAACTTCTTATGGCTTAATCTAAAAACTGGTGCAGGAAATATTAATTTTGGGATGATTGATGGAGATATTATATTAGCTGTATTAGTTGGTTTAATTATGTTCTTCTACCAAAGATTTGCAATGAAAAAACCAGATTACATGCAAAATAAAAAATATCAAACAGCGCAAGCAACTCAATCACAAAAAACTACAAAAATGATGTCTTACTTCATGGTATTCATGTTGGTTTCAATTGCAATTACAAACTCTGGGATTGCATTATATTGGGTAGTAGGTAACTTATACCAATTCTTACAAACGTACATGAATAGAAAAACAAACGAGAAAAAACATCTCGAGTCACAAGAACGCATTTAGGTGATAAGATGAAAAGTTTTAAATTTGAAGCTAAAAATCTTGATGAAGCTAAAAAAATCGCGATAACAGAGTTAAGAGTTAATCAAGATTTTATTGAAGTAAAAGTTCTTGAAAAAAAAGGGATTATAAGCAAGACTTTAATATGTGAGGCTACAACTACGGTTGAACCAACTGAATTAGGGTACAATTTATTAAAAGATATGTTTGTAAACATGAATATTGATGCATCTATTGAAATGAGAAGAAGAAACGATAAAGAAGTTTTATATACAATTAATACAGAAGAAAACCCGTTATTAATTGGTAAAGCTGGAAAAACTTTAGAAAACATTCAATTTTATGTTAGAAACATTGTAAATTTATATAGTGCTGAAAAAATAATTGTTTTAGTTGATATCGGAGGGTACAAAGATAATCGAAAAAGACAATTAGAAATCATTGCTACAAAAACTGCTAAAGACGTTGCAAGAAGTAGAATTGAAGCTAAATTAGAACCAATGAATGCGTATGAAAGAAGAATTATTCATACAAAATTGTCAGATTGGCGTGATGTTTCAACAACTTCTGAAGGCGAAAATCCTAACAGATATATAGTAATAAAACCAAGAAGGAGATAACATATGAAACTAATTGTTGGATTAGGAAACCCTGGTAAAAAATATCAATTTACTAAACACAACATCGGTTTTATGTGCCTTGATCATTATTCACAAGATAATAATTTAACATTAAAAAAAGACAACAAATTTAATGGGGAATGGCTTAGAATAGATGATTATATCCTTTTAAAGCCACATACTTTTATGAACAACTCAGGGGAATCAATTAGAAAAATTATGGACTATTTTAAAATTGAAATTGAAGATGTTTTGGTTATTTATGACGATTTAGATCTACCATTAGCTAACTTACGCTTAAGAGAACAAGGTGGTAATGGCGGTCACAATGGAATTAAGTCGATAATCAATCATATAGGCACTCAAGAGTTTAAAAGAGTTAGATTTGGAATAGATAAAAACCCTCTATTTGAAACTGCAAACTATGTTTTAAGTGAGTTTAGTAAAAGTGAAATGGATGTTGTCAAAAAGACAATAACTATCACTAAAGACATTATTGATGATTTTGTTAATAATGTTGATTTTAAAAATATCATGAATAAATATAATAAGCCTTTTTAAGGCTTTTTTATTTGAAGTAAAATAAAACTTATGCTAAAATACATTTACAAAAAGCGAATCCCCTTGTAAGCGGGATTCGCCTTAAGTACGTGGAGGTAATATATGAATCAGATACTAAGCTATATTAATGAAACAAGTTTTTTTACCAATTTAACAGCTAAAATGAAAACAAACAATGACCTTCGCATTACTAATGTTAACGATAATATTAGTTTAGTCCTTTTAGCTACAATGTTTCAAAAAAGTAATGATAATTTACTAATTGTTGTTCCCAACTTATTTAGAGCTCAAAAAATATATGACAAGCTTATCGAAATCTTAGATGAAAACCAGATTTCTTTTTTTCCACAAGATGAATTCATAACTACAGAGATGCTGGCAATGTCTGAAGATTTTAAACTAGAAAGAATCAATACTATTCAAAAAATAATTAATAATGAAACCTCTATTATAATAACAAATACAACAGGTTTTATTAAACCACTAATACCTAAGAATATTTGGGAAACGGCTTTAATTAGACTAGAAGTTAGAAGCACAATCGATATAAAAACATTTTTAGAAAATTTAATATCTATTGGATACAAAAAAGTAACAAGTGTAGAAAATCATGGAGAGTTTAATGTAAGAGGAAGTATTATTGATATTTATCCACTTAATGAAAACAGAGCTGTTAGAATTGATATGTTCGATGATGAAATAGATTCAATTAGATACTTTGATGTTTCAACACAAAGGTCTAACATTAAAATTCAAAACGTGACAATTTACCCGATGTATGAATTTTTTTATACATCTGAACAATTTGATGATCTTAAACAAATTATTGAAAGCAAGGTAGAACAAAAAAAATTCGATAAAGATGATCTTGAAAGAATAGACAATGATATGTTTGACCTTGAAAACTACAATAATTTAGATAAATATGCAAGATACATCACATTGATGTATAAAAAATCAGCAACGATAATGGATTACATAGGTAATAACCAAGTGGTTTTCTTTGATGAGAAGCGTATAAAAGAAAGTTATAATGATATTCTAAGGGATATTACAGATTGGTATGAAACAACAAATACATATCCCAAAATCGGTTTTGAGTTAGTTAAAGACATAAATCACATATATAGTGAAAAAACGATATATATGGATGTTTTTGATAACTATAAAAAATCTAAGAATATATCAGAAGTTATTAGATTAAAAGGAAAAGAAGCAACCTTGTATGACAATAATTACCATATGATAATTAATGATCTAAAAAAATACAATAATTATATTACAACTATAATTACATTAGAAGACACAGATAAACTTAATAAATTTATTGATATTTTAGATAATAAAGTAGAATATAAAATATTAGGTTCAAAAGATAAAATTGTTCACAAGAAAATTAATCTAACTATTGGTAAATCCCTTCCTTTAGAGTTTTATGACACAAACCTTGTTGTCATAAACGAAGACAACTTATTTAAGATAAGTGGAAAAAAACAAGCAAAGTACAAGTCTAATTTTAAAGACACAAAAAAACTCTCTAGTGTTGATGATTTAAAAACTGGGGATTATATTGTACATTATGACTATGGGATTGGAAGATTTTTAGGAATAGAAACAATGACTCTTGGTAAAAACATTAATGATTATATAAAAATTGCATATAAAGGAGAAGATTCTTTATATATCCCAGTAGAAAATATAAATTTAATTCAAAAGTATTCAGCAAGTGATGGGGCAAAACCACGCCTACACAAGTTAGGAAGTGGTGATTGGGCTAAAACAAAATCACGAGTAAGAAAAAAAGTTAAGGATATCGCAGATAAACTAATTAAACTTTATGCCGAAAGAGAAAAAGCTGTGGGGTTTAGTTTTAGTGAAGATACTTCCCTAATGTATGATTTTGAATCAGAATTCCCCTACGAGGAAACCTTAGATCAGCTAAAAGCAATTGAAGATGTTAAAAAAGACATGGAATCACAAATACCAATGGACAGATTATTATGTGGTGATGTTGGTTATGGAAAAACAGAAGTAGCTCTTAGAGGAGCTTTTAAAGCTGTGTTAGACAACAAACAAGTTGCATATCTAGCTCCGACAACTGTTTTATCAAGACAACATTATCAAACATTTAAAAAACGTTTAGATAAACATGGAATTAGAGTAGAACTACTAAATCGATTCGTTACTCCAGCAAAACAAAAAAAATTATTACACGATATAAGAAATGGGTTTGTAGATATAATTATTGGGACACACCGTTTACTGTCTAAAGATATGAAATATCTAGACTTAGGGTTACTTATAATTGATGAGGAGCAACGATTCGGAGTAGAACACAAAGAGAAAATCAAAGAATACAAGGTGAATGTGGATGTTTTAAGTCTTTCTGCAACACCAATCCCAAGGACATTACAAATGGCCATTATGGGAGTAAAAAGTATGAGTTTATTAGAGACACCCCCTAAGAATAGATATCCAATTCAAACATATGTTATGGAACGTCATGACTCAATAATAAGAGATTCCATTCAAAGGGAAATGGCTAGAAATGGACAAGTATTCTATTTGTATAATCGTGTAGATGATATTGAAGAAGTTGCAACTAATATTAAAAAACTCGTTCCAGAGGCTCGTGTTATATACGCACATGGAAAAATGGGTAGAGTTCAACTTGAAGATACAATAGAAGAGTTTTTAGATAAAAAATATGATGTCCTGGTCTCAACTACTATCATTGAAACAGGAATTGACATTCCTAATGCTAACACTTTATTAATTCACGATTCTGATCAATTAGGGTTATCACAGCTTTATCAGATTAGAGGAAGAGTCGGAAGAAGTGATAAAATCGCTTATGCTTACTTAATGTATAAGAAAAACAAACGACTGAACGAAGAAGCTCAAAAACGCCTACAGGTTATCAAAGAGTTTACAGAGCTTGGTAGTGGTTTTAAAATTGCAATGAGAGATTTAAGTATTAGAGGAGCGGGAGACGTTTTAGGGAGTGAACAATCAGGGTTTATAGATAGTGTCGGGATAGATTTATATTTAGAAATACTTAAAGATGAAATTGCTAAACAAAAAGGTGAAAAACCTCTTGTTGAAGAGCAAGAAACAAATCTAAAAATAAAAGTTAATAAATATATAGATTCTAACTACATAAATAATGATTTTGTTAAGATAGAAATGCATCGAAAAATAGCTAATATTAAGACAAAAGAAGATATTGAGCTACTAACAGAGGAATTTACTGACAGATTTGGTATTCCTTCTAGCGAAGTTAAACTATATATGCATGAAAAATTATTTGAACACTTAGCAAAAATTAAAGGTGTTGAAAAAATTAGAGAGTTTAAAGACACAATAACCTTAGTAATTAACGAAAATCAAAGTTCAGGGATAAATGGAGAGTATTTATTTTTAAAAGCTAATGAAATTTCTAAGTTTATCAATTTTTCTTACAAAAACAACAAATTACATATCTTAGTTGATACTTTAAAATTAGATAAACATCATATATATCTTATGATTGATATATTAGAATTATTATAAAAAAAACAAGAAAGGCTATTCTTAGCCGTTCTTGTTTTTGTTTTAAAACCAAACTCATTTTTTGATTGACATAAGATTTTTATTTTGTTAATATTTAGGTGGAAATAATCAAAAACGGTGTACCCAATTATTTTAATAAGGTAGCCTTTAGTGTACCTATTAAAAGGTGCATTTTTTTATTTTTAGGAGGATATTATGAAAAAAACTTACGATGTCATCATTGTTGGAGCAGGACCTGCGGGTATTTTTAGTAGTTATGAACTAGCTGTAAAAAACCCTAACCTAAGCGTTTTGCTGGTTGAAAAGGGGCTTGATATTTATTCAAGGAAATGCCCAATCTTGGAGAAAAAGATCAAAAAATGTCCGATTAATAAAAAAGGTGTATCAGGGTGTTATCCAGCTTGTTCAATAACAAATGGTTTTGGTGGTGCTGGAGCTTATTCAGATGGGAAGTTTAATATCACAAGTGAGTTTGGTGGATGGATGACTGAATATCTAGATAATGATGAAGTTGAAGAACTTATTAATTATGTTGATAACATAAATATTAAGTTTGGAGCTACATTAGATATTACTGATCCTACAACCGATAAAGTTAAAGATATAGAAAGAAGAGGACTTGCGGTTGGTCTTAAGTTATTAAGAGCAAAGGTAAGACATCTTGGAACTGAAGAAAACATAATGATATTAAAGAATATATATGAATATATAAAAGACAAAATTGATATGGCTTATAAAACAGAAGTAACTGATATAATAGTGGAAAATGGCTCTGTGAAGGGTGTTTATATTGGGGATGAAATAATCCTAGCTAAGAAAGTTATTATCGTTCCTGGTCGAGACGGATCAGCATGGTTAAAAGAAATATGTCAAAAAAATGGATTACCTTTAACATCTAATCAAGTAGATATTGGAGTTAGAGTAGAGACAAACAACGAGTTAATGGAAGAAATAAATGAAAACCTTTATGAAGGTAAGTTTATTTTTAGGACATCTGTTGGTACAACTGTGAGAACATTTTGTTCTAACCCAAGTGGGCATGTAGTAATGGAAAATCACAGTGGAACAATACTAGCAAATGGGCATTCTTATCATGATACTGTTTTAGGAAGTAAAAATACTAACTTTGCCTTATTAGTATCACATACTTTTGATGAACCATTTAATCAACCTAATGAGTTTGCTCATAAAGTAAGCCATTTAGCAAATATGTTAAGTAATGGTTCAATTATTGTTCAAAGGTATGGTGAAATAATGAATGGACGAAAAACTACCTCTAAAGAGATAAAAGAAGGATTTGTTGTTCCAACATTAAAAGAAGCTGTACCAGGAGATTTAGGATTGGTACTTCCATATAACACGATGAAGTCACTAATTGAGATGATTGAAGCACTAGAAAAAGTTACACCAGGTATCGCATCAGAACATACTTTGTTCTATGGTGTTGAGGCAAAGTTTTATAGTGCACGACCAAATGTTTCAAACCATTTTGAATCAGATATTGAAGGTTTGTATTTTGGTGGCGATGGAGCTGGAATAACGCGTGGTTTAGCTCAAGCTGGAGCAAATGGAGTTAAAATATCAAGAGATATAATAAATAAGTTTGAAGGTGGAAAAAATGAATAATAGTGCAGTAGTAGTAGGAACACAATGGGGCGACGAAGGAAAAGGTAAAATTACAGATTATTTAGCAAGTAAAGCAGATATTGTTGTAAGATTTCAAGGCGGTAATAACGCAGGACACACAATAAAGTTTGAAGGCAAAAAATTTGCATTACATCTAATCCCTTCAGGGATATTTAGAAAAGACACTGTAAACATCTTAGGGAATGGAATGGTAATTAACCCTAAGGCACTAATGGAAGAATTAAAAATGATTGAAGATTCTGGATTAATTGATTATAAACTGTTTATTAGTGATAGAGCTCATGTTACATTACCTTATCATATCCAAATGGATAAACTTATAGAGGATCTAAAGAGTGATGAAAAAAAAGTTGGAACAACTAATAAAGGTATTGGACCAACATACACAGATAAATCAATGAGAATAGGAATCAGAATGATTGATTTTATAGATCTAGAGGTTTTTAAAGAAAAACTAGCAGATAACTTAAGTTTTTATAATAAACTTTTTACAGCTTTTGATAAACCTAGTTTTGATGTTGATGCAATTTTTAATGAGTATAAAGAAATTGCTATGAAAGTATCAAAATTTGTAGTAGACACAGGAGTTAAATTAAATAAATACTTAGAAAATAATGATAAAGTACTATTTGAAGGTGCACAAGGAGCTATGCTTTGTTTAGATCATGGAACATATCCTTTTGTTACATCAAGCAGTCCCACAGCAGCATCTATACCTCTTAATACAGGGATTTCCCCTTCTTATATTGGAGAAGTTGTTGGTGTTACTAAAGCATATTCAACAAGAGTTGGTTCTGGATTCTTCCCTACTGAGTTTGAGGATGAAACAGCAAAGACAATTAGAAACGTAGGAAATGAATACGGAACTACGACAGGAAGACCTAGAAGAATAGGGTGGATAGATACTGTCGTTTTAAGACATACAAAACGTATTAGTGGTTTAACTTCTTTAAGTGTTATGCTATTAGATGTTTTAAGTGGAATTAAAACACTCAAAATTTGTGTAGCTTATAAGCTTGATGGTGAAGTTATCGACTATATACCAGCCTCTATAAAGGATTTCAGTAGATGTGAACCTGTTTATATAGAATTAGAAGGATGGGAAGAAGATATCACTAATGTGTCTTCATTTAGTGAGTTACCAGCCAATGCACAAAATTATCTGGAAAAAGTGTCTGAACTTTCAGGAGTTGATTTATCTATTTTTTCAGTAGGTCCTGATAGAACACAAACAATTGAGTTAAAAACAATATTATAATAAAAAAAGGCTTTGATATTAATCAAAGCCTTTTTGTTTACAATTTTTTTTCTAATAAGTTTGCTAGTTGGACAATTTTTTTCATCATATCATCAAACTTAGCTGGTTTAAGTGATTGAGCTCCATCACTTAAAGCGTTCTCGGGTTCGTGATGAACTTCAACTATTAAACCATCAGCACCACTTGCCACACTACCCATTGATAAACTCTCAACTAAATCCCATTTTCCTGCTGCATGTGAAGGATCAATAATTACCGGTAAATGGCTCATTTTCTTAACTATTGGGATTGTTGATATATCCAATGTGTTTCTTGTATATTTTTCAAACGTTCTAATTCCTCTTTCACAAAGGATGATATTAGGATTGTCATTTTGCATTAAATATTCAGCACTCATTAACCATTCCTCAATTGTATTAGAGAAACCACGTTTTAACATAATTGGTTTATTTGTTAATGATAGAGCTTTTAGTAAAGCAAAGTTCTGCATGTTTCTTGCACCAACTTGAATAATATCTACATATTTAACGAATAAATCTATATCAAGGATGTTTGTAATCTCGCTAATTACAGGCATCCCATGTTTTTTTCCGATTTTATTTAATAATATAAGACCATGTTCACCTAAACCTTGGAATGCATAAGGACTAGTTCTTGGCTTGTATGCTCCCCCTCTTAAAATAACTGCCCCTGAGGCTTTAATTGTTTTTGCAATAGTATCAAGTTGTTCCTCGCTCTCAATACTACATGGACCTGCCATAATTGTTAGGTTGTTTCCTCCAATGAGAACACCATTAACATCAACAATAGTGTCTTCTTTTTTGATCTTACGATTAACCTTTTTAAAAGGTTCTTGGATTCTAATTACGTTATCTACACAAGGGTATGCAAATAAACTTCTTGTATCAAATGTACTTGTATCACCAATTACACCATATACCTCATATTCCTCACCAAAACTAGAATGAATCTCGAATCCGTGTTTCTTTAGATGATTAAGTAATTCTTCTACATTTGCTTTATCAGCAGTTTTTTTAATTTTTACTATCATTTTCCTCGTGTCCTTTCTAAAAGTGATTGCAATCCAATTTTATAACTTTCAAAACCGAATCCATGCACTGAATCAATGCAAGCATCTTTGATAACTGAGATCTTTCTAAAATCTTCTCTATTCATAATATCTGTTAAATGGATTTCAACTACAGGGATTTTGATCGATTTTATACAATCATAAAGAGCATATGAATAATGGGTAAAGGCTCCAGCATTTAGTAAAACGCCATCATAATTTGAATCAGCATACTGCAGAATATCGATAAGGATACCTTCTAAATTTGATTGCTTAATATCAATTGATACTTTAAACATAGTTTCAAAAGTTTTACAGTACTCCTCTAGATGAGAGTATGTTTTATTTCCATATATTTCAGGTTCTCTTTTTCCTAAAAAATTCAAATTAGGTCCATTAAGTACTAAAATATTCATTTAATGCCACCTCTATTTCGTTTTTCAACCTTTTTTCATCAAAGGTATCCTTTGTTACAACTATATCAGCATATTGATTATATAACGGATAACGCTTATTATAAAGCGAAATAATACTTGATTTAGTTTTTAACATAGGTCTATTTTTTGGATTAATTTTTTTTAGGTATGATAAAGGTGCATCTAAGAATACTATAACACTGTTTTGAGATAGATAGTTCATAACTAGTCTATTCTCAATAATACCACCACCAGTTGAAATTACCAAACCGCTATTTTTAGCTATTTCCTTGTAATATGTGGTTTCTAAGTTTCGGAAGTAGAGTTCGCCTTGATATTCAAAAATATCAACTATAGATCGATTTTCCTTGGTTTCAATATATGAGTCCATATCAATAAACTCTCTTTTCAAAGAAGTTGATAATAATTTGGCAAAATGTGATTTACCACTCATTGGCATACCAATAAGCACAATATTTTGATTCCTTGAATTAATTATTTTATATATTTGTGAAAATAATTCTGGATCATGTTTTGAATCACAAAATAACTCATTGGCTTTAATTGCTTGTTCAATTAGCATAGATAAGCCGTTAACCGCTTTTATGTTTAAACTGCTTGCTTCAATTATCAACGGTGTTTTTGAAGGATTATAAACTAAATCTACAACAGCATCTAACCTATAAAAGTCTTTAATGCTAAATAATGGACTTTCCTCATAGTAAGGACTCATTCCATATGGAGTAGTGTTAATGATTACATTATATTCCTTATAGTTTTGGAAGTTATTAATATGATCATTGGTGGTAATTGGATTTCTAGCTAAAACGGTAATTTTTTCTGCTTTATTCTCTTTGCATATAAATTCAGTTAATCTACTTGTTGAGCCGTTTCCTATTATTAGAATACGCTTATTACTAATAGCAATATTGTTTCTTTTTAGCAATGATTTTAACCCATAATAATCTGTATTATAACCATATAGAACACCATTTTTATTTAAAATTGTATTTACATTCCCTATTTCAGCTGCTTTTTCATCAATAACATCACAATATTTATATGCCTCAGTTTTATATGGTATTGTAATGTTTATACCGTTAAATGGCTTATTTAAGAGAAAATTATTAATGTCATCTACCTCTATTAAACTATAATTAATTTCTGAAATCAGTTCATGTATTGTTTTTGAGTAACTATGTGATAGTTTTTTACCCACTAAGCCGAATTTCATTATTTTAGTCCTTCTTCTGAAGCTTTTTGCTTTCTATAAAAATTGTATTATACACTTTAATAATAGAAGGAAAATGGCTGTATTTAGACGATTTATTTAGAATAAAATCTTCTCTGTTTTGATTAATTATATTAATATTATTGATGGATTTAATTTTTCCAATTTCAGTAGTCACATCGAAACGAGTATTTAGTAATTTCATAATGCTATCATCCAAAATATCTATTTGTTGTCTTAGATTATCTATTTTGTCCATATATTACCCTCTTTTCTATACAATAACTCAATTAAAGCATAACTAGTTAAAGCATTTATAACTGGTAAAGCTCTTTGGACTATACAAGGATCGTGTCTACCCACTATTTTTATTAGTGCGTTTTCCATTTTATTGATTGAAACTGTTCTTTGTTCGATATTAATTGAAGGAGTTGGCTTTATTGCTGTTTTAAATACAATAGGCATGCCATTTGTAATTCCTCCATTAACTCCACCTGAATTGTTTGATAAAGTCTTTATTGAGCCTTTTACCACTTTTATTTCATCATTAGCTTCACTGCCAAAATCTTCTGTAATATCAAAACCTTTACCAAACTCTATACCTTTTACAGCTGGGATACTAAAGATTAAATGTGATATAACGCTTTCTACTGAATCAAAAAACGGTTCTCCAATTGATACTGGGGGATTAATAATAATTGTTTCTATTGAACCCCCAACACTATCACCATTATCAAGTGCATTAGTTATTTCAGTTTTCATTTTATGGGATACATCATTATTAATAACAGGAAAATCACTAGTTATAAGGTTTTTATAAGTATCATTAGTAATGTGAGTGTTTAAAAGAGAAGTTGATCTAATGTTCTTAATACTATAAATGTGAGAAAACACTTTCGTATCACTCATTTTTAGTAATTGATCACAAAGACTACCCAATATCATTAAAGGAGCAGTTAAACGTCCTGAGAAGTGTCCACTACCTCGGTAATCATTATATCCATTATATTTCTTATAAGCTGTTAGATCCGAATGTGAAGGCCTTAAAAGATCGTTATCATAGTTGTTACTATTCGTGTTGTTATTGTCAATAATGAATGTTAAAGGAGCACCAGTAGTGAAACCTTGGAATACACCACTAAGAATATGGTATTGATCTGTTTCAACTCTAGTTGTTGATAGTTTGTCTTTAGGTCTTCTTCTAGATAAATAACTATCAATTTGATCTTTATCTATTTTTATTCCATGGGGAAAGTTGTGGATAGTAATTCCTATTGCTTCACCATGGGATTCTCCAAATAGACTAATCTTAATTGTTTCTCCAAATGTACTCATATATTCACCTATAAAAACTTTCTAATATCTTTTAACTCGATTGTCTTAATAAAGCCATTTCCTATCTTTTTAACTAATATTAAAGACATCTTATTATTTGATATTTTTTTATCATTTTTTATATAATTATATAGTTTATCAATATCGATTTTTATATTTATATCTAAATTATATTTTTTTAGCAGATTAAGTACTCTATTTTCAAAATCTGTACCTTTAATCATCTTTTTTATGCCATAAGCAATAGCTTCTCCATGTAGATACTCATAATTAGAAGCTTTTTCAAGGGCGTGTCCGATAGTATGACCAAAATTAAGTATTTGTCTATTTTTTTTATCATAAGGATCCTCTGCAACAAAATACAATTTGCTTTTAATAGATAACTTTATAAGTTTTTCGTAGTTTAGGTTCTCATTTTCTAAACAATTAATAATTTCCTCATTATGGATTAAGCCGTATTTGATGATTTCAGCTATACCATTACTTTTTTGTCTTTCAGTGAGGGTGTTTAGTGTTGTTGGGTCTATTAATACCATAATTGGATTATAGAAAGTTCCGAATAAGTTTTTCCCATGCTCGCTATTTATTGCAGTTTTACCACCAACAGAGCTATCTACTTGAGAAAGAAGTGTTGTTGGGATGTTAATGTAGTCGATACCTCTTTTATAGATACTTGCGGCCATAGCAGTGATATCTCCGGTTATCCCCCCACCAAGAGCAATCAATAATGAATCTCTTGAATAATTGTTCTTAGCCAAGTGATTTAAAATGGCAAATAAAGTTTTTTCACTTTTATTTATTTCACCAGATTCAAAAACGAACAAATCTGCATCAATAAGCTGTTTACCAATGTTTTTTATATATTTTTTTGGAAGTTTATCATCAGTAATTATTAGTATTTTTTTATTGGTATCTACATAATTTTTTAGGTTATCTAGGATATTATTATCAATGTAGATATTATAATCTGTATTTCGATAAGAAACATTAATAATGTTCATCAAATCACTCCATTATTTCATATTTTAAACCTATTGTTTTTAACGTTTTAAAAAAGGCGGGAAACGACTTCCTAACTGCGTTTGCGTTAGTTATAATTATAGGGTTTTTAGATCTTAAAGATGCTATTGTTGCCATCATTACAATACGGTGATCATTAAATGAGTCTACAGTTCCGCCCTCTAAGAAATTTTTCCCATTGATATGGATTTCGTTGTTTTTCTCATAAATATTTCCCCCTAAAGTAGCAAGGGTAGTGATTATTGATTCAACTCGGTCTGATTCCTTTGCTTTTAATCTTGTTATATTAGTAATTATAGTTTTACCTTTACTTAATACTCCTAGCAATGCAATTGGTGGTCCTAAATCAGGTATCTGAGATATATCAACAACAGTACCGTGTGTTTCTTGAGACGAAGTCATATAGCCATTTTCCAGATGCACTACACGACTTTTAAACTGTTTTAGAACATCAATTATATTTCTATCACCTTGAACAGAATCATTTGAAAGATTTAATGTTTCAATACTATTTTGAAGAAGACCAGCTACCAAAAAGAAAGCTGAGTTAGAGAAATCACCTTCGATATTGTAGTTAGTTGATATATATTGTTGGTTTCCTTTAATAAAGTAACCATTTTGGATTTCTTTAATTTCAATATTATAAGTTTTTAATACTTCTATCGTTATTTTTACATATCCAGAGGATTCCAAGGGTGTAGTTAAAGATATTGTTGAATCATTATTGAGAAGTGGTAAACTGAATAACAATCCAGAGATAAACTGGGAACTAACATTACCTGGGATTATATAGTTATTAGGCTTTAAAAAGCCATTTACCATTATATCTTCTGGTGAATTTCTGGTTATTTTAAAGATTTTTTCATAAACTTCAATCGGTCTATCTAATAAAGTTTTTTTTCCAGTAAAATTGACATTATTAGAGAAAACTGAAAATAACGGGATAGCAAATCGTAAAGTCGAACCAGATTCGTTAGCGAAAACGGATTCTTTTGAGTATTTATGTCTTTTTGGAGGCATAACTTCTAAATTGTGTTTTGATTTCTTGAATCTTACACCTAAATGTTGCATAGCTTCAATAGTAGCAAGGACGTCATCACTATAAATAATATTAGTAATAGTAGATTTTGATTTACATAAAGAAGCAGCAATTATAGCTCTATGTGAAAAAGACTTAGAAGGGGGTGCGGTTATTGTCCCTTCTAAAGTACTGGGTAAAAGCTTAATGGTGCTAAAGTTATCCATCAATATCACACCTTTGGTTTGATGATTTATTCATTATTGATTTTAAAGTATCTGAGTCTTTATTTCTTAAAGATAGTTTTATCATATCAAGTTCATTAATAAAATTATCGATGTGTTTAATTAAATTATCTTTATTCTTCTCAAAAAGTTCTATCCATAAGTCTTCATTAATATTAGCAATTCTTGTTAAATCCTTATAGGAATCTCCTATAAACATTTCAGTTTTAGATTCTTGAGGATCACTATTTACTAAAGCCATCGCGATAGCGTGAGTTAGGTGAGATGTATACCCAAGGATTTTGTCGTGTTCAAGGTCACTAATATAACTTACATTACCAAATCCAATTTGATAAGCCAAAATTTCAATTAACTTCATATTTTCCTCAGTACTATATTTATGAGGACAAATCACAAAGTTGGAATTATGGAAAATGGCTTCATTACTATTTTTAATACCACTTAATTCACTACCAGCTATTGGATGGGATAATACAATTTCATAGTCTTCTTTTTCATATATTAAAGAGTTTGATATATATCTTTTTATACCACTAACATCAGAAATAACAGAATTCTTTTTAAATCTATTTTGGTTCTTTCTAATAAAATCAACAGTATCTTTTGGGTATAAACATACAAAAATAACATCAAGGTTAGATATTATATCTGAGCCATCAGTATAACCTTTTGTAATAAGGTTCTCTTTTAATGCATATTCAATAGTATCGGTATTCTTATCAATACCATATATTTCGTATCCATATTTAATTAAGGCTTTTGCATAGCCACCACCAATGATTCCAAGCCCAATTATGCCAATTTTCATTAAAATCACCTCTAAGTTTAAGTTAATTACATTATACAATATATTTTACAAATAACATTGCATTAATTTTGTAAGCGTTTTATTATAATTATGAATTATATTAATGTATTTTAGGTATATACGGTTTTTTATAGGAGGAAAATATGGAAAACATTGACTTAGTAATAGCACAAAATGCAAAAATGAAAAATATTAGTGAAATTGCAGCAAAATTAGGATTAGATGATAATGATATTGAACTTTATGGTAAATATAAAGCTAAGATTGATTTAAATGTCATGGAAAAACTAAAAAATGTTAATAATGGAAAGGTTATTCTTGTCACAGCTATTAATCCTACCCCTGCTGGTGAGGGAAAATCAACAACTACAGTTGGATTGGGACAAGCTTTTAATAAAATTGGAAAAAACGCAATAATTGCTTTAAGGGAACCTTCATTTGGCCCGGTAATGGGAGTTAAAGGTGGAGCCGCTGGTGGCGGATATAGTCAAGTTGTGCCGATGGAAGATATAAATTTACACTTTACAGGTGATATTCACGCTATAACAACAGCTAATAATGCAGTTAGCGCAATAATTGATAATCATTTACATCAAGGTAATAAATTAAATATTGATCCAAGAAGAATAACATGGAAAAGAGCTATTGATATGAATGATAGATCTTTAAGACATATAAACATTGGGCTTGGTGGTGTTGGGAACTCAATACCAAGAGAAGATGGATTCAATATTACTGTAGCGTCTGAAATTATGGCAGTTTTATGTTTGGCTATTGATTTTCAAGATTTAAAGACTAGAATTGAACGAATTGTTATTGGGTATACATATGATAGATTACCAGTAACAATTGGTGATTTAGGAGTAAGTGGAGCGATTACCCTGATTCTTAAAGATGCAATTAAACCGAATTTAGTGCAAACACTTGAGAATACACCAGCGTTAATCCATGGTGGACCATTTGCCAACATTGCTCATGGTTGTAATAGTATAATTGCAACAAATATGGGAAGAAAATTAGCAGACTATGTAATTACTGAAGCTGGATTTGGCGCTGATTTAGGCGCTGAAAAATTCCTTGATATAAAAACTAAGCAAGCAGGTTTTGAACCAAGCGCAGTAATCATTGTAGCAACAATAAGAGCTTTAAAAATGCATGGTGGTGTTAAAAAACTCGATTTGAAGAATGAAGACGTTGATTCTTTAATTGGAGGAATAGCAAATTTAGAAAAGCATATTGAGACTATAAAAGCATTCAAAGTGCCATATATTGTTGCTATTAATAGTTTTGTTAGTGACAGTGATAAAGAGACAGATGCATTAATTAATTGGTTAGAGGCCAGTAATCACCCATATTCTTTAAGTGAGGTTTGGGAAAAAGGTGGAGAAGGGGCTGTTGATTTAGCTGAAAAAGTAATAAAAGCTATTGATGAAAACAACAATAGCTTTAAGCGTATATATAACGATAATGATGAGCTTCAAGAAAAAATTAAAAAAATAGCTACTATTGTATATGGGGCAGATGATGTAAAATACACATCTAAAGCAAAGAATCAAATACGAAACTTTAAAAAATTAGGATGGGATAAATTAGATGTTTGTATGGCTAAAACGCAATCAAGTTTATCAGATAATCCAAAATTAGTTGGAAGACCAACAGGATTTAATATCACAATAAGAGAGTTTAGACCCTCAATTGGAGCAGGGTTTATCGTTGCTTTAACAGGAGATGTGATGACAATGCCGGGACTACCAAAAGAACCTGCAGCCCTTAAAATGGACGTAGACGAAAAAGGTAAAGCTGTTGGATTATTTTAAAAAAGAGAGGGAAACCTCTTTTTTTGTAACTTGGTATTGTGTGATACACACTACTGTGTTATAATACGTTTAGGAGGTGTTAAAATGAATGCACAATTTAAAAGAGGAATTGTTGAACTATGTGTTTTAAGCGAATTAGTTAGTGAGGACATGTATGGATATAAAATTATCAGCAATATCTCCCAACACTTAGATGTTAATGAGAACACTATCTATCCAATTTTAAGAAGGTTGACAAAGGAAGGGTATTTTATAACATATTTGGAGGAATCAGAAAAAGGAGCGCCTCGTAAATATTATAAAATAACAGATTCAGGGTTTAAATTTTATGTTGAATTAAGAGACTCATGGGATGAGTTTATCGGTGGAGTATATGAAATATTGAACAAAGGAGGAAAGAAAAATGAAGAAATACTTAGAAGATTTAGAGAAAGAACTTAGAAAAAGCAAATTATCTGAAGAAGAAATATCAGAAATTATGGAAGATCATAAAGAAATGATCGAAATTGCAAAACAAGAAGGTATCAGTGATGATGAGTTAGAAAAGAAATTTGGTAACCCTAAAAAAGTAGTAGCAGATATTAATGGCGATTACCAGGAAACGTCTACAAATAGAGATAATAAAGGTGGTTTTGAGATGAAAAAATTTGATTCATGTGTAAGAGATTTACAACCTGAGGACAGTTTATACAAAACATTTACTCCAAGTGATGATTATGAAATTGAAGTAAATTTGGTTTCAGATGATTTACAGGTAGATTTTCATGATGAGGATACAATATTAGTCTATCAAAATAGAATTAAAGACTTAGAAGAGTATGAAATTGATTTTAGTAATAATAAACTTCTAATTTCAAGAAAAAGTCATAAAATGAAGTTTGTTATTGGATTTAGCAAAAAGTCTCAAACAGGCTTTTACATCTTTCTACCAAAAAAACTAAATATTAAAGATTTTTCTCTTAAAACAGTTTCATCAGACGGTTATTTTAATGCTATTCAATCTGATAAACTAAAAGTATCAACAACTTCAGGTGATTATAGAATGACAAATATAGTAACTAAATCTGCAAAAGTTTCAACAGTAAGCGGTAATTTACGTCTTGATGGTTTTGAAACTACTAATTTTGATTTATCAACAGTAAGTGGAGATATAGCTGCTGAACAATTGATTATTGGAGAAAAAATCCACGTTAATACAGTAAGTGGTGATATTAACTTAAAAGATGGTAAAGCGCATAATTTAGACATTAAAACAGTATCAGGTGATGGGCTATTAAACGAGTTTTACCCGGATATGGTATCTTTAAAATCAGTAAGTGGTGATATCATTATGAGTAATTCTAATCGCGATCATTATGTTGATGTAGTTTATAAAAAAACTGTAAGTGGTGACATTATTATCAAATAAGTACATAGATTATCTACTAGACATTTGATATAATTGGATAAAGGAGTGATGATTTTGGAAATGTTTGATAAATTTAAAGAAATTCAAAAGAAGCAAAAAGCTTATGGCTATGTAATGGGCATAGTTGGTTGGGATTCTAATACTGAAGCCCCAAGAGATGCATTTGAACATCGTGCAGAAATGATGGGAATAATCTCATCAGAAATGTTCAAATTATCAACGTCAAAAGATTATCAGGAAGCAGTTTACAGCTGTTATGATAGTATTGATGAACTTGATAACTTACAACAAAGAGAAATAAGGAAAGCTAAAAAGAACTTGGATAAGATTTTAAAAGTTCCAGAAGATGTTTTTGTTGAATATCGTAAAACATTAACTTTAGCACAAAGAACATGGGAAGAAGCTAAACATGAGAACGATTTTGATGCTTTTGCCCCAGCTCTTGATAATATAATTCAACAAAACAAAAAAATATTAGAGTTTATCGGGTATAAAGATATTCCATATAATGAATTATTAGATGATTTTGAAGAAGGTTATACAGAGAAAGATTACGATGAGTTCTTTGAAACATTAAAAAGAGACTTAGTTCCCTTTGTTAAAGAGGTTCTTACAAATGGAAGAAAGATTAGAGAAGACTTTATTTCGGATATATATCCACGTGGTAAGCAAAAAGAATTTGTTGAGTATTTAATGAATGTGCTAAATTTTAATTATGAACGTGGTGGTCTTAAAGAAAGTGTGCATCCATTTACATGGCATACACATTCAAAAGATGTAAGATTTACAGTTAGATATCTTGAGGATTTTGTTTTTAGCTCAATCTTCGCAGGGATTCATGAACTTGGACATGCATTATATGAGCAACAAATAGATCCAAAGTTAGATTACACTAATCTAGGTGGTGGAACTTCATCAGGTATTCATGAATCACAAAGCCGTTTTTATGAAAATATTATCGGTAGAAGTGATGAGTTTTGGAAAGTTCATTATCCAAAATTAAAAGAGTTGTTCCCAGAACAACTAAAAACCGTTACTTTAGAAGAGTTTGTACTTGGAATAAATAGAGTGGAAGCATCATTTGTTAGGGTAGAAGCTGATGAGTTAACTTATCCGTTACATATTCTTATGAGATATGAAATTGAAAAAGACTTATTCGGTAATAGACTTGAAACTAAAGATTTACCTAAAGTTTGGAATGAAAAAATGGTGGAATATCTTGGTATAGAGCCAAAAGACTTTGCTGAGGGAGTGCTTCAAGATGTACACTGGAGTGCAGGTTTATTTGGATATTTTCCAACATATGCTCTAGGTAGTGCATATGCAGCACAGTTCTATTACACAATGAAAAAAGAATTAAACTTTGAACAATTGATTCTTGATAATAATATTCAAGCAATTAACGAATGGTTAAAAGAAAAAATTCATCAGTTTGGTTCTAGTAAAACACCTAAAGAACTGTTAAAAGAAGTCACTAATGAAGACTTTAATCCACAATATTATGTTAAATATTTAAAAGAGAAATATACTAAGTTATATCTCTAGGAAATGGCTTTAAATAGACGAAAAGACAATCATTTTAATGATTGTCTTTTTTTGTTTTCAATTAGGATAGCAAGTGTTATAATAGGGTAAAAGGTGGTGTTTTTTATGTATCAAAAGATTCATTACAATGAGTATTCAAGTGAAATGATTAAGCAACTAGAAAAAGGTCTATTCATAACAACTAAAGTTAACCAAAAAATTAATACAATGACAATAGCTTGGGGACATATTGGTATAATATGGGGTAAACCTGTTTTTATTGCCTATGTTAGATACACTAGAGATACCTTTAAAATGCTTGAGCAAGCCGAGGAGTTTACTATTAGCGTGCCTCTACAAAACAATCTTAAAAAAGAATTATCATTTTGTGGTACTAAATCAGGTCGAGATTATGATAAAATCAATGAGTGTGATCTTAAAATAAAGAATGCTAGAATAATAAATACACCTATTCTGGCAGATTGTGAGTTACACTATGAATGTAAAGTTATTTATAAACAAGCAATGGAACCAGGATTAATCCCTAATGATGTTAAACAACGTTATTATAAGGATAATAACTATCACATGATTTATTATGGTGAAATTGTTGATTCATACATACTAAAGGAGAGAGAAAATGAGTAATGTAATAAGTGGTAAAGAACTGTCTAAAGAAATTAGGAAAAATGTTAAGAAGCGAGTAGAAGAACTTAAAAATGAGTATGGTAAATCGCCACATTTAGCGGTAATTCTAGTCGGAGATGATCCAGCGAGTTTATCTTATGTAACTGCTAAAGAGAGAGCTTGTTTACGCGCTGGTATGAAAAGTACACTCATTAGAAAAGAAATTAGTATTACTGAAACTGAATTATTACAAGAGATTGAAAAACTGAATAATGATAATGGAGTACATGGTATTCTAGTTCAGCTACCTGTACCAAAACACATAAATACTAATAAAGTTATTGATGCAATAGATTATCGTAAAGATGTTGATGGTTTTCATCCACTTAACATTGCCTACCTTCATATGGGAAGAAAAGCAATTTATCCAGCTACTCCAAAAGGAATAATGACAATGCTTGCCAGTACTAAGGTAGATATTGAAGGTAAATCAGCATTGGTTATTGGTAGATCAAATATCGTGGGAAAACCAGTAGCTATGCTACTTTTAAAAGAAAATGCTACAGTTACTATTGCCCATTCAAGAACAAGAAATTTAAAAGAATTAGCATTGCAATCTGACATTATAGTTGCTGCAGTTGGGCGTCCTAATATGGTTACAGAAGATATGGTTAAACCAGGAGCTATAATTATTGATGTTGGCGTTAATCGTGTGGGAGATAAATTAGTAGGAGATGTTGATTTCGATAATGTTAAAGACAAAGCAGCCTTTATAACACCTGTACCAGGTGGAGTTGGACCGATGACAATAGCTACATTACTTGAAAACACAATTGAAACATTCTTGGTATGTGAAAATGATAAATAGATATAAAAGAGAAGTTATGGATAAAATTTTCACTGAAGAAGCAAAATTCAATGCATATTTAGAAGTTGAAATATTTGCTCTTGAAGCATGGAGTGAGTTAGGTTTAATTCCAATTGAGGATGTTAAAAAAATAAGGGAAAGCGCTAAATTTAGCGTTGAAAGAATAAAGGAAATAGAAAAAGATACCAAACATGATATTATTGCATTTACAAGAAATGTTAGTGAATATTTAGGGGAAGAAAAGAAATGGGTTCACTATGGTTTAACAAGTACTGATGTAGTTGATACTGCTAATGGATATCTTATTAAACAAGCAAATGAAATTATAAGTGATGATTTAATTAAATTTAGAGATATGTTAAAAGAAAAAGCTATTGAATATGAAAATACTCCTACAATAGGTAGAACACACGGTATTCATGCTGATATTACTAGTTTTGGATTAAAGTTTGCATTATGGTATGATGAGTTTAACCGCCATATAGAGAGATTTTCCGCTATAAGAAAAGAGATTGAGATAGGAAAAATTAGTGGAGCTGTAGGGAATCATGCAAATACACCTCCATTCGTTCAAGACTTTGTTTGTGATAAGTTAGGGATTCAATCGGCTAAAATATCTACACAAGTATTACAAAGAGATAGACACGCTAACTACATATCATTCTTAGCTCTTGTTGGAGCTACTATTGAAAAAATCGCATTAGAGATTAGACATCTACAAAGAACTGAAGTTAGAGAAGCACAAGAGTTTTTTGCAAAAGGACAAAAAGGATCTTCTGCAATGCCACATAAACGTAATCCTATCGCAAGTGAGAATGTTACTGGTTTGGCAAGAGTCCTAAGAGGTTATATGGTAACTTCATACGAGAATGTAGCACTTTGGCATGAAAGAGACATATCACACTCTTCTACAGAAAGAATTATTATCCCTGATGCAACACAGTTATTAGATTATATGTTAAATAGATACTATAAAGTATTAGATACATTAGTTGTTTTTAAAGAAAAAATGTTAAAAGATATTTATATTACAAATGGTGTTATCTTTGCTCAAAGAGTTTTAACTAAGCTTATAGATAAGGGATTTTCCAGAGAAAAAGCATATGACACAGTACAAGTTATTGCTATGGATTCATGGGAAAACAATTTAGATTTTAAAACATTATTATTAAAGAATAATATTGTTATGGGTGTTTTATCAACAGAAGAAGTTGAAGATGCTTTTGAAATTGATTATTTCCTAAGAAATGTTAAAGAAATATACAAACGAGTAGGAATATATAATTAGGATCAAAACCTAGTCTCACTTTTGAGACTAGGTTTTTAAAAAAGGAGAAGCATATGAAATTTTATAAGTTTTGCATTTATGTTCTACTTCCATTTGCCTTATTAATTGTGTTTGCGTCACTTTTGACTACAAAACAGTATATGATTCTATCAGAGAATAGATATGAATCACATCAAGATATCACTTTTGACTATGATTATGCATCTGATAGAATTATGGGATACTTAAATTACAAGTATGATAATTTACTATTTGGTGAAACACCAGAAGATGATGAAGTTATTCTTTATGATGTAGAAATTAGACATATGGTTGATGTGAAAAATGTGTATACGGGATTAAGAATAACAGCAGTTATATCGCTTATTTTAGCTCTTTTTTCTATATTTATGTTAAGAAGAAAAAACAAGTATGTGTTGTTTATGAGTTTAAAAAGAATATATAGAGGTCCCTTAGCCTTAACTGCATTTTTAGGTGTTGCTTTTGCTATAGATTTTGATGGAGCTTTTACAATATTCCATAAAATTTTCTTTAGGAATGATGATTGGTTATTACCAAGTGATAGCGTTTTGTTGCAATTATTACCACTTAACTTTTGGCTAGTTAGTGCCGTTTCCATACTCATTTTGTTCGTTGGAAGTTTATTCTTAATTAGATTTCTTAATCAAAAACTTAATAAGTAAAGCGTTTTAATAAAAAGATAGATTGTCAAATCTACTTACTTTTGATACAATTGTTTTTGTTAGTATCGTATATGATTGAAAATATGGTTCGATTGTCTCTACCCTGGTGCCGTAAATACTAGGACTATGATATTTAAAAATACAAATTAGATTAAAAGGCATTTGTCCTCTTTTTTTGATTTTTGTACATACTAGCGCAAAAATCACAAAAAAATGGAGGATTTTTTTAATGGAATTTTTAAAGAAGTATTTCAAGTTAGAAGAAAGAAAGTCAAGCGTATCTACAGAATTGATCGCTGGTGTTACAACATTTTTGGCAATGGCATACATATTACCGGTAAATTCATTTATGTTAAGTTCAACTGGAATTCCGCTTGGTGGTGTATTCTTCGCAACTGCAGTATCTGCTGCAATAGCAACTTTAGTAATGGGGTTATGGGCTAATTATCCTGTAGCATTAGCTCCAGGTATGGGACTTAATGCATTTTTCACATTCGTTTTAGTTGGGCTTATGGGATTAAGCTGGCAAGCTGCTTTAGCTGCAGTATTTGTTTCAGGGGTATTATTCTTTATTATTTCTATTTCAGGCTTAAGAAAAGTGATTATTAATGCTATTCCACAAGGACTTAAGTTTGCTGTTGGAGCAGGTATCGGGTTTTTTATTACTTTTATAGGGTTAAAAAATGCTGGTATCATTATTCCAGACGTTGCAACATTCGTTAAACTAGGGGATTTTTCACATCCAACTGTATTATTAGGTGTTTTCGGAATATTTTTAGTAGTTATACTACATAGTATGGGTAACCGTTTCAGCTTAATCATTGCAATTTTTGCAACTGCTGTAATTGGAACAGTTTTAGGTCTTGCTGGTGTTGAATTAATGCCTGCTTGGAACAATGATGGTACATTTGCATTAAGCAATGTATTTAATGGTGCTGCTGATACAGTAGGACAAGCGTTTAAAAATGGTTTTTCTGAGTTATTCAGAAACAAAGAGATATTCTCAATCGTTTTTGCATTGTTATTTGTAGATTTCTTTGATACTGCAGGTACATTAATGGCTGTTGGTAATCAAGCTGGTCTTGTAAATGATGAAGGTGAATTAGTTGATTCTGATAAAGCTTTATTAGCTGATTCAATTGGTACAATGACAGGGGCAATATTAGGAACTTCAAATGTTACTTCATATATTGAGTCTGCAACAGGTATTGAACAAGGGGGGCGTACAGGATTATCAAGTGTAACTGTAGCAGTCTTATTCTTATTATCTATATTTGCTTACCCGGTTTTAAGCTTTGTTAATGGTATTGAAGTAGCACCAGGTGTATTTTATAGCCCGGTTACAGCAATGGCTTTAGTAATGGTTGGAACATTGATGGTTGGACAATTAAAAGAAATTGATTGGACAAAAAAAGAAATAGTAATTCCATCATTCTTCACAATTATATTTATGTTATTATCATTTAGTATTGCAACAGGTATAGCTGTTGGTTTTATCTTCTACCCAGTAATTATGGTAGCGCAAGGTAGAGCTAAAGAAGTAAATAAAGTAATGTATGTTTTAGCAGCGTTATTTATCTTAAATTTCGTTTTACAAGTTATCTAGAGATAATTTGGTTATTTCCAAAAAAAAGGCGACCTTAATTAGGTTGCCTTTTTGTTTGTTTGCATTTATGAGTATCACATCGTTTACAAGTTAATAAGTCATTAGAGAGCGAATAAAATCGTTCAGGGTGTAAAAAATGGATAATTTCCCAATAGAAAAATATAATTAACCCTAAAAAAACCAAAATTATAGTAAATAATGAAGGTATAAACAATAATATATAGAATTTCATTAAACGATCCCAATTAGATATTCGACAATTTGTGCAACAGGAATTTTTTAGAAACATTTCCTTGAATGGACACCAAATCAAAATACATGTATAATCTCCAAGGTTTATTAATGCAAATAATATAATGATAAATCTTGAATCGATGTTTTCATACTTTAAGTATAAGTATCCACATATAGCAAGAGATCCAAAATAAGCTATAAAAACAATGATTGCCCTTATATTATTTTTGATAACTAGTTGATTTAGTTCTTTTTGGTTATAAGTTTTCTCAATATAATTACTTTTATATGTTTTGTTTGTGATTTTATTAGTATTAAATTTAGGGATAAGAATTAACATTTCATCAACTATAAAAATAACAAAAATAAACATAACTAAATAGTGGTAAATGCTTAAATAAAGAGCTTTAGATGAAAGCGATATCACTATAATAAACAAGGCAAAAACTAAAGATAATCCAAACTTGATTTTTATACTTTTCATATTTATCACCAATTTTATTATACATTCAAAAAAAACGGTTTACAATAGGCAACAAATAATCTAGAATATGTATTATGAAGGAGGTAAATTATGAAAGAAATTATAGATTATGATAAATTGTTAAGAACTGTTAGACGTATGTCTCACGAGATTATTGAACGTAATAACAATCTTTCTAATATAATACTTCTTGGTGTTCTAAAAAATGGTGTTCCATTAGCTAAAATGATAAGAGATAATATTCTTCAATTTGAAAAAATTGATGTTCCTCTTTATGAACTAGACATTACCGGTTATCGAGATGATATTAAAGTTGAAGAGTATCAAAAATTATATTTAGATATATCTAATAAAGATATAATCTTAGTAGATGATGTTTTATATACTGGAAGAACAGTAAGAGCAAGTTTAGATGCAATAATTGATTTAGGTAGACCAAATGCTGTACAATTAGCGGTTTTAGTAGATCGTGGACATCGTGAATTACCAATTAGAGCGGATTATGTAGGTAAAAATATTCCTACTGCAAGCGACGAAACAGTAATTGTTGATTTTAAAGATAAGATAGGCGTTCATATTGGTAAAAAGTAACCAATTGCACATAAATATTTTAAGGAGATTAAATTTATGGAAAACATAAAAAAATACGACAGAGAGCTTTACGAAGCTATTAAACTTGAAGAAAACAGACAGGAAACTCATATTGAGTTAATCGCAAGTGAAAATTTTGTTAGTAACACTGTATTAGAAGCACAAGGTAGCATATTAACAAACAAATATGCAGAGGGTTATCCAGGTAAAAGATATTATGGTGGATGTGAATTTGTAGATATCGTTGAGGATTTAGCAAGAGAAAGATTAAAAGAACTATTTGGAGCTAAATATGTTAATGTTCAAGCTCATTCAGGTTCTACTGCTAATATGGGAGCATACCGTGCAATTATAAAACCAGGAGACAAAGTTTTAGGAATGAGTTTAGACCATGGAGGTCATTTAACTCATGGACATCCTCTTAACTTTAGTGGAATTGATTATAAAATAGTTAGTTATGGTGTAGATCCAGTTACAGAAATGATTAATTACGATGAGTTAGAAAAGATAGCATTAGCTGAAAAACCGCAATTAATAGTTGCTGGAGCAAGCGCTTATCCAAGAGCTATAGATTTTAAAAGATTTAGAGAAATCGCTGATAAAGTTGATGCAAAATTATTTGTTGATATGGCTCATATCGCAGGATTAGTTGCTGCTGGGTTACATCAAAATCCATGTGAGTATGCTGATATCGTAACATCAACTACGCACAAAACATTAAGAGGACCACGCGGGGGAATTATTTTAACTAATGACCCGGATATCGCTAAACAAGTTGATAGAGTTGTGTTCCCTGGAATTCAAGGCGGGCCTTTAATGCATGTTATTAGTGCGAAAGCTGCTGCATTTTATGAAGCTTTACAACCTGAATTTAAAGAGTACCAAAAAAATGTTATAACTAATGCTAATGCACTTGCTAAAGCATTGATTGAAAAAGGATTTAAAGTTGTTAGTGGTGGGACAGATAATCATTTAGTTTTAGTAGAAGTTAAATCATTAACTGGATTAACTGGTAAAAAAGCTGAGAAAATCCTTGATTCTGTAAACATTACTTGTAATAAAAATACAGTTCCTAATGATACTGAAAAACCGTTTATAACAAGTGGAATTCGCTTAGGTACGCCAGCTATCACATCTAGAGGGTTTGAAGAAAAAGATATGCAAGTGATTGCTGATTGTTTGTATGATGCACTTATGAATCCAAAGGACGAAGAAATTTTAAATTCTGTTAAAGAAAGAGCAAGTATATTAGTTAAAAAACATCCATTATTTAAATAAATAGAACAATTTACTATTCTTATCACAAAGGGGTGAAAAGAATGAGAGTAGCTATAATAAAAAGTGGAACTTTTATTGATAATAAAATAAAAAGTATTTTAGAAGATGGAAACAATGTTGTTTCAATTGTTAATAATTACATACCGCAATCGCTTATATATTTTAATGTTGTAATATTTACTTATAAAAACTCAATATCAAATAAATCAGTTATTATGAATGATATTGCTAATAGAAACGATATACTAGTTGTTTATATTAATAATTCACCTAGTATCTCACATGTTCATAATCTATATAACAATATTAGATTCTTGTTTATTGAGGAGATAAAAATGGATATTATGTTATATTCAATGATCTCTGAAGTATCTAAAAGATTATTAAAAGTAAAAGAGTTAGAGCGAGAAGTTAGTTCCTTAACATTAAAAAGAAATAACGAAATATTGGTGTTAAAGGCAAAAATCCATCTGATGGAAAAAGGCTTTAATGAAGCTGATTCCCATCAAATAATACAAAAAATATCAATGAAAAAAAGAATTACTAAAGGTGACACTGCAAACCTTATCATTAAGAATGTTATTGACATCAATGACTACACTTAATATAATTTAACTAAAGACAAAGGCGTCTAAAAAAAATATAAAAAAACAATGGTGTAATATGTGTAAACATATTTTTAGCACCATTTTTTTATATTTAAAATTGGAGGAGTATGATGAAAATGACTAAAGAAGAGATTTTACGAAATGCCAAGGAAGAAAATGTTAAGTATATCAGATTATGTTTTACAGATATTAATGGAGTTTTAAAAAATGTGGAGATTCCTTCCCGTAGTTTAGAAGATGCATTAGATAACAATGTAATGTTTGATGGATCTTCAATTGATGGGTTTGCAAGAATCCAAGAAGCAGATATGTATTTATATCCTGATTACAATACATGGTTGATTTTATCATGGGAAGTAACAACATATGGAAAAGTTGCAATGCTGTTTTGTGATATATACTTACCTACTGGAGAACCTTTTAATGGAGACCCTAGACAGACTTTAAAAAGAAACATGAAAAAGATGAAAAACTTAGGATTCAAGAATTTTAATATAGGAGTTGAACCGGAATTCTTTTTGTTTAAACTAGATGAGAAGGGTAATCCTACGTTGGAATTTAATGATAATGGTGGATACTTTGATCTAGCTCCTGTTGATGGAGCAGAAGATTGTCGAAGAGATATAGTTTTAGAGCTTGAAAGACTAAACTTTAAAATGGAAGCTTCTCATCATGAAGTTGCTCCAGGACAACACGAGATTAATTTTGAGTTTGACGATGCTTTAGAAGCATGTGATAATCTACAATTGTTTAAATTAGTAGTTAAAAACGTAGCCAAGCGACACGGGTTACATGCTACTTTTATGCCAAAACCAATTGCTGCAATTAATGGTTCAGGAATGCATACTAATTGTTCTTTAACTGATTTAGATGGAAAAAATGCGTTTTATGATAAATCAAAAAATCTTGAACTATCAGATACAGCAAGAATGTGGATTGCTGGTATTATGAAACATGCAAGAGCATTTACAGCAATTACAAACCCAACTGTTAATAGTTATAAGAGACTAATTCCTGGTTATGAGGCTCCTTGTTATATTTCTTGGAGTGATGCCAATCGTAGCGCTATGGTGCGAATTCCTGCTGTTAGAGGAAGAGGAACAAGAACAGAAATCCGAAGTGTAGATCCAAGTGCAAACCCATATTTAGCAATGAGTGTTATACTTGCCAGTGGATTAGATGGTATTAGTAATAAAATGGAAGCTGTTGATCCGGTATATATTAATCTTTATGAGATGAATAGAGAAGATAGAGAAAAAATGGGGATAAAAAACTTACCAGAAAACTTGAAAGATGCGTTAAAAGAACTTAAAAAAGATGAAATATTGATAGAAGCTCTTGGAAACCATGTATTTACTAAATTTTATCAAATTAAGAAAAAAGAATGGGACGAATTTAGAATCAGTGTAACTGACTGGGAAATAAATAAATACTTAAAGTTAATTTAATAGGAAATGGCTTTGTTATAATAAAAAAACTGAATAGATATCTATTCAGTTTTATTTTTTATTTCAGATATTAGATCTTTAATTTCTTGTTTTGTAAACTCGTAAGTTGAATTACAAAATTGACAGTTTGTCTCAATTTTTTCATCTTGTTCTAAGAGTTCCTCTAGTTGAGTGGGACCTAAAGATATTAATCCCTTTTCAAATTTTTCTTTTGAACAATCACATTTAAAACTTAAATCCATTTTTTCAAGTAGTTGATAATCACCATTTGTTATTTCTTTCATCATATCTTCAGGTGTGTAGCCTTTATCAACCATTTCACTAACAGGTAGGATAGTTTTTAAAATAGACTCTATCTTTGAAATAGTATCTTCTTTACAACCAGGCATAAGTTGCAGTATAAATCCACCACTAGCCTTTACAGAGTTATCTGTTTCTACTAAAACACCTAACCCAACAGCTGAAGGTATTTGTTCACTTGATGTGAAATAATATGCAAAGTCTTCTGCTATTTCACCTGTTTGAATTGCAACACTGCTAGTAAACGTATCTCGTACTTTTAAGTCCTTAGTTACATGAATAAAGCCGTTTCCTACTGCGTGACCCACATTAATTTTACCATTATTATACTGCATAAAAACATGAGGGTTTGAAGCATATCCACGCACTTCACCTTTTGTGTTTGTAGTTGCTACCATACCACCTAGACTTCCATCACCTTGAACTCTAATTGAGAGTTCAGAATCTCCTTTATACATTGCACCCATAATTACAGATGTTGTTAGGAGTCTTCCAAGAGCCGCGGCAGAAGATGGCCATAAATCGTGTACTTTTTGTGCATGAGCAACTAGATTAGTGGTTTTAGCTGTATAAATTCTTACAGTTCCACCAAATGCATATGCTTTAATTAAATAATCATTCATAATATCACCTTTTCGTATTATATCACAAAAATATTATATTAAAAATCAAACACTTTGCATTTTCGTTATCTTTTTTGTAAAATGTAATAGATATGTAGAAAGAGTGGTATTATGTGGAAGATTAGAGATTTAGAAATTTTAAACAAAGTTGTAATTGCACCAATGGCTGGAGTTTCAAATTATGCATTTAGAAGTTTGGCCAAGGAATTTGGTGCTGGATTAATATATGCTGAAATGGTTAGCGATAAAGCTTTAACTTTTGGGAACTTAAAAACACAAGAAATGACTAAAGTGAATAAGATGGAAAAGCCTTTAGTTATGCAAATTTTTGGTAGTGACATAGAAACCTTGGTTGTGGGAGCAAAATACCTAGATCAACATTCTGATTGTGATATCATTGATTTAAATATGGGATGTCCTGTAAATAAAATAGTAAAAAGTGGCTCAGGATCTAAATTAATGTTAGAACCACAAAAAGTTTATGATATAGTGTCAATTCTAGTTAAATCGGTTAAAAAACCAGTAACAGTTAAAATAAGAAGTGGTTGGGATAAAAACAGTATAAATGCTGTGGAAATCGCTAAATTATGCGAAAAAGCAGGAGCAAGTGCAATTGCAGTTCATGGTAGAACTAGAAGTATGATGTACTCAGGGAAAGCTGATTGGGATATTATTAGAAGAGTTAAGGCAAGTGTTAATATTCCAGTAATTGGTAATGGAGATATAAAAACACCAGAAGACGCAAAAAGAATGCTTGATGAAACAAAATGTGATGCAGTTATGATTGGTAGAGCATTATTAGGAAATCCTTGGCTAATTAAGCAAACTTATGATTACCTTGAAACTGGAAGTTATGAGAAGGAAATAAGTTATCTTGAAAAGATAGATTTTACTAAGAAACATATGGAAAAGTTAATTGATTTAAAAGGTGAAAAACTTGCTGTTTTAGAAATGAGAAGCCACGCTGCTTGGTATATAAAAGGACTAAAGGGTAGTTCTCATGTAAAGAGGGAAATAGCTAAAATTAGCACTCAGAAGGACATGCTTACGTTACTTGATGAATATATTAAATATATAGAAAAAGATGAAATCTAATTGATTTCATCTTTTTTATTTATGTATTCACGATATCTACCTTTTAGGATAGGACTTAGTTCCGCAATTATAAGTGTTCCATTTTCAATATACTCTTGGGTTAAAACATTTGCGTTTTGATTTAAGAATGCAACTAAATCGGATTTTGCATAAGGTATAAGCATCTCAACTGCCTCATAGTCCTTAAAAATTTCTGTTTCGACTAGTTTTAATATTTTTTCTATGTCATTACTGTCTTTTAAAGAAACTTCAATATAAGGGAAATTTAATGGTTTTAAATCGTTTATCTTTAAATCTTGTTTGTTATAAAGATATATAGTATTTATATTCGATGCACCTAAATCATCTAAAACTTTTTTTGTTGTATCAATTTGTGATTGTTGATAAATATTACTTGCGTCTACAACATGAATGATTAAATCAGCATCTTTAATCTCTTCTAATGTAGATTTAAATGATTCAACTAAATGATGGGGTAAGTTTGATACAAAACCAACAGTGTCGGTTATAATAAACTCTTTATTGTTGTCTAATTTTACCAGTCTAGTTGATGGATCTAAAGTTGCAAATAGCATATTTTTTTCAAGCACAAATCTGCTTTCGTCATCACTTGTAAATTTCACAAAAGTGTTTAAGAGAGTGGATTTCCCACTATTTGTATATCCAACTATTGCTGCTTTTCTTATCTTAGAACGTTGACGTTTTTTTCTTTGTAGCTCTCTTGTGTTTTCTATTGATCTTAGTTCTGTTTTTAAAGACGAAATCTCATTTAAAATTTTTCTTCGATCTAGTTCTAATTTTTTCTCACCAGGCCCTCTTGAACCAATTCCACCTTGTTGTCGGTTTAATGATTCGCCCAAACCGTTTAATCTTGGTCTCATATACTCTAATTGCGCAATTTCTACTTCTAACATTGCCTCTTTTGTTTTAGCTCTCTTTGCAAATATATCAAGAATTAAAAGTGTTCTATCAATGACTTTAATTTTTAGCTCGTTCTCTAAGTTTTTTATTTGTGATCCTGATAATTCAACATTAAAAATGACAAGTGTAGCATCAAGGTTTGTAATGAAGTCTTTAATTTCATCTACCTTACCACTACCAATGTATAATCTTGAAGAAATTTTATTGATAGTTTGTGTTAAAGTATATAAAACCTCTATATCACAGGCCTCAACTAAGTTTTCTAGTTCTCTTAATTCATATTCAAATTCCACATTGTTGTGATTTGCTCCAACAATGATTGCTTTTTCTAACATAATACCACCTCAGCTTAATTATACATTAAAAAAAGGCAATTTACATTGCCTTTTAGTTTATAATCCGCACTTCAATTGTGCATTGCAGTTTGTACAAGTATGGCAACCACCAATATCTTCTACTGTTCCTTCTAAACAAATCGGACAAATATCTCCTAAATCAACTCCGATATTACGGTCTTGACGATCACTTCGTAATCCTTGAGTTTTAACTTCTTTAGGTTCTTTTACCTCTTCATCTAAAGCTACACCTAAATCCTCAATACCAACTTGTTTAGGTTGTGTAGGTTTTTCATCTTCTTCTCTTGAAAGTGTTAAAACTTGGCTATCTCTTGAACCATCAACATAAACAGTTCCACCTTTTGCCCCACCTTTGTATAAACGCATATATACTTTTTCAACTTCTTCAACACTGTAACCTTTTGGTGCGTTAACAGTTTTTGAAATTGATGAATCAACCCAATGTTGAATTATGCACTGAACGTCTACATGTTCTTCAGGTGCTAATTCCATTGCTGATACAAAAGTATCTGGTAATGATTCCTTACTAAATTCAGGGTATACAGATAAATATTTGTCTACGATTGGTGCATTAACCTCAATAAATTTACCTAGTCTACCACTTCTAAAGTAACTAAATCCAAAGTATGGTTCTAAACCAGTTGAAACTCCCACCATAGTACCAGTTGAACCTGTTGGAGCAATTGTTAATAAATGTGAGTTTCTAATACCGTACTTTTTAATATCATCTTGAATATTTTTTGGTAATTTTTGGATGTAACCTGATTGAATAAACGATTCCTTTGAACCAAATTCTTCTAAGAATGGGAAAGAACCTTTTACTTTAGCGATTTCTATAGATTCGCTATATGCAGTTACAGCAATAAATTTGAATAATTTATCTACTAGTTTATTACCTTCTTTTGAACCATATCTGTGATTAGTCCAGATTAACAAGTCATGTAGACCCATAATTCCTAGGCCAATACGTCTTTCACCTAAAGCTTGGTTTTTGTTTTCATCCAAGAAATAGTGAGTTTTATCAATTACATTATCCTGCATTTTAATTGCAGTTCTAATTGTTTTTTCTAGTTTTTTCCAATCAACATCTTTGTTTTCTAAATCAACCATATTAGCTAAATTTAAAGCAGCTAAATTACAAACAGAAAATGGAGCTAGTGGTTGTTCACCACAAGGATTAGTACATACAACTTTTTGTCCATATCCTTTTGCATTAGTCATTTCGTTGGCATTATCAATAAAGAAAATTCCTGGTTCTGCACTATATGTTGCACAGATATTGATTAAGTTCCAAAGTTCTTTAGCACGAATAGAATAATAAGTCTTTAAGCGGTATCCCATAGACTCCCATTCTCTAACATCACCAACATGCATCCATTTTTCATCGTATGCTTGTTTTTCTTCTTTAGAATAAGAATCAGTTGCTGGGAATCTTAATTCATACATTTCATCATTCTCTACAGCGTCCATAAATTGTTTTGTAATCGCAACACTAATGTTTGCTCCACTTAAGAATTCAGGATTATTAACTTCATAGTGTCCGCCCTTATTTAATCTTTCAAAAGCCGTATCTACTATTTGTTTAGTAAATGCATCTGGTTTAATCTTTGATTGTTCCAAAATGTACTCATTGATTTGAATCTCTGATTCACTTAATGGTACGAATTTTAGTTTAGATTTTGCTGCATCAACAATTAGTTGTTCTTTATTTGTTTGAATCAAAAATTGTAATATTTTAGGATTTTGCATTTTAGAAATAATAAAATCAATAATATCAGGGTGCCAATCGGCTAACATAATCATTTGAGCTCCACGGCGTGATCCACCTTGTTCAACTAAATGTGTTAATTCAGATAAATCGTGTAACCAACTTACAGCCCCACTTGATTTACCATTAACACCTCTAGCAAGGGAATTCCTAGGACGTAAAGTTGAACCATTTGTTCCAACTCCACCACCACGACTCATAATTTCCATTACTTGTTTACGATGATCACTAATACCACCTCTTGAATCATGTATATGAGGCATTACAAAACAGTTGAAGTATGTAACATTTGTATTTGAGCCAGCTCCAAATAAAACACGTCCAGCTGGAACTAAGTTTAATGAAGCCACTTCGTGGTAAAAATCATTGATAGTTTCTTTAGATTCATCTTCACCTAAATGGTTTGCTAAGCGCATAGCAATCTGTTCAAAGTAAAGTTCTAAAGGTTTATCAATTTCTCTTTTAGTTCTTTTAACACAATTATCTTTATCAGCGTCCTCAGTTGTCCCAAGGAACTCATCTTCTATTTGGATAGTAACATCATCATTCTCTATAGCAAATACACGACCAACCCCTCTAGCTGGAAACTTAGAGTCGTGTTTAGTTATAGTAATAACAACATCACCGATTTTTAGTGTGTTTAATGATAAGTCTTTTTGAGTATATCTATCAAGCATTACAAGGCGGGAAACGCCTTTAAATGTCATTTTCATGTCTTCTGTGATAGGAAATAAGTGTTTGAAGTTTTCTTTGATATCTTTGTTTAGGCTTTTAATTGCCTTACTATCATATTTGAACATTTTTGTGCCCCTCTCTGATTAAATAACGTATTGCTATTATATACCAAAATAACTTAAAAAGTCAGTCTTGACAAATCAATGACAATATGAAATGTGCCTATCTTAGCTCTTAACTATGAAAAAAATATTTTTGAGAAATTATGAAAAGCCCTTTCATAATTTTTTTTGTCCTTATTTTTTAAAAATAATAGTGGGAAATTCCCTAAATTAAATATTTTAAGTGTTTTTTATTTAAAAGGAATTACATATTTGATATAATAAAAATGAGGAGTGATATAATGAGCAATTTTGATGTTTTAATACTTAATATTTATTTACTAGCAATATTTTCAATTCTAGTAAAATCAAAAACAAATCCGAAATTATATCGTTTGTTTAAACTCCTAGATGTGGCTTTGTTTGGTTATTTAGTTTCTATGTTCTTTACAGAAAAACTAGTTGTAATAGACACAATTGTAAAAGTTTTCCCTCTAGTTTTATTGATAATTACAATTACACAAACAGAAACAACGATTTTATTAAGAAAATTGGGAATTAATAAAAATAGATTATTCCAAAACACAATTGAAGATCAAATCAAAATTGAAATTATAAAAAGTGTAGATTATCTTGCAGGAAGACAAATTGGGGCAATTATAACATTTGAAAAAGGAATAAATTTAGAAGAATATATCCAAGGAGCTTTCCAAGTAAACGCACCAATTAATAGCGAATTACTATCAACAATATTTTATCCAAATACACCGCTTCATGATGGAGCAGTAATTGTTCGAAAAAACCAGATTGTTTGTGCAGGAGCATATTATCCACCTTCAGATCGTCTTGATATTCCTAAAGAATTAGGTTCAAGACACAGAGCAGCGATAGGTATTAGTGAAATTACGGATGCCTTAACAATAGTTGTTAGTGAACAAACAGGGAAAATAAGTGTGGCAATAGATGGATATTTAGATCAAGATATTACAAAAGAAGCATTAATACTATATATTGAAAAGCATCTACAAGAATAGAAAAGCCGCAAGGCTTTTTTTATTTAATATATAGTGGGTCTATTTAGTTGCTATTTGAGTTATTATTAAGTAAGAGGTCTATTGTTCAATTTTTCTTATTAAATATACCTCGAATTTAAAATATGTTATAATAAGTAAAAGAAATAAGGTGATTATATGGAAAATTATGATGTAGTAATCATTGGTGGAGGGTTAGGAAGTCTAACAACCGCTGTATACCTATCAAGAAGGCTGAGAAATATAGCTCTTTTTGAACCGACTAAAAAGAAAAAGCTAGAGAGTTATGCCAAAAAAATCAAAGACGATTTTGGTAACACATATGATTTTAAATTTCATCACTATGACCTTGGTGGAGTCCACAAAGGTGATTTGTTTTATGAGTATTTAAGAAGATGTGGGTTAGAAAATAAATTTGAGTATTATCATAATGATTTTGTTACAATAGTTGATCAAGACAAAAGACTATTAAAAAGACCGAACAACTTTGATGATTTTTTAATCTATTTAGTAAGATATTATCCAAAGTATCGTGATCAAATTCATAAATTGTTTGATGATATCACAAGACATCATAATGATTTTGTTTTCCAAAAGAAAAACCAATTGATAAACAATGAATCAACTATTCCTAGTTTATTAATTGAGTGGGGAGATTTATCATTAAAGCAAGTTCTTGATAAATACTTTAATAATAGTAAATTACAAAATGAGTTCACATTAGTTTTTGATGCTAATGGGATTCCTATAGATGAAATTAATGCGTATAACTACTTTATAAAATGGTTTGACACATTTATAGATGGAGCACATTTTATTAAAAATTCCTATAATGAAATAGTTAGTGTTTTATCTAGGGAAATATCTAAACAAAAGGAAAAAATCTTTTTGGATAGAGAGATATCTGAAGTTATTTTAGATGGGGATAAAATCCAATATGTTATTGATTCATTAGGTAATGAAATATATGCTAAACACTTTGTAATTAATATGAGAATTGATGATTTTCAAAACCAGTATTTCCCAAATGATGTAGAGATTAGTGATAGATTTTATGAAATGTATCCTTCTGCAAAAGAGAAGAGATATATCAATCAGCTATATATTGGTTTAAAAAAACCAAGTAAAGAACTGGGTATTCAAAATAATCAATATATTTTTAGTGAGTTAGAAGATTCTCAAGAGAGAATCTTAAGTTTAATTGATTATAAAGCAATTGATGATTCAGCTTGTGCTGATAATCTTGGTGCTGTACTTGTTGAGTTTATTGACGACGATTTACCAAGAAAAGAAAAAACTACTAATATAATAAACGCTTTAGTAAAGTATTTCCCAGAGTTAATTGACAACATTAATGTGTCTAGAATCGGGGTAAAAAGGGAATATCTTTCAGGTATTTCAACCCCACAATTTTGGAAAAATAAAACTATTAATGATCTTTTTGATATATCTGATTATCGTGCCTTAAATCCATTTACAAACAGTTATTTTATTGGTGCATTTGTAAAACCTGAGGCAGGAATTACAGGAATAATTCAAACCGGTGTAGAATATGGAGATATAATTGATGATTTAATCTATCATGGTGAAGATGAGGAAACTTTTATTACAAATGACGAACTTATGAACATAATAACCCATCAGTTTATTCCAAACTCTCTTGGAAAAAGAGAAAAGAATATTCAATTCTTTATTGGTAAAGAATCATTTTATATTAGAACAAAAGCAAAACATCTAAGACTTTTTAGAGGTGTAAGTGATATATCTGACTTAATTATTATTGCTACAAACGAAAGTTTATATGATTTGAGTGTTAGCAATACAACTTTAAAAGAAGCTTTGAAAGATGGGTCATTTGAATATGTTGGAGATAAAGAATTTTTAGATGAAACAATGAAAGCTTTTGTTTTGGGACAAGAAATAAATATGGTTACTGATTATATTTATGTTCCAGGTAAATATGGTATGAAGTTTATGCTAGCAATGATTATCGCATGGATGTTATTCTTACTTAGCTCAAACTATGTTGATTTTATAATTGTTGCTCCAATATTTTTAGCTTGTTTCGTTGGGATTGTCTACTTTAAACAAAAAAAACTATTCAAAATAAATCTTTTCGATTATTTCTCAGTAATTATTACTTTTGTAGTATTTGTTTTTAGTATATTTTTTAAAGAATTTAATCAATTACATAATAGTTTTTATGGTAATACATTACTTAGTGTATATTGGTTAACAACTTGGCTCATTAATAAACCAGTTGCATTTTATTACATAAAACATGATTCTAGAAGTGATTACACTGCAACTAGTTTGTTTAAAACTATGTCAGGTGGCCTCACATTTATATGGGGTGGAATATTCCTGATTATAGCGGGTATTGGCTTGTTTGCTGGACATATATATTCAAGTCTAGGTTATTATACGGTGATTTTAGGATTGTATTTAACATACTACTATCCTAAAGCATACATTAAAGGGAATATAAATAAATAGGTGATTATATGAACCATTATTTTGTAATTAGCATATTAGTACTATGGTTATTCTTCATAATTTTAAGAATGATTGTTAATAAAAAAAGAGGTGACTATAATTTAGTCATCTTCTTTGCAGCGCTGTTAGGTTTTGGTTATTTTTACTTATATGATTTGTTTGAAACAACTGAATTTTTTATATATTCTATTATAACCATGGCATTCTTTATAATTAGTTTAATTTATTTAAATATAAAGCAAGTTTTAAACGGAAAAATTAGTGAATTTGACTATTATGATTTAGAGAAAGATTTAAAACAAACTAAGAGTACTAGTGAATTACTTAGAAAAAGGTTTGTCTCAACTATTGATTTGTTGGAGCAAGGTATAGCTTTTAGAGAAGAGAATAACCAGATTTTTGGTACAGATAGATATATTGATTTATTTGATCTTGATACAAATGACTTTAATAGTACCACACTAGAGGATAGAATCTATAAAGATGATTTAATTCAATATAAAGATCAGTTAAGTAAGTTAACTAAGAGAAAATCAACTTATGAAATTACATATCGAGTAAAACATAAAGATTCATATGTTTGGATAAAAGAAAGAGGAAAAAAGATATTTCTTGATAATACTTTTTCAATCATTAGTATTGTTAAAGGCCTTGATTTAAGGCTTTTCCCAGTCAGTCAAGTTGATGTACTTAATAATATGTTAACTTATCATGAGATGTATGAGGAAGTTCAAAAATTAATTAGACTCAAACAAAATTTTCATTTAATTCATCTTGAATTATCAAACATTCCAGAAGTTAATAAAAAGTATGGTAGAGATGTAGGAGATATGATGATGGGTGAATACTTAAAAAAATTATCATTCAATTTCCTTAAAGATAATAAATCTTTATTTAGAACTACTGGAATAAGATTTATGATGATTATTAAAGATAACAAAAAATATGAAGTATTGGAAAGAGCATTATCTGGTGGTGGCGAGTTATTAAATATGCAAATGGTATTTGGTGGAATAACACAAACTCTTTACCCGAATGCTGGTGTTGTTAGTTATGGATTCAAAGATGTTACTGCAGATGATTTAATATACAATTCAACAAAGGCTTTAGATTTAAGTTTTAATGAGCTATCAAAAGAAAATTATTGTTTTTACGATAAGCTATAGAGGTGATTATATGTACAGTGCTATTATTTTAGGAGCAGGAAGTGGAAAACGGCTCAATTTAGGGTTTAATAAAGTTTTATTTAAATTAATGGATAAAGAAGTTATTTCATATAGTATTGATTATTTTAAAAATGATATGGACTGCAAAGAAATTATTCTAGTTGTTTCTGATGTAGATTTTAGGTACATGTTAGATAAATATCAAAATGATGTAGACTCAATTGTAATTGGTGGCGAAGAAAGACAAAATAGCGTTTATAATGCTTTAAAAAAAGTAAAAGAAAAATATGTTTTAATTCATGATGGTGCCAGACCCTTTATTCCATTTGAAGCGGTAGAAGAACTAAAGAATTCTTTACCAACTCACAAATCATTAACTTTAGCAGTAAGAGTTAAGGATACGATTAAAGATGTGGAAAATGGATACGTCATTTCTACATTGAATCGTGAAAGACTTGTAAATACTCAAACTCCACAAGCTTTTCACACTAAAGAAATTCTTTCAGCACATCAACTTGCAATTAAAGATTCGTATAGTGCAACTGATGATACAATGCTTTTAGATAAATATTATAGTATTAAAACAAAAGTTGTTAATGGTGATTATCGAAATGTAAAACTTACCACTAAAGATGACTTGTTATTTTTAGAGGTGATAATGAAATGAGAATAGGACATAGTATGGATATTCATCAATTAGGACCTGGAAATGGCTTAATTGTTGGGGGGGTTATAGTTCCTTGTGATTATAAATCTATTGGGCATAGTGATGCTGATGCATTATTACATTCGATTGCTGAGGCAATAATGGGAGCACTTGCAATTGGGGATTTAGGGACTTTGTTTCCGGATACTGATGAAAAATTTAAAGGTATAGATAGCAGTATCTTACTTAAAAAAGTTGTTGATATAATGAAAGATCGTGGGTATATTATTTCAAACGTTGATTCAACAGTTTATCTAGAGAAACCAAAACTAAGACCTTATATTGATTCAATAAGAATAAATATAGCAAAATTATTAGAAATAAGTGTTAATGATGTCAGCGTAAAAGCTACTACTTCTGAAAAACGAGGAATTGTTGGTCGTAGTGAGGTAATAGCTTGTGAATCAGTCCTGCTAATAGACAAAAAAATGTACTTAAGAAAGTTGAGGTAACTGTATGAATAAAAAAACGATGACAAAAGATCGTAGTAATGTTGCAATTACAGGAGTTTGTAGTGGAGTTGCGGATTATTTTAATATTGATGTGAGTCTAGTAAGGATTTTAACAGTAGTAGGGGCAATCTTTTTCCCTGTGATATTAATAGTGTATATAGTTTTGGCTTTTGCACTACCATATAATACTGATATTAAACGCAATAATGAAACGGTAAATAGCTACAATAATTATGAAAATGAATATGAATACAATGAAGATGACTTTAAATTCGACGAGGACGAATTTAAGTAAAAGGTGATAATATGAATAAATCAAGTAAATACCTGTTGTTTATTTCTTTTATGTATGGGATCTTGATTAATATTTCCAACCCAGCTTATCCTGAATATCTAAGGTTCTTAGAAATTGATGATAAGTTTATTGGTTGGTTTTTAGCAACTGCAAGTATTGGTCTATTGTTAATGAGCCCGCTTTGGGGAGCGCTTGGAGACATATTAGATCGAAATAAAGTTATTGGATACAGTTTTATTGGTTTTGCAATAGGACAGATAATATTTGGACTTGCTAGTAATCCTGTGTTAATGCTTTTAGCATCAATGATATCTGGACTTAGTATCGCTGGTTTTTTAGTAAACCTGTATTCCTATATTAATGATAGTTATAAAGATGAACACTTTCGAAATAAAATGCTTAGTTATGCCGTTTCCTTGTATTTAGTAGGTGGAGCTTTAGCTTATCTTGGTGGTGGATTTTTAACTGAAATGATCACAAACTTAAGATATATATTTATTGGACAAGGTTTTTTTGTTTTGCTGTTTAGTGCATACATTATCTTTGAAAAAACGGACTTAGAAGATATTGATCATCATCTTACGAGATCTAGTTTTGTTAGTAAACTAGCAAAAATAAAAACTTTACCATGGGTACCGATATACACGATAACTTTGACATTCTTTATCAGCTTTTCTCATAATAATGTTAAGAGATTTTTTGATTATTATATTATTCATGAGGGATATTCAAGCATTGATTTAGGTTTTAATATATTTACAGTTGGAATAGTTAGTTTATTAGCAAATCTTTTAATTGCTCCATTTTTCTTAAAAAGGATGCATAACTTTAGATTTTTGCAGATTCAGTTTTTCTTTGCTGTAATCTTCTTATATTTAACAATAACAAGCAATAATCTAATGTCAGGACTATATACTTATTATTTACTTTATACAATAATGCTTGCAGTTTACGAACCAACAGCTATTTCGTTTATGAGTGAAAATAAAACTGTTCCTCAAGGAATTTTAGTTGGTGTTAGACAATCAAGTGTTGGTCTTGGAACTACTTTAGGATTTATAATTGGTGGATATTTATATGAATATGATAGAATAAGTGTATTCTATCTTAGTATTTTTAATTTTATACTCGTTTTTATCGCTTTTAGTGTCTTAATAATGATAAAACGAAAAGATGTACAGAGGTATCGCAAAAACTATTTAGAGGAGAGAAAATGATGGTTGAAACTAAACATGGGAATTTTGAAATAATCAAAGATTATAAGGAAGCTTTTGAAGTTGAAGTTTTTAATGAGAAATATATTGATTTTTTAGATAAGTATACATTTATAGTTGGTGATTATAGCGCTGATATGCTTAGATTTAAAGGCTTTACAGAAAGTAATTATCAAGAGATTCCTGACTACTTAATGGAGTCTTGTACACCTAATGCACCCTATTTTGTATTAAAAAGAAAATAATTTAGCATTTTAATACAAGTTTTTTGTATCTTATTGTATAATGTTATTTGCGATAAGCGAGGTGTATAAAATGGATGATTTACAAATTGAGAAACAAGTCATAGAAATTCTTCACAAGGTCCGCCCATACTTACAAAGAGATGGTGGAGATGTAAAGTACATTAAATTTGAAGATGGAATTGTTTATGTAGAAATGATGGGGGCTTGCGTTGGTTGTAGTGCCTTAGATTCTACGTTAAAAGATGGTATAGAAGCTATTTTGTTAGAAGAAGTACCTGGCATTATCGGTGTTGAAAATATATAAGAAAACTACTAAAAGAAAATCTTTGTGATTTTCTTTTTTATTTTATTTGTAAGTGATATACTATTTATGAGTAATCTAAAATGAGGTGTTTTAATAATGAAACAAGGTAGCATTATTAAAGGAGAGATTACTGCGATAAAACCTTATGGTGCATTTGTAAAAATAGAACCTGAACATGTTGGATTAATACATATTTCAGAGTTTAGTGATGGTTTTGTCCGTAGTATTGAGGACTATGTTGGTATTGGTGATATCCTTGATTTATACGTTTTAGAAGTTTCGTCAGACAAATTAAGTTTAAGCTATAAAAAAATTCATAAACGAAAGAAAAGATATGACATAAAACTGACAAATGGGTTCGCTCCTTTAAAAGAAAATTTAAAGAGTTGGATTAAAAATTACAATTATAAGAACGATGACTAAAATCATCGTTTTTGTATACAAAAAACATGTTTTATGTTAGTATCATCAATGTATATTATAGGAGGTCTTTAACAATGAAAAACTATATAGATGTTGATTTAGCTAATATCGCTGATTTTGTAAATGAAAAAGATATTTTGAGTATTGAAAAAGAAATTATGGCTTCACATGAGCAACTTCATGGTCTTAAGGGACCTGGTAGTGAATTTTTAGGGTGGCTTGATTTACCAATAAACTATGATAAAGATGAATTTGAACGTGTAGTTAATGCAGCTTCAAGAATAAGAAAAAATTCAGAAGTTCTACTTGTAATAGGAATTGGTGGTTCATATCTTGGGGCAAAGGCCGCGATTGAATATTTAAGTAAGCATTTTAGTAATAAAAAGGATTTAGAGATCATATTTGTTGGACATCATATATCATCAAGTTATATGAATGATTTACATGATTACATTAAAGATAAAGATTTTTCAATAAATGTTATAAGTAAGTCGGGTACAACAACTGAACCAGCTTTGGCATTTAGAATTTTTAAAAAACTTCTTGAAGAAAAATACGGAAAAGATGAATCGATAGAACGTATATTTGCAACTACAGATAAAGAAAAAGGTGCTTTAAGAACACTTGCTAACCAAGTTGGATATGAAACATTTATTGTACCTGACAATGTTGGAGGCAGATATAGCGTATTAACAGCTGTTGGATTACTACCAATAGCAGCTAGTGGTGCAGATATTGCAAAAATAATGACAGGCGCTAGACAAGCGTATGAGGATTTGTTAGAGAATAATTTGAGTAATCAAGCGTATAAATATGTAGCAGCAAGAAATTTGTTGTATAGAAGTGGAAAAAAAATTGAAATGCAAATTAACTATGAGCCATCTCTTTATTTTCTTGGTGAATGGTGGAAACAATTATTTGGTGAGAGTGAAGGAAAGAATCATTTAGGGATATTCCCTTCAAGTGCCTCTTTTAGCACTGATTTGCATAGTTTAGGGCAATATATTCAAGATGGTGAAAGACATATTTTTGAAACTGTCTTAAATGTTATAAAACCCTTAAGTGAAATTACTATTGAAAGTGATCCACAAGACTTAGATGGTTTGAACTATCTTACTGGTAAAACAGTAGATTATGTTAATAAACAAGCTTTCTTAGGGACTTTATTAGCTCATACAGAAGGAGGAGTTCCTAATATTATTATTAATATTCCTGAAATAAGTGAATATAGTTTTGGATATTTAGTATACTTCTTTGAAAAGGCATGTGCTGTAAGTGGCTATCTTTTAGGAGTTAACCCATTTGATCAACCTGGTGTAGAAGCATATAAAAAGAATATGTTTGCTTTACTCGAAAAACCAGGGTTTGAGGATTTAAACAAAGAATTAAATAAAAAATTACAAAAATAAAGGGTGATTCAACGAATTACCCTTTTAATCTATTGAGGTGGAAACGTGGCAGACAAGAGGGTTTATCAAGCTGAACTGATGGTACTAGTAGTAACAATAATATGGGGTCTTGGATTCCCAATTACCAAAATAGCTGTTAATAACGGTTTTATGCCTAATACAATCATGGTTGGCAGATTTTTGACAGCAAGTATTATTTTAACTGTTGTCTTTAGGAAACACTTAAAATATATAGATAAAAACACAATTGTCTTTGGAGTAATTACAGGACTATTTTTATTCCTAGGGTTTTACTTCCAAACTGTGGGAAACGTTTATACTACAGCCACAAAGAATGGGTTTATCACACAATTAAATATTGTATTTGTGCCCTATTTATATTACTTATTTTTTAAGAAAAAAGTAGATTTATATAATATTATATCGGTTGTTATAGCTGTTGTTGGTTTATTTATACTCTCATATACAAAGGGAGCTGGGTTTACTGAGTTTAATAAAGGTGATTTTTTTACATTGATTTGCGCTATAATGGTTGCGTTTAATTTGGTGACAAATTCATTTTTTCAAAAAAAATATGATTTAAGTCCAATCCCATTTACAATTGTGACAATGTATTTGGCAGCGTTCTTATCTTTAATAGCTATGATTACATTTGATACAGTACCAGTAGTAACTTTATCAAATGTATGGCCTTTATTATTTTTAGGAGTGTTTAATACAGCTTTAGGGTTTTTAGTTCAAAGTTATGCTTTGAAAATAAGTAAACCCACAAAAATTAGTTTAATTGTTTCTTTAGAAAGTTTATTTAGTGCAATAGGAGCCGTTTTAATTTTAAATGATGTTTTAACTTTGAATGTTGTGATTGGTGGCTTATTGATTATCACTGGTATTTTAATTACCGAGGCAAAGCCATTTAAAAAATATAAGAAAAGCCCTTTATAAGGGCTTTTTATTTATGATATTTTAAATGAATCTTTTTACTACATGGCTCAACAGTCATTTCTGTAACGTCGTAAGTTAATTCTCCATCACACTGAGATAATTGTGGTGTTTCAAACACTACTTTTATGTTTTTTGCTTTAGTGTGGAAAACATGTTTTTTAAATGCTGTATGTTTACCAAAATAAATAGATAAGAATATTAATAAAATCTTTAGTTTTGATATGTTATGTGCGATTAAGATATCTAAAAACTCATCACCTAAGTTAGCATCAGGACTAATTTTCATTCCCCCACCAAAATATTTTCCATTATTCATAGTTATTAAGTATGTTTTTTTAAACTCATACTCTTTTTCATCGATAATAACTTTTACATCAACAGGTTTATATTTGAATAAAGCTTTTACAGTGTTTTTGAAGTATCTAAACTTACCTTTTCTTTTAGCTGTCTCAATAAAGTGGATTACCATCCCATCAATACCAACTCCAGAACCGTTGATAAATTTAGTTTCTCTACCATTATTAAATCGAGCTTGCATAATTGTTTGTGGTGTTGAATCATCTATCATTAATGAACGTAGAAAATCATTTCCTGATCCATTTTTTCTTAAATATATATCTTGACTTAACGTGTAATTGAAGGTGTCATTGATGAACCTATTGATAGTTCCGTCTCCACCAAGTAAAATAATTTTTGTAAAATGTTCTTTTCCAAGTAAGTAGCTTTCTAAGTCATCAATTTTTAGAATGCTTTTGATTCGAAAAGGGATATTTTCTTCTTTAAAATGCTTGATTAATTTGTGTGTACTAATATTTGATTTATTGTTTTTTGATAACGGATTGTATAGTATTAAATACATAGTATCACTCCTCAAAAAGATTATATCATATTAACTTAATTATATATATACAATATTTTAGTGCTTTTATGGTATAATTTTATTGTAAAAAAAATGACAGGTGATTATATGAAAAAAGAGATAATAATAAACAATTTACAAGAAATGGAACAGTTCGCAAAAACTATATCTGAGGAGTTATTTCCTGGATTTGTTTTGTGTTTAGAAGGAGATTTAGGAGCAGGTAAAACAACGTTTACTAAATTTTTGGGGAAGTATATGGGAATAAAGGATACTATTAATTCACCAACATTCACCATTTTAAAGATTTATGAGAATGATTTACCCTTATATCATATGGATGTTTATCGCCTTAATGGTATTGGAATGGATTATGAACTTGAAGAGTTTATTTATGGTGAAGGTTTATGTGTAATTGAATGGTATAAAAATATAAGTGAAAGTATTCCTGATGAAAGTTTTATAATGGAAATTTCAATTATTGATGAAAACAAAAGGAAAATATCTTTGGAAGGACTTGGAAAATATGAAAAAATCATTAAAAAGATTAGTTATTGATTCTGCTACTAAGTTCTTATATATTGAGCTATTTGAAGGGAATCAATCAAAAGGCTATTACCATTTTGAAGGACATAATGATCATTCGTTATATTTAATGTCTGAAATTGAGAACCTAATGAATAATGCAAATTATTTACCAACGGACTTAGATGAAATAATTGTAGGCGTTGGTCCTGGTAGTTATACTGGATTAAGAATTGGTGTAACTGTTGCAAAAATGTTTGCGTGGAACAATAAAATTCCAGTTTATGAGGTAAGTAGTTTAGCTTTGTTAGCATCAAGTAGTGATGTTTTAGGTCTAGTTTTACCAGAGATTGATGCTAGAAGAGGTAATTCTTTTTTAGGTGTTTATAATGTAACAGAAGACAACGTGGTTGAGATAAAAAATGATGAGTTGAGAAATCTAGAGGATTTTATTGTTTCTTATGATAAGCAACTGCATAAAATAAGTATGGGTAAACCTAATTTTAATAAAATATTAAACTCTAATTTATTAAAAGAATGCCAAGATGTTCACCAATTAGCACCAAATTATATGAGAATAACAGAAGCTGAAAGAAATAAGCAATAAACTTATGTTTATTGCCTTTTTTTCATAAAAACTTTAGGAATTCATAATTTTTACACAAAAAAAAGGTATCATATATTAAAACAAGGCGGTGATTTTGTGGGCATACTAACCCTTAAAAACTTGCATAAGAGTTATAAGCATGGGAATAACATCACCAAAGTGTTAAAAGGAATTAATTTAGATATTAAAGAAGGTAGTTTTGTATCCATTTTAGGTAGAAGTGGATCGGGAAAAACTACTCTTTTGAATGTAATAAGCACTTTAGAGGTTTATGATAAGGGAAATATCATCATTGATGGTAAAGATATTTCGAAAATGAAGCAATCACAAATTAACAATATACGAAACGGTTATATTGGATTTGTTTTTCAAGAGTTTAACTTAGTCAAGGACATGAGTGTATTAGATAATGTTGCAACTCCGTTGATTTTAAATGGAATTTCCTTTAAAGAAGCTAGAAAAAAGGCACACATCGCATTAGAACAAGTTGGATTGGAACAATATACTAAAGTTAGACCACCAGAGTTAAGTGGTGGACAGCAACAACGTGTTGCAATCGCTAGAGCAATTGTCAATGATCAAAAAATTATCCTTTGTGATGAACCTACTGGAGCATTAGATGATTATACGGCAAAAGACATCTTAGAATTATTAAAAGAACTATCAAAAACTAAAACTATCATTATGGTTACTCATGATGAGGAGTTTGCCAAAACATATAGTGATCGATTAATCATGTTAGTCGATGGAGAAGTCTTAAAAGACGAAACTACTAATAAAGTGGTTTTAGAAAGAGAAAATAGAACTAAAGACCTTAAAGAAAAAAAGGTTGGATTCTTAAATCTGTTAATATATTCATTCTTGAGTATGGATATCGATAAAAGAAAGTTTGGTAAGACATTTAGAACATTTAGTATTTCACTTACCTTGTTTATGGTAACAAGTGTTATTAATCAAAATTTAGATGTCTTCACTGACAAGTATTTAAGGTTTTTTGTTCAAAGTGAAGTAGCAGATAAGAACATAGTCCTTGATTTTATCTATCAGTTTTTAGAACAAAACATATCAAGTATGATTCAAGTTATACTATTTATTCTAATTGGTTTTTGTATTGTGTCTTATTTATTTGTATTCACAATTAACATTATTAATAAAAAAAGGGAAATAGCAGTGTTAAAGGCATTTGGAGCAAGCCAAGAAAGTATAGCTTTATTGTTTATGTTACGTCCAATCAAGTTTACACTAAGTATTTTTAAAGATACTTTAGGATATACATTAATCTTAGTATTACTTATTAATGGTGTCTTTGATTTTAAAAGTTTTATAGTTGCTGATTACCTTGAGTTTTTCTTAAACATTTTTAGAGTAACTTATGGTGTGTTAGTATCATTTTTCTTAAATTTTAACAGTGGATTAATCCTTTTCCACATTCATTATTCACATGTCTTTTACTTATTTACAGTCGTTTTAGTATTATTTATGTTAGGAAGTTTAATTCCTGCTTATAAAATATCAAAAGCAAATACTATTAGAATGTTGGCAAAAGAATGATTGAGATAAAAAACCTAACTAAAGTATATGAGACTGTGAATTATAATGTAATTGCATTAAGTGATATTAACTATAAATTAGATAAAGGTGAGATTGTTGTCTTGCTTGGTAGAAGTGGTAGTGGGAAAAGTACCTTTTTAAATATAATTGGTGGATTTGATCGTAATTACGCTGGTAATTACATTTTTGATAATGAAAATATGCGAGAAAAAACAGAACGTGAAATTGATACTATAAGAAAAAGACGTATCGGTTTTGTTTTTCAACATTATGTACTACTAAATAACCTGACTGTACTTGAAAATGTTGAACTAGCACTAAAAGTTATAGGTGTTGTTAGTCCAGGAAGTAGAAAAAGAGCAGCATTACATGCTCTTAAACTAGTTGGGTTAAGAGATCATGCAAATAAACACCCATATGAATTATCAGGAGGGCAAAAACAAAGAGTTGCAGTAGCAAGAGCTTTTGTTAAGAATCCTGATGTTATCATTGCGGATGAACCAACTGCAGCACTTGATACAAGAACAAGTAAAGAGATATTAGATTTATTGAAAGATTTATGTCGTAATAAGTTATTAATTATTGCTACTCACAATAAGAGTATTGTAAGAGATTATGGTAGTAGAGTAATTGAATTAAAGTCTGGATATACAATCAAAAATGAATTAATTACTGATCCATCAAAGATTAGAGTAGATGAACTTGATTTAATTATTGATAAAGAGTTAGTTGAGGATGAAAAATTAATTGAACAAATAATAGATATAGAAAAAACGGTTGAAGCAGAGAACAAAGAGACAGTATTAAAGGACCTTGGTGTTGATTTAACTAATTTTAGATTAAACAGACAAGATGATTTTAATATTGATGAAGCCCTAAAACATGATTTGATTAAGCAAAGACAACAAAATTCCAAATTGAATACTAGAATTTATCGTTTTTTACAAACAAGTGATGATTTCTTTGGAAAAAAAGACTATGCAAATAAATCATTTTTTAGAAATATTGGACTTCACTTATTTAGTGCTTTGATATTTACTGTGTTTTTACTTACCCTAGTATTTGGATTGAATTTTGTTACTGAAACCTTTGGTGGATTTAACGAAAAAGCAATGTATACAAGAGAAATGAGAGGAAATAATGTTCTCTATTTCACAAATGACGAGTTTTTAATGGGTGAAGGTAATTTAGACTTATATCATGATTTAGAGAATAATTTTATTGGGGATTTTACCCAAACGGAGATATTAAGTGCTAAATTTTTAGATGAGCTACTCATTGATCCATATTTTAGATATCAACTAGAACAAGAAAAAATTAAGTACATTTCTAGCGAATTAGCATTATTAGGAGCTAGCGATGTCTTTAGCATATACTATAATAATTCAAGTATAATATTAACTACTACAAATGATGAAATTGTTTTTGAATCACTACAAAATCAATATCAAAACATTGTCACAAATCCAGAACCATACACTTATGTTAGTGGTTTTATGAACAACGATTTAGATGAGAACTCTATTTATCAGTTTACATATGTTTATGCTGAGTCTAATAGTGAGATTTTAAGTAAACACATGCTTGAAGGCTCAAGACTACCAAATCAGAGTGATGAAGTTGTAATTCCTGTTAGTTATTTGTTTGAGTTTGAGATTTTAACTGCCACTGATTTTAAAGATGAGTATGGAAATGTCCTTGAAATCATCCCTTCGAAAATGATTAGTGATGCCTTTTTAGCTCTTAGTGAAGAGGATAGAAAAATTAGCATAACAAAAAATGTTTTAACTTTTGAAGATGATGGCGAAAGTTATTCAATGCACAAGACTGAAGATGAAAATGAGTTTACAATTGTGGGACTTGTTAATTTTGATGGTGATATCAATCCTTATTTAGAGATGAGAGATGATGTTTTTATTAGTAATAATGCAAACATTAATTTTAGTTTTGTATTTAGTGTAGAAGCTAGTGATCTTATTAACTTTGATATAGTGAATAATACAACTAATTTTGACTTTAGTAAAAGTATTCAATACGCTGAAATAAGTAATGATAATTATGCAAAATATAATGTATCAGAAATTAATAAAGACTTTAATGATACTTTTGTTCCAGAAATTAAGGAAGAGATAGCCTTATTATTTGAGTCATGGATTACTGAGTTAAATGATGCAACTGAGCTTATTAGTGAGTATGTAGCTGATGATTTATCGCCTACTGCTACTGCTAATGGTGCCTTTCTAAGTGATTTGATTAACAATGATATGTTCGAAGGTTTAACATATCAAGATTTATTGAACTATTACATAGCTCAGCATTTATCGGTTATAAATGATGAAGATGAGTTTAGATATGCTTGTGTAGGATGTAGCATCGGTTCAAGAGACTTTGAGGAGTTATTAGAAGAAGCACCTGCTGCATACTCAAGAATTAAGACTGCTGATGTTTATAAAGATATGTTAGAAGTATATGGAGATACAACAAGACTTACATATCAAGAGAGTACAAACCGTATAATTTATGAGCATTATGGAAAATATTTTAATAATCAATTTTATGAGTCGTTTAATAGTGATGTATACAGTTTAGAACTAGTTAGTTCATTTGCACGAGAAAGTGGTGGAATATTATCGTTATTAAATGCTGTATTTAAAGTGGAATTAATTGAAATGATACCTGGAGGTAAAGCTTTAGTAGGTATGCTTCAGGATTTGGAAACAAATGAGAGTTTTATTCGTTTTATGGAAATGACTAATTTTGATTTGATAATTTCTAGTATTAGCACTAATGCGGTAAGAAGTATTATTATGATTATTTTATATATTGTTGTTTATTTATTATTGATTGTATCAGTGATTTTCCTTGGGATTGTACTAATTAATCTTTATTCTAACATTTATGAAACAGCAACGAGAAAACGAATAAAAGAACTAGCATCTCTTCGTGTTCTTGGAACAAGTTATGATGATATCTATGATATGGTAAAACTTGAAAATCGCAGAGTAGCGATCTTTAGTTATGGTAGTTTTATTGGGATATTATTTATTTTAAGTAATCTTAAGGTGTTTACAAATGAACCTATAAGACATTTCTTTATGCCACTTCTAGGTTTGTTCTTTGATTTTAATTTATATGATGTATTCTTAATCAATTATGCAGTAGTAATTATGGTAAGTATCATATTCTATTTCTTCATATATAGATTCATTATCCGTCGTGTTTCTACTAAGAAAATAATGAACATCGACACTATTGAAGCAATCAGGGACGGTGATAACTTATGATTGAAGTGAAAGATTTACGCAAAGTATTTCCAACAAAAGAACGAGATTTTGTAGCGCTTAAGGGTGTAAATCTTGTTTTTGAACCTGGTGAATTTATCGCAGTACTTGGAGAAAGTGGTAGTGGTAAAACAACTTTCTTGAATATGATTAGTGGTGTAGATGTAAAAACAAGTGGAAAAATTATTTTTAATGAGGAAGATGCTGATAAGTTTAATGACAGTAAATGGCGTGAAATTAGAAATCAGGAAATTGGGTTTATCTTCCAAAGGTTTAATTTAATCGATCATTTAACAGTTATGGAAAATATCATATTACCTTTAATTCTTACTGGCTCAGACTCAATTATCGCTAAAGATATTGCTAAAAGGCTATTAGTAGAAGTTGGGTTAGAAGGTCTTGAAGACAAACTTGCAAAAGAGCTAAGTGGTGGGCAACGTCAAAGAGTAGCAATCGCAAGAACGATTATTATAAATCCAACAATCATTCTAGCGGATGAGCCAACTGGTGCCTTAGATAGCACAACTGCAAAAGATATATTAGCTTTACTTCAAAGATTTGCTGCAGGTAGAATTATCATCATGGTTACACATGATGAGGATTTAGCATATAAAAATGCAACTAGAGTTGTAAGATTGCATGATGGTGAAGTAATTAATGATGAAATAATTAAAGAAAGAAATAGTATGACAAGGGATACAACTAATAAACTTTTGACATATGAAACTAAAGTTACTAAAAGGCTGAAAAAGCGATTAACAAAGCAATTTCCTGAGATTAAAGATGAACTTGTTGTTGGTGAAACTGCTCATGTTCCTTTGGAGAGAAAATATATTGCGAACAACCCTAAGTTTACAGGAATGATAGCCAGAAAGAATTTTAAACAAAAGATTAAGATTAATAGAAGGATTTTAAGTAGTTTTGTGATTAGTATTGCCTTATTAATGGTAGTTAATATCGTTCTTAGAAATATTGCAGACTATAATTTTAATTTATTTGATGTAAATTATGATTATGAACAATACTTAGTTAAAGACTATGATAATGAGGGAACTATTATTTCAACTCTCGAACAAACCGATAATGTTGACGAAGTAAGTGAGTATTATGAGTTATATGTTCAAGAAATGTATTTAGTTTATATCGATGAGTTTGTTGGAATCGACAGTACTGTATCGACAATCAACAAGGGGGTTTTTAGTCCTAAGTTGGTTAGTTTACCAGAAAAAGAAAAAAACTTTTACTTAAACTCACAAATTTTAGTAGGGGATTATCCTAATGCTGATAACCAAGTACTTGTTAGTAGTGAATTTTTATTAACAAGATTTTATCAGTATAGTATGGATGCCTCTTTAAACACAGAAGGACTTACTGGTATTAATAATTTAAATGATTTTGTTTACCGTAATCTATATATGTGTGGAGAAACAATAATTACAGATGAGGAAGCAGCATTAACAACTACAAATATTGAAGACTCTTGTTATCAATTTGTAATTAGTGGTGTTATCAATAGTTTCTACAAAGGTGTGGATTACACAGGGAATATCTTCGTGCCGATTGAAGGTTTTGAGAGTTATGTTACTCATTTAGAAGTAGATAAAGATTTTACTAGAGTTCATGAGTACTATGATAAGCAAATCGCCTTTTATTTAAGTGATTTTGAGAAAGGCATAAGTATTAATGAGTTATCAGATACACTGGATGCAACAGTTTATAATATTGAGCTAAGAGAGTATAATGAAACATCCACATTAAAAGAAATGCTTGATTATATCTATATTGCGATTTTTGTTAGCTTGATTATTATCTCAGGAACGATTGATATCAATATAGTTATTAGTAGTGTGGTATCCAGAACTAGAGAAATAGGTATTTACTCTTGTATTGGTGTTAGTAAAAAAAGTATAAGAAATATGTTTGTTTTTGAGACATTAGAGATAGCTATAAGAATTCTTATTATAAATACCATAATATATGGGGGAATCGCTTTACTATTTAGATTGATGTACAAAAACATTGTTGTTGATTTATCTGGTTTAGCTAATATATTTGGAGTTAATGAAATGTTCTCTTTCCAAATAATTTTTAGTATTGCAACAATTTTAGTGGCAATATTATTCTTGTTTATTAGTGTTTTAATACCATCATTTAAAGCTGCAAATATGCGCGCTATTGACGCGTTAAGAAGCGAGTGATTTTATGAGTAGAGGAGATATTATATTACGTCTTGTAGAAGTAAGTCGCATCTACGAAACAAAAGAAGGTAGAAAAATAGTAGCACTTGATAAAGTTACTACTTCTTTTAAACGTGGAGAATTTGTTGCTGTTGTAGGTAAAAGTGGTAGTGGTAAAAGTACATTAATTAATATTCTAGGTGGTCTAGATACTCCAGATGGTGGAGATTACTTTTTAGAGGGTAATAACATTGTTAGTATTAATGAAGGACACTGGGATGCTATTAGAAATGAGAAAATCGGATTTATCTTCCAAGAATACCATTTAATTGAGTATTTAAGTGTTTATAAAAATGTTGAGATAGCTTTAAAATATCAAACTGCTACTAATAGAAAAACTAAAGATGCTGCTATAAAAGATATTCTAACAAGGGTTGGGATTATTGATCATATGCATAAGTTGCCTTCGCAGTTAAGTGGTGGGCAAAGACAAAGAGTAGCAATTGCTAGAGCACTAGTTAAGGACCCAGCTATTATACTAGCTGATGAACCAACAGGAGCACTTGATCATAAAACAAGTGAGAATGTTATTGATTTAATCAAAGGATTAAGTAAAGAACGTTTAGTATTAGTCGTTACCCATGATCGTGGGATTGCAAATGAACATGCAACGAGAATTATAGAGTTAACTGAAGGTAAGTTTACAAGTGATTTAATTAAAGAAGATATTGAGCAAACATATCAAAATGTTTATAAAAAAACTAAACCAAACAATCTTAAGTTTAGAGATAAATTAGAATTAACTTTTAGAAAAATTAAATCGCAAGTATTTAGAACCATTTTTACTGCCATGAGTTTAGCCTTAGCTTTTAGTTTTACAATTTTATTTAATGGGATAGAACGTGGAGTTAGTGGCGCATATGATAACTATTTTGAAGCTTTAAATAAAGCTAATAGTTACGCTTTTAGTTTTGTTATGAATGATGATGCTATGTCAAGGACAGAATATGAGAATGCTGTAGAAAACCTTATGCAGAGCTTTGAATTTACATTTTCTGATTACGGTTCTGAGATATTACCAGGTTTCAGTATTGATGTAGCTTTAAATAAAGAAACAGGTGGGGTTGAGCATGTTACAAATGTTCCTACTAGACCTGATTTGTTTGAAGAATATAAATTGAGATTATTAAATGTTTCTGAAAGTGACAGATATCCTCATAGCGACCTTTTTGTGGGTGAGAGTGATTATCCCTATGAAGCTGATGAAATAATGGTTACATCCAAATTTATTAGGGATTACCTTGGTATTGGTGATGATGTTATGAGTTTAAATGATTATGTCGGCAATGAAATAATGATGCCAACATATAATTTTACTGTTTCTAGAGGTATTTATGATGTTGATGATTATTTAGATTTACTAGTAGAAGATATTAATGGAGATATTATTTTAGAAAGTGATGTTGTAGAGGGAGAAGAGTTTGGTGTTGTAAGATACTTAAAAATAAACATCCCACAATATTGCTATTATTATGATGATTTAAGTGAGTATTATCAAAATGAGTGTGATCAAGTAATTATTGATGAAAAATACAGTCGTATTTTTAACTCAGTAGATGAATATATTGATTATGTTGATGATTTTAAGTTGCAAGTAGATGAAATTGATCCTAATTACTTTGATATATTATTTAGAAGTGGTTTTATTTACTATGTTGTTGATGAAAAAGAAAATGATGGATTAATTCACCCATCTGGAAATAGATATTTAGAAAGAGTATTCCAACAAGTGTACGATGAAGCAAATAATGAAGGTGTAACCTACTTTAAAGATGGAATATTTAAAGAACAAGTAGCAAATACAAAGATGTATATTAGAGGTATTGTTGAAAATGATAATGAGTCGATTATATATATGGATCAAGAGACATATAATAAAAGATTTATACCAGATAGCAGTGTTGAAGTATTAGAAGGATATTTTAGTGTTAATCTTGAATCAGGGATAAAAAATGATTTTACTCCTGAAGATATTGCCTTTATATTCTTTGCTGACCCATTAAATGGTGTTAATAGTGATGTTAAAAGTGATTTTAAGATATTTAGGAATGAATATATCGAACAAGGAGAGACTTGTTCAATCTTTGATGTAGATAATATCTTAAATCAAAGTCCAATCTTGGATCAAGTTGATTTACTTGGGGATGTATTTACAGTTACTGATTATTCAAGTTGTAAGGTTAATACAGAAAGTTATCATTACTTACAAAGTATTAGATTACTATTCGGGATATTCTTTAATGTTTTAATGATTATATCAATCGTCTTCTTTAATATTTTACTTCAAGTAATATTAGGTGAAAGAATCTCAGAAATTGGTATCTATAGAAGTGTTGGTTCAACTAGTAAAGACATTAAAGTACTATTCTTCTATGAAGTATTACTTATTATCTTCTTATCAGCAGTAATGAGTATTGGCTTTATTACCTTTGTTGATGATTATATTAATAATATATTTATAAATGTTATTGGGCAAGATGGTGGTGTTATTAGCTTTGCTGGAATGAAATTATCAGTTGCTGATGGTGCTGGAATTACTAGAATTAGTTTATTCAATTTAGGGTTCTATATTGTTGTAGTACTTGTATTGCTTGGATATTTGAGTAATAGAAATGTCAGTAAACTAGCTAATACTAAACCAATAGACATATTAAGAGAGGTGGATTAGATGAAAACTAAAACATTAGTCTTTTTCACAATACTATTTACAAGTATTATCCTTTTATCTGGTTGTTCAAAATCAGTTGAAAATGAACATTTACCTGAATACTGTCAATCATATTCTGGTTTTATGTCTACTGCTAGTAAGGATTTATACGATTTACTTGAAGATGTAAATAGAAGTAACTATTTATCTGTTATTTCCCAAATCGAGCTTGAGTTTGAAGTTGATGACCCAACTAAAGAAATTGATTTAGATGGTCTCCAATGTTTCCAAAACTTAACAAGCTTGTCTTTAACGGGGCAAAGTTTTAAAGATATAAGTGAAATTAGCGCTCTTAAAAACATTCAAAAAATTAGTTTAGTTGATACACATGTAGTTAGTATTGATAGTTTTAAAAACTTATCAAAGGTTAATGAATTAACAATATCAAACACAAAAACATTACAAAGTGTTACTGGTGTTGAGGAAATGACTAAATTAGAATATCTAGATTTAAGTGATAATGGGATTGTTAATGTTGAGGATTTAGATCAACTAGTAAACCTTAAAGAACTTAGGTTAAACAATAATGAAATGATCAGTTTCCCTTCTATTAGTAATTTAATCTATCTAGAGACGCTGATTTTAGATGATAACAATATTGTTTCCTTATCAAATGATTTAAGCGGTTTAATCGGATTAAAAACTTTCTCTGCAAAAAACAATAAAATTGTCGAGATAAGTGCTTTAGATACATTAACAAGTTTAGAACTATTAGATTTAAGTAATAATAACCTTGGAGCAGTTGGTGATGAAATCAGTCCTGATTTCTCAAGTCTATCAAGTGCACCAAATCTTAGAGAACTTTACTTAAATGATAATAATTTAACATCAATTGGTGGATTAAGTGATAAAAACTTACCACTTAAGATTTTACATTTACAAAATAATGAAATTTCAGATATTAGTCCAATTAGTGGTTTTACTAATCTAGAAGAACTAGTGCTTTTTAACAATCTAATTGATGATATTACTGAAATTAGTGGTATGACAAGTTTGGTAGAAATAAATTTAAGTGATAACTTAATTGTTGATTTTGAAGGATTATTACAAATCCCTAATATCGAGTTTGTTAACTTAAGCAACAATCTAGTTGAGGAAATCCCTGATATAACACAGTGGGCTCACATAGTATCTATTAATCTTGATAGTAACCATTTAAAAGATACTTCGTTAGTAAAAGGAAGTTTAACACTTGAGGAGTTAATCCTTACAAATAATGGATTGGAATCTTTAAAGGGTATAAGTGATTTACCTGAGTTAAGAACATTATTACTCAATAGAGATACAGACGCTCTTGATTTTGAGATTGAGGATAGACCAAATGCTATAAATGTTATTCATGATTCATTCAATAATTTACCAAACCTTAACATGGTATCAGATGATAATGAGTTTAGATTTAATTTTGACATTACATATGGTACTGAAATTACAATTACCTCTTCGTTTAATGATATATCATCAATAGCAAAAATAGATTTTAGTGGTTTAGATATAGATAGTATTGATGATGCTTCTATTAATTTAGATAATCTAGTTATTCTTGATGTTAGTGATAATAACATTAGTGATATTAGTTTTGTTTTAGGTAACCCGAAACTAGTTGCTTTAAGAATTAGTAATAATCCTATTAATAACCTAAATGTTATATCTGGAGTAACTACTACAGATTTAGATTTGTTAGAACAAATAGAGGCAAATGGTATTACGGGTAATAATGATTTAGATGGTGCGTTTAATGATTTAGGAAATCTTACATTAATTGCCTTAGCAGATACAAATATAATTTCAATAAATGATAGTTTTAATAACTTAGATCAATTAGTAACATTAAATATGGGAAGTGGCACAGTTAAGAGCATAGTTAATTCATTTAATTATTTATTTGCTACTTCTACTATTGAAAATGTTATTCATTTTGATGGTGGACAAATTGAAAGAATTGAAAACAGTTTTAATGGTGGTTTAAAAGATTCAACGGTTTATGGATTCTATCATGAACTCTCTGTTTTAGATCAATTACCATTAATAACTGAGACAGTAATATTAGATTCATTTAATAATATTAGTGTAGAAGGCATTGCAGGAATCAAAATAAAAAACAGCCTATTTAAGACTGTAACTAATAGTTTTAATGGTGTTGTTACCGATTTATTTGAGTTAGATAACAATGGTATAGAAACAATTACATTAAGTTTCGTTGACGCAGAGATATCTGGTGTTTTAAATATGAGAAACAATAAAATAGGCGATGGTAGTACTTTAGGTTTAATAAGTAGTGTGTTTGAGCTTGATCTTTCACAAAATCAGTTAACATCAGTAACATTTATTGATGGAATAAGTGATCTTGTGTCTTTAAATATTGATTCACAAAAAAATGAGTTTGATGTTAGCACTTTAAATGAAATAGTTGGTATTAACAACATGACAACCTTAAATGAAGTGTCGTTTGGAAATAATAATATTTCTCTTATCAATGGTTTTAAAGGAATAGGAATTACTAGTTTTGCTATGCCTTATGATACAGAACAAGTTAATACATTTACAATTAATTCTGGATCGTTTACAGGAACGTCTTTAACAAATTTAGATCTAGGAGATAATCTATTCTTAGATGTTGCGTTCCTAAACAATTTAATTGGACTACAGACTCTTGATATTAATTTTGATGATGATTTCTCTTTGTTTAGCGATTTACCTTTTGAATCATCACTAACATCCTTGATTATAACTTCTGTTGATACTAACTTAGATTTTAGTGAGTTAGATGATTACTTATTGCTTACAACTCTTGAAGTTAATTCTAGTATTACTGTGCTAAATAATTTCAATGTATCAAATGTTACTAATTTAACTATTGCAAATATAGCTAACATAATTACAATTGAAAACAGTTTTAATAATTACTCTAATGTTAGTGGAGACATGCTGAGTGGTTTTTCATCACTTGCAAATATTGTTAATAGTTTTGATGCAGTTACTACCGAAGTTTTTGAAATTAGTGAAGTTATAAATGTAACTAATAGTTTCAATTTTGCTAAAACTATTGAAATTGATTCACCAATTGGAACTTCATTTATAATTGATGCGTTGAGTTTTGATAATATTGATTCGATTTTCTTTACAAATGCTGAATATGGAAATTATGCTTTCTTAAACAGCTATACTTCATTAGACAACATTAATATAGACAGTCTTAAAGATAATTTTATAGGTCTTAATAATTCATCTGTTGATAGAATTACAATTAAAGGTCTTGATGAAAGTATTAGTGAAATAAATTATTTAGCAAATACAAATAGTTCTCTATTATTGGCTAGTTTAAAACTAACTAATACAATAATTGATACTAATTCTCTTAACATCTATGCTTCACTACCAAACAGTGATGTGACAATTACTACAATTAAACCAGTATTAAACTTAAGTGGTATTGCAAGAGATATAATAATTGATTCAAATGTTGTTACAACAATTAATAATTTTAACGGGACATCTAGTCTTTATAATGTATCAAATCTAGCTGCAAACAATATTACAATTGTTTCAGATGTTTTTAGTGATTATCTTGCATCAGGAAATGTTTTAGAGTTAGATATAACTTCAATAAGTAATGATCTTACAGTTGATAATAATTCTATAGCCAATCTTACTGTTAGCAATGATTCACTTGTCACACTTGATATAGATATACTTGGAACTATTGAGATAAATTCTTTAACGACTACTTTAAGTGGATTAATTAATAGTAATATTGCAATATTAAATACATCAGCTCTTGCAGATATTACATTAAATTCACCTATAGTCTCAAATTTAACAGTTAATAGTTCTTTAGTTAATGATATAAATATAACAAATGCTAATATAGATAATATGTATTTGGATATTACTGAAACAAATATTGATTTTATTGGTAATGTGGATAACTTATATCTTAATGCAAATAATATAAATGATTTAACTTTCTTAGGAAGTTCAACAGGTTCTAATTTAACTCTTAACACAAGTAATAACCAGACTCTTAATTATGAGGTAGTAGCTAATGTAGCTATTATTAATGGTTTAAATATCCCGAATATGGTTAATAAAGTAGCTCTAAGTGATATTAATGATTTTGATTTATCATTAACAAACTTAGGTTCTTTAGCAATGGGAAACAGCAATATAACTAACTTAACTCTAAACTCAACAAAATTATCAAACACTATAAGTGGTACTAATGTTGGAACTGTAGAGTTAACAAATAATATCGCAACTGATTATGATATTCAAATCAATAATGGTGATTTTACCCTAAATACTGTTCAAACAAATTTAGACTTATTATTAAAAGTAGATCAGTTTAATTTAATCTCAGGAGTACTTCAAACTTTACTCCTAGATAATAACTCAGTTATAAACACAGCTAATCTAGGTAGTATAGCATCAAATACTTTAACATTTAATGATGGTACGATAAACAACTTGTTATTTAGTACTTCTAGTAGTGCGCTCACTATCAGTGGATCTAACCTAAATAGTGTTAGCATTGGTGGAAATGCTCTTACAAGTATTACCGCAAACTTACCTGGTAGTATTCTTAATATAAACAACACTAATACTTCACCTTTTAATGGTGATATAATCGTAGAAGCACTTGATATAGATAGTTCTTATTCAAGTATAACGTTGCAAAATAGCTCAGTTATTCCTGATATCACATTACAAAGCCCTAATTTATCTAGTGTAATTTTAGGAACAATGGTTGTAAATAGTTTAGATATTGATAATTCATCTGAATCACTAGATATTACATCTAATAATTTAAATAGTTTATCATTAACGAGTTCTCCTGTAATTGGGATGACGATGAGCACGCCTGATTTATTAGATATGACTTTCCAAACTACTAATAGTGGGATATTAAATATTTCAACAACTGCGAAACATGTTGATATTAATGCTTTGAATAAATCATCAATAACTTTAGATATAGATCCGACAATAGTTGGCGTTGGCAATAATACATTAAAACTAAGAAATAGTGGAAACGTTGATTTAACTACAAGTGTTACTGGACTAGACGTTGATGGTAGTAATAATGTTTTAGAAATTAATGGAGCAAACTTAAGTAGTTTAAATTTTGTTGCAACATCAAACATCAATAGTTTGATAATCAATAACACAACGCTCTCAAATATTGATTTAAATAATGCATCCGTGTCAATATTAAACTTTGAAGCTAATACAGCTAGTTTTTTAGCTAAACTATCTGGAGTAAACGAAGTAACTGTTGTATCTAATGTGTTAAATGATTTTACTATTGAAGATAGTAATACTCTTGGAACTGCTAATATCAATTTAACGGGATTACAAACTAATTTAGCATATAGTGGAAATGTTAATAATTTAGTAATTGGCTCTAGTTCGTTAACTACACTTAATGTTAATAACTCTAATATTGATAATACAATACTTACAACAAATAATCTTAATACAATCAATGTTACTGGTGGTAACATTGATGATTTAACAGCCAATACTAATAATAGTACACTAAATGTATCTGGTCCGATTAGAGAGTTAACATCTACTATCGGAGCTCTTGGCACTCTAAACTTTGATACCTTAGAAACTAATGTTGTTGTTAATGGAAATATAAAAACAATTAATGTAGATGCACCAAATGCTAGTTTATTTATAACTGGTTCTGCTGAGATATTTGATATCACAGCACTTAGTGTTGACTTAACATCAACTTCTGTTCAACCAATTAATATTGATAATACAAGTAACAATATGATTATTGATTTATCAAACGCAACAACATTATCGATTATCGGTTCTGTTGTTAATGATATAGATATCACATCACCGTTCTTAACTAGTTATGATGATAGTTTAAGTAATGGTGTAGTAATTTTAAGAAGCTCACAAAATAATGTGGGAATAAGTACATTAGCTTCTGATTTAACATTTAGTGGTTCAATAAGCGCTAATATTAATATTGATGTTAATGAAAACACTGTCTATAATATCAACTCAAGAAATATAACTACTACAAATGCAGTACTAAAAACAAAATTTGATTTGAATTATGTTGGTAATTTCTCACTAAATCTTGTGGTTAACAATGTTACAACATTAAACTTATCTCCAAGTAACACTATAAATAACAGTTTTGATAACTTAAATGTTAGTGGTACAGTTGATAACTTTAATTTAGATGCAAGTTTTGGTGGTTCTAATTTTGTGTTTGATAGTTTAGTAGTAAACACACTATTAAATATTACTGGTAGCGACTATTTTGATGTATCATTTATGACAGCATCACTATTAACTAGTGTTGATACGTTAAATATTCAAACTCTTGATCAAGGCAGTATAAATACAATTGTTGAAACATTAAGAGATACATTAATTACTCTTGATAGTAATATAAGTGAAGCAGAATTTAGAAATGCATACTATTTAGAAGAAAAGCTTGAATTATCAACTCAAGAAAGTGTTGATAATCTTAGATACGACTCTTTATTTAATAGTGAGGTTAATGATATTTTATTAAATATCTTTAGAGTAACAGAATCATTTGATGGTATCACAGATATTGATTTGATTTTGGAAATAGAAAATAATAACTATCAAACAATGCAGGAATACTTTGCTGCATACTTGCTTAATGTAGGAAAATCAGAAGATGACTTAATATTAGAGTTTAACGAAGATTATGTTCTTGATATTAAAGCAAATATTACAACTGCTTTAAGCAATCCAAACATAGTTATTGATACTGATAGTATTAGCGCAGCTGTTCTTTTACAAATTGAGACAGAAGCAAATCAGTTTGCTGATGACTTTATGTCAGCTATTGGATTTACAATTGTAGGAGGTGTTAGCTAATGAGAAAATTCATGATTTTAACACTCTTTGTCCTCCTTCTTTCTGGTTGTACTATTTTAGAAAGAGGAAACTATGAGGAAAATAAAGAAGGATATGTCTTTAGTAATGGTTTAGTAACAACGTATCGTACAAATTTTGAAGGAAAACTAGAAGTATTCTTAATTGATCAAACTAACTCATTCTTTGAAGCAATAACAATTGCTGATATCGATTTAACTGAGTTAGATGATTTTAGTCTTGTAAATGAAACTGATTTAATTACATGTGGAGTTACTGAAGTAACAAGTATGCCTAAGTTTATTAAAGTCGGCGATAAGTCATATGTTTATAATATTAGTAACAATGGTGACTGTAGTTACGATGAATATACTTTTCATGCTCTTGGATATACATCTTTAACTGAATACACTGTTTCTGAAGTAAGTCCGGTTGAAAATGATTATATAACATTGTTTAGGAATCCTGATTTTTATGTTAATCCCTTTGACAATATTGTTTTTATTGAAAATATTGAATATAATGCTGGGCTGATAACTTGGGAAAAATCAATATTTTCTCCAGTACCAATGTCTATAAGACAAGAGGGAAATATGTTTAATGACAATCAAGAATTTTTTGATCAAATCAGAATTCTTGAGAACTATTTATTAGTTAATCAAAGTATTAACCTTTTAGTTCTAAAAACCGATTATGATCCGCTTGTAGATAATACAATATGGAGCGAAGAAACGATTGAAAAACTAGGAAGAGATAATGATGTTATTAAAAAAGTAAAATTAGAGAACTGTGCTGATATATTAGAGATTATCACCGATACTTTAAGTAGATTGGGGATGTTTAACTAATGAGAAGATTTAATATAGGTTTAGTGTTATTAGTAATTGTTTTACTAAGTGGATGTAAAAAAGCTGAAACTGCAAATAATTTTAAAACTAGAAAAGATGATTACTTTGTTAGTGAGGATAAGTCTGTCTTAATTCACTATAAAACAAATGAGTTTGGTGAGTTAGTACAAATTGATATTGATCGGTTATTAGAAATTGAAGAGATTATCTATTTTGATACTACTATTGATTTTGATATGGTAGTAGAGGGGTTTGCTGGAGATTTATTTATGCAGCCAAGAAGTACATGTGTTGATTATAATAATATTTTAGTACCAATAAATATTGAGGTTGGAAGCACCAGATATAAGTTTGATCGTACTGATTGTGAATATCAAGAGGTTAATCGTTATAACGAGGTTAAGACCGGTTCATATATTAGTAAGTTTAGGATTGAAGATACAATTGATGTTTCAAAAACTACAAAAATATCAATAGTCTATTATGATCCGGATTCATTTGAAAAGTTTATTGAGGTAAAAAGTTTAATCAATTCAAGAAAGAGTATGGGAGTATTTGGAATTGAATTAAATGAAACTCGAGAGTTTTTAGTTGATGGAGAAAATAATTATTATTATGATATGAATCAGTTTGAACAGTTTCTTCTTAGTTTTCAGGAGTTAGAAGGTGCAGTAAATGCAATCTTAGGTGTACAAGATAGTGTTAATATTTTTGATTTTGATCAGTTACTAGAAGCATCTGAAGTTATTGAGGATTTTGAGGAGCTTTATGCTCAGGAAATAAATGCCGTTCAAGAGCTTTTTAATGAAGTTGGAGTAAATGTAGCTGTTATTGAGGAAACCAGTTCAGATGGAGAATAATGTTAAGATAAAGATAAGAAAGATGGATATTAGTGATATTCCGTTTGTTTATGATAATGAGATAAAGATATTTGGTCGTAGTTTAGGTGAAAAAACATTATATAATGAAATCTTGTATAATGATTTAGCTCATTATTATCTAGCTGTTATTGACAATCAAAGAGCAGGTTATATTGGTAGTTGGTTTACTTTACCTAATGCTGAGATATTAAATGTTTTTGTCTTAGAACAATACCAAAAACGTGGAGTGGGTAATGCTTTACTTTGTAAAGTTATTGATTTATGTAAAGAATTAGATATAATTTATTTATCCTTAGAGGTTAGAGAGTCTAATCTATCTGCGATAAATTTCTATAAAAAATTAGGTTTTAAGAGAGAAGCTATTAGAAAAGGTTATTATGAAAACAAAGAAGATGCCCTATTAATGGTTTTAGATATTGGAGGTAAAAAATGATAGTTTTAAGTGTTGAAAGTAGTTGTGATGAAACTAGCGTAAGTTTAATAAGAGATGGAAAAGAGATATTAAGTAATGTTGTTTTATCACAAATTGATATTCATAAAGAATATGGTGGTGTAGTACCTGAGATAGCTAGTAGAGAACATATTAAAGGAATTACATATGTTTTTGAAGAAGCTATAAGTAAAGCTGATATTGAAGTTAAAGATATTAATTTAGTGGCGGTAACTAAAGGTCCTGGGTTGATAGGAAGTTTGTTGATTGGGGTAAATGCTGCTAAAGCATTTGCATACTTAAACAATATAGATATTATTGGAGTTCATCATATTGCAGGGCACATTTATGCTAATCAAATTAGTGAGGATTTAGTGTTTCCGCTTGTTTGTTTAGTTGTATCAGGTGGACATACTGAGTTAATTCTAATGAAAGAACACTATGATTTTAATAAACTAGGAGAAACTAGTGATGATGCAGTTGGTGAGGCTTATGATAAAGTAGCTAGAACAATTGGACTTGGTTATCCTGGTGGACCAATAGTTGATAAATTGGCTTTTTTAGGGAAAGCAAACTATAAAATGCCAGATTTAAAGAATATTCCTGGTTATGGTTTTAGTTTTTCAGGAATTAAGTCGCATGTTATTAACTTAGTTCATAATGCTGAACAAAGAAAAGAAGAAATTAATAAAGAAGATTTATGTGCTAGTTTTCAAAATGCGGTTACAGATGTTCTTGTTTATAAAAGTAAAAAAGCAATAAAGGAATATGGAGCTAAGATGTTTATGATTGCAGGAGGAGTTGCTGCAAATAAAGGTTTAAGAGCTAAAATAAAGGATGAAATAACTGATGTAAAAATTGTTGTTCCAGAATTTAAGTACTGTACTGATAATGCTGCTATGATTGGTGTAGCGGGATATTATCAATACTTAAAGTATAAGCAAAAAGATGATATGAAATTAAATGGTAGTAGTCGTCTTAATTTAGAGTAGAAAATATGTTTTTTTTCATAAGATATAAAAATCAAATTCATAAAATATCCACACCTTTTCATTATACTAAGGGTGTATCGTAGATTTGAATGGAGGAATAATTATGAAAAAATTAATCATGGTAATAATGATTCCCGTATTTGTAATATTGGGAACACCAGCTTTATTAGCAGCAATCATTTATGATGGTTCAGGCGAAAATAATATGCCTGTTCATTTATATACTGAAGATGCTAACGCAGAACAAATGTTATTAACTGAATTAAGAGACTCAATTGATGATGTAAAAGATGGAATTACACAAGACATGGAGTTTCAATTACATGAAGATATAATTAATACGGCAATTTTCCAAGGAATTAGAGAAGAAAATGCGGATTATATGCCAACAGACACTTGTGATAATGATGCTTGTAACTATATAGTTGCAGAACCAGTTCCTATAGAAGGATTTGAAATAAATCTTAGAGTAGTTGGAGCTTGGGTTAATTTTGAACAAGACAAGTTTATTTTTAGTGTATTTTTAGAAGTTCAATTAGATGATGGATTTACTTATCGTACAGTTGTTGAAACTCATTTCAAACTTGATGATAAAATTGATCGTTATGAAATCGAATTTGATAAAGTACAACTTGGTAATTTACCAATTCCTAAATCACTTATTACTAGTATCTTTGATTTAATCACAAAACAGTTCCCAGAAGTGAACTTAGATGATCAAGAAGATAAAGTACCTTTAGGTGAATTAGATATCGCAAATATGTCTTATACTTTATTAAAAGCTGACATATTAGATAAATTAGAAGAAGAGCAAGCACAAAACCCTGATGGTGATGACACTATGGGATTAGCTTTTGCTTCACAAGTACTATCAATAATTTTTGATAATGGCTTAGTTGAATTTGAAGCGGTAGATAATGAATTTGTGTTAACTGCAGGCGTTTCTAAGTTTAGAAGTGATGACACTTCAGATATCCCAGCATATTTATATGAAATGCACGATGAAAATGGATTTAATCCAGATTTATTTGATCCTGAAGAATATTTAAAAAATCAATTCACTTCATTTGTATTCACAAGCGCTTTAACAGATGAACCTTTTAGAATCAATGAAAGATTATTCAATAAAATGATTTATCATGGTGCAAATGGATTTAAAAGTGCAAGAACTACTCAAACATTAAAAATTTCTGAAACTGAAAGTGAAGAAATCAGTGTTGGTTTAGAAGCATTATGGTTTGAAATTGATGATGATGGAATCTTAGTAAATGCATTATTTGAAATTGCAGGAATTAAGTCTTTATTCACAATTACAGCTGATGAAATTTCAGATGCAGCAAACGTAACAGAATTAATCTTTGAGTTTACTGAGATTAACTTTGGTAAAGATTTAGGCGAAGTACCTGATAATTATTTAAGTGTTGTTGATTTAGATGTATTTAAACAACTATTTAAAGAATTAGATGATTTCCCAATTGGAACATTTAATGATGATGGTAATTTAGTTATTACAACAGCAAAATTAACTGAATTATTAAGTGAAGGTACACAAGAAGGAACAATCGTTATTGATAGTTTAAATACAACTTTAGACGCTATCTTAATCGGTGTTGCTCCAGACCCTGCTAACCAAACTTTAGTTGATGCATTAGACGCATTTAAGGATGAAATCTCTACAGTTATTCAATCAGAAGAATTATTAGCTGGTATTGATGGTGTCTTAGATAATGAAACTCCTGGTGTTGAACAAGATGTATATAACAGTGTTGTTGATATCCAAGCTGCCTTAGCAGATCCAAGTGATGATAACACAGTTACTGGTGATGATATTGAAGCATTATTCGAAAGTGTTTCTGCACTTGATGAAGATACTCAACAAGCATTCTTCGATCAGTTTGAAGCATTAATCGATCCTGAAACATTTACAGATTACGAAGATTTATTTACTAATCCAGATACTACAACAACTCCATAAAAAATTACAATTGACTAATATATGAAAAACCCTTCTTAAAGGGTTTTTCTAAAAGTAGTATGAGAGAGGAGAATATTATGTTTCCAGAGATAAAATTTGACTTTCAATTTGATGTTTTATTAATCCTCATATTTCTCTCGTATGTTATATATGGATATTTTTCGGGAGGACATAAACAAATAAGGTTATCAATTAACCTTATTTTGCCTTTCGTTATAATTTATTATATGGGTCGCTATATCACGGGATATCTTTATATCCCTCTTAGCGGCACTTTTGTTTTTGAATTTATTGATAAATACTTAGGTTTGATGAAAAATTCAATTGGTATGATGTTGGCATATATTTTTACATATGTATTAATATTTGTAGGTATTTTTGTAATATCAATTTTTGCTAGAAAATATGTTCTTAATGAGAACATGAGAGCAAAGCTTGGTAAAAAGAATAACTACTTAGGAGCAATTTTTGCTCTAATTAATGGTTATGTATTAATTTATTTCATTATTTTGCCAGTTTTTTCTTTGAATATAGTTGGTGTTAATGCCCATGTTACTAATTTTGTATTAGAACATCCTCCACCTTTTTCAAGGATAGCAAGAACAGCAGAAAAAGCAGTTCCAATGAAAGATTTAGCAGATAAGGCTCAGAAATTCCAAGATTTAATGAGCGTTGAAGGTTTAGAAGAATACTATAACGATGCGATTTACAGTTACCAGTTACAATATATTGGTGAAGGTTCTTTTGAAAACGACTTTATGGTTGATGTTTATACTAACTTAAGTATTGAAGCTAAAACATTTATCAATACTCAATATGAAGATTACTTTAGCACACCACTAGTTGGGAATAGTTATACAGGGATATCTAGAGTGTTACTACTTACTTATAATGATTCAACAGTTATAAAAGAGTTGTACCGTATTGAAAAAGAGTTTACAGATAATTTAGAAGATAATTTAGATATAATTAGTGATTTTGAGAAGATTTATGCAACATATGAAAAAAACCTATTAAAATATGAAAGTGATTTATTAAGTTATCAAGAAGCATTAACTAAATTTAATGAAGACACAGTATTATTTGCACAATTAACTAGTGAATATAATGATGCAAAAGCTACTTATGATCTTGCTAAGGCAGAATATGATTCAAACTTAGAAGTCTTTTTAGATAGTGCATTGTTATTTACTACAAACAAAATTGAAACACTACTCGCAGGTTCTGCTTTTACTACTACATTTGATTTAAATAGACCGGCAATGGTCTTACTTGAACCGGATATAGTTTCAATGGAAGACCCTGGGACTTTTGATACTACCTTTAGTGGTACTGAGCCAGTTGAACCAGTTAAAACACAAGTTATAATCGACGCAGAAACTTATGTAGCACCATATACAGAAAAAATAAACGTTTTAAGTGATATTAGAAGTTATGATACTTTATTCTCAGATCATGAAGGAATTATTGTTTGGTATGTAGATGAGTTAAATTCAGTAATAACAGCTAGTGACTCAGGTAATTTAGCAGAAACAATCAATAGTTTTAAAAACAATTATGACGCAATTATTGCGAAAACAAATGATAAAGAACTTAAAGATAAACTCTATTTAGCACAAATGAGTATAAGAAGTTATGATGTCTTTAACTTATGGCTAGAATGCACATTAGACAAAGTTGATACAAGTAATTTAGATGACTTAAGTGATCCAAGTGAACGCTGTGGTGATTTTGATTTAAATGATGTTAGTAGTTATGATTTTGTATCAAATGCTTTATCAATAAGTACAACATTATTAAAAGGTGATAATATCACCTGGGTTATTGTTCAATATAAACATGATTATGAAGCTGGAATATTTACTGAGTATTTTAGTGATTTCCCTGAAGTAATGGATATATTAGCATCTACAAAAGAATTAGTAGATGAATATGATAAGTACTACAAAGATATTGCCTCTAGTTTAGAGGGAGATATCAGTATGGTCTTTAAAATTGGTATTAGTGTTATGAAATACAATCTAGATGCAAAAGAAACTCTAGAGAATACACCAATTCTTTCAGCAGTCTTTAACGACGCTTCAAGAATGTGTACTTCTTCAAGTCCTAGTCCAATAAACACAAGAATAAGAGTTTGTGAAAAAGGCCCTACTTATTTAGTAGGAGAGGTTATCTTTAAAGCTTACTTATTAGTTGATAATAATAATGAACCAATTATATATGATTCTGAAAAAATGGTTGAGTTCTTAGAACAATTAAACGAGGATGTTAAAAATAATGTAATAACTAAAGAAGTAATCACATCTTTAGGAAATCAATTAGCATTTCATGTGATTGATGAGACAACAAATTACACGCTCTTAGAGCAAATGTATGATGATGGACAAATATCAATAGAGGCAATGAGAATCCTCTCTAGCCCTGATTATGAGCTATTTAGTGATGAATTTAGAGCCAGAGTGAGAAGTTTAATTAGATAGGAGGTTATTGTATGAAATCTAGTGAAGAAATCATGTTGTTACTTGAACTTAATGGATATGATGTAACAAAATATAAACTTAAAAAACAACTTGAATATGAAGAATCAGGAAACTTAGATCTTTATAAACACAAAAAGTTTAGTGATTTAGTTATTAGTCACTATGGTTACTCACAATCAACTGACTTTCTTAATCAAAACCCTCTTACTTATAAAGAAACATGGCCTGAGGAAATTAAAAGTATTGATCAATTTTATGTAACACACCCTGATATAAATGGTGAGGTTGCATTTAAAGAGTTTATAAATGATGATAGTTATAACGAAGTTAACAAAGAAAGCATTTTATACGATATCTTAGATACATATGTTGAAGAGTATCGTGAGGCTAGTATTACAAGAATGGAAAATCTAAAAAGTATGATTATTTTACTTCCTAAAAAAAGTAAGAAGTACAAAAAACCATCAAAAGGAGCATTCTTGTTCTCAATTATCTTGTTTTTAGTGTTAGCTTTAATATATAAAAACCCATCTTTATTATTCTTAGGATACGCTGAACAATTAAATGATTTATTATTTGATATCCCTTGGTATAGCGCTATAGGTGTAGTTGCTATTTACATTCTTGGGATATACGCAATTATTAATAATTTTGTTGGTAGATATATTAGAGATGTTAGAAGTGAAAAAAACAAACATGCTGAGAAAACCTTTGATAAGTGGGAAAAAGACATGAAAGATGCTCGCTTAAAACAATCAGGAATGTTGGAAGATTATGTTGATTTAGTTATTAAAAAACCTAAAAAATCATATTTTGAATTAACTACACTTATTTATCCAGAAAAACTAATGGATAAGTTTAAGAATTATGTCAAAATGATTAATAAAAAGTATGATTGGATGACAAAGTACTATAGTAAAGTAATGAAAATAATGAGAATTGTTTTAATTATTGGAGTATTAATAACAGTAATTTTCATTATGCTTGGATTATCCTTTATATGGGGGTGGTTAAATGTTTCTGTTTAAGAAGAAAAAGCAAAATAATGACGATGAAATAGTAATTGGGAAACAAAAAAAACAATCTAAAAATATAAATCATAAAAAAACAGATCCTCGTCTTGATAAATTAAGGGATAACCCTGATGAAATCATTGTTTATAATGACGAATCTTTAGACCAATTAGTAGAGTTAAGTGAGACAAATACTATTAAAGAAGAGCCACAGTTAGATATTGAAGAAGAAATTATTGTGTCTAAAGAAGAAGACTTAGAGGAAAATACTGATTTGATAAAAGAAGATACAGAGATTATAGAAGAGTTTATAAAATTTGAAGCAGATGAAGTTTCAAATGATGACAATATAGAAGAAACTATTATCAAAGAAGAGTTTACAGTTGAAGAACAAAAGGCAGAAATGCTTGTAGAAGAGCATGTTGAAGATTTAATTAAAGATGAATTCATTAACGAAGAACCCACTTTAATTACTGAACAAGTACTAGAAGAAGAACAAGAGGAAATTAAAGATTTAAATACATATTTTGGATCAAATAATGAAGAACTAAAAAAAGGAAAAAAGAAAAAATCAAAAAAAGAAAAAGTCTCAAAACGTAAAAAAAGAAGAAAGAAAGATTTAGAAGATATTACTGAAAGAAGAGTTTATAAATTTAAAGATAAAAAGTTTTCAAAAGTAGAGGATTTGATTGAATATTTAAATGATCACTACTTAGACATTGAGGAATTATCAAAAGAAATGTTAGACAGTGAAGAATTTTATGGCTTTATCAGAAAAAAAAGCGGTGTATTTGATGCGAGTTTAGAAGAATATAAAAAAATTAAAAAAGAAATTGAGAAATAACTCAATTTCTTTCTTTATTTCTGATTAAACACTTTATTTTTAGATATTGTTCTATTATAATACTTGTTATAGAAAATAGGTGATATTATGGAAACTAGTAATTTTATTAAAACAATTATTGAGGAAGATTTAAAAAATGGCAAACATAAGGAAATAATCACAAGGTTCCCACCAGAACCAAATGGTTTTCTACATTTGGGACATGCAAGAAGTATCATCCAGAACTATCATCTAGCTGTAAGTAATAATGGATATTTTAACCTTCGTTTTGATGATACAAATCCAGTGAAAGAAGACACTGTCTTTGTTGAAGGTATGATTGAAGATATTAAGTGGTTAGGTGTTAAATGGAAGAATTTACTATTTGCTAGTGATTATTTTGATGAAATGTATAATCGTGCAATAGTACTTATTAAAAAAGGGAAGGCATTTGTTGATGATTTAAGTGCTGAGGAAATTAGAGAATACCGTGGGGACTTAAAAAACCCTGGTAAAGAAAGTCCTTATAGAAATAGAACACCTGAGGAAAACTTAGAGTTGTTTGAAAATATGAAAAATGGTTTATACGAAGATGGTAGTAGGGTTTTAAGAGCAAAAATTGATATGGCAAGTCCTAATATGAATCTAAGAGATCCTGTAATATATAGAATCCAAAGAGCATATCATCACAATACTCAAGATAAATGGTTAATTTATCCAATGTATGATTATGCTCATCCAATTGAAGATGCGATTGAAGGTATCACTCATTCACTTTGCAGTTTAGAGTTTGAGGATCACCGTCCACTATATGATTGGGTTGTAAAAGAATGTGAAATGGAAAATGTACCTCGCCAAATTGAGTTTGGTAAATTAATAATGGCAAAACAAGTTACAGGAAAAAGATATATTAAACAATTAGTAGATTCAAAAGCTGTAATTGGATGGGATGATCCACGCTTAATCACGATTTCAGGATTAAGAAGAAAAGGTGTTCCATCACAAGCAATTACTAATTTTATCTTAGCTACTGGATTACCTAAAACACAAGGTGAAACTGAGTACGAAATGTTTGATAAATATGTTAGGGAATCGCTTGTTGAAGCTAAAAGAATAAATGCAGTTGTTGATCCTTTACTTGTAGAAATAACAAACTATGAAGACTCTAAAGTAGAATATTTAGATGTTGAAAATAATCGTGATTTTCCAGAAATGGGAACAAGAAAAGTTCCATTTAGTAAATATGTTTATATTGAAAGAGAAGACTTTATTGAAGAAAAACCTAATAAAAAGTGGAAACGTCTTTATTTAAATGGTGAAGTTAGGCTAATGCATGCTTATTTTATTAAAGCTAATGAAATCATAAAAGATGAAACAGGGAAAATTACTAAAATCTTAGCTACTTATGATGAATTAACTAAATCTGGTTCTGGCTTTACTGAAAGAAAACCTAATGGTAATATTCATTTTGTTGATGGAACTATTAATAAACCAGCAACATTTAGAATATTTGACGATTTAGTTCTTGATTTTGAAAACAAAGATATTCCATTTAGTGAGAAAATAAATAAAAACTCGTTAGTCGAAAAACATGGATTTGTTGAAGCTTTAGAATATAATGTGTTAGATAGATTCCAATTTGCTAGAAATGGTTATTTCGCCGTAGATCAAGATACAAATGAAGAAAAACTAGTATTTAATGAGATAGTTTCATTAAAATCTAAATTCAAAAGATAACACATAGAAGTATTAGTTTTTTTACTAATACTTCTTTTTATTATATAATATTAATTAGAGGAGATGATAATATGCAGGAATTTACTGAAGTCGTCATAAAAATCATCCGTTCAATCCCAAAAGGAAAAGTAATGACATATGGCCAAATTGCTTCAATAGCTGGTAGTCCTAGAAGTGCAAGACAAGTTAGTAGAATTCTTCATTCAATGAGCTCTAAATATGACTTGCCCTGGCAACGAGTTATTAACAGTAAAGGAACAATTAGTTTAGATGGACAAAGTGGACATATTCAAAAGGAAATGCTTTTAAACGAAGGTTTAAAAGTAATTGGGAAATCTATAGACTTAAAGGAGTATTTGTATAAACCATGAAAAGATTAATACTACTTATTTTATTATTTGGCTCGTTTTTGATGCTGGCAAGTTGTAAACCAAAAAGTGAAAAAGATATATTAAGTGGCCAAATTGCTGCAATATTAAGTGATGAATATGGCTTTGATTGTGCATTTAAAGTATGTGTAAAAGTATTAAACACATATGAAAGTGAAGTTGTTGAGAAAATTGAGTATTATCAAAATGATTATAAGTTTGAATATTATTCAATTTATCAAGACTATCAAGACTCACAATATGTAATCATGCATCAAAAAACACAACTATATTTAGAAGATGCAAAACTTACATTAAACTGGAACACTTATGATATTGAACTTGGTGATTATTATTATTATGCTTACTACTACGCTACTGATACTTATCGTTGCAAAACAACGATAAATGGTGAAGAAAGTGATAGTTGTGATTTTTCACAAACTATAAAAGACACAATGTATGCTTGGTATGAAGAAATACTTACATATTTAGAAGATGCACAAGTAGATCAACTAGCTTTTTATAATCTCGAGAAATAACCTAAATGCACTATTAAAGTAGTGCATTTTTTGATATAATCTTAACAGGTGATTTTAATGAATAATATACTAGAAAACTTAAATGAAAAACAAAAAGAAGCTGTATTAGTAACAGAAGGTCCTGTAATGGCAATAGCCGGTGCAGGTAGTGGAAAAACAAGCGTTCTAACAAAAAGAATTGCACATTTAATCTACGAAAAAGAAGTTAATTATAAAAATATTTTAGCTATTACTTTTACTAATAAAGCAGCTAATGAGATGAAACAAAGAGTTAAAGAACTCTCTTTTGAGTTTGATAATCTTTATATTGATACAAGAGAAATGTGGATATCTACATTTCATGCGATGTGTGCAAAAATATTAAGACAACATATCGAGTTATTGGGTTATAAACCAAATTTTCAAATAATTGATGATGATGATACATTGCAGTTGATTAAATCAATCATGAAGAAGAATGATTATGATATCAAAATCTATGACCCTAGAAAAGTTCGTAAATGGGTTTTAAAAGCAAAATATGAAAGAGACGTAATCGATAGTCTTGAAGATCCTTTAAGAAGTGTCGTGGATGTTGTTTTTCCTAGATATGAGAAGAATCTAAAAAACAATAACTTAGTTGATTTTGAAGGGCTTTTAATTTTAACTATTAAATTATTAAAAGAACATGCTGAGGTTAAAAAATATTTTAACTCACTTTTTAGATATGTTTTAGTTGATGAGTTTCAAGATACAAACAATATTCAGTATGAGCTTATAAAATTGCTTGTGAACGAAGATAAGAACCTGTTTATTGTTGGTGATGAGGATCAATCGATTTACGCATTTAGAGGTGCTAATATCATGAACATCAGCAAGTTTAAAAAAGATTTTGCTGGTTATCATCTCGTGTTACTAGAAGAAAACTACCGAAGTACAAATAATATTCTAAATGCTGCAAACCAAATTATTGTTAATAATAAAACAAGAATTCCAAAAAACCTGTTTTCAAGTAAAGGTGATGGAGAAAAGATTACATATTACAAAGGAGTTACATCAAGAGATGAAGCTGAGTATGTAGCTTTAAAAATAAATGAGTTAAAAAGAAAAGGTTATATGTATAATGATTTTGCAGTTTTGTATCGTGCAAATAGTACATCTAGACTTTTTGAGGATGTTTTACTGCAAAAACATGTTCCTTATAAAGTTTATGGAAATACTTCATTCTTTAAACGTAAAGAGATTAAAGATTTTACTAGTTATTTACGAATTATCTTAAATCATAATGATGATTATAGTTTTGTAAGAACAGTAAATGAACCTAGAAGAGGTATTGGAGCGAAAACTATTGAAAGACTTTCAAGTTACGCAGTTGATTATAACTTAAGCTTATTTGAAGCGATTGATCATGCTAGTGAAGTCCTTGGAAAAAGCGCTTGTGTTAAGCTTTTAGAGTATAAAAACATGATTGAGGATTTTAAAAACAAGTTAAATGAAATATCATTTAATGATCTTGTTGATTATATTCTTGAAAATGCAGGAATCTTAAAAGCTTTAGAAAAAGATGAAAAAGGCGATGTTAGAAAAGAAAACTTACTTGAGTATAAAACAATACTAAATGAAAATAACGAAGCATTTAGTGATGTTAATAAAGAAGAGATATTAGGCTATATCTTAGAAGAAGTAACTTTAAAAATGGAAGAAAAAAGCGATGAAGTAGAAGATGCTGTTAAGTTGATGACTTTACATGCGGCTAAGGGACTTGAGTTTCCAGTTGTTTTTATTGTTACCCTTGAAAAAGGAATGTTTCCTTTAAATCGTAGTTTTGAAAGTCAAAAGGATTTCGAAGAGGAAAGACGTTTAATGTATGTAGGTGTTACTAGAGCGAAAACTAAATTGTTTTTAACAAACGCCAAACAGCGTCAAACATATGGTGAAGTTATGAATAATGATGATTCACCATTCCTAAAAGAGATTAATGATGATTTACTTGAGGTTAAAGGGTATTATGAGTATGTTAATAATAGTCGTTATTCAAGACAAAAACCAATTAATAAAACGTTAATTAAAAAGAAAAAAAGAAACTTAGATAGTTACACAGAAAACAATCTTAATAAAGGTGATAAAGTTTCTCATGATAAGTTTGGTGAAGGTGTAGTTATAACAATAGTTGATGATACGGTAATGATTGCTTTTAAAGCTCCACACGGCATTAAAAAGCTCTTAAAAAACCATGCCTCAATCAAGAAGATTTAAGTAAAATATGGTATAATATAAGTGGTGATAGTATGGAAAAAATAAAGAATCGTGTTAAAGAAATAAGTGAACTTTTAAATAAATATAATCATGAGTATCATGTCCTTGATATGCCTAGTGTAAGCGATCAAGAATATGATGCCCTTTTACACGAGCTAATCCATTTAGAAGAGCAATACCCAGTACTAAAGAAAAATGATTCACCTACACAAAGAGTAGGTGGAGTTATTCTTGATAAATTTAATAAAGTAAAACATGACGTACCTATGATGAGTTTGAGTAACGCATTTAATGATGAAGAGTTACGAGAGTTTGATGAAAAAATAAAAAAAGTTGTAGGTCCAGTTACCTATGTTGCTGAGCTAAAGATTGATGGTTTAGCTGGCTCATTAAAATATCAAGACGGTGTTTTAGTTCAAGCAGCAACTAGAGGTAACGCTTTAATTGGTGAAGATATAACTACAAACGCTAAAACAATTAAATCAATTCCATTAAACGTTGATTATAAAGAAGACTTTGAAGTTCGCGGAGAAATATACATGAGCAAAAAGTCATTTATTAAAGCTAATAAAGAAAGAGCAAATAATAATGAACAGTTATTTATGAATCCAAGAAATGCTGCAGCTGGTAGTGTTAGACAACTAGATAGTAAGGTAGTTTCAAAAAGAAACTTAGATATGTTTATTTATTTAATGATTAAACCGGAACTTCATAATATTAAAAGTCATAGCGATGCTCTTCAATTTGCAAAAAACAATGGTTTTATGACTAATCCCCATACAATGATTTGTAATAACATTGATGATGTGATTAACTATATAGAAAAAATGACAAAACTAAGAGATAGTTTTGAATATGATATCGACGGTATTGTTATCAAAGTTGATGATATATCTTTATATGAAAAAATTGGGTATACAGCTAAAAGTCCTAAATGGGCGATAGCTTATAAGTTTCCTGCAGAGGAAGTCATTACGAAGATAAACAGTATAACTTTTCAAGTTGGGAGAACTGGACAAATTACTCCAGTAGCAAACTTAAACCCTGTAATTGTACAAGGTTCAACGGTATCACGAGCGACTTTACATAACGAAGATTATATTAATGAAAGAGATATTAGAATTAATGACTATGTAATTATTAGAAAAGCTGGAGATATTATTCCTGAAGTTGTTAAGGTTGTTGAAGATAGAAGGCTTGTTGATTCAGTTAAGTTTAAAATGATTTCCAAATGCCCAGTATGTGATGAATCAATTATTAGAAAAACAGGAGAAGCTGATCATTACTGTGTTAATCCTGAATGTGATGCAAAAAAAACTGAAGGCTTGATTCATTTTGCTTCAAGAAAAGCTATGAATATCGATGGCCTTGGTGAACGAATAATTGAACTATTTTATAACGATGGTTTTATGAAAAGCATAGTGGATATTTACAATATAAAAGAACATAAAGAAGAGTTAATGCTAAAAGAAGGTTTTGGTGTTAAAAGCATCAACAAGCTATTACAAAGTATTGAAGATTCTAAACAAAATAATTTAGACAAGTTTTTATTTGGTCTTGGTATAAGACATGTTGGTGAAAAAGTAGCAAAAGTAATTGCTAGTAACTTTACATATATTAAAGAATTATATACAGTTAGTGTAGATGAGTTGATTAGTATTGATGAGATTGGTGAAGTTATAGCTAAAAGTATAACTGAATATTTTAATGACCCAGTTAATCAAAATATGATTAATAGTCTTGAAGATCTTGGACTTAATCTGAAATATGAAAGTAATGTAAATGTAAAAGAAGAGTTCGCTGGTAAAACATTTGTTTTAACAGGTAAACTAGAAATATATAAACGTGATGAAGCAAAAACAATGATTGAAGATATGGGCGGAAAAGTAGCTGGAAGTGTATCTAAAAAAACTGATTTTGTTGTTTATGGGGCGGATGCTGGAAGTAAATTAAAAAAGGCTAATGAGCTTGGTGTTAAGGTGATTAGTGAAAGTGAGTTTGTAGATCTAATCAAGAGGTGATGAAGATGATTAACGACATTATTATTAAAGGTGCAAAAGAAAATAATCTCCAAAATATCGATTTAACAATACCTAAAAATAAACTAGTTGTAATGACTGGATTAAGTGGTAGTGGTAAATCGTCTTTAGCATTTGATACAATATATAAAGAAGGCCAAAGAAGATATGTAGAAAGTTTAAGTGCTTATGCAAGACAGTTTCTTGGTAACCTTGAAAAACCTAATGTAGAAAGTATTGAAGGGTTGAGTCCTGCAATTTCTATTGATCAAAAAACTACATCAAAAAACCCTAGAAGTACTGTTGGTACAGTGACAGAGATTTATGATTACTTAAGATTGTTATATGCAAGAATTGGGAAACCTGTTTGTCCAAATCATGGGATTGAGATATCATCTCAATCAATTGAACAAATGACAGAAAAGGTTTTAGAGATAGTTGAAGGTAGAGTTGAAATATTAGCTCCTATTGTTAAGGAAAAAAAGGGAACTCATCAAAGAGAACTTGAAGAACTTAGAAAAGACGGTTTCGTCAGAGTTAGAGTTAATAAAGAAATTAGAGATTTAGATGAAGATATAGTATTAGAAAAAAATAAAAGACATGACATTGAAGTTGTTGTAGATCGTTTGAAAATAAAAGAAGGTATTAGAACAAGATTATATGATTCAATTGAAACAAGTGCGAAACTTGGTAATGGTAAAGTAATAGTCTTAATTAATGGCGAGGAACACGTTTTTAGTGAAAACTATGCATGCCCTCATTGTGATTTTTCTATCGGAGAATTACAACCACGATTATTCTCATTTAATGCACCCTTTGGGGCATGCCCTGAATGTAGTGGACTTGGGCATAAGCGCAAAGTAGATCCTAAATTATTATTACCAGATAAATCATTATCTATTAATAATGGTGCGATTAAAGGCTGGCAAAATCCAGATACATATTACTTTAAAATGTTAAAAACTACCGCAAAACATTATAAAATTGATTTAGACCTTCCAATAGAAAAAATGAAGAAAAAAGATTTAGATATTATCTTATATGGTTCAGATAAAAAAATAGACTTTGTTTTTGGAGGCAAAAGCGAAGACGGATATCGACATCAAAAAAGTGATTTCTATGAAGGTGTTATTACCAATCTAGAACGTAGATACTTAGAAACTAGTTCAAGATTTATGAGAGAATGGATTGAAGGTTTTATGAGTGAAACCACATGTCCTGTTTGTAATGGTAAAAAACTGAATGAAGCGGCTTTGAGTGTTAGAGTTGGCAAAACAGACATTATTGAAATGACTGATATGTCTGTCAAAGATATTATTAAATTAATTGATAATCTAAAATTATCTAAACAAGACACACAAATCTCAGAAATGATTTTGAAAGAAATTATTGAGAGATTATCATTTCTAGTAAATGTTGGTTTAGATTATTTAACATTGTCAAGACAAGCAGCAACCTTAAGTGGTGGTGAGAGTCAAAGAATTAGACTCGCAACTCAAATCGGTTCTCAACTAACAGGTGTTTTATATGTTTTAGATGAACCAAGTATTGGGCTTCATCAAAGAGATAATGCTAAACTAATTAATACTCTTAAAAAGATGAGAGATTTGGGAAATACTTTAATAGTTGTTGAACATGATGAGGAAACTATGATGTCTGCAGATCAAATTATTGATATTGGCCCAGGCGCAGGAATTCACGGTGGGAAAGTTGTATTTCAAGGGACATATGATGAAATCATCAAGTCGAAAAAATCGATTACAGGCGAATATTTAAGTGGTAGACTTGGAATTAACATTCCAAAAGAAAGAAGAACTCACGATAATGGTTATATTGAAATAAAAGGTGCTAAGCAAAACAACCTTAAAAACATAAATGTAAAAATACCTAAGGGTGTTCTTAACGTTATTACTGGTGTAAGTGGTAGTGGTAAATCTTCTTTAATAAATGAGTGTTTGTATAAGGGTGTATCAAATAAAATATATCGTAAAAAACAACCTCAAGGAGAGTTTAAAGATTTACTAGGCACTGATTCATTTGAAAAAATCATTAATATTGATCAATCACCAATCGGGAGAACTCCAAGAAGTAATCCCGCAACATACACAGGTGTGTTTGATGATATTAGAGATATTTATACAATGACTAATGAAGCTAAAATTAGAGGTTATAAAAAAGGACGCTTTAGTTTTAATGTTAAAGGTGGAAGATGTGAAACATGTAATGGTGATGGTGTTATCAAAATTGAGATGCATTTTTTACCCGATGTTTACGTTCCATGTGAAGTTTGTGATGGAAAAAGGTATAATAAAGAGACTTTAGAAGTTAAATATAAAGGTAAAAACATCTCAGATGTTTTAGATATGACAATTGAAAACGCAGTAGAATTTTTCAAAAACATTCCAAAAGCGTATAATAAACTTAAGACCTTAAATGAAGTAGGACTTGGTTATCTTAAAATCGGACAACCAGCAACTACCTTAAGTGGTGGTGAAGCGCAAAGGGTTAAACTAGCAAAAGAGCTACATAAAAGAATATCAGAACGAACTTTATACATCTTAGATGAACCCACAACTGGTCTTCATACTGATGATGTTAAAAGGTTGTTAGAGGTTATTGATCATATCGTAAACGCTGGCGCAACTGTAGTTATTATTGAACATAACTTAGATGTTGTTAAGGTTGCAGATTATATAATTGATTTAGGACCTGAGGGTGGAGACAACGGTGGAAAAGTAATTGCCCTTGGTACACCTGAGGAAATTGCTAAAAATAAAAAAAGTTATACAGGGATGTATTTAGACAAAGTATTGAAGAGGTAAAAACATGGAGCATAAGGACAAGGAAAAAAACACAGAGCAGAACAATCAAGAACAAAAGAAGAAAGACGAACTTGAGAATTTGTTAAAAGCTATCGAAGAGATAGAAAAACAAAACAAAAACAGAAAAAAAGGTAAACGACCGAGGAACTATTTCGCAATTGAATTTGGGGGAGTTTTTCATCATAACTTCCTAGTTAACTTTTTGTTCACCTGTTTACTGAATTTTACAATTGTATTGGCATTAATAGAATTATTTAACTTTGCAGAATATAAAGATATACTATATTTAATTGCATTTGTTTTAACATATACAACATTAGAACAGATGTTTAGATATTATGTATTGTTAAATCATTTCCAAATTGTAATTAAATCGGTTGGTTTTATTTTCTTCTTTGGTTATATAGTTATTTATTATTTATTAGATCAGTTTATATTTTTAACTACATTTAATTTTTTAAATGCTACAATGTTAGCATCTTGTGTACTGTTGTTCACAGTAACAAGATATATTTTATCGATGATTATTAGGAAATCACTTAGATAGGAGTGAGGATATGAAACTCACAGTAGGAAAAGTAATTAAGGATAATAACTTTGAATTAATGGCTGGTGGTGAAGGAATCCATAGTGAAGTTACTCATTTTCAAGTTAGTAGACCAGGAATTGAGTTAGCTGGTCTGTTTGATTTTTATGAGTTTGAGAGAATCCAGGTTTTAGGTAGTAAAGAAATAACTTTCTTTGGCTGGTTAAATGAGGAAGATAAAGAAACAAGAGTGAATAAGTTGTTCGCAAAAAAACCGCCATTATTTGTTTTTTCTAAAAATGTTAAAATTCCTGAAGTGTTTATTAGAAAAGCCAATGAACATAACATTCCAGTTGTAATGTCACATAAAAAAACTAGTGCATTAACTAGTAGTATTTATGAGTATTTATCATCAAAGCTTTCTCCAAGAGAAAGTATTCATGGAACACTTGTTGATATTAATGGTATTGGTGTGCTTGTAAAAGGTAAAAGTGGAATTGGTAAAAGTGAGATAGCTCTAGAACTAGTTAGAAGAGGACATCAATTAGTAGCTGATGATCGTGTTGATATATATCAAAAAGAGGTTGGTATTGTTGTTGGTGAAGCACCAGAAATTCTAAAAAAATATCTTGAAATCAGAGGTATTGGGATTGTAAATGTAGTTAAGTTATTTGGTGTTCAAGCTTACAAAGAAAGTAAAAAAATTATGATTGTTGTCGAACTAGAAAAATGGAATAATCAAATGGATTATGATCGTCTTGGAATTAATGATGAGCATACAAAATTCTTTGATACTAATGTTTCATATGTAAAAATACCAATCACAGAAGGGCGTAATGCAGCTAGTTTAGTTGAAGTGGCAGCTATGAATGCTCGTCTTAAGTTTTTAGGAACAAACACAGCGAAAGAATTTAGCGATGCTCTTATTGAACAAATCAATAAGAAATCAGAATAGAGGTTAAAAATGGAACATATCGATAATCCATTATCAGATGTATTTATTCAATTTGGAGATTTTAAGATTTTTTATTATAGTGTAATGATATTACTTGGGATTATTATCGCAGTAATTTTAGGAATAAAAGAAGGTAAAAAGTTAGGGATATCATCAGATTTGATTCTTGATGGTGTAATTATTATTGTACCTTTATCAATAATTGGGGCTAGATTATATTATGTTATCTTTGAGTGGGACCAATATTCATCAAACTTAATAAGTATATTAGATTTAAGGAGTGGTGGTTTAGCCATCCATGGTGGAATTATTGTAGCATTCGTTAGTGCATACATATATACAAGAATAAAAAAAGTATCAATATTAAGAATTATAGATTTAATGGCTCCAGGATTTATGATTGCTCAAGCAAGTGGTAGATGGGGGAACTTCTTTAACCAAGAAGCTCATGGTGGTGTTATTGGTGGAGTAACTAATAATGTTCCTGTTTTAAGTTTAGATGCACAAAGAGAGTTTCTTGAAAAAACATTACATTTACCTAAAGTTATAGCTAATAATATGTATATAAACGGTCCTGATGGTTTTAATTATTATCATCCAACATTTCTTTATGAATCAAGTTGGAATGTAGTTGGATTCATTATTGTTTTATTCTTAAGAAGAACTAAATGGGTTCGTAGTGGAGATTTATTAGGGTTTTACTTTATGTGGTATTCTATAGGAAGATTCTTTATTGAAGGAATGAGAACAGATTCACTATATGTTGGTAATACTGGATTAAGAACAGCACAAATTATTTCAATAGTTATGTTTATTGGTGGATTAGCATTCATTATATTTAATCATTATTTCTTAAAAACTGAGAAATACGCTGATGCTTTAGAAAAAGAGAAGCAAAAGATTAACGTAGAAGCATAAAAACAATTATAATATATTTTGAGGTGATATTATTATGGAAAAATACGATGTAATTATCATTGGAGCTGGTCCTGGTGGGATGACAGCTGCAATATATGCAGTAAGAGCAAACTTAAAAACAGTTATGCTAGAAAAAGCAGCACCTGGTGGAAAAATGTTATCTACTTGGGAAGTTGAAAACTATGCAGGACTTGGAAAAGTTAGTGGATTTGATATTAGTGAAAAGATGTTTAATCACACACAAGAATTAGGTGTTGAATATAAGTATGGGGATATCGCTAATATAGTAGATAAAGGTGAATATAAAGAAGTAATCGATAGTTCAGGTAATGTATATCAAGCCAAAACTGTAATTATAGGTAGTGGTACTGTTCCTCGTTCATTAGGTGTTGAGGGTGAATCAAAACTTAATGGTCGCGGTATTAGTTGGTGTGCTGTATGTGATGGTGCTTTCTTTAAAGGTAAAGATGTTGTAGTTGTAGGTGGTGGAAATAGCGCAATTGAAGAAGCTGTTTACTTATCATCAATGGTTAACAAAATTACTGTTGTTAATATCTTAGATACATTACAAGCAGATCCAAAAGCTATTGATCAAGCAAACGCTACTGGAAAAATCAGTTATAAACTTGGTTATGAAATAAATAGCTTTAATGGTGATACTAAACTTGAATCAGTTACAATAACTAATGCTAAAACAAAAGAAGTTGAAGAAATCACAACTGATGGAGCATTTATCTTCATTGGACATATTCCTGAAACAACATTTGCTAAAGAATTAGGAATTACTGATAAATGGGGTTACATCAAAACTGATGAAAAAATGGAAACTAGTGTACCTGGTATCTTTGGAATCGGTGATGTTATTGTAAAACAACTAAGACAAATTGTAACAGCATCAAGTGATGGAGCAATAGCTGCTCAAGCTGCCGCAAAATATATTGAAGAACATAAATAAACATAAAAAACACTCTCAAATTGAGAGTGTTTTTTTATGGCTCACATATGGACTTACCTACATAATTTATAAGATATATAATTAAATAAAAAGAAGGGGAGTTTTTTGTATGAAAAAATTAATAATTTTCACAATGTTAGTAATGTTAAGTTTGATTGCATTTAATGAGTTTCAACCAGTAAGTGCATACGTTGTTTATGTTGATGGTTACATTGAAGGTGAGTCACAAGAACAATATGTTTTACCACCTAAAAACGATCATTTAGAGGACGCGGAAAAATTACCAATGGATGGTTATAGAGCTTGTGCATATAGTTCGTGTTCTGATTATGTTGGAGAACATGTTAGTGGAACTACTACAGCATATTCTTATAAAGATGTTTACTATTTTGTGGTAAACACTCCAAAAGAGTATAGTTTCTTTTTGGATCCAGGATCAATAGATGTTGATTTAGAACTTTATTCAGTGAATACATTTGTGACTGAAGACATGAATAGAGATTTAGAAGGTAACTTGATCGGTTCTGATAATAAACCAAATACTTATAATGAAAGTTTTTCAGTTTTATTAAATAAAGGTATTTATTTTGTCAAAGTGGAATATAAAGAAAGAGACGGATGGTTAGATTCAGATTTAGAATATGGTTATCAATTTAATGTGTCTTATTCTGACTTTAATCTAGAATCGTATGACTTAGTAGAAGAAATTGGGGATTTAAGCAATCCTAATTACAGTAATGATTTTGATGGGTTATACTTCCATATTAACCAAACTTTTCCTAATCTAGAATTTCCAAATGCTTATCATACAGGTAATTATGAGTTATTTAATGATATTCAGGATATGAATTATTATGTCTATAGTAAGCCAATAATCTCAGACTACTTTGTTTTAACAAGTGTTGATTCCATGATGTTTTTTAGATATTTGTATGATCAATACATTGATTTGGTAAAAGTAGAAGCTGTTAATATAACAGCTGAATTAGAAAGACAAGAAGAAATAGTTAGTTTTATTACTGGAGACTGGGTAACTATTGTTTCAAAAATACCCGGTATGGGATGTATCACAGTAGCAAAAGAAATATTTGATGCTGTGGAAAATTTAGCAGACTTAGCTGGAGCTCCAGATATGTATGAAGTAATGTTATTTGAAAGTTTAATGCAGCATCAAAGTAAAATAGCTTCTTCAAAACAAATAGACATTTCTGTTGCAGATTACAATCAATGGTTAAATAATCAAGATAGTAACGATGTTCCTATTGGTTATGAAAGTATTACACCAGTAATTTCAGACATAATTAATAATAAAGAATACAATCAACCATATATAAATTTTATATCTAGACTATTATATCAATTAGACTTTAGTTCACTTTCAACATCAATCCAAACAGAGTTAGAAAACTCATTTGGAGGATTAACACTAGCAGATGATGGATTTGTTCAAATCTATCTAAAACACCAAATGAATCCAGTTGAGACATATTCTAGATATGTTACTGCAGATTCAGAGTTAGTTATCGACAAAAGATATGCTAATAACTCACCATTATCAACACAAGCAGATTTTGCATATATTCTGGGTACAAATTACCAAGATTTAGATAATTATTATGATAACACAGGTGTTTATGACCCTAATGAGTTTGTAATATATAATCCAGGTTTTGCATATGAAGTTGAAAAAATGATGCATTCAGACAACTTGGCTCCAATTATTGATTATGATAATCAAGTTTGTACTAAAAAACAATCAACAGCTTCTATTACGCCTGCTGATTTGCTAGATTATTGTGGGATTGAAGTTTTTGATAATAATCCTTTATATAACGACCAAGTTGAGATTACAGCCTCAAGTTCAAGCTATCTAGATGCACTAAATGTAATAGGAAATCATGATATTTATGTTAAAGCAACCGATAAAGATGGTAACACTTCAAATTATGTAGCTATACATATGAGTATAACTGATGGAACTCCACCAGTTATCACACTAAAAAAATCAAAAGCGTTTTTAGCTGCATCATCGTATGGTTTATCAACAGCAGAAATTAAAGCTCTATATATTAGTAGCGTTACAGATAATGAAGATACAACACCGTATGTAACAATAAATGCTAATAATGTAAACTGGGGATTACCAGGAACATATAAAATATATATTACAGCTAGAGACGATAATAATAATTACACAACAAAATCAGTTTATATGTATATTTTTGGATTAGCGGGTGATGATCCAATATTTGTTAGATTTTAAATAATACTAAAACACTTCTAATAAAGAAGTGTTTTTCTTTGGTTTATAGACTATTAACTAACTTAGTGATATAATGATTTTACAATTATAAATAGGTGATATATATGAGTTTTGCAAAAGACACTAAAAGCGAATTGTTAACATTAAAATCTGATAAATGCTGCCGCTTAGCAGAATTATCAGCTCTTTTACGTATGAATGGTAAAGTAACTCTTTCTAGTGAAGGATTAAGAGTTGAATTTTTAACTACTAATCTACATATTGCTAGAAAAGTAATTAAGAGTGTTAAAGACTTATATCATATCGAAGTTGATATTATTTCAAAAAAACAAATGAAATTAAATAAGAATGATATTTACATTATTGTGATTAGAGATAAAGCTAATACAATTATTAATGAACTTTCATTAATGAATAGTAGTTCTAATAGCTATTCATTTATTGATGAGTCATTATTAGTAAAAGAATGTTGTAAAAGGTCTTATTTAAGAGGTGCATTCTTAGCTAGTGGTTCAATAAATAGTCCAAAGAGTAGTAGTTATCATTTAGAAATATTTAGTCATGATGAAGAACACGCGAATGTTTTAAAAGATCTATTAAACTTCTTTCATTTAAATGCTAAAGCAATTAAAAAAAGAAGAGGGTATATTACATACATTAAAGAATCAGAAAAGATTAGTGATTTTTTAAGAGTTGTAGGAGCAATTAATTCATTATTTGAGTATGAAGACGAAAGAATCAAAAGAGATTTTGTTAACTCAATAACAAGAGTGATGAATATGGAGATTGCTAATCAAAATAAAACATTAGAAGCAGCTGATAAACAATTAAAAAGTATTAATGTTCTAGAAAATTCTTTAGACACTACTAAATTAAGTAAAAGTATTCAAGAAGCGATATTGTTAAGAAAAGAGTTCCCTGAGGCTAGTTTAACTGAAATAAGTTATGTTTCAGAACAAGTACTTGGTAAAAAAGTATCAAAATCAGCTTTAAATCATCGTTATCGTAATATCAACGAAATAGCTGATCAGATATTAGAGGATATTGAAAATGGATAGTATTGGTGTAGATATAGTAGAATTTAGTAGAATTAAAGAAATGATGAATGACAAATTTATCAAAAGAATTTTATCAGTTAAAGAATTAGAATTGTTTAATAGTTTTAAAAGTGAAAAAAGAAAAGTTGAGTATTTAGCTGGGAGATTTGCAGCTAAAGAAGCATATACAAAAGTGTATAAGAAATTTAATGAGAAACTAAACTTTACAGATGTCGAAGTTTTAAAAGATGAGTTTGGTGCTCCATATATTATTTCTAAGTATCATCCTGAGGATGAAATCCTTGTGAGTATTAGTCATAGTGAAAACTATGCAGTAGCAATGTGTATAAAAAAATAGTGCAGAATTCTGCACTATTTATTTTTTTGGTAGTTTTCTTTTAATGTACCATCTCGATATGCATCAAGTAATTTATAGAGATCATTTATTTCATCAGCTAAAGTTTTACCTTTATCTGTGTCATAAATATATTCTCTATTTTTATTAACATCCTCACTTCTTTGTAGTGAGATAATATCTTCTTCTTTTTCTATTAAATCATCAAGGTTAGAAAAACGATCATGTGATATTAAGAATAAGCGATATGAATCACTAACTAAAGTATATCCACCAATCGCTATTTCATCAGAGTAAGTAGTACTCATCCCACCATCAATCGAGTAGATTCTACCATCAGCAATAACCGGACTAAATCCTTTAGTAATATCTACAGGTACATGGCCATTGATAATTTTTGATTTATCCCAAGAAATATCAAATTCATCATATATATTTTTAAGGACTTCAGGCTTTTCTCTTAATAAGAAATAGTTATTTTTTGGTTCTTGTTTAAGTTCTGGGTTATAAAGGAAATATCGTTCAAATGTTTTCATTGATTTTTTACCAAACAAAGGTGAGTTTTCACCTTGCCATAAAAACATGAAGTAATCCTTATCTGGATTATGTTTATCATAACGATTTAAGAAAGAAGTTCTAATTTTCTTTTCTAGTTCTTCAAATAAACTTAAACCTTTATAGACTTTACCATCAATTTCCATTTCTGCGAATCCACCTTTATCATCTAAAGGAATACAACCATGGAATAATAAGTTATTGTTGTATTTTAAATACATTGATCCATGACGATATAAGAAATTTACATGGCGTTGTAATAAATCATTGTTTAAGAAGTTATATTTAAGATGAGTTATTACTTTTAATTCTTCTGGATTTAAAGCATAAGGATCTCTTGGATCAACAGTTGGGAAGAATGAATCATTCATAGTGTAAAAAACACCATTAATTCTAATTTTTTTGTTTTTAAAGTCTATTTTGTCTAAGAGTAAACGATCATCAAGTCCAAAGTTAGGATTATCTTTTACTACTTGGTGTTCAAGTTTAAACTGGATGATTGTCATCGCTTTATGCATCTTAGCAACAAGCAATGATCTGTCCTTGTCGATTGTATCTTTATTGTTGTAGTTTTTTGGAATAAAATGAGCACAAGTATCTAAACGATAATACTTATCAGCTAGTGCTGCTAGTGGTAGTAAATTTATTCCGTAACCATCTTCTAGTGTATCTAGATTATTATATCTTGCAGATATTCTAATCACGTTAGCTATCGAAATTTCGCTACCTGCGGCTGCACCCATCCAGATGATATCATGGTTACCCCATTCAATATCAACACTATGGTATTTTTCTAGTTTATTCATGATTAATTGCGCGTTAGGACCACGATCAAAGATATCACCAACTACATGTAATCTATCGATTGTTAGTCTTTGAATTAGTCTTGCCATTTCAATGATGAATCTTTTTTCTCTTTTGGTTTTAAAGATAGCATCAATGATTGCTTTATAATATGCTTCTTTATCAGTAGCATGTTGGTTTTCATAAAGTAGTTCTTGGATAATATATGAGAACTCTTTTGGTAAGCTTTTACGAATTCTACTTTTTGTGTATTTTTGAGATAAATAGATTGATACTTCGATAATTCTTAAAAGGTTATCTCTTAAAAATGATTGGTAAGTATCTTCATCTAATAATAGTTCATATTTTTTAATCATTTGTTTCGGATAGTAAATAATAAAAGCAAGGGTATTTTTCTCTTTTTCTGTCATATCAGTGTAGATTAAATTAATTTTTTCTTTGATTGCCCCACTCCCATTTTTAATAAAATGGTTGAAGATATCATACTCTCCATGGATGTCAGTTAAAAAGTGTTCAGTTCCCTTAGGAAGATTTAAAATAGCTGTTAAATTGATTAGTTCAGTACTAACTGCTTGTACTGTTGGGAATTCTTTACTTAATAATTTTAGGTATTTTAGTTCATAGCTACATTCCATATTTATCTCCTTATTTTTACTTCTTTAATATTATAACAAAATAATAGCTAGTTTTTAAGTTAATATTATATGTTTTAAATATATATTGCTTGCATATTATTTTAAATTTTAATAAAATAAGAAGAGCTAGGAGTGATAATATGGCAAAATACAAAACTAATTATAAAAAGAATAACGATCGTTTTGGATCATATTTTTTAATTGGAAGCATTGCTGTTGTATTTGTTTTAATTACTAGTTTGTTATTGTATAGTGCGTTTAAAGATGATTTAGATTATGGTGATTTTGATCATTTAACTACTTTTGAAGAAGTATTAGTACAAGAAGAAAGTGAATACTTTGTTTATTTCTACGCTACATGGTGTTCTCATTGTGGAGATATTAAAAAAGAAGTACTGCAATATGCAAGTGAAAAACAGTTTACAATATATTTTGTAGACACTGATAATTTAACGGGAACTAATTTTATTGATGAATTTACAGGTACACCAGCACTTGTTACGGTGTTAAATGGTGAAGTTGTTGATTACAATTCAGGAACATTACTTATTCCAAATACGTTAGATCAGGCTAGTAAAGGTGTTTACCCACCATTTAGTTAAAAAATTAAGATAGCCCTTCTGGGCTTTTTTATATTATTGGAGGTATTTTATGAAACTTAATGAAACAATTATTGCTAATATTACTAAGGAATTAAAGATAACAAAAAAACAAGTTATGACGGTTTTAAGTTTACTAGATGAAGGAAATACTGTTCCCTTTATAGCTAGATACCGTAAAGAACAAACTGGTGCTCTTGATGAGGAACAAATAAGAGAAATCAATAAAGAGTATGAGTATAGTGTTAACTTATTAAAACGAAAAGAAGACGTTATTAGATTAATTGATGAAAAAGGGATGTTAACTGAAGAACTACAAACATCAATTTTAGCTGCGCAAAAATTGATTGATGTTGAGGATTTATATCGTCCGTTTAAAGAAAAGAAAAAAACTAAAGCTACTGAGGCTGTTAAAAAAGGTTTAAAACCTTTAGCTGATTATATTAATACGTTCCCACTTACTGGGGATTTAGAAGTTAAAGCTAGTGAGTTTATTAACGATGAAGTTAAAGATGTTAATGAAGCAATTACTGGAGCTTTATATATTATTTCAGAGGAAATCAGCGATAATAGTGATGCTAGAAAATGGATTAGAAATCATACATACTTAAATGCTGACATTGTATCTAAGAAAAAGAAAAATGCAGTGGATGAGTTTAATACTTATGATATTTATTATGATTATAGTGAACCTGTTAAAAGAGTTAAACTTTATAGAGTTTTAGCTATTAACCGTGCTGAAAAAGAAAAAGTTTTAACTGTAAAATTAGATTTAGATGAAAAAAGTATTATTGAATATTTAAAAAGAAATACAATCGAGAATTTTAATTCAATTGTCTTTGAATATTATGTTAGTGCAATTGAGGATGCTTATAAAAGATTGATTGCTCCTTCTATTGAAAGAGAAATCAGAAGTGATTTAACTGAAAGAGCTGAAGATAACGCAATTCATATTTTTAGTGAAAACTTAAGAAGTCTTTTATTACAACCACCAATGAAAGGTAAGATGGTTCTAGGAATAGATCCAGCATACCGTACTGGTTGTAAACTTGCGGTTATTAATGAAATGGGGAAAATGATTTATAAAGATGTTATTTATCCACATCAAAAATTCCCAGGAGAAAAAGTAAGTCCGCAAAGAATTAATGAAGCTTTTGGAAAAACTTTAGCAATCATTAAAAAATGGGATATTAAGATTATCGCAATTGGTAACGGTACAGCAAGTAGAGAAAGTGAACAATTTGCGATTGATGTAATTAAAAAAGTTGAAAATGAATGTTATTACATTATTGTTAATGAAGCTGGAGCTTCAGTATATAGTGCATCAGAACTAGCTAAAGAGGAGTTTCCTAATCTAGCAGTTGAAGAAAGAAGTGCTGTAAGTATTGCAAGAAGATTACAAGATCCACTAAGTGAACTTGTTAAGATTGATCCTAAAAGTATTGGTGTAGGACAATATCAACATGATGTTCAACAAAATAAATTAAGTGATTCATTAGACTTTGTTGTTGAAACTGCAGTTAACCAAGTTGGTGTTAATGTTAATACTGCAAGTGTACAGTTATTACAATATGTTTCAGGTTTAAATAAAACAGTAGCTAAAAACATTGTTGATTACCGTGAAAACGAAGGTGAGTTTACAGAAAGAAAACAATTAAAAAAAGTTGCTCGTTTTGGAGCTAAAGCTTATGAACAAGCAATTGGGTTCTTAAGAATTTTAAATGGACCTAACCCTCTTGATGTAACAGGAATCCATCCAGAGAGTTATAAAGTAGCTAATCAACTCTTAAAAGAGTTTAATATTAGTCCTAGTGATTTAGGAAGTGATATTCTTAAATTAAAACTTAATAACTTAAATTATAATGAACTAGCAACGAAATATGAAAGTGATGCTCATACTGTAAAAGATATTTTAGATGCATTCATTGCCCCTCTAAGAGATCCTCGTGATGATTTTGAAGCACCACTACTTAGAAGTGATGTTTTAAAGCTTGAAGATTTAAATGTTGGGATGGAACTACAAGGAACTGTAAGAAACGTTGTTGATTTTGGAGTATTTGTTGATTGTGGTGTTAAAGATGATGGTTTAATTCATATCTCACAATTAAGTAAATCGTTTGTAAAACATCCTTTAGATGTTGTAAGTGTTGGTGACATTGTTAAAGTATTTGTTAAAGAGATTGACATGAAACGTCATCGTCTTCAATTAACGATGTTTAAAGAAAATATTTAAAGTTAAAAAAACAATTTTATCTTGTTGACAGTTAGCCTAAAATATATTATTATATAAGGGCTAACTTTCATTTACGGAGTAGTACTCAAGTTGGCTGAAGAGGTGCCCCTGCTAAGGGTATAGGTCGTTAACGCGGCGCGAGGGTTCGAATCCCTCCTACTCCGCCATTTAAGAAAAAACACGAACTTTGGTTCGTTTTTTTTATGGCTTTTTTTGTTAAGATTTTGTTAAGTATAACCTTATTACTTGCCTAAAAAATAATTACTTGTTAAGATGTATTTAATTATTATAGTTTAGTTATATTTTTGGAGGATTATTATATGAAAAAGAAAGTAGCTTTTGTATGTGTTCATAATAGTTGCCGCAGTATTATGGCTGAAGGTTTTGCTAATCATTTAGGTAGTGATTACCTTGATGTTTATTCTGCAGGTACTGAGGAATATAAAGCACCAAAACCATTAGCGATTGAAGTAATGGAAGATTTAGGGATAGATATGAGTTATAGTTCTTGTAAGTTATTAAATGATATTCCAAGTGAAGTAGATATTTTAGTTACAATGGGATGTAATGTTAGTTGTCCTAGTATGCCAACTAAGCATCGTGAGGACTGGGGTTTAGATGATCCAAGTGGATTACCTAAAGAAGCATTTGAAAATACTAGAGATTTGATAAAAGAAAAAACTATAGATTTAATTAACCGTGTAAAAAGAGGAGAATTATAATGGAAAAAAGTGGAATATCCTTTTTTAGTAAGTACTTAACAGTATGGGTTATATTGTGTATGGGTGTGGGGATTCTAATTAGTGAATATTTTGGGTTTATTCCTGATACTTTGTCAAAATATGAATATAATAAAGTATCATTACCAATTGCGATATTAATCTGGTTTATGATTTATCCAATGATGATGAAAGTTGATTTCATCAGTATTAAAAAAGTAAAGGATAACCCAAAAGGGTTATATCTTACTTGGATAATTAATTGGTTAGTTAAGCCATTTACAATGTATTTAATTGCATCATTATTCTTCTTTGTTATTTTTAAATCATTTATCCCAAGTGAACTTGGGAGTGATTACTTAATTGGGGCAGTGTTATTAGGGGCAGCACCTTGTACAGCAATGGTATTTGTATGGAGTCATCTAACAAATGGTAATCCAGCTTATACAGTAGTCCAAGTAGCAACTAACGATATTATTATCTTGTTTGCATTTGTACCGATTGTTAAATTATTACTTGGACTAAGTAATATTTTTATTCCATGGGATACTTTATTTTTATCAGTTATAGTCTTTGTGGTTATTCCATTATTCTTTGGTGTAATCACAAGAATAATGGTCGTAAAGAAAAAAGGGTTGGATTATTTTGAGAATACATTTTTATCTTATTTTGATAATTTTACTATAATTGGTTTATTATTAACTCTTGCTTTAATCTTTTCTTTTCAAGGTTCAGCTATTATTAATAATCCATTTAATATATTACTTATAAGTGTTCCTTTAATAATCCAAACATTTTTAATCTTCTTTATCACATATTTTATTGCAAGAAGGATTAGATTAAAACATGAAATAGCATCTCCATCTGGTATGATTGGAGCATCTAATTTCTTTGAATTATCTGTAGCAGTAGCAATATCAATTTTTGGACCAACTTCTCCAGTTACTTTAGTAACAATTGTAGGTGTGTTAGTTGAAGTCCCAGTAATGTTGTCATTAGTGAAGTTTGCAAATAAAACAAAACACTGGTTTAATAATTAAAACGGATGAATTAATCATCCGTTTTTTATTGACATTTTAAAACGTTTCTTGTTATAATAAAAAAGCAAAAACATGGGCCCGTTGGAGAAGCGGCTTAACTCACATGCCTTTCACGCATGCATTCACGGGTTCGAATCCCGTACGGGTCACCATTTTTGTGGAGGTTTAGCTCAGTTGGGAGAGCACTTGCCTTACAAGCAAGGGGTCACTGGTTCGAGCCCAGTAATCTCCACCATTTATAAACTATACCGAGAATTTATGGAGTATTATTATACTCAATAAAGATTCTCGGTTTTTTGATTATTACAGTATTGATTTATTTTTGTGAAGTATACCTTAGAGCGAGAGACAGACCAATATCACAATAGGGTTGAGTCTATAATTAAGAAAATATTTCATCACAAATCTAATTATGGAAAAATTATACTTAGTATTTCTTTAGAAGTTTGATATAATTTTTATAGAATGTAACCAACTAGGGGGGGGAGTAAATGTTCAAAGTGAATCATCATTATACAAAAAAGGATGTAAAGAAAATTATAGGATTGCCTGAACATATTGTTAGGGCTAATTCTACATATTACGATTATGGGTATCCACAGTATAATGGCATTTTTTATTTCTATGTAAATTTGGGTGCTGCGGGGACTACTGGACATGATTACCCTAATGAGTTAAGAGATGATGGGATGTTGTTCTGGACTGCACCAAAAAAAACCCGTATTCAACAACCTAAGATGAAGGAGATTATTAGTAAAGATTTCACTAAATTGTTGTTCGTTAGATATGATAATCGCAGTGACTTTGTGTATATGGGAAATCTAATTCTAAATGAGGTAGTTCAGGAAGAATTTCCTGTGATACTAACTTTTCAGTTAATTAAAGTTGATGCTGAGTTCGAGATTAATCATTATTTAGATGCTGAAGAAGTATTTAAGAGAAAAACTTCAGAATATTATGCTAAGAACAAGCATAAGTTATACCATGATTTAAGAACAGCTCCTGAAAAACCATTATCCAAAACGGTTACAACAAACTATTATTTCAGAAGTAGTAGTCTGAAGAGTTACGTTAATAATAGAGCAAAAGGTTACTGTGAGCTTTGTAAGACTCCAGCACCATTTAAAAGATATGACGGTAGTCCATACCTGGAGTTACATCATATAATACAATTATCAGATCAGGGTGTTGATAAAGTATATAATTGCGTTGCTTTATGCCCTAATTGCCATAGAGAGCTTCACTATGGAGAGTTATCAGAATTGAAAGAAAAAAACATTACTAGAATATTATATCAATCGTTACTTGATGATGAGAATTTTACGCAAGAAGATTTAAATCAGTTCATTGAGTATCATGATTACAAAGAAAGCGAATGATTTTTATGATAAAAGCAATTGATTTATTTTGTGGAGTTGGTGGAATAACCCACGGATTTATAAAGGCTGGGATTGATGTAGTAGCCGGTGTTGATATAGACAAGACATGTAAGTTTGCGTATGAATATAACAACATTAATTCAGATGGAACACATGCCGTTTTCTTAACTTCATCTGTTTCAGAGGTGAGTTCTGAAGAACTAGACGAGTATCTTGTAGGTGCAGAAATAAAAATCATTGCTGGTTGCGCACCTTGCCAACCATTTTCTAGACATCAGAAAGATAAGAATAATCGATCAGATCATGAGAAGTGGGGATTGTTATATGATTTCTTACATCATATAAATAATATCAAACCTGATGTCGTCTCAATGGAAAATGTACCTGCATTAATAGAAGAGAAAGTATTCTATGACTTTGTTGAAACTTTGGAAAACCTCAATTATAAAATTAGCTTTATAATCACAAATTCTGAGGAATATGGAGTTCCTCAGAGAAGAAGAAGATTATTACTTCTTGCTTCTAAATTGGGAGAAATAAATTTTATTAAGCCGACACATGCTGATAACTCAGTAACTGTTAGAGATATTATTGGGAATCTACCTTCATTAGTTGCAGGTGAACAACATGAAAAGGACTTTTTACATAGATGCGCTAATTTATCAGAATTAAACTTAAAGAGAATAAAGCAATCGGTTCCTGGTGGATCTTGGAAGGATTGGGATGTAGAGCTACTTCCAGAATGTTATAAAAGAATTACTGGGAGTACATACACTTCTGTATATGGGAGAATGGAGTGGGACAAGGTTTCACCGACTCTAACTACCCAGTTTGGAATGTATGGAACAGGGAGATTTGGTCATCCTGTACAGAATAGAGCTTTATCAATAAGGGAAGGAGCTCTTATCCAAACGTTTCCATTAGATTACAAGTTTATTAATGAAAGGAAATATTCAAAAACTGCTGTATCAAGGCAAATTGGGAATGCAGTACCAGTAAGGTTGGGAGAAATCATTGCAAGGAGTATTTTAGAACACATAAAAGGGATAAAGGAGAACAATAATGAGTAAATATGTAATGACTATGCACGGTTCAATTCTGAAAGATTTAGGAATAAATTTATATAGTTCAATTTCAAGTGTATTATCAGAAGTAATCGCAAACTCATATGACGCAGATGCTTCTAAGGTTTTAATTTGGTTGCATCCTGATAAAAATCAAATAATAATTCAGGACAATGGACTTGGTATGAGTGAAAAAGAAATAAACGATAGGTTTTTATCCGTTGGGTTAAGTAAAAGATCGAAAGGAAACGATAATAGAACACCAAAATATAATAGGAGTATAATGGGGAGAAAGGGTATCGGCAAACTTGCTCCATTGGCAATCTCGCAATCACTAGATATTCTATCCTATAAAGAAGGAGTTCTTGCTGGGTGCAAAATTGAAAAAGACAAGTTACTGGAAAACAAAGGAAAAGAGCCGTATAAACCATTAGAAATTGACGGAAAAACGATTGTTGGTAAAAATTGGATTGTTCAAGAAGGCTCAGGGACAATGCTTATACTAAATGGTGTTACAAAGAGTATTAAGAGAAATGCTATATCAGTTAGAAAGATGATAGCAAAGAACTTTCCATTACTTGATAAGGATTTTTCTATATATATTGATGAGGAACAGATTTCATACAAAGATTTGAACTACTTCAGTAATTTGGAGTATATGATAGATATATCATCAACAAAAGAGAATTTAAGCAAGTCAAATAACCTTGTTCAAGGTGTATCTGTGTTTGACGATCAAGGCAGGTTTAAAAGGAAGGCCGGAAATAAGGTTAAAGTTAATTTCTCTGGATATTCTGAAGAATTTACAGTAAATGGTTGGATAGGATGCATAAATGACTTAAAGAAGTTGAAGGTTGAAAATACTGAGGAGTTAGGATACACAACAGATAATAGAATATCAATTTTTGCACGTGGTAAATTAGGTGAGTATAACATATTACCTTTGGTGAAAACAAATCAGGGGCATGATGCATATTTGATTGGGGAAATTTATGCTGATTTTCTAGAAGATACTAACTATGATGATATTGCAATTTCTAGTAGAGAGGGATACATAAAATCTGATCCAAGATATGTGTCTCTAATTGAATATGTTAAGAATGTAGTGTCTCAGTTGATTGGGATTAGAGCAAAAGATAAACGTATGCAAAAATCGGAAGATATTAAACGTAAAACAAGAGAATTAAAAGAAAACGAAATTGATTTTTATAGAAGTGTTGAAAGTTTAACAAAGGTTTTACCAGTGAAAAGTAAAGAAGAACTTGTAAGAAAGGCATCTCTTATAAGTAATACTATAGTTCCTAAGGAAGTTATGTATGGATTAGATTCAGTCTTAATAAGTCACAGATATTCTTCTAAAGACCACTCTGATTTTGTATTATCAATTCTTCAGATTATTGGAGTGCCTAACGATAAGATTATTTATACATCTAGTAAAAATGATGATCACTCTATCCCGTATGGTGAGAATATTTACGATTATTTACGTGACGAATTTCGGAAAGATGTTTTTATCTGCTTCGTTATTGGAAATGATTTCAAGCAAAGTTTTCCGTGTGTTTCAGAAGCAGGAGCTGCTTGGGTTACTAGTAAAGAATATGGACTATTTCTTTTTGATGATGTTAAGTTTAGTGATGGTTATAAGTATAAACCTTTAGATTTTTCAAAAGTTAGTATTAACTTGAACTACCTAGTTTCTGAGGAATCTAGAAGAGATATAAAATCACTTAAAAATATAATGATGAAAAGATTTGGTTTAAGAGAACCAAAGAATTTTAGTAATAGGGTTGAAGATGCAATAAAGGATTATTATCGTACAATTAGAGAGAAGTAGAAAGATAGTCTGCAAACTTGTTTCTTGTGATATCTATGAAGTTTTCAAAATCTACAGATAACTTTCGAGAACTATAATCTACACCATTTGTAAACTATACCGAGAATTCATGAGTATTCTTATACCTAATAATGAGTCTCGGTTTTTGCTTATCCAAAATGGAGAGTTCTATTAGAATAAACAACAACAATCAGTATCACAAATTTTTGTAAAATATGATTTAAACTTTATAACAATGATGGTTTTTAATGATGTGAAATAGAAGGTGTCTTTTGTTTAGTATCTATTTGTGGGGTAATATTGTGGAATTCTACAGTTATTGACTTAAATCTTAAATATTTGTATACTTTTTATAGATTAGGGGGGTCGATTAATTATGAGAAAACTATTTATGTTAATTTTTACATTGGCTGTAGGATTAATTCTAACTTCATGCGTAAACTTAGAGCTTGAGACTGTTGATGGTAGTATACAATACAAGCCAGGTGTATATTTTAATCACACTGATGTTGGAACTAACGGGTTCTATACATACTCAGTTGTAATTGTAGATGCTTATGGTAAAATTGCAGGTGTTTTATTCGATGAAACTAAAACTACAAGTGAGTTCTTTATTGACGATGATGATCATTTATACATTTACATAGAGGGTGATGGAGAAGGACTTCCAAACACTTATAGAGCGATTGCTCGTGATATACCAATCGGTGAATATCCAAAAGCATCAGATCCAGTTACTGCAAACGATCTAGTATCAGATATTAATGATGCAGAAATCCTTGCTTTAGATGAAATCATAGCTCATGAAACACGAAAGATTCTAGGAGATGAATGGGTTGCTCAGACTGAATCGTTAGCAGAAAGAATCGTAGCTGAACAAACAACAGATGGAATAGATACATCTGATTATAGTAGCGATGAAACCGATTTAAACGATGAGTATTTAACTTCATCAAAAGCTGATTTGCTATTAGGGTTGGTTCAAACAATCCTAGAAGGAGAGGCACAAATAGATGATGACACTGTTTTAGCTACAACTCCAGTCCATGGATCATATACACCAGGTTATGAGTTTGGTGTAACTGGTAGATTAGTTGGAACATATATATCTTACTACACATCATTCGTTGCTGTAGATGCTTACGGTAGTATCGCAGGTGTTTATGTAGATGCAACTGCTCCTGCTGAAGAAGATTCTCATGGTACTGCATGGATTCATTACGGAATCAATTTAGAAGCGCACGCTAGAGCATTTGGCGAAGCAGTAGTTGAAATGCAAGGCACCTCATTTACATATTATGAAACAAACAGGTTTAGAGTTGAAACTCCATTACCTGCACAAATTCCCGGAGGTTTCGATTATCCGACTAATAGTCGCATATATACTGATGAAATCGCTGGATGTACAATAGGTGTTGAAGGTTTGGCTACAGCAGTTGAAGCTGCTCTATCTGAATTAAATAACTAACTTAATTAAGATTACTAGAAGTAGAGAAAAGAAAGAATTTCTGTATAAGAAGAAAATTGAAAGAATTATTCTCAATCAGAGTTATGAACTAATGATATACTAGGTATATAATTTGTAATCAAAAAGGTTAAGATGAGATGTATCACAGGCTAAAAGACCAAAATTTTTGGTCTTTTTTTACAGGTTGATGATAATGTAAGGTTTCACTAATCTTACAGGATGGCTAAATTTATGAGTTTTATTCTACTTTATAGGGATTCATGTTTTTTCTTTACTCAAATAATAAGTCCATTTTTTAAACTTTACTTTCAAAACTTTATCATGATATAATTAATTTGAATTTAGAGGGAAATTATAAGGTCCTCTTTGAGACCTTTTTTTATTTAGAAAATATAAGTAGGAGGAGAATAAATGAAACAGTTAAATTATAGAAAAATTACAAAGGATAATTTTTATGAAATCGCAGCTTTATCAAAATCACTACCACAAGGACAAAGAGATTGTGTAGCTCCAAATAGTTATAGTATTGCTGAAGGATCTGTGCATTCTTATGCTTATTACAGAGGGATTTATAAAGATGATGAACCAGTAGGATTCTTCATGTTGACACTTCCCAATGAGGAAACAGCTAAAAGTAATGAGGATAATGAATTCTTTTTATGGAGATTTATGATTAAATATGAAGATCAAAATAAACACTACGGTTATGAAACGCTTAATCATATTATTGAAATAGGTAAGGAACATGGACATAAAAAGCTTAAAACTTCATGTCATATGGGTGAAGTAAGCCCATACAAGTTTTACTTGAAATGTGGATTTATTGATACTGGTAAAGTTGAAGGTGGAGAACAGATATTAATACTTGATATCGAGAATAAGTAGTATCAAAGTATAATAATAACTTATAAAAGTTCATATAGACTTTAGTGCATTATTTTAAAATCAATTGGAGGTATTGCTGCTTTAATAACTACAGTTTCAACGCCTGTATGGAATCCATTTGATATATTTATGCAAAGAATCAGATATAACAAATATTACAGAATAAATCGTGGGTTTTTATGTTTGGTTTATTGATGAACTTACTTCCTTAACAGTCTAGTACTGTTAAGGTTTTTTTGTAACTCACAAAGGCATATTGATGGAACAGTATATTCGTTTTAGGCTAAATATAAAACTATTTACATTTCCCCATTTGTTTTTACATGTTTATTTTGGCTTACAATATTTGATTATATTTATTAGTGATATTTTTCATTTTAAAAAGAGAAATAAACACCTTTGTAATATATAACATTATGTGATTTGCACAATGTTGAATTTTCTATAAAATTTACAAATAACATTTTAAAGTATATAATGAAGTCAGTAATAAAAATGTAGGGTGTAAAAAAACAGCCCATATTGGCTGTTTTTAATTTAGAAGGAGGGATTTTATGGATTTCAAAACAGTAGTAAATAATATTTCAACAAATAACGAGTTGAAAAGAGTTGCAACAGCATATGTAATTGATTTTAAATCGTTATCTAAACAAGAACTTGTAGAGGCCTTAATAAAAACTGGGCCACAATACTCACACACGGAGAATGTTCAACAAGCACTTGAGAAATGTCTTTACCATGATAATAGAAACTTAAGAACAATAACTCCAATTTTAGTTAAACACATTCTTTTAAACAAGGACGATTTTAAACTTGAAAGTAAAAAGCTAAATGATGAAATTATTAAATTTGAACAACAAATCGTGAAGAAATCAAATGAGTTTGTGATTTCAAAAAACCACCCTAGAAAAGAAGAACTAGAACTCTTCTCATTTGTTTTGAGCACAGCTTGGGATAGTGAGGATCAAATTTCAAAAGATGAGAAAAACTTAATTGTTAAAATACAAAAAAAATTGGGAATATCTGAAGACGAGTATATGGTACTGGAATCACAACTTGGAAAGTTTCCAAAGAAAAAGAACATTATCCATAGCCACGAAGAAATTGATACTATAAAAAGAGAACTACAAAGATTAGGATTACTTTTTAAAGTAAGAAATGATGATGGTGAAGATTTTGATATCATACCTGCTGAGATAGTAGAAACATTGAGAAACATATATGGTATTGAAATTAAAAAACAAGGATACATAAAATTACTAGAAAACAAAAGGTTCAGATCAAAAGACTACCTTATAGACATTATTGAACGAAGCGGGATAAATATATCTAAGTATCTAAAGACAAATGAACTAAAAGAAATTATTATGAACAATATTAAACCTTCTGTATTACTTGGTGGATTTAACTCAAGAGATGGTTTATCAAATGATATCGTTTATGATTGGGTAAAAGAGTTAGGAATAGGTGTAAGTGGTACTAAGGAGACAAGAATTTACAAAATCATTGAATACTTTGATAGTTATAAGGAAAAAGCAACTGTTGAACAAGATGATGAAAGAATTCAATGGTTTAATAATTATGAACTTTTGGCTTCTAGAGGACTAAACGAGTTGAGACAAAAACATATCATAGTAAAGGATTTAGAATGCGAAAAGAAGTTTGAAAAGGCTACTGATTATATTTTCCAAGTGTTATTAAATAATGACCCACTTGATTTAATAGGTTCAGAGCATCCTGATGGGGTACTTACTTTCAACGATAAACTAATTATGTGGGACAATAAGTCCAAAGAAACCCCTGTTAATCTTAAAGATCATATGTCACAGTTTGACAGATATATTAGATCAAGTGATAAGAATATAGCATCTTTCTTAGTTATAGGACCATCATTTACTGAGGAATCAGTAGAAGAGGCGATGAAGTATCAGTTGTTAAATGATACTGTTATAACATTGATTACTGCTAAAGAACTTAAAGAGTTAGCAATTAAATGGAGTAGTAAAAAAGGTAACGAGACTTTTCCACTTGGATACTTTAAACAACCAGGAAAGTTTAATTCAAAACTTATTTCTTATTAATATATAAATATCTAATGAGAATTATCATTATATGTCAAAACAAACTATTTCTTTTCTATGCAGGTCAATTAGATAAGCTTATTAAAAGGAACTAAGTCATTTTTTGCTACTACATTCAAGT
>NQYJ01000001.1:364722-368624 GCA_002285055.1 Candidatus Izimoplasma sp. ZiA1
AGTAGAATAATGATATACAAGAAAGAACCCACATGAGGATCATGTGGGTTTTGTTTTTTTATAGGAGGAAATGAAATGATGAATAAGATGTATAAAATTATATTTATAGGCTTAGTTATGTTTTTACTTACTTCTTGTGGTGATAATAGTAGTACCAATAAAGATATTGTTGGTATTAGACCTATTGGTGATTCTATGTTTGTATATCAGATTGGTGTTAGTACTTTAGATGAATATGAAGTATCTGTAGAGTATAGTGATGGAACTTTTAAAGTACTTACTTTAGGTAACACTTTATTTTCTAGTACTAGTTTTGTTTTAGATGAAGTTGGATATAAAGGTATTAATATAAGTGTTGATACAGTTTCATATACTCTTGATTTTAAAGTTTATGAAACTGCATTAGATTTTAAATTATTAGATATATATAAAACTGCTTTTGATAATGAAACTACATTACTTAATTATCTTGAATGGTATCAAAGTATTAGTAAAGATAGTGTTGATATAAGTAACGCTATCATCAATGAGTATGGTAATTTAGTTATTTCATATAGTGATTTAACTAGTAATAATTATGGAAATGTTATGGGTTATCTTGATCAAGGTAATGATATAAGTAATAACTATATAGTTAATTTCTATAACATCCAAGGCTTTATCGTTTCTTCTCAATTAGTTTTAGAAGGAGAGGCCGCAGAAGCAGTTGATTTAGTTGTGCCTAGTGGATACACTTTTAATAACTGGGATAAATCATTTACTAATGTTACTAGCTCTTTGAATATATACCCAGTATATGAAGCTAATGAATATACTATTAGTTTTGTAACTAATAGTATTGAGGATATTAGTAATCAAGTATTAAACTATAATGAATTAATTGTATTACCTGTTTTAGAAAAAGAAGGACATCAGTTTATTGGTTGGTATAACGGTGAATCAATTAATGATTCACAAGTATTTAGTAACCAACATATAAGTAGTGATATGACTTTATATGCAAGATGGGAAAAAAATACATATACGATTAGTTTTGATGTTTTTGATGGTGAGGTTATAGAACCAATGATAGCTACTTATGGAGATACTATTACTAATTATCCTAGTGGAATATTTAATAATCAAGTGTTTATGGGATGGTATTTAGATAGTAGCTTTGAGTTATCTTATGATGAATCATCAATGATAACTGAGGATATAATTTTATATGCTAAGTTTTTAGATATCACATATGAACTTGTGAGTGGTAGTGAAACATATATAAAAATTACAGGATACTATAACGATTATAATGAAGTAGTATTGCCAAGTACTATAGATGGATATCCAGTATGGGAAATTAGTAATAATGTTTTTAAAAATAAAACTTTTAGTAGCATAGTATTACCAGAAGAACTAAAGATTATCGGCAGTTATGCGTTTGCGGATAATCCTAATCTAGAAAGTATAATTATCCCTGAATCAATGGTTAATTTTAGTATTGGTATTTTTAAGAATAATAGTAGTTTAGAAGATGTAACATTACCAAGTCAGATGACACTTATACCTGATTATATGTTCCAAAACTGTGTTTCACTAAAATCAATTGATTTACCAACAGATGTTGGGATTATCGGATCATTTGTATTTGAAAACACAGGGCTAACATCAATAACTCTACCTAGTGGATTAAAACGTATTGGTAATAGTGCATTTGCTAATACTTACTTAAGTGCACTAACATTACCTACTGATTTAGAAATGATAGGGATGGAGATTATTAAGAATGTGGATGGGATAAATGAAATAACAATCCCTAAAGATGTATTTAGTATTTCTGAGGGTGCATTTTATATGGCTTCAGGTTTAAACAATATCTTTGTAGATACTGAAAATACAACTTACGTTTCTGTTGATGGAGTTCTTTATTCAGCTGATATGACTAGGTTATATTGTTATCCAGATAATAAACCAGGTACAGCATACACATTACCATCAACAATAACTCTAGTTCCCTCAAGAGCTATTAATAATAACCCATACTTAAAAACGGTAACTATCAAAGAGGATGTTAGTGTTTCAATGTTGTATAACTTTAATAATTTAACTGGTTTAACTGGGTTTGAAGTTACACCAGGAACAGGTACTGCATATTTTGCATCAGAAGAAGGAATATTATATGATGCATCTCAAGAATGGATATATCGATATCCAATAGCTAAAACTTCAACAAGTTTTACTATACCAAACTCGGTTTTATATTTAGATAGTTATTCATTTGCATATCAAAAGTATTTAACAAGTATTAATTTATCTAGTAACTTAATTGGTATAAACAGTTATGCTTTTTATGATTGTGATACATTATCATCATTTACTACACCTTTATCTCTAAGTTTTATAAGAAGATATGCTTTTGCGGAGATGGATGTGTTATCAACATTTACTATCGCAGAAGGGTTAATCCACTTAGAGGATAATATATGGAATAATAGTGTTAATGTAAAATCATTACATTTACCTTCAACATTATCAATGCTTGATAATGATACATTCGATGGACTTATTGCCTTAGATACACTAACAATAAATCCAGCTAATCCAACTATCCAAATAGATAGTGATATGGTTGTTTATCAAGATGATTATCAAACCTTATATATTTATCATGAGAATATCAGAATTGCTGATTATGTTGTTGATGAACGTGTTACAACCTTAAGTGCTGAGTTTAAATCAAATCAGTACTTAACTAGTATAGAGTTATCAAATCAAGTAAGCAGAATCACAACTTACGCATTTGTTGATTGTCCAAATCTCGATTCTATTAAGTTTACATATGAAGTCGTGGCTACTGAGGTTATGTTAGATGCGTTTAATGAAGATAATCCTGATTTAGTAATCTTAGTACCAAACATTTATTATTTTATGTATATTAATCAAGATGCATTTGATAATTTTATTGATAAAACAATTGCTTATTAATAAGTATCCAAAAACTAGCATAGCTGCTAGTTTTTGTTTTATCTTGGGGAAATATGTTATACTTATAAAGTGATAAATCTTAAAGAATTATGGAGACTAAAGATGATAAAATACATAAAGGATACTGATTTTAAGTATCAAGAAGATATTCTTACGCACCTTCGTGCTCATAATATAACCCATTCACCAAAAAAGTCTGAGTATAATAAGTTTTTCTATGTTTTTGATGGAAAGTTACTTATTGGGGCATTACATAGTTCAGTAAGTTGGGACTGGGTTGGACTTAGAAAATACTTTTATAAGGATCTAGAAGTATTAGAACTTTTACTTTCAAGTCTTTGTGATTACTATCAAGATTCAGTAAGTGGAATAAAAGCACATAGTGATGATAAATCTAGAATCAATGATTTTTTATCTCTTGGTTTTATAATGAACGGGATAATGCCGGGGACAAAAAAGGTTATGGAATATTATTACGCTGATAAGACTATATTAGATATTGCTAGTAATTCTAAATATAAGATTATTAGTTCTGATACTGAGATTAAAGAATATACTGATACTTTTTTACAGGAAGTAAAAAAGTATGATCTTATCAATGGTAATTTAGACGACCCTATGGAAATATCATTTATTGCACTAGATAATGATGGTTTTGCTGGTGGGATTTTAGGAGAGTTAGTTGAGGATACAATGTATATAGATTTATTAGTTGTAAAAGAAGAATATAGATGTAGAGGTATTGCTAAAAAATTAATGAGTTTAATTGAAGAAGAAGCACTAAAAAGTAATGTTGTTCGTTTAGATTTAGGGACTGCAGAATTCCAAGCAAGAGACTTTTACAAGAAGTTAGGTTTTAGTATTGTTAACGAGAGAAAAGACAATCCTAAAATCCCACCAGCAAAACCATCATTATCTAGTGCAATAAATGATATTTC
>NQYJ01000002.1 GCA_002285055.1 Candidatus Izimoplasma sp. ZiA1
TTATAGAAATTTTAGTAATAAGAACGATATTATAACTTATCGAATAAAAAGATTTTTTGATGAGTTTTATCAAGAAGTAATTAATTATTACTCAATTAGTAATCCAAGTGGGGAATTACCACTTATTGAAATGTTTTTTAGTGAAATATTTAAAGAACGTGATTTGATTGACACAGTTCATAAAAGTAATTTAGACTATATTATGATAGAATATATAGTGATTCTTATAAACAATCATCGCGAGTTATTCTATAAAATTGTAAAACCAGATATTACACTTGAAAACTACATTATCGAAATTGTAGCAAGTAGTGCATGGACATTAATTAAAACATGGATTAAAGGTGGAAGAAAAGAAACACCATTTGAATTATCAAAAATATACTTAGCAACTTTTAAAAGTGTCAACATTGCATTATTTGGAAATAAGGATGACTTGAATATTAGTAGGTGAAACAATGCTTAAAGAAAAAATAAAACTGATTCCAGAACTACCTGGATCTTACCAATATTTTGATAAGTATGGAAAAATTATCTATGTTGGAAAAGCTAAAAACTTGAAGAAACGTGTTTCTTCTTATTTTAGTGGAGCTAAAGATGCAAAAACTTCAAAATTAGTTATGAACATTCATGACATTGAATACATTGTCACAAGTTCAGAACTAGATGCATTAATCCTTGAACTTAATCTAATAAAAAAATATAATCCAAGATACAATATTATGTTAACAGATGATAAAACATACCCTTATATTGAGATTACAAATGAACTTCATCCAAAACTGATAGTATCAAGAAAAGTAAAAAAAACATCGAAAAATATATTTGGGCCTTATCCAAATGTAGGAGCTGCAAGAAGTACCGCTAAATTACTTGATAAAATATATCCTTTAAGAAAATGTATAAAACTACCCAAACAAGAATGTTTATACTACCATCTTGGCCAGTGTCTTGCCCCTTGTATTAATAAAGTTACAAAGGAGGATTATGAGAATATAATCCAAGATATAAAGGCATTTTTAAAAGGTGATATTAAAAAAGTAGTAACTGAACTAAATAAAAAAATGAATGTTGCAAGTGAAAACTTGGAGTTTGAAAAAGCAAACGAGTATAAAAAAACAATAGAGGACATCAAAACAACAACAAATCGCCAAAAAATTAATTTGAACGATTTAAAAGATCGTGATATTGTTGGTGTTTATAATGAGGATAATTACTTATCAATTGAAATTTTCTTTATTAGAAATGGTAAAATATCCGCAAGACATCAACAATTATTTGAAATTTATACTAATCCAGAAAAATCATTAATTGATTTTTTAGGACAATTTTACACAAAAGAAATTCCCCCAAAAGAAATATTTATTAATGACTACAATGTTATCGAACTTGAAGAATTATTAAATACTAAGTTTATTACTCCAAAAATAGGTGACAAGAAAAAGCTTCTTGATTTAGCAGTACTTAATGCTAAACAAGGGTTGTTTGAAAAAATCGAAATGTTTAAAAGAAAAGAAGAGAAAACAATTGGTGCAATTGTTAAATTAGGAGAAATTTTAAATATAAAAACACCCTACAGAATTGAAGCATTTGATAACTCTAACCTTTTTGGAGAACATGCTGTAAGCAGCATGGTTGTATTTATCAATGGAAAAAAAGCTCCAAAAGAGTATCGGAAATATAAAATAAAAACGTTAAATGATAAAGCTAGTGATTTTGATACAATGAAGGAAGTCCTTTATCGAAGATATTTAAAACTAATAATGGATAAAAGCGACTTTCCAGACTTAATTGTAGTTGATGGTGGCAAACCGCAAATAACAGCTGCAAAAGAAGTTCTCAACTCACTAGACATATCAATTCCTTTAGTTGGATTAGTAAAAGATGATACCCATTCAACAAATAGTTTAATGAATGATAATTACGAGACATACAGTATTTTAAAAACTTCTAATGAATTTAGATTGTTATCATTAATTCAAGAAGAAGCACATCGTTTCGCAATAAATTATCATCGTAATATTAGAGACAAAGGAGTATTTTATTCTGTATTAGACGATGTTGAATATATTGGTGAAGTTACAAAAAGCAAACTGTTACAAGAGTTTAAAACAATTAGCAATATTAAACAAGCAAGTGAAAACGAATTAAAAGCACTTGGACTGAACAAAAAACAAATAAAATCTCTTTTTGATACTTTAAAAAAATAGGGAAATCCGCTATAATGTATTTTGTGAGAAAACGTGGTGAATATATATGATAATAACAGGATTAATAAAATCAGTTGATGAAGAGGAAAAAATATTAACTTTAAAACACAAAAACAAAGTGAATACTTACTATGTTCAAAAATCTTTAATGAACAATTTTTCAAAGTATTTAAAAGTTGGTTATTTTATACAGTTTATTGTTAAGGATGAACCAAGAATATATAGAGGTATTCTTGTTAGGAACATAGATCACATTAGAAAAATTCAAGTTCTTAGACATCGCAAATCATTAGTGTTTTTTGATTATAAAAACATAAATAACGGGATTCAAAAACTCATTAACAGTTTAGAAAACATTATGTATCTTGATTTAGAAATGACAATGCATCCATATAAAAAAGATCCTACCTTTCGACAAGAAGTTTTACAAGTAGGATACTTACTTGAAGATGCAAATGGTAATGTCATCAAAAAATATAATAAAATGATAAAACCTACGATTCATAAAACAATTACCGCAAGAACTAGAAAATTTCTTAAAATTACTCAAGAAGAAGTAGACAAGGGAATTGATTATAATGAGTTTTATGAGGATTTTAAAGAAACAATACTTAAGTATAAGCCAGCAATTTTAGCTTGGGGTAAAAATGATTTTTTAGCCCTAAAAGATTCTTATATTGTAAATAAAAGATCTTCTTTAATTGGTTATACAAGATACATAAACTTACTAAAAATTCATAAAACATTTTTAAATGTGCGAAATGATATTGGACTATTCAATGCTTATGGTTTATACTATGAACCACTTCAAAAGCAATCACACGATGCTTTTGAAGATGCTCAAGTTACAAAAAAAATCTTAGAAGGATTTAAAAGTTTGGTAAATGAAAAAATTACCGTTGATACAAAAAATTTAATTTAAATTTTAAAGTAGAAATATTAATTTCTGCTTTTTTTGTTTATTTTACTATTCATTTCTTATATATACTTTGATATAATATTAATAAATATTACAATTAGAGGATGTGATTACTATGAAAAGGATTTTTATACTTTTAATAATCTTATTTACACTTACAGGTTGCAAAAAAGCTGATGCTTTAAGCATTCTAACGGTCGATAACTTGCAGTTTATTCAGCAAATTGAGTCAAACGAATTTTCAATTTACAATTTACTGTTAATAAATAACGAATATCAAATTGAGAAATATAGCACAAGCGGATTATTTACAAAGAGTTATACTTTTGATTTAGACGCTGCTGATGTTACTAAGGCAGAGTTGTTATATAATGATGGAGTTTTAGCTTTTGTGTACTATGTTGAAGGAAAAAACAAAGTGTATATAAAAACATTAGATAAAAATTTGGTTTTAACGAACTCTCTTTTAGTTAATTACAATAATGACTTAACAGAAGATGACAACCAAATATATATTACTAATGATTTCTTATATTTAGCTAATCAAGAAGGCATTACAAAATATGAGTATGGTAGCAATGTAATAAAGGAATTATTAAGTTATGAGGCACAATCAGGTAAAGTATTTAATATCATAGTAAAAGATGATATTTATTTAATTGTTGGCGTAGAGAATAAAGCATTCTATTATGATGACAAATTAGTACAAACAAAAAGTGAAAGAGTGCTAGTTAAACTTAATACTAGTTTGGAGTACATTGATAAGGAAAACCTAAATGATAGATACAATGTTAATGGTTTTAAAGTAGAAGATGATATTTACGTTTATGGAACAAACAAAGATAATCAAGTTTTAGTATCAAAATATGATGATTCATTAGAACTTATTCATTCCGCTTCTTTTTTCCTTGATAAAAATTTTGTTTATGAATTATCAGGGATTCAAGTAGATGGTGATAATGTAAATGCAATTATTGAAGTTGTGAACTCTAGGGTAGGTGTATATAAACTAGATCTAGAAAAAGAAGAGTTCAAGGAATCATTTTCTAAATTTTTTAACTTTGATTTTCCAGAACAAGAAAACATTTTAGGTATAAATAATGAGTACTTTATTATAAGTGATGGTTATTATTTATATATGGTTGAAACTAAGTAAACATTAAAAAACACTATTGCATATATATGTAATAGTGTTTTTTTTATTTATTCAGTATTACCTGTATCGTAAGAAACTTCTTCCTCAACAGTGTCTTCCTCAAGAATAACAGTAGATGCACTTGCTAAACTAGCAACAATTCTATCAGGGTCATCTAAAACTTTGAAGTCTTTTGGTACAATTATATCTTTTACTGTAACAGGAGAACCATCAGACAATGATGATAGGTCAACTTCAATGCTTGAAACACCTGAGCCTACTTTGTATTCAACTTCTAATTCATCAAGTGAAATACTTAAAACGACTCCTTTACCACTTATAGGATCGTTAATAAATGATAGTGGGATTTTTGATGCGATGCTATCTTTAGTAGAAACTTTCTGTAAATCGAAATGTACAACTTGAGCTTGATTCATGTAGTATTTTTGCATATCTCTGATAAAAACCAAATGTTTCTTTTTACCTAAAGTAACATTGAATGTCATGTTTCTACCATATTGATGATATGTCTTATAAAACTCATTAGCATCAACTTGAATTGCTTCACTATCAATTCCATGGCCATATAAAATTCCCGGGATTTTGTCGGCTTTCCTTAAGAATTTCGGCTTGTCAGTTCTTTTTGATAATTTCATCTTCTCACTCCCTTTTATTTAATTATAACATAACAAAAAAGAATAACATAACTTATAAAAAAAAGAGGAAGATTAATCTTCCTCTAGACATTCATAATTACTGGCATTATCATTGGTTTTCTTTCGGTTTTACTGAATATATAATCTGAAAGAACTTTTGAAATATCACGTTTTAACGAGGTAACATTAAGTTTTTTCATTCGTGAAAGTTTTTTGATTGATAGATCTTTAACTAAATTACTCATTTCATTAGTTAAATCACCATGATCTTTCATATAAATAAACCCACGACTTATAATAACAGGTTTCCCTTTTAATTGCATAGTTTCTTGATCAATTGTAATAATTGCACTTAGTAACCCATCATCAGACAACATTTTTCTATCTCTGATTACAATATTACCAATATCACCAATACCACTACCATCAATATAAATAGATGCCGCTTGAACCTTACCTGCAACTCGAGCAGTATCCTTAGTTAATGCTAAAACATCACCGTTATCAAGAACAAACTCATTCCCTTTTCTAACTCCGGTTTGAATCCCGATTTTGGAATGTATTTTTAACATTCTATACTCACCATGAATTGGCATAAAGAATTTTGGTTTAGTAAATTTTAACATTAGTTTAAGTTCTTCTTGTCCAGCATGGCCTGAAGTATGTGTATCTGTTAAAGGTGAGTTAGTAATTACATGAGCACCTTTTCTAAATAATTGATTGATTGTTCTTGAAACACTTGCTTGATTTCCAGGAATTGGACTTGAACTAAATATTACAGTATCACCAGGAACGATATTGATGTCACGGTGACTCCCATTAGCAATTCTTGATAACGCTGCTAGTGGTTCACCTTGAGAACCTGTTGATAATATAGTTGTTTCACAAGGTTTTAATTTTTTAACATCTTTACCAGTAACAAAAGTATTATCAGGAGCTTTTATATATCCCATTTCGGTACCAACACGCACTGTTTTTTCCATGCTTCGACCAAATACAGCAATCTTTCTATTTGTTTTGATAGAAGCTTCAACTATTTGTTGAACTCTGTGAATGTTAGATGCAAATGTTGCAACGATAACACGACCTTTAATTTTTGTGAAAATATCTTTTATGTTTTCACTAACAGTTGATTCACTTTTTGTAAAATTTGGTAACTCAGCATTTGTTGAATCACTTAATAAACATAATACTCCATCTTTACCTAGTTTCGCCATTTTATAATAATCAGCGTCTGGTCCAGTTGGTGTGAAGTCAAACTTAAAATCACCAGTATGAACAATACGTCCTTGTGGTGTTCCAACTACTATCCCAAATGAATCTGGAATAGAATGATTTGTTCTAAAAAAGCTTACACTAAGCTTTCCGAAAACAATTTTTTCGTACTCTTGGTATTCAATAAGATTTGCTCTTAAGCCACGATGCTCAATAAGCTTATTCTTTATTAAACCGATTGCTAGTCCACTAGCATAAATTTTTGGTATTTTTACATGGCGTAACAAATAAGGTATACCACCAATATGGTCTTCATGACCATGAGTGATGATTAATGCCTTAATCTTCTCTTGATTTTCATATAAATATGTATAATCAGGGATAACATAATCTATCCCAAGTAAATAATCATCTGGAAATAGAATTCCAGAATCAATTACAAGTATCTCATCTTGATACTCAACTACATACATATTTTTTCCTACTTCACCAAGACCACCTAATGCAAAAACACCGACTTCGTTTTTATTTAAAATATTTTTTTGCATTATTTTATAGCCTCCTAATTGAATCGAATAAAAACATACTACCATTATAGCAAAGATTAGACAAAATAAAAAAGAAAATGTTTTCAAATCTTTCTTTAACAACTTTATCGGTTATAATATACCTATGTTATAATGATTACAGGTGATTAAATGAAAGAGAAAAAGATAATATTTTTTGATATAGATAGAACATTATATGATCCGGATACTAAAAGTATTCCAGCATCAACTATTGAGGCACTTAGGTTATTAAATGAAGATGATTCTATCGAAATAGCAATTGCAACAGGAAGAGCTTTTTATATGTTACATATCATTGATGAAATCAAGAAGTATATTAACATATATATAACAATAAACGGGCAAATAATTATAAAAAATAACAACACAATTTATCGCAATCCAATTCCTAAAAAAGATGTGTTACATGTCGTAAATATTTTTAATAAAAATGGTATGAAATACGGTTTTTTAGGTGAGTTTGATGAGACGTTAAATATCGTAGATGAAAAAGGTAAAAAAGCTTTTGAGTTAGTTGATATGAAACTACCAAGAATTGATCCTCATTTTTATCTTGATAATGATATATTCCAAATGTGGACTTTTTCAGAACGTTCTGAACACGACTATTTTAAAACGAAATTTGATAATTTAGATGTTGTTAGTTGGCTTGGTGATGGTTTTGATGTATTATCAAAAGGCATGAGTAAAAAAGAAGGAATAAAAAAAATTCTAGAGTTAGAAGGCATTAAACTTTCAAACGCTTACGCTGTTGGTGATGGAGATAATGATATCGAAATGTTAGATTACATACCAAATTCTATTGCAATGGGCAATGGAAGTATTGAGGCCAAAAAGCATGCAAAGTTTATAACTCAAGATATTAAGGAAAACGGACTTTTTAATGCTTTAAAACAAATGGGATTAATATAAATATTTAAAATGATTGTTGAAGATTTTGGGTGATAAGATGATTGCAAGTATTCTTGTAGATATTAAAGCACACGCTGTAGATAAAACATTTGATTATTCTGTTAAGAAAGAATTTGAAAATGTCATTGAAATAGGACAAAGAGTACTTGTCCCTTTTGGTGTTAGAAATATAACAGGATTTGTAATGAATCTTAAAGAAACTAGTGAGTTTAAGAAATTAAAAGAAATAACTGAAATATTAGATATTATTCCTGCCTTAAGTCAAGAGCTTATTGAACTTGGGAAAGAGATTAGTATAAGTAATGTTGTCCCTCTTGTTAGTATTTATCAGGCGATGTTACCTAGAGCATTGAAGGCAAAGTATGAGAAAGTATTTACTGTAGTTGATAAAACTTTACTTAGCGAAGAGTTATCACTGAATTTTAATACTAATAACGAAACTAAGAATTCAACAAAACTCGAAGCCTTTCTTTATGAAATAAAAAAGAATATCACTTCTAAAAATATAATTGTTAGTTATCAGGCAAAACACTTAAGTAAAGAAAAATACATAAAAAAAATTATTTTAATTGATGATACTTTAGTTTTGCGTGGGCAAAAACAACGAGCTGTTGTTGAGTATTTAGAGAAACACAACAAAGTTGCTCTTAAAAGCGATATCTTAAATGACTTAAATATTTCCGCTCAAACTTTAACTTCATTGATCAAGAAAAACGTTGTTAAAGAAGATATAATTGAAGTATATCGTCAGATCAACTCTATATACAAACCAAGTAACAAAAGAGTTGTACTAAATGATGAACAAGTAAATGTATATAATGAAATTAAAGAATCACTAAATAAAGAAAATGTATTTCTTTTAAAAGGGGTAACAGGAAGTGGAAAGACAGAAGTATATCTAAATATTATTGAAGATGTACTAAAAACTAATAAAGAGGCTATAATGTTAGTTCCTGAAATTAGTTTAACCCCAATGATGGTATCAAGATTCAAAGGCCGTTTTAAGGAAAATGTCGCATTACTTCATAGTGGTCTTAGTATTGGTGAGAAATACGATGAATGGCGAAAAATTAAGCGAAAAGAGGTTTCAGTTGTTGTTGGTGCTAGAAGCGCAATTTTTGCACCATTTGAAAATTTGGGGATTATAATTATTGATGAAGAACATTCTGAAACATATAAGCAAATGGATAACCCTAAATACCACGCCCTTGATATAGCGCTATTAAGAAGTAAGTATCATAAAATCCCGATAGTATTAGGTAGTGCAACTCCTAGTATTGTTAGTTATGCTAAAAGTTTAAAAGGATTGTATAAACTTTTAACAATTAATGAAAGAGCAAATAAAACTAAATTGCCTGAGGTACATTTAGTAGATATGGCAAAAGAATTTAGAAATGGTAATCGAAATATTTTATCTAAAAAACTAGAGGATTTAATAGTTGACCGATTAGATAAGAACGAGCAAATAATGTTACTTTTAAATAGGAGAGGACATTCAACTTTTGTTATATGTAGAAGTTGTGGAGAAGTTATTATGTGCCCAAATTGTGATATTTCTCTTACTTATCATGAAAACAATGATTCCCTAGTATGTCATTATTGTGGTCATAAGGAAAATAGTGTTTCAAAATGTCCAAATTGTAATAGTCAACATATTAGATATATGGGTATTGGTACAGAAAAAGTTGAAGAATATTTACAAAATAGATTTACTACCGCAAAAATTGTTAGAATGGATATGGATACAACCACAAAAAAGGGAGCACATGAAAAATTACTATATGATTTTGAAATGAATGGAGACATCTTACTTGGTACTCAAATGATTAGCAAGGGTTTGGATTTTGAGAGAGTTACTTTAGTTGGTGTTTTAGCAGCTGATATGAGTTTAAGTTTACCTGATTATCAAGCTATCGAGAAAACATTTCAATTAATCACTCAAGTTTCAGGACGAGCTGGAAGGCATGAACTAGAAGGAGAAGTTGTTATTCAAACATATAATGTTGATCATTATGCAATATCAACTGCGAAAAATCATGATTATGAAGCTTTTTATCAAGAGGAGATGCTTGTTAGAAAAATTGCAGGTTACTCTCCATACTACAATCTGGTTCAAATAATTGTTTCTGATAAAGATGTTAAAAAAGTGCTTAAAGAAGGTTCAAGGATAGTTTTAAAATTAAGAAAAAATTTATCAAACGAAGCAGTTGTACTAGGACCTGTTTTACCAAAAATTGCAAGAATAAACAATATCTATCGTGCTCAGATAATTCTTAAATATAGATTTGAAAAAGTTGATGAATTATTAAGAGAAATCTATGAAGAATATAATGAATTAATAGCTATTGGTATTGATAAAAATCCAAATTTATTGTAGAGGTGTATTATGAAAATTGTGTTTATGGGAACTCCTGATTTTAGTGTTCCAATTCTAAAAAAAGTGAACGAAATTTATGGAGTAGATTTAGTAGTTACTCAACCAGATAAAATAGTTGGAAGGAAGAAAGTTATAACTAGTTCACCAGTTAAAAATATGGCTAAAGAACTGGGTATTGAGGTTTTTCAACCAATCAAAATCAGAAAAGATTATCAACGAATTTTAGATGTTAAACCTGACATTATTATTACTGCAGCTTATGGGCAAATCATCCCAAAAGTATTACTAGATACTCCCAAATATAAAGCTATAAATGTTCATGGTAGTTTACTACCTAAACATCGTGGAGGAGCACCTATTCAAAGATCGTTAATGAACGGCGATGAGTATACTGGAATTACTATAATGTATATGGGCGTGAAGATGGATGCTGGAGATATAATTGAACAGGATAAACTTAAAATTGAGTCTAGTGATACCAAAGATTCTCTATTTGAAAAACTTAGTATAATGGGTACAGATTTACTGATGAAAACACTACCTAGAATTTTTGCTGAGGAAGTAAAACCTCTTAGCCAAAATCAAGATGAAGTCACATATAGTAATAACATCTTAAGAGAAGAAGAAAAAATAAATTGGGGAAACAATGTTGAAGTTATTGATAGACACATTAGGGCTTTTTATAATGAACCAGGAATGTTCACTTCAATAGATGATAGAACTTTAAAAGTATATCAAGGCAAAATTCACCAATGTAATAATTTTGAAAAAAATCACGAAAAAGATGCGAATGGAAAAATTATAAAATTATTTGATGATGGTATAGGAGTCAAAGTTAATAATGGTGTTTACATTATCACAGAAGTCCAACTTGTTGGTAAAAAAAGAATGAACGTGAAAGACTTTTTAAATGGAGCTGGAAGAAATCTAATTACTGTTGGTAAAGTCTTTAAATAAGGGAAAAATATGATATAATATAGTGATAGGAGTGATGATTATGAAAGCTAGAACATTATTTTCTAGAGAAGAAATGTTAGAATTAAATGTAAAAACGTTAAATGAAAGAGACATTGAAGTTGAAAAAATCGCTGAGGTAGCTTATCGTCAGCAATCAAAATGGAGTCCAGATATCTCTATGCAAGATTGTATGGAATCAGTTGAAAAAATACTATCTTTAAGAGATACTTTCCATATATTACAACTTGGTGCAGAAATTGACCGCTTAACTGAGGAAGATAAAATTAAAGAACCATTAAGAGCGATTTTAAATCAAGATTTAGGTATGTTTGGAATCGATGAACTATTCGGTTTAGAGATTGCTGGTTTGTATGGAACTATTGGTAAAACTAATTTTGGTGATATTGATGTTAATAAACCATTAATAATTGCAGAATTAAATGATTCAGGTAAAAAACCTGGAGGAAAATGTCATACATTTATGGATGATATTGTTGGTGCAATTGCGGCAGCTGCGTCTACAAGAGTTGCCCAAATGACTAATGAAGAAGTCGCACGAAAAGATCCTTCTGTTGAGGAACTTAAATTAGACTTATAGGAGTGATTCTATATGAATAAAAATGAAAAATCGTTAGATGATTTTTTTAAAAAGACAACAGATGAGACAGAGCCTGAAGAGCTCAAGGAGTACATGACTAATATTAATAAAGGTGTAGATCCTAACAAAAAAACTTTCAATGATAAAATAGCGCAATTTTTTAAAAGTATGGTTGAAAAAGTAGGTTTTTATTATAAGAAGGATGATAATAAAATTGAGACTACAAAAAAACAATCAGATTTCAGAAGAAAATTGCGTATTTTCTATCGTAGAACTGCAAAAAAAATTGCTGATAAATTTAATTTTGAATCTGGTGTAGATATTCTGGATGATGTTTCAGTTTTATATCGTAGGAATATCGTTAACAAAAACATAATTTTAGTAACCAACTTTGTTTTCATTATTTTTACAATGATTGGCAATCAGAACCCAAATTATATTATCATTGCAGTGTTTTCAGTTATTATGCTGATCATAAATACTACATTAAAAAAAATAATTAACGAAGAACCAAGAACTTTAATTAAACAGCAAATGGCTATGTACTTTGGTAGCATATATATCCTTGTTGCGTCATTAGGTGTATATATTAAACTACGAGTAAGTGCTACTACTGTTGAAATTGGTGATGTTCTTTCTAACTCGAGTTTAGGACAAGCTGCAATGGAAAGTGAAATAACTGGACGCGTATTTCAAAGTTTTGCAGATGCATCGATTACCCAAGCTGGATATGTCTTGATTTATTTTGCTTTAGTAGTTATTGCATTATATCAAGATGCTACTTTACTTAGAATTTTGTTTAAATGGGTTTTAGGTATAATGACAATTATTCATATTCTAATTTTATATCCTCTATATGAACACGCTGGTACAATATCAGAATTATATAACTATTTGTTTGTTACTAATAATAATGTGTTAATAGATATTGTTTTAAGGACCATATTATTGATTGTTTTTAACATTGCTCTTTATTCTAGTGTCTCAATTGGTGAGATGATGAATAATAAACGAAAAGCAGAATTGATTAAGAGAAGAGAAATGGAAAAAGACTTTAAAGCTGTTGTAGGCGATGTTTTTGATGTTATTGGGGTGTTTAACTCAAATACTATAAATCAGAGCCGAGAGGATACACATCGTAATGCTGAGATAGCTTCTAGACTTGGAAGTGTGTTAGGACTAAGTAGTAATCTGTGTACTGAAATTTATGAATACTCCGTAATTCATATTGAAAAAGTAAAAAGTTTATCAATTTTAGAGTATGAAGACAAAGAAGTACTAAATGAAAAAGATTATCAGTTGATTAGAGAAAAAACAATATTAGGTTCTGTAATAATTAAACGTCTTCAATTAAACCAAAAAGCAGAAGATATTGTTAGGGCTCATTTTGAGAAAACTGTTGATCAATCTTTTACTGAACGTATGAAAAGAGTTCAAAGATCTCAAGAAGGACAAATTATTCTTATGTCTGAGATTTATGATACTTTACGAAAAAATAGAAATTATAAAAGTAAGTTAAAACACAGACGAGTTATTGATTTATTAAAATTAGAATTTCATGAGTATTTTGAGCCATATATATTAGATAGATTTTTAAAGTATGAAACGGAATTTGAGACTTTTTATGATAAATATGTCTTTAATGAACAGGTGGTGAAATCATGACAGAGATAATTTTTGAGATAGTCGGGGCTTTAACCATTGTATTAGTTATTGTTATAGGAATTATTCAGATTAGATTGAGTCTGTTAAAACTTTGGAATGAAGTTTCAAATAAGGAAATAGTTTTTCATAGGGAAATGCAAGAAACATTAGCTTTGTACTATGATAATAAAAATCTGTTTTGTGATTTAGTGGATGATGATGTTTTTATGTTTTTAAAAAAATACAGAAATAAGAGAAAACTTAGAAATATACATTTAAAAGAAAGACAAAAGATTTTTACTGAACTTCATAGTATCTACATTTCTATTGAAAAATTGAAGACTGATGAGTACTTAGAACTAAGAAATAGATTTAAACGACTACAATCTTCAAGAAGGATTTATAATACCAAAGTTTTAGAGTATAATCAGAGAATTAATATTTTTCCAATTCGATTAGTTGCAGTTAGAATGAAATTAAAGTTAAAAGAGTATTTTGGATAATCACAATTATGGGATTATCCTTTATTTTAGCTATTTTTACAAGCGCTTACAAAAATATTCCAAAAACAGTTGCAATTCAAATTCTATTATGTATAATATATATTGTATTTATTAATATATTTGATAAACATTTGGAGTTTTTAATAATGAAGATAGAACAAAAACAACAATCAAATATTTTTAATTTGAATGCCGTTTTATCACAAAACGACACTCGTTTTAGTTTTCACAATTTTTTTAAAAAAAAGGACCATTATTTCGTAGAAAATAATAGTCCTTTTGTAATTTGAAAGGAGATATTATGAAATCTGTAGTCATTGGTGTTATCGGAGCAGACGTACATGCAGTAGGTAACAAAATAATTGATCACGTATTAAGTAGCGCAGGGTACAATGTTGTAAATATTGGGGTTTTATCATCTCAAGAAGATTTCATTAGTGCTGCTATAGAAACTGATGCTAAAGCTATTTTAGTTTCAAGTTTATATGGGCATGGTGAAATGGATGTAAAATTCTTTAGAGAAAATTGTGATGAAGCTGGATTATCAGATGTTAAACTTTATGTAGGTGGAAACATCGTTGTAGGTAAACAAGACTTTAATGAAGTTGAAAAACGATTTAAAGATATGGGGTTTGATCGTGTTTACGGTCCGGGACAAAAAATTGAGGATGCAATCACACATCTTAAGGAAGATATAGGTATCTAATGGATGTTTATTTGCTTGTCGATTTTGGTAGTACATATACAAAGTTAACAGCAGTTGATTTAAAAAGTGAAACTATAGTTGGTACCTCAAAAGCCTCTACAACGGTTCAAACAAATGTTTTAGAAGGATACGATAAAGCATTAGATAGATTATTAAGAGATCATCCTGAAATAGATAATGTTTCAGATATTTCAGCATGCAGTAGTGCAGCTGGGGGTCTAAAAATGGCCGCAATTGGACTTGTAGAAGAACTTACTGTTGAAGCAGCTAAAAGAGCTTGTTTGGGTGCAGGTGCAATAGTTGATTTAGTTTTCTCTCATCATTTAACAAAGAGAGAAATGAAAAAATTAGCAGAAACACCAATTGATATAATTTTACTTGCTGGTGGTACCGATGGTGGGAATCAAGAGTGTATCATTCACAACGCAAAAAAACTTAGAGAATTAGATTTAGATATTCCAATTATTGTTGCTGGGAACAAAGATGCGAATGATGTTATTGATGATATCTTTGTAGGTGCTAAATTTGAATACCATATAGTTAAAAATGTTATGCCAAAACTAAAAGTTTTAGACGTAGAAGAAGCTAAACATGGAATAAGACAAATATTTATAAGCAAGATTATTGAAGCAAAAGGGATTAAAAAAGCTGAGAAAAAAATAGGTGAAATTATAATGCCTACTCCAGAAGCTGTTTTAATTGCTGCTGAATTACTTTCCAAAGGATTTGAAGAAGTTGAAGGATATGGAGAACTGATGGTTATTGATATTGGTGGAGCAACGACTGATGTTCATACTATTGGTGAAGGTTATCCAAAAAGAACAGAAGTTATAATGAAAGGCCTACAAGAACCTTTTGCAAAAAGAACAGTTGAAGGTGATTTAGGTATGAGATATAGCGCAAACGCTATACTTAGTACTGTAAGTAGTTATGAGTTTAAACAGTACTTTGATGAAGATGACAAATGGGAACATGACATTGAAAAATCAATTAAAAGAAGAAGAGAAAACACTGACTTCCTCCCAACAAATAAACATGAAGAAGATTTTGATAATGCAATCGCTAAAATTTGTTGTGATGTGTCAATTAGTCGTCATGTTGGTCATATAGAAGTTGTCTACACTCCACTTGGTAGTATGTATTACCAAACTGGAAAAGATTTGTCTGATATAAAATATGTTATTGGTACTGGTGGAGTTTTAATCAGTAATAAAGATGCAAAAAAAATATTAAGACAAGTTAATAAAAAAAGTAACAAAGCTTTAGAATTAAGACCGAATAATCCATCATACTTACTAGATAAAAGTTATATTCTTGCGTCTATGGGATTATTAGGGCAAAAATACCCAAAATTAGCATTAAAATTAATGAAAACTTATTTGTTATAAGGAGAAATAATTATGGTTGAAAATAAAAAGATTCCTTTAGAAGAATTCTTAAAAATAAGAAGTGAAATACTGCATCACTGGAAAACTGGTAGCAGTCCACTTTTAGATTTAGATAGTAGTGTAGAAAGATTGAAAGCAATTCCTGATCATAAAAACTTTGCAAAGAAACTTAAAAAAGCAAAACAACAAGGTTTAACACTTATTCAACCTCGTGCTGGAGTTGCAAGACTTAAAGAACATATTGAGTTGCTACAGTTTCTTGAAAAAGAAGGTGAAGCAGACTTTTTGCCATCAACGATAGATTCATATACTAGACAAAATAGATATCAAAATGCACAAGATGGAATTGATGAAAGTGAAAGAAAAGGAAGATCGTTATTAAATGGGTTTCCTTGCGTTAATCATGGAGTAGAAGGATGTCTTGAAGTTTTTGAAAGTGTTAACGTACCTCTACAAGCAAGACATGGTACTCCCGATGCAAGATTATTAAGTGAAATAATTCATGCGGCTGGTTGGACTTCAAATGAAGGTGGAGGAATTAGTTATAACATTCCTTATGCAAAATCAATCAGTTTAGAAGATACAATTAGATATTGGCAATATTGTGATCGTCTTGTTGGTTATTATGAAGAACATGGAGTAGAAATTAACCGTGAGCCTTACGGTCCTTTAACAGGAACTTTGGTTCCTCCATCTATCTCTCATACTGTTGCAATTATCGAAAGTATTTTGGCTGCAGAACAAGGTGTTAAAAACATTACAGTTGGTTATGGTCAAAGTGGAAATGTTATCCAAGATGTTGCTGCTTTAAGAACATTAGAAGAAGAAACAAATAGATACTTAAAACTATTTGGTTATGAAGATGTTTTTGTTACAACAGTGTTCCATCAATGGATGGGTGGATTCCCTAAAGATGAAGCAAAAGCTATGGGGTTAATCAGTATGGCAAGTACAGTTGCTGCATTAGGTAAAGCAACAAAAATGATTACTAAGACTGCTCATGAATCATTTGGTGTTCCAACAAAAGAGGCTAATGCTGAAGGGTTAAGAGCAAGCAAAATTGTTACTTCATTACTTAGAGACCAAAAACTTGCAGATAGTGATGAACTTCAAGAAGAAATGGAAATAATTAGAAAAGAAGTTGCTTGTTTAATTGAAGCAGTTGTTTATGAAGGAAAGGGAGATATCGCAAAAGGATCTGTTAAAGCATTTAAAAAGGGTCTAATAGATGTTCCATTTGCTCCATCACAACATAATAGCGGAAGAATTTTACCAGCAAGGGATACTGATGGAAAAATTAGAATATTCGAATTTGGTAATTTAGCAATGAGCGATGAAATCAAAGAATTTCACCGTAATAAATTAAAAGAAAGAGCAACATTAGAAGGACGCGATGTATCATTCCAAATGACAATTGATGATATTTATGCAGTATCTTCGGGAATATTAGTAGGGAAACCACAAGAGGAGTTATAAAAAATGAAAATTAAAGATATAGTATGTTCAAAATCACTGACTGGATTTTATTTTGATGATCAAGCAGCAATAAAAAAAGGTGCAAAAAATGACGGGTTTACATATATTGGAGAACCAATAACTCAAAATTTCACTCAAATAAGACAAAAAGGTGAAGCTGTTTCAATTATGTTAGTTTTAGAAGACGGTCAAGTTGCATTAGGTGATGCTGCAGCTGTTCAATATAGTGGTTGTGGTGGGCGTGACGTGCTGTTCCTAAGTGACCAAGGAATTGAAACAATTGAAACATTCATTAAACCACTTTTAGTTGGTAGAGATGTGTCTACTTTTAAAGCAAATGCTGAGGAAATTGATAGTTTAATAGTAGATGGGAAAAAACTTCATACAGCACTACGTTATGGATTAACTCAAGCTTTATTAGATGCAACTGCTAAAGCTAATAAAATTACAATGGCAGAAGTTGTAAGAAAAGAATATAAGATTGAAGAAAAAGAATATAATAGAATCCCTTTATTTGCTCAATCTGGTGATGATAGATATACAAATGTAGATAAAATGATTATTAAAGAAGTTGAAGTAATGCCTCATGCATTAATCAATCATATTGAAACAAAACTTGGAAATTCAGGTGAAATACTTAAAAAATATGTGGCTTGGTTAAGAGGTAGAGTTATTAATTTACGAGTGAACTCAGAATACAATCCTATTTTCCATATTGACGTTTATGGGACAATTGGACTTATCTTTGATAATAATGTTGAAAAGATATATAATTACTTATGTGAACTTGAAGAAGTTGCAAGTCCATTTACATTAAGAATTGAAGGACCAGTAGATGCTGGTAACCGTTTAGAAACAATGGAAGCATTAAGAGATATTACAAAAATGATAGATGACAACGGTCGTAAAATTGAAATTGTTGCGGATGAATGGTGTAACACTTTTGATGATGTAAAATACTTTGCAGATAACCGTGCTGGACATATGTTACAAGTAAAAACACCAGATTTAGGTGGAGTAAACAACGTTATTGACGCATTATTATATTGTAAAGAAAAAAATATTGGTGCTTATAGTGGTGGTACTTGTAATGAAACAAACATTAGTGCAGAAGTAACTACAAATATTGCAATTGCATGTAATGCAAAACAATGTTTAGCTAAACCAGGAATGGGAACTGATGAGGGTATTATGATTGTAGGTAATGTCATGAACCGCACATTAGCTTTAATAAAAAATAGATAGGTGATTTTATGAAAAGTGCAGGATCTTTAGAATCAAGTGATTGTTTAATAACTGTTAGTTACAACAAGGATAAAAATAATACAGTTAATATTGAGTCAATTGTATTTGATCAGTTTGGTGAGCAAATATTTGAAGTTATCAACAAGAGTCTTCAAGAACTAAACATAAAAAACGTTAATGTTTTATGCCAAGATAAGGGTGCACTTGATTACACAATAAAAGCAAGATTAGCAACAGCTTTAAAAAGACTAGAAGGTGAAAACAATGAGTAGAAGTTATTTGTTTATACCAGGAAACAATCCTAATATGCTTCAGAATTTGGATGTTTTTAATGCTGATGCAGTTATTATTGATTTTGAAGACAGTGTTATTTCATATGATAAAGACTGTGCTCGTGATCTTGTTGAAAACTTTTTAAAAAAATACAACTTTGAAAACTTAGAAATATATATAAGAATTAATGATTTTGAATCAAATGATTTTTTAAAAGATGTTCAAAGTACTCTTGATTTAAATATTAATGGGTATGTGTTACCAAAAGCTATGCCAGAATCTATTGACGATTTAAATAAACTAATAGGTACTAAGGGGAAAACAATAATTCCAATTATTGAATCCCCTTTAGCACTTCTTTTTGTAAGAGAAATTGCTTCAAAAGATAACCTACATGGGATATTACTTGGTGCTGAGGATTTTACAAAAGAGCTTAATGTACCAAGAACTTTGGAAGCTTCAGAAATTTTTTATGCTAGAAGCATAATTAGTATCGCTTGTAACGCTTTTAACATTGATTCAATTGATACACCTTTTACTAATACTGATGATATCTCAAATTTAAGAGTTGATTCATTAAAAGCAAAACAATTAGGATTTACATCTAAATCAAGTATTCATCCTAATCATGTTGAGACCATTAATCAAGTTTTTGCTCCAAGTAAAAGCGAAATAGAAAATGCATTAAGAATTGTTACTAAAGCTAAAACTGAATTAAAAGGTGCATTTAGTTTAGATGGAAAAATGGTCGATTTACCAATCATTAAAAAAGCAGAAAAAACAATAGAAACAGCAAAAAAATATAATTTGTTATAGGTGATATTATGAGTACAAAAATCTTATATAATTTAGAATCACTATATGAAGAAATTGATATTTTTGAACATAAAAACATATCATTCCATCACCATTTACGAAATGGTGATTTTGTTCTTAATATGGTGCTAAAGAAATACTTAGAAATGGATGTAAAAGAATTGAATTTATTTCCTAGTTCAATTTTTCCAACTTATACAACAATCTTAGATTTAATTAAAAATGATCAGATAAACAATATAACTACTAACTATCTAAATGGTCCAGTTGCTGAGTATATCTCAAAAAATGGCTTAATAGGAAAACTGAAGATGCAAACACACGGAGGACGAGCAAGAAGTATTATTGAAGGAAATAATAATATTGATATAGCGTATATCGCAGCTCCATATGTTGATAAGTTAGGTAATGCAGTTGGTTATAAAGGTAAAAACGCATGTGGTAGTCTTGGGTATGCAATTGCTGATTCAAAATATGCAAAAATCAAGATTCTAATTACTGATACTTTAGTTGAAGAAGTTGATAATCCTGAAATTGATGGAGCTAATATCGATTATATAATCGTTGTCGATTCAATTGGAGATAGTAACGGGATTGTTAGTGGAACTACACAAGTAACTAAAAACCCTGTAGGAGTTAAAATTGCTCGTTACACATCTGAATTGATAAACGAACTGGGATACATTAAAAATGGATTCTCATTCCAATCTGGAGCTGGAGGCGTAAGCTTGAAAGCTACTGAGTATATTGGTGAAATAATGAGAAAAAATAATGTAATTGCATCATTTTTTTCAGGAGGAATTACTAAGTACCATGTCGATATGTTAGAGGAAGGCCTTGTTGAAAAACTATATGATGTTCAATGCTTTGACTTAGATGCTGTTAGATCAATAAGTAAAAATAAAAATCATATTCCTATAAGTGCATCAATCTATGCGAATCCAAATGACGAAAAAATGGTTATTAAAGACTTAGATTGCGTAATTTTAGGAGCAGCTGAGATTGATTATGATTTTAATGTTAATGTTACATCATCATCACATCAAATGTTGATGGGTGGTAGCGGTGGACATAGCGATACGGCAACAGAAGCTAAATTAACTATCATCGTTTCACCACTAATTAAAGCTAGAATTCCCGTAATCAAAGACCGTGTAATGACTATAACTACATTAGGCAAAAACGTGGACTGCTTAGTTACAGAACGCGGTATTGCGATAAACGAGAACCGCAAAGATTTAATTGAAAAGTTAAAAAATTCAAAATTAAAGATATATACTATAAAAGAATTAGCAAACATAGCACATAATTATACAGGTATCCCAAAACAACTTAAAAAGGAATCAAAAATTATAGGTATGGTTGAAGATAGAACTTATGATATAATAGATTATATTTATAAAGCATAGGAGTGGTTTTATGCTAACTATTAAAGAAGTTCTTTTAGAAAATGAAAAGCAAATATTGATTAATTTTTTAAATGAGAATAATTTAGAATATGAAGAAGATATAACATATTCTATTCTTGTTTATGAAGAAAATGAATTAGTCGCAACAGCAAGTCTTTCAAATAATATTATGAAAGACTTTTTGGTTAGAAAAGAGTTCATTGGACAGAATATAACTAATATGATGTTTACTCACCTAGTAAGTTATTTACACCAAAAAGATATCTACCATTATTTTGTCTTTACTACGCCTAAAAACGAAGTTATTTTTAAATCATTGAATATGACAACAATTGTAAAAACAATGAATACTGTTTTATTAGAAGGTGGTTCAAATATTTTACATGAACTATCTAATTTGAAACACGAGTTTAATATTTCAAACAATAAAAAAAGCGCATTGATTATTAATGCTAATCCAATGACTTTAGGACACCTTTACTTAATAGAAACTGCAAGTAAAGAAAGTGAAGAAGTATTAGTTTTTGTGGTTAGTGAGGATCAATCAAGCTTTCCTTTTAGAGACCGATATTCAATAATTTGCGAAGCAACAAAACATCTAAAAAATGTTACAGTGCTACCAAGTTTGCCTTATGTGGTTTCAAGAATATCCTTTCCAAAGTATTTTTTAAAGGAGGATAAGCTAATTACTGAAGAACACACTTTGATTGACGTGTTAATATATAAAGAATACTACCAAAAGATATTTAATATTAACATGAGATATGTTGGTGATGAGCCTTTAAGTTTTAATACAAATAAATATAATGAAGTGATGAAATTATACTTAGGTAACAGGTTAAGAATAGTTAAAAGAATTGAAAGCAACGGAGAAGTAATTAGCGCATCATTAGTTAGAAAAATGCTTAAGGATAATAAAATAAGTGAGACAAAAAAATATTTACCATTAGCAACTTATAATTACTTGTTGTCTGAAAAGGGTGAAAAAGTAATTAAGGACATACAAAGTAAAGAACTAGGTAGACACTAATGATTCTCAAGGCAAGAGAAGAAAGATACAAAAATATTCTAAAATTGTCAGAACTTAATCCTGAGTATACAATTATAGTTTTAAAAACAAATACTCCTGGTCCTGAAAAAAACAATTTATTTTCAGGAATAATTCTTAAGTATTTTAATAAGATAATTACTTCAAAGTTTAGTAGAAATATTAGAAAATCTACATTTGTAAACTCATTCGATGGTGATTATTATTATTACATTATAGAGAATGATTTTGAAGACACAAAAAAATCAACAATTTATATAGAAGAAAATGAGGAACTTGGAAGATTAGTTGATATCGATGTTTATTATCAAAATGAATCGATATCTAGAAAAGAACTGAACTATACTAGTAGAAAATGTTTAATATGTGATAATGATGCATTTGTTTGCAGTAGAAATAGTGCTCACTCATTAATAGAATTACAAACTCACATTATTGAAACAACTAAAGCGTTTTTTACAAAGTATTTCTATGAGTTGTCAATAGATTCGATGTATAAGGAACTTAACTTACATCCTAAATTTGGATTGGTATCCTTTATGGATTCTGGTTCTCATATAGACATGAATTATCATACGTTTTTAGTAAGTATCGAAGCTTTAAAACCATACATTATGGAATTTATTACATTAAGCGTTGATGATTTAAATTATAAAAGACTTCAATCAATAGGGTTAAATGCTGAAAAATCTATGTTTAAAGCGACCAACAACATAAATACTCATAAGGGTTTGATTTTTCTTTTAGGTATCTTTGTTAGTAGTGCAATTAATGCATTATTTAAAGATGCTACTATTCAAACATTAAGAGAAAATATAAAGAAAATAGCTTTTAATGTTGTAGGTGATTATTATGATAAAATATCTGATAAGAAAAAACTAAGTAATGCGGATAAAATTTTTAGAGATCTAAAAATTAAAGGGGTTAGAGAAGAAGCACTAAACGGTTTATCTACACTTTTTGATAATGTGCAAGATGATTTTGATGATCGAACTAGATACATTAATTATCTGATTTATTACATGAGTAAACTTAACGATACTACTGTTATCCATAAAACTGATTTGAACACTTTGATAATTGTTAAAAATGATATGCAAAAAATATTATCATCTGGTGGTTTTAACAACAATATCAGCTTGGTTAAAGATTTAAGTGAAAAATATAAGAGATTAAATATTAGCCCTGGTGGTAGTGCTGATATGCTTGTCTTATCAATACTATTAGAGAACATTATGTACCTTTATAATTAAAAGACAACACTTTTTAAAGTGTTGTCTTTTTTCCTTGATATGAGTTCGTCTCACGCATTTTTTTATCAATTTCATTCATTACAATAAACTTCTTCAAAGTCCATTGGGGTTCTATTAATAAATGTTTAGGACTATCTCCTGTTATTCTATGAACTATTATATTACTATTTAGGAGTTCAAGCTGATCAATTACTAAATCTCTATACTCATTTAAAGAAAAAAGCTTAAATGGTTTTTCAAGATATATTTTAGCAAGTTTTGTTTGTCTCATAACATGTAACATATGAATTTTGATACCTTGAATATCTAAGGTGTTAAGGTACTTTATTATATTGAGAGAATCTTGGTATGAATCAGTTGGGAATCCATTAATTATATGGACAACGACATCAATTTCTCTTTTTCTTAGTTCTTTAACTGCTCGTTCAAAACATTCTTTGTTATGGCCTCTATTCATAAAACTGATCGTTTCATCATTAATACTTTGGAGTCCAAGTTCTATCTGAAGATATGTTTTCTTACTAAGTTCACCAAGAAGGTTATATTTTGCCTCATCTAATGCATCACATCTTGTTGCGATACTTAACCCAACAATGTCTTCACTTAAAGAAATGGCTTCATCAAACATTATTCTAAGTTCATCAACAGGTTTATATGTATTTGTGTTTGCCTGAAAATAAACAATTGTTTTACCATTCCACTTATTATTCATCATCTGTAATATTTTATTGTATTGTTCTTTGAGTGAGTCATTTTTGTCACCAGCAAAGTCTCCACTGCCTGATTCAGTACAATAAATACAACCGCCTTTGAGAGTCTTAGATTCCTTGTTGGGACATGAAAAACCGCCATTTAAAGGTATTTTAAAGACTTTTTCACCGAATTTATGACGGTAAAAAGCATTTAAGGTATTATATCGTTTTTCTTTAGTCATATATTCCATAGTCTCACCTCTTGATAATTTTACCACAAAAAAGTAATAAAATATAAATTTATGTTATAATATGTGTGGTGATAATATGTTTAATAGATTTAGAGATGGATTAGTATATCCAAGACGTGTAGTTGATTATCGAAAAGATAAAATAATAATTCCTTTATTTTATGTTTTTCTATTCGCCATCGTAATGGCAACAGCATCTATTATAAATGTTGTAAAGTATGAAGGGTTGTCAGAAACATATAAAACATATGTTAAAGATAATCATAAGGAAATTACCAGTACATGTTCATTAGTTGATTATACATTAACTTGTGATCAAGATACTGATTTACTACTTTATGAAGATAGGTATATTTTTATCTATGCTAATAATAGTGACACAATTGATCCTACATTTTATGATGGTTTTAAGTATCATATTGTAATAAATGAAGATAATTATGATTTATATTTTATGGGTAGTAGTATTGTTAATGGTAAACTTTCTGATTTATCTAGTGATTTAAAAAACTTAGATATTGATGGCAGTGATGAATATTTTAACGCCGCTTTTGGTATTGTTTCAAATAAACTAGTTGAATCAAGATTATATTGGGGTTCTGCTTTAATTATAATCCAAATAGTTCTTAATTTCTTACTGTATATGATATTTGTATTTGTAAATACAATATTCTTAAGAAGAAGATTTCCTGTTGTTCCGTTTAAGGAAAGTTTCGTTATGAGTGCTTATTCAGCTACTATGTTATTTATTATTTTGGCTTTTAACAACATAATAAATCTTAATATATTTATAATTGTAGTTCTAATTTTTATGGCATTTAAACAAACAAATATGTTAAATGTTGAGATTGCATCAAGACTAAAAAACAAATAATATTGATTTTAAAAAAATGATGTGTTATTATTAGAAAAAGTATAAGACAGTGAAATAGAAGTAGTAATTTATTAATTCTTTGTAGAGACTCAATGGTTGGTGTGAATTGAGATGAATTGTAAATGAATTAGTCTATGGAGTTACTTAAGTGCAACTATTGAAGCTTAAGTCGTAAACCTGCGTTAAAGGATTGAGTGCTAGATAATTCTAGAACTAAGGTGGTACCACGGATTTTAATGATTCGTCCTTTATTTAAGGACGAATTTTTTTATTATAAGGAGTGATTTTAATGGAATATAATCATCAAGAAGTTGAGAAAAAATGGCAAAAACACTGGTATGAAAACAAAGTGTTTGCGGCAAAAGATTTTAGTGATAAACCTAAGTATTACAGTTTAGTTGAGTTCCCTTATCCGTCTGGAGCTGGGATGCATGTCGGACATATTAGAGCGTATTCTAGTTTAGAAATTGTTTCTAGAAAAAGAAGAATGGAAGGTTATAATGTTTTATTTCCTATCGGATTTGATGCATTTGGTCTGCCAACAGAGAACTATGCAATTAAAACTGGTATCCATCCAAGAAAAGTTACTGACCAAAATATTAAAATATTTACTGAACAGTTAAAACAAACTGGATTTAGTTTTGATTTTGATAGAACAGTAGATACAACTGATGAAGATTATTATCGTTGGACACAATGGATTTTCATTCAACTATTTAAAAACAATCTTGCTTATAGAGACAAAACATATGTTAATTATTGTCCTAGTTGTAAGGTAGTACTTTCTAATGAGGAAAGTCAAGGTGGTAAATGTGATCGTTGCGATACAGAAGTAGTTCAAAAAGAAAAAGACGTATGGTTCTTAAAAATAACAAAACATGCAGAACGTCTTCTTCAAGGGCTAAAAAATCTTGATACACTTCCAAGAATAAAGATTGAACAAGAAAACTGGATTGGTAAGTCTAGTGGAGCTCATGTTGATTTTAAAGTTACAAATACGAACACTTCATTAAAAGTATATACAACTAGACCAGATACATTATTCGGAGCTACTTTTATGGTAATTGCTCCTGAGCACCCAATCATTGAGGAGTATAAATCGACAATTAAGAATTATGATGCTCTAATTAATTATAAAGAGGAAGCAAAAAAGAAAACAGAATTTGAACGTGTTGAACTTGCAAAAGATAAAACAGGTGTATTAATTGATGGATTAACAGCAATTAACCCAGTTAATAATAAAGAAATCCCAATATTTGTTGCTGATTATGTAATGATTGGATATGGTACAGGGGCAATTATGGCAGTACCTGCCCATGATACAAGAGATTATGAGTTTGCTACTAAATATAACCTTGAGATTATAGAAGTTATTAAAGGTGGAGATATAACAGTTGAAGCCTATACTGATACTTATGAAGGTATATTAGTTAATAGTGATATCTTAAATGAACTTACAGTAAAAGATGCAAAAGAAAAAATCATTAAGTTTCTCGAAGAAAAAAACATTGGTGAACGTACAACTAATTACAAGATGAAAGATTGGGCATTTAATCGCCAACGTTACTGGGGAGAACCAATTCCAATAATCCATTGTGATAAATGTGGAATGGTCCCTGAAAAAGAAGAAAACCTTCCAATTAGATTACCAGTAGTAGATAAATTTGAACCTGCTGAGGATGGAGAAAGTCCACTTGCAAATATAGAGGAGTTTGTTAATACAACATGTCCTGTTTGTGGGGGACATGCAAAAAGAGAAACTGATACAATGCCTCAATGGGCTGGATCAAGTTGGTATTTTTTAAGATATACTGATCCAAAAAATAATAAAGCTTTAGCAGATTTTGATAAACTAAAATACTGGCTGCAAGTAGACTGGTATAATGGAGGAATGGAACATGTTACTAGACATGTAATCTATTCAAGATTCTGGCACCAATTCCTATTTGATATAGGAGTAGTTCCATGTGAGGAACCATATAAAAAAAGAACCGCTCAAGGTCTAATCCTTGGTAGTGATGGTGATAAAATGAGTAAGTCTAAAGGGAATGTTGTTAATCCCTTAGAGATTATTGAAGAATTTGGTGCAGATACTTTAAGATTGTATATTTTATTCATTGGTGATTATGAGCAGTCAACACCATGGAATGCTTCTGGAGTTAAAGGTGCTAGAAGATTTTTGGATAAAATTTTAAGACTTAAAGAAAAAATTACTACGTCAAATGAGTTTTCAAAGGACCTTAAAATAATTATGAATCAAACTATAAAACAAGTTAGTGAAGATATTGAAAATGTAAAATTCAATACTGCAATCGCTAAACTAATGACTCTTGTAAACGAAATGGTAAAACAAGAAAGTGTTAGTCGAAAAGACTATGAAACGATTCTTAAATTAGTAAATCCTTTTGCACCACATCTTGCTGAAGAAATGTGGGAACAAATTGGAAATACTGAGGGATTAGTCTTTGAACAATGGCCAACATTTGATAAAGATTCTCTTGTGGACACAGTTATAGAAATAGCTATTAGTGTCAATGGAAAAGTTAGAGATAAGATTAGTGTAAATCTAAATACGACAAAAGATGAACTACAAGCTTTAGCATTAGCTAGCGAAAAAGCCAAACAGTTTATCGAAGGAAAAGAGATTAGAAAGATAATCGTTGTACCTAAGAAATTAGTTAATATTGTTGTCTAAGTTTAATGAAACAACACTGAAAATATTTTCAGTGTTGTTTTTTTTATGGCTAAACTAAGCCGTCTATAAGGCATCGACTAATGAAAAATTCAAATAGGTAAAGTAATTAAAAAATATTAGTCTAATAAGTTGAATTTTTACCCCCTAAAGTGATATAATATTTTTGGTAAAAACGCTTTCATTTATGAACGCATTTTTAAATGCAAAAGATTGGAGGTTTATAGAAATAATAGTTCATTCGTAATTATTATTTTTAGAAAACAATATGAAAAGAATAACAATCTTGTCAGGATATTATGGAAGTGGGAAAAGTGAAATTAGTGTAAATTTAGCACTGCAAAAACATATTGATTATATTGTTGATTTAGATATAATTAATCCTTACTTTAGGAGTAGAGCTTTACATGAACTTTTTAAGGAAAAAGGAATAAAGTTAGTTGAATCTACAATTGAAAATATGCCTAATAGTGATATGCCTTATATTTCTAGAAAAGGTGTTTACCCATTTATTGATAAATCAGTTACTGCTATTTATGATTTGGGAGGAACTGAAAATGGGGCAAAGGTTTTAATTCAGTATCAGGATCAAATTAAGGATTTTGATGAAATTGATTTTATTTGTGTTTTAAATGTTTTTAGACCTGAAACAAGTAATAAAAAAGATATTATTGATTCAATTATTTTGTTAGAGGCCCAAACACAATTAAAGGTAACAGGATTGATTAATAACTCAAATTTAATTAATGAAACAACGGAAGAGGATATTATCCACGGGGAAAATATTATAAAGAGTGTAAGTGAAGAACTTAATCTTCCGATTCTATACACTGTAATAGAAGAAAGTAAGAAAAAACTAATAAAACATAATTTTCTGGGCGAAGAACTAGTTATATCTAGAATTGTTGCTAGAAAATGGTTATAGGAGGAAAATAATGGCTAAAGGTAGAATTATTATTGATTTAAACCGATGCAAAGGATGTAACTTATGTACATATTATTGTCCAGTTCACATCTTAAAACTTGATGAAACAACTACAAATGACAGAGGTTATACACCTTTAATGGTGACAGAACCAGAAAAATGTATTGCTTGTGCATTCTGTGCAACAATGTGTCCTGATTCAGTAATCACTGTTGAGAGATTTGTAAAGGAGGCAAATAATGAGTAAAGTATTAATGAAAGGTAATGAAGCAATGGCATTAGCTGCAATCAAAGCTGGATGTGATGCTTTTTATGGTTACCCAATAACACCACAAAATGAGTTACCTGAGTATTTATCAAAACATATGAGAACACACGGAAGAGCATTTGTTCAATCTGAAAGTGAAGTAGCTGCTATTAACATGGTTTATGGAGCTGCTGGTGCTGGAGCACGAGTAATGACATCTTCTTCAAGTCCTGGTATTGCTTTAAAACAAGAAGGGATAACATATATCGCTGGTGCAGAACTGCCAGCTGTAATTATTAATGTAATGAGAGGTGGTCCTGGTTTAGGTGGAATTCAACCTTCACAAGCAGACTACAATCAAATTACTAGAGGTGGAGGTAATGGGGATTATAGTTTGTATGCTTTAGCTCCTGAATCTTTACAAGAAACTGTAGATTTAATCAAAGAATCTTTTGAAATTGCTGATTATTTTAGAAATCCTGTAATGATCGCTGTTGATGGATTAATTGGACAAATGATGGAACCAGTTGATGTTGATAGAGAAGTGAAAAAATGGGATTTAAAGCCTAAAACTTGGGCTGCAGATGGGAATAGAAAAGACCATCCTAAAAACATCATTAATTCATTATATTTAGATCCACAAGATTTAGAAAATCATAATATTAAACTTCAAAAGAAATATACTGAGATGAAAGAAAATCATCAAAGATATGAACTTATAAATATGGAAAATGCTGAAATAGCTATCGTTGCATACGGAAGTGTTGCTAGAATTGCAAGAACTGCAATTGAAATTTTAGCAGAAAAAGGAATTAAGGCTGGAATTGTTAGACCAATAACAATTTTCCCATTCCCTGAAAAAGCATTTAAAGAATTACCATCTTCAGTAGAAAACTTATTGGTTGCTGAAATGAGTATGGGTCAGATGCTTCAAGATGTAAAATTAGCAAATGAATGTCGATTACCGATCCATTTTTATGGTCGTGTAGGTGGAATTGTTCCTGAGGCCGAAGAAATCGCACAAAAAGTAATTGATATAATTGGGGGTCAATCTCATGAATAGTAAAGTTATCTATGAAAAAAGTAAAGGACTAAGTGATTTTCATTTAAGCTATTGTCCTGGATGTACACATGGTATTATTCACAAATTAGTAGCAGAAACATTAGTTGATTTAGATTTACTCGAAAGAACTGTAGGGATTTCAAGTGTTGGTTGTAGTGCTTTAAACTATGATTTCTTTAGTTGCGATATGCAACAAGCAGCTCATGGTAGAGCTCCAGCTGTTGCAACAGGAATTAAAAGAGTAAGACCTGATAATATAGTATTCACTTATCAAGGTGATGGAGATTTGGCTTCAATTGGAATTGCAGAAGCAATTCATGCTGCTCACCGTGGTGAAAATATTACTATTGTTTTCGTTAATAATGCAATTTATGGTATGACTGGTGGACAAATGGCACCTACAACTTTATTAGGTCAAAAGACTACAACATCTCAAGATGGTCGCGATGCAGCTTCACAAGGTTTGCCATTAAGAGTTTCTGAAATGATGGCTCAGATTCCTGGGGCTACATACATTGAACGTGTTAGTGTTCATGATCCTAAACATGTTAATAAAGCTAAAAAAGCATTGAAAAAAGCTTTTGATATTCAAAATAAAAAATTAGGATTTAGTATGATAGAATTTATTTCTACTTGTCCTGTTAACTGGGGTATAAATCCAAAAGATTCTGTTGATTGGGCTGTAGATAATATGATTCCTTACTATCCACTTGGTGTATACAAAGACAAAACAGTAGGTGAAAAATAATGGTAAATGAAAAAACAATAATCGCAGGTTTTGGTGGACAAGGTGTAATGCTTATGGGGCAATTATTAAGTTATGTTGCTACTAAGGAAGACTTAAACACACTATGGTTTCCATCATATGGTCCAGAAACTAGAGGGGGAACAGCAAACTGTAGTGTTACAATTTCTGAAAGTAATGTAAACAGTCCTGTAATTTCTACTCCTGATTCAATTATTATTATGAATAAACCATCTTTAAACAAATTCCAATCAAAATTAAAAAAAGATGGACATCTTTTAATAAATTCAAGCCTTGTTAAAGGTCTTGATTATAGAGAAGATGTAAATGTTTATGAAGTAGCAGCCAATGATATTGCTTTAGAACTAGGAAACTTGAAAGTAGCCAATATGGTTATGTTAGGAGCTTACTTAGAAGTAACTAAAGTATTTACAAATGAGCAAATTATTAATATAATGAAAGAGAAGTTCACGGGTTCTAAGGCTAACTTAATCGAAATGAATAGAAAAGCTTTAGAAGAAGGGAAAAAAGCCGTAAGGAGCTGATCACATTGTATCGAGATTTTACGCAAGTACTAGATTATGCGAAGAAACTAGAAACAAAGGATTTAATAGTTGCTAGTCCAGAAGACAAAGAAGTAATTATTGCAGTAAATGACGCATACCAAACAGGATTAATTAATCCTGTTTTAGTCGGTAATAAGAAAATCATATTAGATTTACTTATGGATTTAGGAATAAGCAAAAAAGGGTATGAAATTTATAATGCTGTTGATCACAAGGATGCAGCATTGATGAGTGTAAAACTAGCAAGTAAACAAGAAACATCGATTTTGATGAAAGGTTCATTACAATCAAGAATTTTACTAGAAGAGTTATGTAAAGAAGAACATCAAATGCGAAAAGCAAATATCTTGTCACATATAGGTGTTTTACAACTTCCTAGTTATACAAAACTATTGTTCTTCAGTGATTCTGTTATGAATGTTTTACCAACAGAAGAAGACAAAATCGAAATAATCAATAACACATTAGATTTTGTTACTACACTAGGTATAAGAAAGCCGAAAATAGGCTTAGTGAGCGCTGTAGAGATTGTTAATGAAGAAATAGTTTCAACAGTTGAAGCAGCATCTATTGTTAACAAACTTAAGGATAATGAGGATTTTTATATTGGTGGACCGTTTGCAGTTGATATTTTAGTTAGTGATTTTTCAGCTCAAACAAAAGGGATAAATCATGTATGTGCAGGTGATGCAGATATATTGATATTTCCGAATATTGAATCTGGAAACACATTTTATAAAACAACAACGTTTCTTGGAAATGCTACAGCCGCAGGGTTAATCCTTGGAGGCAAAGTTCCAGTTGTTGTTAATAGTAGAGCAGACAGTCATAAATCAAAATTATATTCGATTGCTCTAGCAGTAGTCAGTACGGAGATTTTATGAAAATTTTAACAATTAACCCAGGTAGTACTTCAACAAAAGTAGCTATCTTTGAAAACTTAGAAATATTGAATGAGAAAACACTAAGACATGATCGTAAAGACATAGAAAAATTTGAAAATTTAATTTCACAACTTGATTATCGCATAAATATTGTTAAAGAGTTTTTAACAGAATCAAATATTAAACTTGAAGATATTAGTGGTTTTGTTGGCAGAGGTGGACTGCTCCATCCTATGGATAGTGGCATTTACGAAGTGAACGAATTAATGATTAAAGATTTATCTAATGGAACTTACGGAGTTCATGCATCAAATTTGGGTGCACTAATCGCTGACTCATTAGCAAAATCAGTTGGTAAAAAAGCTTATATTGCTGATCCAGTTGTTGTTGATGAAATGAGTAGTGTTGCAAAGATTTCTGGATTAAATGGAATTGCAAGAAGAAGTATATTTCATGCTTTAAATCAAAAAGCTGTTGCAAGAAAGTACGCAAAAAGAGTGGATATTCCATATGAAAAACTAAACCTTATAGTTGCTCATCTTGGTGGTGGAATTAGTGTTGGTCTTCACAAACAAGGTCGTGTAACTGATGTTAATAATGCACTAGATGGCGATGGGCCATTTAGCCCTCAAAGAACTGGGGGGCTGCCTGTTAGTAGTGTTTATGAGTTAGCTTATAGTGGGCAATATACACTTGAACAAATGAAAAAATTAAACTATGGTTTTGGTGGTTTAGTATCTTACTTAAACACAAGTGATGCAGAGAAAATTTCAGAAATGATTATGGATGGACACCCTGAAGCTAAAAGAGTTTTGAAAGCTATGGTATATCAAATATCTAAAGAAATTGGTGGACTATATGCTGTAACTAGAGGGAATTTAGATGCAATAATTATTACTGGTGGTTTAGCATATAATCAAGATGTTTTACAACCTTTGCTAGATTATATTGATCATCTAGGGGAAATAGCAATTTATCCTGGTGAAGACGAGTTAGAAGCTCTAGCTTATAACTACTTAATGTACATAAATAACGAAATAACACTAAAGGAATACAAGTAGTATTCCTTTTTTTTGTGATATTTGGTATAATCACAAAGAGGTGATCAAATGGATTATGTAGTATTTGATATAGAAACAACGGGTTTAAACAAAGAGACTAATAGAATTATTGAAATTGGTGCAGTTAGGGTTAAAGATGGTGTTGTAATTGATACATATAATGAACTTTTAAATCAAAATGTGGTAATACCTGAAGAAGTAACTGCCATAAACAACATAACAAATGAAATGATAAAAGATGGAATGGATCCTAGTTTGGCTTTATTGAAATTTCAAAACTTCATAATGAATTCTGAATTTCTTGTTGGACATAATGCATATTATTTTGATTATCCATTCTTGCAAAACGAGATGACAAGACATGGAATACAACTGAAAAAGTATTTTATTAAAGATACAATGTGGATTGCTAAAAAGAAACTACCAGGACTTAGAAGTTATTCTTTGAAAAACTTAACTGAACATTTTAGTATAGTTAATAAAGATGCTCATAGAGCTCTAAGTGATGTACTAGCAACACACGAATTATTCGAAAAATTAGGATAAAAAAACACTTCGTAAGTATAATACTTATGGGGTGTTTTTTATGAAAAAATGTGAACTATGCAATAAGAAAATTGACAATCAAATTACATTCAAAACACTTTTTAATGAAGAATTTATTCACAATAATTGCTTGAATTCATTAGCTGAAAACCATGATCTTGATATTATTTACCTTGATTCCCTAATATTTAAGTATTATCCCTTATACAATAACTTTTACAAAAATCGTATTTTTAAAAAGTTTAATTACAATTTAGAGTTTTGTTTACATCAGATAATTGCAGAAATATCAAATGTTATTTTTATCGATAAAGACATCCTTGCAAATTTTAAAAAGGATATTTTGATAGGTATTGATAATCTATTAAATAAAAATGTTATATATATTAGTGTGTTTCGAATCGATTTGACAGTCTATGAAGAGCTTTTTTCATAAATTTTCATTAGTATTTCATAACATTTATTATTTCAATATGATATAATTAGATATAAATTAAAAAGGGAGTTGAGAAAAATGATAGTAGACGTACGAGGAAAAAATGGTTTTACAGTTACAGAAGCAATCAAAAACTACGCAGTTGAGAAATTAGAAAAAGTTCAGAGATACTTTACAGAAGAACTTGATGCTTATGTGGTGTGTAAGACTTATACAGACCATCACCGTGTAGAGGTGACAATTCCAACAAAATACTATACAATGCGAGCAGAGGTTTCAGATGATGACATGTATGCAGCAATCGACTTGTCAATCAACAAATTAGAAGCACAAATAAGAAAACACAAATCAAAAATTACAAGAAGTTTACAGAAAAAAGAGGGTGTATCTGACTTATTTGTAGAAGATCTTGATTTTGAAGCATTGAAGAGAGAACTTGTCAGAACTCCAGTTAAAGTTAAAAATATCTCATTAGAAAAAATGAGTACTGAGGAAGCAATTACTGCTTTAGAAGTTTTAGGACATGATTTCTATATTTATAAAGATGAAGATACAGAAAAAGTTAATGTTCTATATATAAGAAACGAAGGTTCATACGGAGTAATCGAAACTGAATAAAAGAGTGCGCCAACGGCGCACTTTTATTGATATAAATGATTTCAATATTTTATATATAATAAGGATAATAAATATGGTATTATATTAATTGATAATGAGGTGAAGAATTATGCTAAAAAAACTATTTGATCTAAATAGAAAAGAGTTAAAAAGACTTGGAAAAATTGCTGACAAAGTAATTCTTTTAGAAGACGATTTTAAAAAATTAACTGATGATGAGTTAAAAGCAAAAACTGAGGAGTTTAAACTGAGGTTAAAAACTGAAACTTTAGATGATATCTTAGTTGAAGCTTTTGCGACTGTAAGAGAAGCTTCAACTAGGGTAACATTCAAAACGCCTTTTTATGTTCAGGTTATGGGTGGTATCGCTATTCATGAAGGTAACATCGCTGAAATGAAAACTGGTGAAGGTAAAACATTAACTGCTGTTATGCCAGCATATTTAAATGCGTTATCAGGTGATGGCGTTCATATCGTTACTGTAAATGAGTATCTTGCTGGACGTGAAACAACTGGTGAAATCGGTGAACTATTTAGATGGTTAGGATTAACAGTTGGACTTAATAAAAGAGAGTTAACAAAAGCTGAAAAGAAAGAAGCTTACGAGTGTGATATTTTATACTCTACTAATAATGAATTAGGTTTTGATTATTTAAGAGATCATATGGTTATTTATAAAGAAGAAATGGTTCAAAAGCCATTAAGCTTTGCAATAATTGATGAGGTCGATTCAATATTAATAGATGAAGCGAGAACTCCTTTAATAATTAGTGGTGGAGCAAAAAACACTTCAAATTTATATCTTCATGCTCAAGCATTTGCAAGAAGAATTGATGAAGAAGATTTTGAAATTGATGTCAAAGCCAACTCTGTTACACTAACAGAATCTGGGATGACAAAAGCTGAAAAATATTTTAATGTTGATAATCTGTATGACCTACAAAATGTAGCTCTTTTACATAACGTAACAAATGCTATGAAAGCGAATTTCACTATGCAAAGGGACGTTGATTATGTAGTTCAAGATAATGCAGTAATTATAGTTGATAGTTTTACAGGTAGATTAATGCATGGACGTCAGTTTAGTGAAGGATTACACCAGGCTTTAGAAGCAAAAGAGGGAGTAGAAATCAAAAAAGAAACTTCAACTTTAGCAACAATTACATTCCAAAATTTCTTTAGAATGTATAAAAAGCTTTCAGGTATGACTGGTACTGCAAAAACTGAAGAAGAAGAATTTAGAAATATATATAATATGGTTGTTGTTGAAATTCCAACAAATAAACCTATTGTTAGAATAGATGATAATGATTTAATCTTTGCAACTATGCAGGCAAAATATCGTGCAATTGCAGATGAAATTAAAGTGAGACATACAAAAGGTCAACCAATACTTGTTGGTACAATTTCAATTGAAACTTCAGAGTTGTTATCAGACCTATTAAGAAAACGTGGAGTTAAGCATGATGTTTTAAATGCAAAACAACATGAAAGAGAAGCAGATATAGTTGAAAACGCTGGACAAAAAGGATCTGTAACAATTGCCACTAATATGGCTGGTCGTGGGACAGATATTAAGCTGGGTGAAGGTGTTATTGAACTTGGAGGTTTAGCTGTTTTAGGTACTGAGCGCCATGAATCAAGACGTATTGATAATCAGTTACGTGGGCGTAGTGGTCGTCAAGGTGATCCAGGTTATACTCGTTTCTTCTTATCTGGTGATGATGATTTGATGAGAAGATTTGGTGGAGATAGATTTAAACGCCAAATTGAAATGCTAACAAGAACTAGAGACAGAGAAGATGAATCAGCTGTTGATTTTAAAATATTCTCTGGATTTATTAGACGAGCACAAAGACAAATTGAAGGAAATAACTTTGACAGACGAAAAACAGTTTTACAGTATGATGAGGTTTTACGAAAACAACGTGAAATAATATACCAACAAAGAAGAGACATACTTTTCCTTGACTCAATTAAGGATATTGTTGATGGAATGGTTGATAGAACGATTACAGGTGTCTTTGAACAAAACTTAAATTATGAACAAAAAAATACTAAAGTAAATAAAGAAGATATGTTTAATGCCTTAAATATAAAGTTCTTTAATCAAGGTGTTTTAGATAAAGGTGAAATTGTTGATGATCCTGATCAAACATATAACTACATTATGGGACAAGTTAAAAAAGACATTGATGAAAAAATTTCTAAATTCACTATCGAAAAATTTAATGAGTTTTTAAAGGTAGTTGTATTAAGAGTTGTAGATACTTACTGGGTGCAACATATTGATCAAATGAGTGAATTAAGACAAGGGATTGGGCTACAAAGTTATGCTCAAGTGAATCCTTTAAGAGAATATCAAGAAGTTGGTTTCTCAATGTTCTCAGACGTGATTTTATCAATTGAAAAAGACGTAACACGTTATGTATTAAAAGCAATTTTAAGAGACAACCTACAACGTGTTCAGGTTGCTAAACCAACCGCTACTCATTCTGGTAAAGAAGAGGAAACTAAGAAAAAACCAGTTACTAAAGACAAAGTTGGAAGAAACGATCCTTGTCCTTGTGGCTCAGGTAAAAAATACAAGCAATGTCATGGTAGATAAAAACTGACTCAAGGAGAAATCTTTGAGTCTTTTGCAAGGTGGTATTATGGAATTATTAGATGTAAAAAATGAATTTAAGACTATTAAAGAACTATTTTTAGAAATTAGTTCAATGCTAAATCTAGAAGAACTAGATAAGCAAATCAAAGACCTTGATCAAGTAACATTTGATCAAGAATTTTGGAATGACCAAATAAGAGCTAGAAAAGTAATTAAGGAACTTAAAGGTCTAAAAAATAAACAAGATCGTTATAATGCTATAAAAGATAACTTTGATAATTTAGAAATGCTTAAAGAGTTTATAGAACTTGGTGAAGCTATGGAGTCTGAGTTTATTAACACTCAAAAAGACTTTGTTAAACAAATCGAACTGTTTAAAACGTTTTTATTACTTAGTGATGAGTATGATAAGTATGACGCAATAATAGAGATTCATCCTGGTGCTGGTGGTACAGAGTCTCAAGACTGGGCTAATATGTTATATCGAATGTACACAAGATATGCAGAACAAAACAATTATCAAATAGAGCTTTTAGATTTTCTAAATGGTGAGGAAGCTGGGTTAAAAAGTGTTACATTTGTACTTCACGGTGAACTTGCTTATGGTTATCTTAAAGGAGAATCTGGTGTTCATCGCCTTGTTAGGATCTCTCCATTTGATTCTGGTGGAAGAAGACACACTAGTTTTGCTAGTGTCAATGTTATTCCTGAAATTGATGATTCAATTGAAGTTGATATGAATGACGGAGATTTAAAAATTGATACATATCGTTCAAGTGGCGCTGGAGGACAAAGTGTTAACACTACAGATAGTGCAGTAAGAATTACTCATTTACCAACAAAAACTGTAGTAACAGTCCAAAATGAACGTTCACAGATAAAAAACAGAGAAAAAGCAATGCAGATATTAAAGAGTAAATTATATAAATTAGAACAAGAAAAAAAACAATCTGAGATTAGTGCTTTTAGAAGTGACTCATTATCAAACTCGTTTGGTTCACAAATAAGATCATATGTAATGCATCCATATTCAATGGTGAAAGATCATAGAACTAATTTTGAAACTGGAAACGTTGGAAAAGTAATGGATGGTTATATAAGTGAATTTATAGATAGTTATCTAAAGATGAATAAAGGTGAATAGTATGAGACATAAACAAAAAAAATTAAGAAAAGTAACTAAGTTCGAACAATATGCAATGATTACTTGGGGTATCATTTTAATGGTAGCTGGGTTTTATTACTTTATTATCCCATCTGACTTAGTAACAGGTGGAGTTACTGGTTTAGGATTGGTGATTAATGAATTATTTGATGTTCAGATATCATATATAGTTCTTGCTTTTAATATGTGCTTATTATTAGTAGGGTTATTATTTCTTGGAAAAAAAGTGTTTTTAAGATCAATTTATGGTTCTGTAATTTTCCCAATATTTTTATTCTTGTTTGAGTCTTTTGCTCCAACATTAGAAATGGAAAAAGATTTTGTAATTGCCGCTACTTTTGGTGGTCTATTACTTGGTCTTGGATTTGGATATGTTATAAAATATGGTGGGACAAGTGGTGGAACTGATATACCTATAAAAATACTAAATCGTAAATTAAAACTACCCTTATCAGTAAGTATCTATCTAATAGATGGAATTGTAATATTGCTTGGTGTAATTGTTTTTTATGATCAATATGGAATTGTTACTGGATTATATGCAATATTATCAATGTTTATCAGTGGTAAAGTTGCTGATATGGTAGTGGTTGGATCAAATGCTAATAAAGCTGTTCAAATTATTACTGATAATCCAAAAGAAATTAAAGATTCGATTTTTGAGTATTTAGAAAGAGGTGTAACCGAACTTAAGATTTATGGTGGTTATACTAAAATTGAAAAAACAATGTTAATAACTGTAATAACTAGGAATGAGTATTACAGTTTAAGAAATATTATTGCAGAAGTAGATCCTAAAGCATTTGTTTATGTTACAAGTGCAACAGAAATCCAAGGAGATTTTATTGTGAGTGAGGGGAATTACGATGAGTAGAAAAATAGTTTTAACAGTAGCTTTTTTTGTATCTGTTGTTGCAGCGTTTGTGGTTGGGAATACAACAAGTGGAATGTTCAATAGTAGTTATGATTTAGATGTTTTAGAAGAAGTTATTTCAATCATTGAGAATAACCATTACTCTAAACCAGAGAAAGATGACTTGATTGAAGGTGCGATAAGAGGCGTAGTTTCAAGTTTAGATGATCCTTTTTCTTCATATTTTTCATATGAAGAAGCAATGAGCTACCAACAAGGTCTAGGTGAAGAATACGTCGGTATTGGAGTTTCTATAACCGCATTTGGTGAATACTTTATAATTGAAGAAGTTTTTAAAGATAGTCCTGCTGAAACTGTGGGTATTATGGCTGGAGATATAATTATTAGTGTTGGTGATGTAAGTATTCAAGGGAAAAGCCTTTACGAGCTTGCCTCACTGATTAAAGGTGAAATTAATACGGAAGTAACAATTGGTATTCAAAGACAAGGAGAGACGGCTTATTTATCGTTTGATGTAACAAGAGGGCTAGTTGATAGTTCATCTGTTATTTCTGAAGTAATCATAAAAGACGATAGTAAAATTGGATATATTAAGATTAATCGTTTTGGCAATGAAACATATACAAAGTTTGTTGAACACCTAGAACTTGTTGAAGAAGAGGAAATTGATTCTTTAATCATTGATGTAAGATACAATGGTGGGGGATTATTAAGTACCCTCACGAATTTACTAAGATTATTCTTGGTGGATGACGACACAGCAATGTTTTCAACAGAAATTACAAATAATACAACAACTAGATTAAGTAGATATGAAGCAACAAGAACAGCTTTTAAAGACTATAACATTGTTACATTAATTAACGGAAGTAGTGCATCGGCAAGTGAAGTATTTGCTTCTAGCATGGCAGAACACGGAGATTACCAAGTGTTTGGCACTAAAACTTTTGGAAAAGGAACAATGCAAGTAGATCTTGATTTAACAACCATAGTTGGAGACCAAATTCATTTGACTGTAGGTAAATGGTATACAAGTGATGGTAACTGGGTTCATTTTGATGGTGGAACTGATGGTTTTGAACCAACAGTTGAAGTTGATATTAACGAACTAATTCATCTTGTAAATATTTCGCTTATAGATGATGAAATAGTTTTAAAAGATACAGTTTCTAATGTAACAACAAAAGTTCAAAAAGTACTTAATGTTTTAGGTTATGATTTAAGAACAGATGGTTATTTTGATGATGAAACGGAGCTAGCAATCGAGCAGTTTCAAATTGATAATGGAATAACAGTTTCAAAAGTTATAGATAGTTTAACTTTACAGAAAATAAATATAAAGTTAAATGAGTATCAAGATGATTTGTTAAATGACTCACAAATTCTAAGTGCGGTAGAGTATTTAATTGAAAACCCCACAAAAAATTAATCTTCAAGAAATTAAACAAAAAAGTAAAGAAAGATATCAACTAACTTTTGAAATTAATAATGAGTTTGAAAAAATTACTGTTAACTCAGAAACTGTTATCAAGTATAATTTATTAAAACCAAAAGAAATCTCTGAAAAAGACTATAATGAGATATTAAACACCCATTCTCACTTTCTATTAATGAGTAAGGCTATTCATTATATTGATTACCAAGAACGAAGCGAAATCGAGGTCTATCGTTATTTGAATGGGTTAACAACCTCAAAAACAGTAATTAATCAGATAATAAATGAACTAAAGCAAAATAAATATATTGATGATAGAAGAGCTTTTGATAATGTTTTAAGAAATGCGATTGAGTTTGAAATGATTGGTCCTAATAAATTAAAAGATAATCTTTATAAAAGAGGTTTTTCTAAAAATATGCTTGATAAAATAAAAATTTCTTACAATGACTCTATTGAATTAAATAAACTAAGAGAACTTTTTAATAAAGAAATAAAGTATGAAATAAAAAAAATGTATAATGTTTTTATTAATAGTTTAAAAACCAAGTTTTTTCAAAAAGGTTATAGCCTTCATAATATTGAAACAGTTATTTTAGAATATGAGAATACTATTAAAGAACTGATTAATATTGATTCCATATTAGATGATGCGATAAGGAAAGAGATGAGATTTGTTAAGAGTTTTGATTCAATTCAAAAATCGAAATTAATTAATAAGTTATTAAGACAGGGATTTCCATATAATGAAGTTATAAAAAAACTATCAAAAGAATAAAGATATTCCTAATTCATTAAATTGGGAACTAAGTATTTATATTATAAAAATAAACGGCTATTTATAGCCGTTTAAAAAATGAAAAAAATCCTTTGAAAAACTAGTGTTTTATAATATAATTTTACTATAATTTGAATAACAGGAGGAATCGTGATGGAATCATGGGCAAATCGTTTATTTGAAATGGACGAGTCTTTAGAATTTATTACTTACTTTAATAACACACAATCTTTTTCAGAATTAAGAAGAGCAATAGAGAGTGTTATAACAGATGATTTTATTGAATTTAATGATTGTATATTAGCAATCAATGCTTTAGAAATCATTGCTACTATAAAAGGTGAAAGCTCTGAGAGTTTTCCTGGTTTTGATGATATTACTGAAGATGATTTAGATCATTTGTTTTCAACAGAGATTACAAGTTATTTAATGAACCTTTGTGATGATGCACTTAATATATTAGAACGTGAAGAAGATAACGCAATGTTTGAATTTAATGATGAATATGAAACAGTTGAGGAATATATTGATTACTTAAATGATTTAAGAGAAAGAGTTATTTAACTCTTTCTTATTTTATTATTTGACATCTTATATAAGATAACATATAATACAGTTGAATTAATCTTCAGGGCAGGGTGAAATTCCCGACCGGCGGTACAGTCCGCGAGCTGAAAAGCATGATTAGGTGTGATTCCTAAACCGATAGTATAGTCTAGATGGAAGAAGAAAAAATTATTCTTTTTTAACGTATGCCTAACGGAGATTTGATTCGTTAGTTTTTTTTATTTTAAGGAGGAAATAATTATGTTTACAGACACTAAAAAACTAGCAACATTAGGAGTCTTAACTGCACTAGGTGCAGTGCTTATGATTCTAGAAATCCCTTATCCTTTCTTTGATGGTTCATTGAACTTTGAATTGAGTGATGTAGTTGTACTTATTGTTTTAGTAATGTATGATTGGAAATCTGCTTCATTAGTAGCTATTCTTAAAGGAATAGTACACATTTTGTTTAAAGGTGCAATCGGACCTTTTGCAATCGGACAACTAATGGCGATGCTAGCAAGCCTTGTTTACATTTTTAGTTTTTACTTAACGACTAACAAATTGAATCTTTCAAAAGTAGTTGGAGCTGTTATTACAGTTCTTATAGCTACACTAGTCTTAGTGGTTGCAAATTATGTTATTGTAATCCCAATTTATATCACTGGTGAGTTTGCTTTGTTTACACAAGTTGCAAGCGGTGATTTAATTGGAGGTTTAAACTGGTTTTATGAACCTGGTATTGAATCTAACTATTTAGGATTAGTTGCGTTTATATTCTTACCTTTTAACCTTATTAAAGGGGTTATAGTAATGTCAGGATATTTCGCTGTATTGAAAGTTTTAAAAGAGTTAAAGTTAGTAAATTCTGATGTAAATAAAATCTAGAACAAGTCAATTGACTTGTTCTTTTTTTATGGCTAAAATTCACACTTGTGTCATTAGTATAAATAAGTTATAATACTAATGTTGAGGTGAGAGTATGGAATCAAAAAGTAAAAATCCTTCTAGTATGAGATCTAGAAAATTAATCACTGAGTCTTTAATCAAACTTATGATGATAAAACCTTATAGTGAAATAACAATTACAGAAATAGCTAATAACGCTGAAGTAGTAAGAAGAACATTCTATAGAAACTACAAAAGCAAAGAAGAAGTAATCGAGTACTATCTCTTGAATTTAGTAAAAGGACTAGCTTTAGAGTTTATAAAAATTGAGGATGTTAATCCTTATAATATCTCTATCGTATACTTTAATTACATGAGTAAATATAGTAGTTTTTTCCAGATACTAGATGAAAATAACCTTTTTACATTATTACTTGATGTGGGTGAGAATTTTATTCCTAAATTGAACAAAACATCTAAGAAAGATTTAGGTGATGAGTTTGATGAACAGTTTCTTGATTATTACCATGCATTTAATGTATCTGGTATGTGGTTTGTATTAATGAGATGGATTAGAAAAGGAATGGTTGAATCTCCAGAGGAACTAGCACTAATATATGATAAGATATTAAAAGTGAATTTGTATAATAAAAGCAAATAACAATTGTTATTTGCTTTTTTATTTATCTAATCCAAGCGATTCCAACTGTATTAGGTCCAGTATGAACACTAATAACCGGAGATAATTCTCCAATATAAACTTGTTGATTAGGGTATAAATTATTAATTTCCAATTTTAGTTTTTCTGCGTAAGGTAAACCCTTTGCATGAGCTATCATTATTTTTGAAGTATCTTTTAAATCACTGTCTTTAAGCAACTTAACCAGCTCTGAATGAGCTTTTGGTAGAGTTCTAATTTTACTGTGCAAGTTAATTGCCCCATCTTGAAACATTAAAATTGGTTTGATTTTTAGCATACTACCAACTACTGCACTAACATTACTTACTCGTCCAGTTCTCCCAAGATGTCTAAGGTTGTCTACACATAAATAAATTGTAGAATTTTTTTTCATCTCCTCTAATGCATTTAAAATATACTCGAAATCTTTTCCCTCGTCATTCATTTTAAGAACTCTTAATGCCATTTCTCGTTGAACAACACTGGTGATTTCAGTATCAAAAACAGCAATTCTAGAAATATCAACTTGATTCTTAGCTAAAACTCCAGTTTGATAAGTTCCGCTAATTTTAGAGCTTATTGTTATATATATAACCTTCTCATAATTTTTAAGTAAATTTTCAAACAAATCAAGTACTTCACCAACAGCAGGTTGAGAAGTAGTAGGTAAATCTTTAGCAAGATCAAACCTTGTGAATAACTCATCACTAGTTATATCCTCACCATCTATGTAAGATTTTCCTTGATGTAAAATCATTAAAGGAACTTTAAATAAGTTCTGATATTTTTCGAAAAGATCTTCTTCGATAACAGCAGTACTGTCTACTACTAATGCAAGTTTTTCCATATGAACAGCTCCTTTTCATTTTATAACTTGTAATATTTTAACACAAATTATAATATAGGTAAATAATACAGATAAATGTGTCACATTAATCAAATATGTTATAATTATTATGAGGTGATTTTAAATGTATGATAAAGCAAATGAATCTATGAGATTTATCAGAAACAGTTCTAGCTATGAGCCTAAGACAGCAATTGTTCTTGGAAGTGGCTTATCAAGTATTATTGATGAAATTATTGACCCAGTTGAAATAATGTATGAGGACATTCCTCATTTTAAAACTTCAACAGTTAAAGGTCACGTTTCTAAACTAGTTATTGGAACACTAAATGGAGTTGAAGTATTACTAATGAGTGGAAGATTTCATTTTTATGAAGGTTATTCAATGAAGGAATTAACATTCCCAATATTTGTTTTTAAACTTCTTGGGATTGAAAATTTAATACTAACAAACTCATGTGGTGGTATTAACGAAACTCTTGTTAAACCAGGTGAAATTATGGTAATTAATGATTTTATTAACTTAATGCCATCAAATCCATTAATTGGATTAAATGATGAAAGATTTGGGCCGAGATTTCCAGATATGACAGAACCATATAGTTTAACTTTAAGAGCTATAGCAAAAAAAGCTGCAGAGGATATAAATGTTAAATATTGTGAAGGTGTTTACGCTGGGTTTATGGGACCATATTATGAGACAAAAGCAGAAATAAGAATGATTAAAAATATGGGAGCTGATGCTGTAGGAATGAGTACAGTACCAGAAACAATTATCTCTAATTATCTAGGTATAAATACACTGGCTTTTGCAACAATTACGAATATGGCGACAGGTATTCAAAAGGTAAAACACTCACACGATAATGTTGTGAAAATGGCGAATATTGCTAGTGAAAACTTAGCAAACTGGATAAAAAAAATCATAGTAGAAATTGGTTAATTTAAAGAGGAAATACTCCTCTTTTTTATTCTTTAAAAAATAGAAGTGTATTAATTGAAGTAATTATAAATTTACTATAAAATAACAATAGATATACTAGGAGGTAAGAAATGAAAACATTTGAAAATGAATTTTATGTAACTGGTGCAAAAGTAGGAAAACAAGCACCTAGATTTGAGATGGAAGCTGTGATGCCAGAAGGTGATGCACTTGACAGATTTGGTAAAGTAAATCTTGATGAATTATTAGCTGAAAAAAAATGGGTTGTGCTTTATTTTTATCCATTAGACTTTACATTTGTGTGTCCAACAGAAATTAAAAGATTTAATGAATTAAACGATAAATTTAAAGAAAAAAATGCGGTACTAATCGCAACATCTACTGATTCAGTATTTAGTCATTTATCTTGGCAAGATAGACCTGATCTTGGTAAATTAGATCATATTCATGCTTCTGATAATAATCATGCGGTAAGTGAAGCCTATGGAGTATTAGATGAGGAAAAAGGTATTGCCTGGCGCGGTACATTTATTATTTCTCCTGATGGAACATTAAAAGCCGCACACGTTAATCATGGTGAGGGTGGAAGAAACGTGGATGAAGTTCTTAGAACTTTAGAAGTATTCCAAAACGAAGTTGAAGGAAAGATGGTTCCATGTGGTTGGACTCCTGGAAAGGATTTCATCTAAAAAGGATATTTAAACTTAATTATAAAACGCTATTTTGCATTGATAAAATAGCGTTTTTATATTATAATAAGGATTGGTTTTTTTATGAGAGGTGATTCGATGTTTTTAGAGGAATTTAACAAATGGAAACAATATCAAAATTTAGACAGTGAACTTAAATTAGAACTAGAAAAAATGAACGATTTTGAAAAAGAAGAAGCGTTTTATAAGAATCTCGAATTTGGGACAGGCGGTATGAGAGGTATCATCGGTGCTGGAACAAATCGTATGAATATATATACAATAAGAAAAGCGAATTTTGGATTCGCTAAATATTTGCTTAAGCACTATCAAAATGCAAAAGAAATGGGTGTTGTGATTGCTTATGACAATCGATTAAAGAGTGTTGATTTCGCTAAGGAAAGCGCTACAACGTTAGCTCATTTTGGAATCAAATCCTATTTATTTGATTCGTTAAGACCGACACCTTTATTGAGTTTTGCAGTTAGACATTTAAACGCTTGTGGTGGGATTGTAGTTACTGCATCTCATAACCCACCAAAATATAATGGCTACAAAATATATGACGATTCAGGTTGTCAATTAGTGCCTGTTTTAGGTGATCAAGTTGTAGAAAATGTTAATGCTATAGAAGACCAGTTTGCGATTGAAGTTGCTAATTTTAATGACTCTTTAAAATCTGGATTAATAAAGTATATTGGAACTGAAATAGATGATGTTTACATGGATTTAGTTGACACAGTTCAATTCCAAAAAGAATCAAAAAAAGAGGTTAAAATAGTATTTACTCCATTACATGGAACAAGCTATAAACTAGGTCTTGATATATTAAAAAGAAATGGATATGATGTAACTCCAGTTTTAGAACAAATGGTAAATGATCCTTACTTTAGTACTGTCAAATCACCAAACCCTGAGAACAAAGAAGCGTTCTCTTTAGCAATAAAGTATGGTATAAGAGAAAATGCTGATTTATTAATTGCTACAGATCCAGATGCTGATCGTCTTGGTGTTGCAGTAAAACATAATAACGAGTATATGTTTCTAACAGGTAATCAAACAGGAGCTATTATGATTGATTACATTTTAAGCAATATGAAAAGAAACGATGTTTTACTAAAAAACGGAATGATTTATAATACAATTGTTACTTCTGATTTCGGTAAAAACATTGCTTTAAAATATGGTGTTAATACAATGTCAACATTAACTGGTTTTAAATTTATTGGTGAGCAGGCAAAACTAATTCAAGACACAGAAAAACAGTTTTTATTTGGTTATGAGGAAAGTTATGGTTATGTTGTTAAAGACTTTGTTCGGGATAAAGATTCAATTCAAGCTGTACTACTTATTAGTGAAATTGCAGACGAATGTAAAAAAAATGGAATAACTCTTTATGATTATCTATTAAAGCTATACAATGAGTATGGAACATATCGTGAAGACCTTGTAAATATCCAACTTGAAGGTATAAATGGTGAAAAAAGAATTAAAGAAATTATGGATTTTTTTAGAAACACAAGCATAAGTAAAATTAACAATAATGATGTTGTTGTAAAAGAAGATTATTTACAAAGTAAAAGATTTAGTAAGGAAGTTGAAGTTATTAACTTACCTAAATCAAATGTTATTAAATTTATTCTAAGTGATGGTTCTTGGTTTGTATTAAGACCAAGTGGGACAGAACCAAAACTTAAAATATATATTGGTGTTGTTGGTTCAGCTATTGATGTAGCTGATTTAACTATAAAAGATATAAAAGACGAAGTCTTAAAAATTATCGATAATATTTAACAAATACGAAGTTGAGGACGTGATTAAATGATTAAAAAGTCTAGATTTGTTAGTGACTACAAAAAACTAACGATGACTCTTCCGACACTAAGATATGTCGATCCTGAGCGAGTTTACATCCATTTACAGAATGCTCGTTGTAAAACTTATACTCTTGATGTTAAAGAAGGAGACAAAGTATTACTAGGAGAAGTAATTGGTGTTAGACACGGAGGTTTCTTTGAACAACCTATTCATGCTACAGTAAGTGGGACTGTAGAAGGTGTTGAAAAGAAATTTCATCGTACTGGGAGAAAAACTGATGTCGTTGTTATCAGAAACGATTATCAAGAGAAATATCATAGTAGTGTTGTTGACAGACCTGATAGTGTTATTGAAAAATTAACACAAGATGATTTTGTTGAAATTGTAAAAGATAGATCACTAGTTGGTCTTGGGGGAAGTGGGTTCCCGACCTATGTAAAACTTGCAACAAAAGAAAAAATTGATACGATAGTTATTAATGCAGTAGAATGTGAACCGTATTTAACAAGTGATTACAGATTGATTCTAGAACATCCACAACGCGTTATTACAGGTTTAAAATACATGATGCAAGCATTAGGTGTTAAAAAAGGTGTAATCGCAATTAAAGCAAAATACAAGCCTTTGTATGAAGTTTTAAATCAAGTTTTAAGAAGAAATCACGAACTTGATATTGAAGTTAAAAGAATTGGTAATCATTATCCTCAAGGATGGGAAATTGAAGTCTTTAAATGGGCTCTTGGAATAGAAATTCCTCATGGAGAATTACCAATGAAGTATGGTGTAATTGGTTTTAATGTATCAACTACTGTGGGAGTATATGATGCAATTAAACATAATTTACCAGTAATTAAAAGATACTTTACAGTAACTGGTGATGCAGTTAAGTTTCCTCAAAATATCCGTGTAAGAGTAGGGACAAGTGTTAGAGAACTTATTGATGCATGTGATGGATATGTTGATGATGTTGAAGAAGGTCTTGTAGTTCTTGGTGGTCCGATGATGGGAACATCAATGACTAGTGATGATGTTATTGTTTCTAAAACAACAACTTCAGTTATTATATTAAAAAATGTTGATTATAAAGAAGAACCATGTGTAAGATGTGGATCTTGTGTATATAGTTGTCCTGTAAAAATCCAACCTGTTCAAATTATGAATGCTGTTAAGCGTAATGACAAAGAGGTTATGAAAGGTCTCGAAGCTTATAAATGTATCGAATGTGGTCTTTGTGCGTATGTGTGTACAAGTAAAATCCATGTTACTGATTATGTAAGAAAAGCTAAGAAACTAATAGGGTGATATTATGAAAATTATAAGAAAAACGTCTCCTTATTTAAGAAGACCAAATGCTAACGCTACTAGAATGATGCGCGATGTAACAGTTGCATTATTACCTGTAATTGGATTAGCAATTTACAAATACCAAATGGCTGCAGTTATGATCATTGGTGTAAGTATTTTAGGTATGATGGCTACTGAGTATATTTTTTATCAAGTACAAGATATGCTTAATGGTGATAAGTTCAAGTTAAAAAATAAAAATTATAGTTTATATAATTTTAGTACAATAACAAGTGCATTAATTTACTCATTAACTTTACCTGATGGTACTCCATGGTTTGTTGTTCTAGTTGGAGCAATAGCAGGGATGTTCTTTGGTAAATTAATTTTTGGTGGATTAGGTCAAAACATCTTTAATCCTGCCGCTGTAGGTCGTGCATTTATTGTCGTTGCTTACGGAACATTTATGACTTTTAGTGTTGATACTGTTGCAGGTTCAACAGCTCTTGGAGTTTTAAATGACAATCCGTTTAGTGCTGATTTATTAAGTAATTTTGCATTAATTGACTTATTTACTGGAATTGGTATTCCTGGTTCTATTGGTGAAATAAGTGCTATTGCTATTTTAATTGGTGGGTTATATTTAACATTCAGAACTAGTTTTGAAGTTAGAATTCCATTAACTTATATTTTGACTGTTTTTGGACTTGCAACAGTAGTTGCAATCTATAAAGATTTAGGAATCTGGTATCCAGTATTCCATGTACTAAGCGGTGGTTTATTATTTGGAGCTGTGTTTATGGCTACAGATCCTGTTACTTCACCAATTACAAAACCAAGTAGAATCTACTTTGGATTTGCTCTTGGAGTATTAACATTCTTTATCCGTGTATTTGGAGGATTACCTGAGGGTGTTTTATTTAGTATATTAATTATGAATATGTTTGTTCCAACTTTTGATTATTTCAAATGGAGCAATTCAAGATTCACTAAAAAAAGCATGTTTATTTTCACAATAATCATTTTATTAACTATTCTATTAACGTTAGTAGGTGTTTATTATGTTGGGTAAACTAAAAAAAGCATTTGTCTTATTAATTATCGGTGTTATTAGTGGAGGTTCTATTTATTTAGTGAATGAACTTACATGGGAGCTAATTAGAGATAATCAAATTAAATTAGAAGAAAAACAATATTCAGTAATTTTTGAAGATGGTGTCAACTTTGAGGCAACTGTTCTTGAAGGTGATATTTCTAAAAAAGTAGAAGTTTATGATGAGTCATTAAACCTACTTGGTTATATATTTAAAGGAACTAGAGTTAATAATTATGGTAGAATAACTGTTTTAGTAGGTATCAACGTAGATAATGAGATTGAGCAAGTAGTTATTGCTTCGACAAATAACACACCAAATAATGTTCAAATAATTAAATCAAAATATATTATGAACTTTGATGGACAAAGTGTTAATTCTGAAATAAACTATGATGCTAAAACAGGAGCTTCATATACATATGCGAGTATTCAAGAAGTAATTGAAGACTCAATTACTTACTATTTAAATGAGGGTGGTGAGTAACATGACTAAATTACAAAATTTGACTAAAGGGTTTTTTAAAGAAAACCCAATCTTTGTTTACTTACTTGGTATGTGTCCTTCGCTTGCTGTTACAGGATCTTTTGAAACAGCTTTAGGAATGGGTATATTAGTCGTATTTGTATTAACTTTATCAAATGTGGCTATTTCAATTTTTAGAAACTTAATACCAACAGAAGTAAGAACTCCGGCATATATTGTAATCATTGCAACATTTGTTACAATCGTTCAAATGTTAACAAATGCATTTGCTCTTGATTTAAGTATTGCATTAGGTGTATTTATTCCTTTAATTGTTGTAAACTGTTTAATTTTAGGTAGAGCAGAAGCGTTTGCTTCTAAGAACTCTATTATTGATAGTGCAATTGACGGATTTGGAATGGGTCTAGGTTTTACTCTAGGCTTAGTAGTAATTGGTATTTTTAGAGAATTTTTAGCGACTGGTGGAATAATGTATGGTATCTATTTACCATTCTTTGTAGATGCTCCTGTAACTTTATTTAGTTTAGATTGGATCATTAATTTATTTGCTACTGATTTTGCTATTACTGATTATGGATTAAAAATATTTACTTCTCCAGCTGGTGCATTTATGTCAATTGGATTAATTTTATCTTTTATTAATTTTAGAAGACTTAGAAAAGAACGTAAAATAAATATAGAGAAACAAAAGATGATTGAAGAGAAAAAACGCATAGCTCTTGAAAAGAAAAAAGCAAAAGAAGCGTTAGTAAAGGCAGGTGCTGAATAATGGATTTTGCAAGTTTAGGTGCAGCAATTATTTTCGCAATGTTAATCAATAATGTTATCTTAATGCAGTTCCTTGGAATTTGTCCTTTCCTAGGAGTAAGTAAAAGAACTAGTTCTGCGATTGGTATGAGTGGTGCTGTATTATTTGTTATGGTTATTGCAAGTATGGCAGCTTACTTAATCTATTATTATATTTTAGTGCCATATAATATTGAGTATTTACAAATTATTGTCTTCATTCTAGTAATCGCAAGTTTAGTACAACTTGTAGAAATGGTTTTAAAGAAATTCTCAAAACCATTATATAAATCTTTAGGTATTTATTTACCTCTAATTACAACTAACTGTGCAATCTTAGGGGTTGCTCAAGGAAATATCATTTCTGATTTTCCATCGACAATGAGTGTTGGTGCTGGATTCGTTTTAGCTAGTGTTACAGCTCTTGGTACTGGTCTTGGATTTGGTTTAATAATGTTTGCATTTTCTTCAATAAGAGAAAAGTTAGAATCAAGTAACGTTCCTGAATCTTGGAAAGGTGTTCCAATTAGTTTAGTTGTTGCTGGACTTATGAGTATCGCATTCATTGGACTTGTAGGTATTGTATAATGTGGCCAGCAATAATATTAATAGTTTCATTAGTAGCTATCTATATTGCTAGTTATATTCTTAACAAAAGAACACCAATTCCTGAAGAATGTAGAGAAGCATTAGATGAAGCGAGTTGTAGTGCTTGTAGTAATTTCTCATGTTCACATAAAGTTGAGGAGGAAGAATAATGGCTGCTGTTATCACACTAGGTGTCTTAGGTGGATTATTAGGTTTAGGTCTAGTATTTGCTGCTGATTTCCTAAAAGTTGAAGTTGATGAAAGAATCGAAAAAGTATTATCACTTTTACCAGGTTATAATTGTGGTGCTTGTGGTTATCCAGGGTGTTCTGGGTTTGCTGAGGGTATTGTTGAAGGTGAAGTTGATAAACTATCAAATTGTAAACCAGGTAAAGATGAACATTATGACCCAATTATTGCCTATTTAGGTGAAAAACCCGGTCCTGATGGTAAGACAATAACTGTTACAAAATAAATTTAAATCACAGACTTAAATGTCTGTGATTTTTTTATTTTATAACCTGAAAGCGTTATCACGTTAATTTATATTATTATATATCCTTATTAGTTGAATTAAATTTACATATTTGCTATAATATGAACGCGAGTTTTTTGAAAATAACTTAAAAAAAAGTTTTTTAAAGAAAGGTGAAAATAATGAAAAGAATTTATATGTTTGGTGAGGGCACAAAAGAACAAAAGAACTTACTTGGTGGTAAGGGTGCTAACTTATCTGAAATGAAAAGCATGGGTGTTCCTGTTCCTTCAGGATTCACAATTACAACAGAAATGTGTACAGAGTATTATGCTAATGGAGGTAAAAACTCTGATGAATTACTTGCTGATCTAAAAGTTTATGTAAAACGTTTAGAAGAAGAAACAGGTAAAGAATTTGGTTCAGAGACTGATCCATTATTAGTATCAGTAAGATCTGGGGCTAGAGTTTCTATGCCTGGGATGATGGATACTATCTTAAACTTAGGTTTAACTAATGAAGCAGTACTTGGTATGGTAGAAAAAACTGGAAATCCTAAATTTGTATACGATATCTTCCGTCGTTTCATCCAAATGTTTGGTGAAGTTGTACAAGGTGTAGAATACGATTTATTTGAAGGTGTTTTAGACAGAATTAAAGAAGAAAACAATTACGCTGGAGATTTAGATATGACTGCAGCTGATTGGAAACAAGTTTGTGACGAATTCTTAGTTACAATCGAAAAAGAAACAGGAGCTCCTTTCCCTCAAGATCCATTTACTCAATTAGAAATGGCTGTTAATGCTGTTTTTGAAAGCTGGGATACTCCACGTGCTAAAATTTACCGTGATCATAATGGTATTGATCATTCTTGGGGTACAGGTGTAAGTGTACAACAAATGGTATTTGGTAATACTGGTGATGAATCAGGAACTGGTGTATTATTTACAAGAAATCCTAAAACAGGAGACAAACATATATTTGGTGAATTCTTATTTAACGCTCAAGGTGAAGACATTGTTGCGGGAATTAGAACTCCATTAAAATTAGATGATTTAGCTGATAAATCTCCTGAGATTTATAAAGAGTTAACTGATATCTTAGATAAATTAGAAGAACATTATAAAGATATGCAAGATGTTGAGTTTACTATTGAAGAAGGTAAATTATTTATTCTTCAAACAAGAAATGGTAAAAGAACTGCTGCTGCAAACGTTAAAATCGCTGTTGATTTAGTTGCAGAAGGTTTATTAACTAAAGAAGAAGCTGTTGCGTCAATTGCTGTAGAAGGAATTGATCAATTATTACATCCAGTATTTGAAGAAAAATCATTAGCTGCTGCAAAATCAATTACTAATGGATTAGCTGCAAGCCCTGGTGCTGCAAGCGGGAAAATCGTATTTAGTTCTGAAAAAGCTGCTGCTTTAAAAGAAGAAACTGGACAAAAATTATTATTATTTAGAAAAGAAACTTCTCCAGAAGATATCGAAGGTATGATCGTTTGTGAAGGTTTCGTTACTCAACTTGGTGGAATGACATCACATGCAGCTGTAGTAGCTCGTGGTATGGGTAAATGTTGTGTTACAGGAGTTAGTGAATTACAAATCAATGAAGCTGAAGGTTACATGATTGTAAATGGTGTTAAATATCCTGAAATGACTGATTTCTCAATTGATGGTTCAACTGGTAATATTTATGTTGGCGATATCGAAACTAAAAACCCTGAGTTTAGTGCTGAGTTCCAAACTATCTTAGAATGGGCAAAAGAAATTAAAACTTTAGGTGTTAAAGCAAATGCTGATAACGAAAGAGATTCATTACAAGCATTAAAATTTGGTGCTGAAGGTATTGGATTAACAAGAACTGAACATATGTTCTTTGATGATGAAAGAATTACAGACGTTCGTCGTATGATAATTGCTGAAAGCGTTGAAGAAAGAGAAGCAGCTCTTGAACAATTATTACCTCACCAATTAAAAGATTTCACTGAAATCTTTACAGCTATGGAAGGTAAAAGCGTTACTGTACGTTTATTAGATCCACCTCTACATGAATTCTTACCACAAGAAGACGAAGTAGTAGAAGTTTCTGAAAAATTAGGAATCAGTCCTGCTAGACTTGAAAGAGCTCTTGAAACTTTACATGAGTTCAACCCAATGTTAGGTCATAGAGGTTGTCGTTTAGCTGTATCTTACCCAGAAATTTCAGTAATGCAAGTTAAAGCTATTATTATGGCTGCAATCAACGTTACTAAAGCTGGAAAAATTGTTAAACCTGAAATTATGGTACCATTAGTATCAAAAGTTGAAGAATTATCATTCTTAAAAGAATATATCGTTAAAACTGCTGATCAATTAATCGCAGAATCTGGTATTGAATTAGATTACAAAGTTGGAACTATGGTTGAAACACCTAGAGCTGCTTTAACATCTGGTGCAATTGCTGAATATGCTGATTTTATATCATTTGGTACAAACGATTTAACACAAATGACATTCGGATTTAGCCGTGATGACTCTGGAAAATTCTTAAAAGATTATAAAGAAAGAAAAATCTTTAAAAATGATCCATTCGCTTCAGTAGACCAAACAGGTGTTGGTAGATTAGTTGCTCTTTCTACAAAAGAAGGATTAGCTTCTAACCCTAACTTAAACGTTGGTGTATGTGGAGAACACGGTGGAGACCCTGAAAGTATTCAATTCTTCCATAATGCTGGAGTTAAATATGTTTCATGTTCACCATTCCGTGTACCAGTTGCAATCGTTGCTGCTGCACAAGCTAAATTAAACGAAAATAAATAACACTAATCAAAAATTAAAAGCACTCAATTGAGTGCTTTTTTTTCGTTATGGAGAAAAATACAGGCAATTATTGTATATATTAATGAACCAAGGATATGGTATAATTTTTATATCAAACACTTGTGAGGTAGGATAATGGAAGATAACAAAATAATAGAAAAAGTTTTACAAGGAGAAAAGGACTTCTATGGGGTTTTAATGAAGAAATATTTTAAAGAGATTTTTAAGTATGTCTATAATATAACTAGTAGTTATGATTCTTCAGAGGACATTACTCAAGAAATTTTCATTAAAATATATAGTGAACTTGGTAAATATAATGAGAACAAAGCTAGTTTTAGAACATGGCTTTACCGAATTGCAGGTAATTATACGATAAATTATGTTAAATCTAAAGCGTATAGAAATAATCAACAAACATCGTTATATGATGATGAAATTAATAACTCAAATGAGGATATTGTTTCAGACGTAATTAAAGATGAAAAAATTACGGAGATTAATAACATCGCAGCAACCTTGTTGTCATCTAAACATTATCAAATATTTTCTTTACATTATTTTAGTAATTTAAATGTAAAAGAAATCTCAGAGACAACTAACATTCCAGAAAAAACTATATATAAAGCATTAAAAACCAGTATTGAAAAAATAAAAAAGGAGGTTGATTTTAATGAATAAAATGAATCGTCAAATAGATGAAAATATGTTAGACATTATCGAGGAAAGATCAATTGATAATGTATTAGCTAATGTTAAATCTAAAAGAAAAAGAGTGCAAACTGGATATAGAAAATTGTCTATGATAGCAGCTTTATTATTAGTAATTATATCAATCCCTTATTTAGCTAAAATAAACGATGCGTTACCAGAACTTAGTATAGATCAACAAGAACTATCAATGGCATCTGTGCTTGCTGCAAATCTGCTTACTGAACAACTTAGTTTAGATAGTGATTATACTTTAATGTTTTTGGCTGATGACGTATATGAGATTGATAATGAACTTGATCATGTAAATCTTTATTTTGATAAATTTAAATCATTTATGAATGATGAAAGTTTAACAACTAGTTTAAATTTAAAAGAATCAACTATGTCTGGTTATCAGTATCGATTAGATTTTGAAGCTTACAATCTAAATTACCAACTTCATTTTAATTTTAATGATGGAGATATTAATGGTCTACTTAAATCTGATAATGAGGAATTCACAATTAATGGAGCTTTTGTCCAACAAGGAGATAACTCATCATTTAGTATTAAAGCTCAGAATGGATCTAACTATATTGAAATAATTAGAGATGAAAAAAACGAAGGTTCAGAATCAAAATTAGAACTTAGAATAAACGAACGTATTAACTCAAGATTCACTAATAAAGAAGTAGTTATTAAAACAGAGGAATCTGAAAAAGTAATTACAGTAACTGACAACGGAAACTCATATAAAATTAAGTCTCAAATTAACGAAGAATATCAATACCGTTTAGAATATCACTTTAATGGTGTTGATGGAGTTTTAGAGATTAATGAAACTATAGATAATGAAGGTAACCAAAGTTATAGTTACAAAATAACTGAAAATGGGAAATCTAAACTTATTATTAAAGGAAAACCAGAAACTAGTAATAATTCAAATAATAATGGAAGAAATGGGCATTAGGGAGAAAAAGTAATCTTAATATTGTATATATTTATGAAGGAGTTGATTTTATGAAAAAATTATTTTTATTAGGTCTAGCATTAACAAGTCTAACAGTTTTAACAGCATGTGGAGATTTATTTGGTACAGATGATGAAGTAAATGATGATTTTACACAAATTGAACAAACAAACTCATTGGCAATTTTAGGTTATCTAAGCGAAGGTTTCTTAAGTACTGATGATGTAGCATTAGATAGCACATTATTCTTAAATGCATTATCTACAGAGGAAGTAGAAGAACCACTAGTTATTGAAGATGAAATGGATGAAGTGAATATCTACTTAGACAAATTAAAAGTGTTTATGAATAGCGGTGCAAATCCAATCGCATCAATTGAGGAAACAGTTAGTGATTTAGCTGAATACACAACATTAATCACGTTTACAATAAACGAACAAACTTATAAAATTTATTTCACTCAAGACGAGGAAACATTAGAGTTTACAGGACTTTTAATTCTTGATGAAGTAGAATATACTCTTGAAGGGTTTAGCTCTTTAGAATTCAAAAAACGTGTACGTGAACATGTTGGTGATACTGAACTTGATGAACCAAACGATGTTAACCCAGCAAACGTAGATGATGATGGAGAAATTGAAGAAAAAATCGTCTTAAAAGCAACTAATGGTGATGATTATATTCAAGTTACTTATAAAAAAGAGGAAACTGATGTAGATACAGAAATGAAACTTAGAATTCAAAAAAGTATCGATTCAGTAGAATCAACTGAAGCGATTAGAATCTATGAAGAAGAAAACCAATATAAAGTTAAAATTGATGAAGGTCAAAACTTCTATATGTTTAAAAAACAAGTTGAAGATGATGGTACAAAATACATGTTAAACTATCGTGTTGATGGAGTTAATGGTGTAATTAGAATTAAAGAGACTGTTAATGATTTAGGTGAAACTGAGTATGAATACTTTATTAACGAAAATGGTAAAGATAAAGTAATTACTAAAAGACCTGGAAGAACAAAAAGAAACACATTATAAAAGTGACTTACCAAAGTCACTTTTTTTTGTTAAAATATAAGTGGTGATAATATGTTTAATAAAGAATGGAATATAATATTAGAAGAGGAAATCAATAAAGAGTATTTTATTGATTTAATGGATCAAGTTAACAAAAGTTATGAAAACAATACTGTTTATCCGAAAAAAGATAATATTTTTAATGCCTTCAAATTTACTGACTTTAATGAAATAAAAGCAGTAATAATTGGCCAAGATCCATATCACAATCCATCTCAAGCAAATGGATTAGCTTTTTCAGTTTCAAAAAGTGTTAAAATACCACCATCATTATTAAACATTTTTAAAGAACTAAGAGACGATTTAGGATATGCAATACCAAGTCATGGTGACCTAACTTACTGGGCCAAACAAGGTGTGTTTTTAATTAACTCAATCTTGACTGTTGAAGAGAATAAACCAAGTTCACATAAAAACATTGGATGGGAAAAATTTATTTTAGAGACAATCAGTAAGATTTCAAAATTAAAGACTAATGTTGTATTTATTTTATGGGGTAACTATGCTAAAAAGTATCAAGAGGTTATTGATGAAAAAAAACATCTTATAATAAGCTCTTCACACCCATCACCTTTAAGCGCAAGACACTCATTTTTTGGCAGTAAAGTCTTTAGTAAAACAAATGAATATCTATCTAAAAATAATAAAAATGTAATCGATTTCAAAATAGAAAAAAATCTTCTTGATTTTTAAGAATTTATTAAGTAGAATAATCTTGTCAGAGTAGCTACCAAGCGTAAAGTGTTATACCATGGGATGTCGGGTATAGACGAACACAATCGTGGCGGTGAGGTAGTGCGTCCGCTGAAAAGTAAACTGACAAGTTCTTTTCGCGTGGACCTCTAAATTTAATTTTAGGAGGTTTTTTAAATGAAACTAAACACAAGTCTGTTTACTACTAAAAATTTAAACAGAGCAGCGATATTAATCGCTATGAGTGTCGTTCTAAAAAGTTACTTATCAGTAACTATGAGCGATATTAGAATTACTCTTTATGGAATACCATTAATTATCCTTGGAATTCTAATGGGACCACTAGCTGCGCTTGTAGCTGGGTTAGCAGTTGATTGGTTATATGTTATCACATCACCTTTTGCATTCTCATTTAATTTAATGACTGTTTCAGCGATGATGTGGGGGCTTATACCAGCTTTAGTCTTTTACAAAAAAAATATAAGACTAAATTATTTTAATGTTGCAATAGTGGTAATATTTACTTCGCTTATTGCATTCACATTAAACACCTTACAACTATATCAGTGGTTTAATGTAGGAATATACGAAAAACTGCCCGCAAGATTTATTATTATGATTGTTAAATGGCCGATACAAATTTACGCTGTTAAGCATCTATATCAATTAGTTAATAATTATCTAGATCGAAATTCATATGAAGGTTATTAAAAAAGGAAATTAATTTATTTCCTTTTTTATTTTGTCTATTTTTTCTTTATGGTTATCGTTTAAAGCAACACCTTGATCTGCACTAGGTATTAGTAAGTGTTCACTAAAAGTAGAACTAAACACTTTACTTAGAATAAACATTGTTTGTAATGGACCATTAAAGAACTCCTTACGATATGATCCTTGAGTTGAAACTAAAATCAAGTTTTTAATTGTTGGTACTGATTCTTTTCGTTGGTATTTTTTTGAGAAGTATGTTTGAAATCTATTTATAATTGACATTGTTTTATCACTTAATGAACCAAAATAGATTGGTGAAGAAATTATTAAAGTGTCAACTTCATTAATTATATTATAGATATTGTTCATATCATCATTAAACTTACAACCATCTTTAGTTTCACAAAACTTACAATCATCACAACTATTAATAAGCTGTTCATAAGCATTTATAATCATATAGTCTTTGGTAGCAAATGACTTTGCTAACTTTAGAGTTTTTGAATTCTTGTTTGGTGAACCATTTATGATTAATATCATCAAATCACCCTTTCATTAGTATTATATAATAAGATGCAAAGATAGCAAATAGAAAATCTTAAAGTGTAAACGCTTCCCTCTAAACCATTTTACTATATTTAATTTACAAATTCTTGTATAATAATAGAGCAGAGGTGATAGAATGAAAAAACCAGTAATGTTAGTTGTTATGGACGGATTCGGTTTAAATAATCAAACAGAGGGAAACGCTGTTGCAATGGCGAACACTCCAAACATTGATTTGTTAATGAAAGAATATCCTAACAATTACTTAAAAGCACATGGTGAAAACGTTGGACTACCTAAAGGACAAATGGGTAATAGTGAAGTAGGACATTTAAATCTTGGTGCGGGTAGAATTGTTTATCAAAGTTTAACTCGTATTAATAAAGCAATTGAAGAAAAAACAATTTTTAGTAACAAAGCTTATTTAAAAGCAATGATAAATGCAAAAGATAATAATTCAAAATTACATATATTTGGATTATTAAGTGATGGAGGAGTTCATTCTCACATTGAACATATTAAAGCTATGCTTGATATGGCAAAAGAAAACAATGTAGAAAAAGTATTTGTTCATGCTTTTCTAGATGGTAGAGATGTACCTCCAAAATCAGCACTTAAATATATAAGTGAATTAGAAGACAAAATGAATCAAATCGAATTTGGGAAAATCGCAAGTGTTCACGGTCGTTATTATGTAATGGACCGAGATAAAAACTGGGATCGTACTCAAGTTGCATACGATGTATTAGTTGGATCAAAAGGTAAAAAGGCAGATACAGCTTATGAAGGTGTAGAAGAATCATATAAAGATAATGTAGTTGATGAGTTTGTTTTACCATTTAATGTTGTTGAAGAAGGTATTATTGAAAATAAAGATTCAGTTATATTTATGAACTTTAGACCTGATAGAGCAATCCAAATAGCTACAGCATTATCTAACCCTACTGAAAGCGGATTAGATTATAGTAATGGACCTACAGATATATTATTTGTTAGTACGATGTCTTATGCTAGTAGTGTAAAAGGTGAACTAGCTTTTGATTTACAAAAATTAGATAACTTACTTGGTGATGTTGTTAGTAATAATGGATTGAACCAATTAAGAATTGCAGAGACTGAAAAATATGCTCATGTAACATTCTTCTTTGATGGTGGTGTTGATAAAGAAATTAAGAATTCAACACGTGTTCTTGTTAATTCACCAAAAGTAGCAACTTATGATTTGCAACCTGAGATGAGTGCTTATTTAGTTACTGATAAAGTAATAGATGAAATTCAAAAAGACAAACATGATATGATTATCTTAAACTTTGCCAATTGCGATATGGTTGGACATACGGGAGTTATTCCTGCAGCAATCAAAGCAGTTGAAGTAGTAGATGAATGTGTTGGAAAAGTTGTTGATGCAATTTTAGATAAAGATGGTGTTGCAATAATTACAGCTGATCACGGTAATGCTGAAAAAATGATGGATGAGTTTGGTGGTATTCATACTGCTCATACTACAAACATCGTACCAGTACTTATTACTGATAATAAAGTAACAATTAAAGATAGTGGAATCTTAGCAGATATTGCTCCAACTATCTTAGAATATTTAGGTATAGAAGTTCCTCAGGAAATGACAGGAAAATCTTTAATTACACAAAAAGAGGAATAAATCCTCTTTTTATTAGTTTTAGTTTGAAAGTGTTTTCATTATTTGGATATTGTTTGTCTTATAAAATAATATTGTTTATAATATAAGTGATTAATAATTTAATTTATAAAGGAGATGTTTTAATATGCCATACATTACAGATGTATACGCAAGAGAAGTATTAGATTCAAGAGGTAACCCAACTGTAGAAGTTGAAGTTTATACTGAATCAGGAGCATTCGGTAGAGCATTAGTTCCAAGTGGAGCTTCTACTGGAGAACATGAAGCTGTTGAATTAAGAGACGGTGATAAATCAAGATACTTAGGAAAAGGTGTTTTAAAAGCTGTTGAAAACGTAAATGAAGTAATTGCACCTGAAGTTATTGGTTTAGATGTTACACAACAAGTTATGATTGATACAATCATGATTGAGTTAGATGGTACTAAAAACAAAGGTAAACTAGGAGCTAACGCAATTTTAGGTGTTAGTATGGCTGTTGCAAGAGCAGCTGCTGATTATGTAGGTTTACCACTTTACTTATATCTAGGTGGATTCAATGCAAAAGAATTACCTACTCCAATGATGAATATCATCAATGGTGGAAGTCATGCAGACAACAATGTAGATTTCCAAGAATTTATGGTTATGCCTGTTGGTGCTGAAAGTTTCAAAGAAGCATTAAGAATGGGTGCTGAAGTATTCCATAGTTTAAAAGCTGTATTAAAAAGCAAAGGTTATAACACTTCAGTTGGTGATGAAGGTGGATTCGCTCCAAACTTAGGATCAAATGAAGAAGCTTTAGAAGTGATTATGACTGCAATTACAAATGCTGGATACAAACCTGGAGAAGACGTTATGTTAGCAATGGATGTTGCTTCTAGTGAATTCTACAATAAAGAAAAAGGTGTTTATGTTTTAGCTGGTGAAGGCGGAAAAGAATTAAAAGCTGCTGAATTAGTAGATTTCTATGCAAGTTTAGTAGAAAAATACCCTATCGTTTCAATTGAAGATGGACTAGATGAAAATGACTGGGACGGATGGAAAGTATTAACTGATAAATTAGGTAAAAAAATCCAATTAGTTGGTGATGATTTATTTGTAACTAATACTGAAAAACTTTCAAGAGGAATTGAAAACGGAATAGCAAATTCAATTTTAATTAAAGTAAACCAAATCGGTACATTAACTGAAACTTTTGAAGCTATTGAAATGGCAAAAAAAGCTGGTTATACTGCTGTAGTTTCTCATAGAAGTGGTGAAACAGAAGATTCAACAATTGCTGATATCTCTGTTGCAACTAATTCCGGACAAATTAAAACGGGTTCTTTATCAAGAACTGATCGTATTGCTAAATATAACCAATTATTAAGAATTGAAGATGAATTAGGATTTAATGCAAAATATAATGGTAAAAAATCTTTTTACAACATTAAATAATTAGGGATTTAAATTTAAAAAGACTACAAATTGTAGTCTTTTTTCTTTTCTTATATATATAATAACAAATATATGATTTGCTTTTCATATGATATCGTTAAAATAAATGAGGTTTACTAAAAAAAATGTAAGGGTTTTCGACAGCACTATTGAAAGGCCTTAAAACGGCTTACTTTAGTACTAAAAAGTGCTTTTAAGGGTTTTAAATAAGCTGTTTATCGATTTTTATATATTGTTTCATAAAAAAAACTATCACTCATAAAACTCCCAAAAACAGCGTTTAGAAAACCTTTTCTTCTATATTTGCTATTGACTAATAAGGGTCAAACATAGTAAAATATATTCAAACAAAAGTTTTAAAAATTAAGAGGAGGAAATTAAATGAAAAAAATTACTGTTTTACTACTTTCTTTAGTTTTAGTATTTGCACTTGCTGCATGTAAACCTAAAGTTGAAGTAAACCATCCGCCAGTAATAAACGGCGTGAATGAAGAAGTTACTATCAATATCAATGATCCATATGATCCATTAGATGGTGTATATGCAATTGATACTGAAGATGGTGACTTAACTAGTGGCCTTACTGTAGTTGGGGATTATGATAATACTACACAAGGTAACTATACTTTCGCAATCTCTGTTACGGACTCAGACGAGGAAACAACTACTAAGAGTGTTACTCTTACTGTAGAAGATCCTTATTCAGATAATGAATCACCAGTATTAAGTGGAGTTACTTTCTACTTATTCGTATATGGTGAAACATTTGACTCTGCTGCTTCTAACATTGGTATCACTTCTTTAGATGCAGAAGATGGAGATTTATCTGCTTCTATAGTTGTTGATGAAGGTGACTTAGATTTAACTACTGCTGGTACTTATTTTGTAACTTACACAGTTACTGATAGCTTAGGTGTTTCATCAAGCTTAGTATTAGCTGTTAAAGTATTACCTGAAGGTGTATCTAACCCTCGTGATACTAGATCTGGTGCTTCTGATACATTAATCGTTGGTACATCTGAAATGAATGGTAACTTTATTTCTGGTTTCGGTAGTTCTGCTTATGATAACTATGTTATCGACTTAACTAACGGTGCTGGTGTTATTGCTACTACTAAAGGTGGTAACTTCCAAATTAATGAAACTGTAGTTGAATCTTATACTGCTGTTTATGAAGACGTTGCTGAAAATCCTAACTTAACTTATACATTCAATATTAAAGCTGGTATGAAGTTCTCTGATGGAACTGCAATTACAGCTGAAGATTATGTATTCTCTGCAAAATTATATGCTTCATTAGTATATAAAGATGCTGGAGCTACAAGTTCTTATTTAAATGTTGTTGGTTATGAAGAATGGAACGAAGGTTGCTACTTCACAGGTTATAAATTACCTGCAAATAAAGAAGAAGCTGCTGCAAGTTTAACATTCGATGACAATGGTACAGCTATTATTGATGTTACAGAATGGTCTGTTGATGCAGATCCTGCACATAGTGAACCTGTAAGTTTCTACCCAGACGTTACTGATGCTTGGGGAGATCCAATCGAATTCGCACCAACATCACTTGGTTGTGACACATCTCACGATTATTCTACTACACCTTTAGATTTCGCTGGTGTACAATTAATCGATGAAGATTCATTCTCAATCACTTTAAAAGGGAACACTTTACCTTACTTCTACTTATTATCAAGAGTAGCAGTTAACCCTCTTCCAAAAGATATTTATACAGAAGACGGTGCTTATGAATTCTTAAATAAAGATGAATTAGCTGCTTTAGCATCTGATGCAACTCATTTAGGATATCATATTAAATCAGAATATTTAAACACTCCAACAATCTCTACAGGTGCTTATAAATTCGTTGAGTATATTCCTGGTACACATGCTCAATTAGAATTAAATGAAAACTATGTAGGTGATTATAGAGGGCATAAAGCTACAATCCAAAACTTATACATTAGAGTAGTACCTAGTGCTACAGATATTGAACATTTATTAAATGGTGAAATCGATATCTTACCTGGTGTAGTTGAAGGAGACAAAATTGTTAGAGCACGTGCTGAAGGATATATTACTCCTGTAACATTCTTAAGAAACGGATATGGTATGATCGCATTCGCTACTGACTTCGGTCCTGTTGCTGATTACCGTGTACGTCAAGCTCTTGCTTACTTAATCGATAGAGATACTTTCGTAGATGCATTCTTACAAGGATGGGGTTCTACTGTAGATGGTCCTTATGGTTTAGGTCAATGGATGTACCAAGATTCACCATTCAGTGAAGAAGGTGACGATACATTAATTCATTACGCTGTAGATCTTGCTCAAGCTGCTTCATTATTAGACGCTGCTGGTTGGGCATTCCAATCAGATGGTACTACTGCATATGTACAAGGTACTGATACAGTACGTTATAATGCTGCTGGAGATATGTTAGAAATCAACTGGTTAGGTACTATTTCTGAGTATTCAGATTTATTAGGACCAATCTTAATTGATGGATTCAGTAAAGCTGGTGTTAAATTGAACGCAGTTCAACAACCATTCAGTGTATTATTAGAAAACTATTATTATGCTTATACTTTACCAGAAGCTGATAGACAATATCATATGTTCAACTTAGCTACTACTTTCAATATTGCATTTGATCCATATGGTTCATATCATACAGACTGGTTAGGAACTTGGCAAAATAGTAACCAATTTGCTGATACTGCTGCTGCACCTCAAGTACCACTTGATTCAACATACACAATTACAGTAGGAGATTTCACTGTTACTGGAGAAAAATCAATTGATGAATTAACAATTCTTATGAGAGAATTAGATCCAGATCAAACAGATGAATTCCAAGCATATTGGGAAATGTTCATTATCAGAATGAATTTATTATTACCTAATATTCCTTTATATTCAAACCAATATCACCATTTCGCTAACTCTTCAATCAAAGGATTTGAAGCTTCAGTGTTCTGGGATTGGGTTGCATCAGTTGTAGATATGACTATCGGAGCACCTGCTGCATAATCAATTCAATTAACATTATTATTTAAAAGAATAATATAGTTAGAGAGAGTGGGTTAACACAACTGCTCTCTCTCATATTATGAGAGGAGAAAAATTTATGCTAAAATATATTGTCAAACGTATATTATACCTAATTCCAGTAATATTCGTTATTTCAATAATTCTGTTTGCATTACTTAACTTAATGCCTGGTTCACCAGAACAATTTATGGTGCAATGTGCGCCTAACCAGTCACAAGAACAATGTAATCAAGCAAGAGAAGACTTTAGAATTAGAAACGGTTATGATAAACCATTACCAACACAGTATGTACTGTGGATTACAAATGTAATACAAGGTGATTTAGGTGAATCTTCACGTTTCAATATGCCTGTTGCTGATGCAGTAGGTCCGTTTATTAAAAATTCAATTATTTTGAACGCTTGGGTATTAGTTATGTCGTTCTTAATCGCAATTCCAATTGGTATTTTATCTGCCGTTAAGAGGTATTCATTCTTTGATAACTTCTGGCAAGTATTCAGTTTATTAGGTATTTCAATGCCGAGTTTCTTCTTTGGTATTTTACTTATCTATTTATTCTCAATGACATTACAATGGACTCCACTAAGTGGTATGATAACAACAGGTTATCAAGCTCCAAATATATTTGCTCATTGGTGGGATATTTTCAAACATATGATTTTACCTTCAACAGTATTAATCATTGGATCTTTAGCTGGTACAATTCGTTATGTAAGAAGTGCTATGCTAGATATCATAAGACAAGATTATATCCGTACTGCTCGTGCTAAAGGGCTTAGCGAAAGAGTGGTAATTTATTCACATGCATTTAGAAATGCATTAATTCCAGTAGTAACATTAGTAGCGTTCTCAATTCCAGCTTTATTCAGTGGTTCTACTATCACTGAAAGTATATTCCAATGGCCAGGAATTGGACAAGTTTTAATTCGTGCTCTAAATGAGCAGGACTTCTCTGTAGTATTAGCAATGAACATGTTCTATGCTATGCTAGCTCTTCTAGCAAATCTAATCATGGATGTTAGCTACGCTCTAGTTGATCCTAGAGTTAAGTTATCTTAAGAGGTGAAAGATATGGAAGAAAATAAAAACAAAAAAGTAGAATTAGAAGAAAAAGAACTTTCAGTAGAAGAGAGTAAAGCCGCACAGGCGTTAAGAGAAGAACAATTATCAAAACAAGAACGAGACGATGTTGTAATTAGCCCAACAAAAGTAATCTGGAACAACTTTAAAGAGAAAAAAATTGCGTTACTTGGTTTAGGTATATTTGCCTTTATTTTAGTAGTTAGCTTTATTATTCCTATTTTTACTCCAAGTGACATTAACGATATAGACGCAACAAAAATTTATCAAGCACCTAACTTTACAAACTGGTTTGGTACTGACAAACTAGGACGCGATTACTTTAACCGTGTTGTAACTGGTGGTAAAGTATCACTATATGTAGGAGCTATTGCTACTACAATTGCTACTTTCTTAGGTGTATTAGTTGGTAGTATCGCTGGATTCTATGGTGGTAAAATTGATAACTTATTGATGAGATTTGCAGAGATTGTAAGATCTTTCCCATTCTTACCATTAGCTATCACTTTATCAGCTGCTTTAGGTTCAAGATACGATGCTTCACAAAAAATGTTATTAATCATGGTTATCTTAGGTATCTTAGGATGGACAGGTTTAGCACGTATGATTCGTGGTATGATCTTAAGTTTAAGAGAACAAGAGTTCATGGTAGCAGCTAAAGCATTAGGTATTAAAGATAGAAATCAAATCTTAAGACATATTATTCCTAATGTAGTAAGTATTATTATCGTTTCTGCAACTTTAGGGTTCGCAGGAAATATCCTTGTTGAGTCTGGTTTATCATTCTTAGGATTTGGTATTACAGATCCAGATACATCATGGGGATTATTGATCAAAGATGCAACAGCTTCATCAACAAATGTACAATGGAGACCATGGTTATGGATTTTCCCAGGTGTACTTATCTTATTAACAGTGCTTAGTGTTAACTTTATTGGTGATGGATTACGCGATGCGATTGATCCAAGAAACAACGGTAGGTAGGTGAAATAATGAGTAAATTATTAGAAGTAAATAATCTGCACACATATTTCCGTACTAAGCGCGGTAATATAAAAGCAGTAAATGATGCATCATTTAGTATCGAAAAAGGTAAAACTTTAGGTATAGTTGGGGAATCTGGTTCAGGTAAGTCTGTAACATCAATGAGTGTTCTTAGAATATTAGACCATCCAGGTTATATTCATAGTGGTTCAATTATGTTTGATGGTAAAGAAATTACTGAGTTAACTGAAGAGGAAATGAGACAAATTCGTGGTAACGATATTTCAATGATTTTCCAAGAACCAATGACATCTTTAAACCCAGTTTTCAAAATTGGTAGACAAATCGGTGAGGTTTTAAGACTTCATAAAGGAATGACTAAAGCAGAAGCACGTCAAAAATCTATTGAAATGTTAGATGCTGTAGGAATTCCTCGTCCTGAAGAAATTGTTGACAATTATAGTTTCCAATTATCTGGTGGGATGAGACAACGTGCTATGATTGCAATGGCATTAGCTTGTGAGCCTAAGCTGTTAATCGCAGATGAGCCTACTACAGCTTTAGACGTTACAATTCAAGCGCAAATTCTAGTATTAATGAATGATTTAAAACATAAATTTGGAACATCTATTTTATTTATTACCCATGACCTTGGTGTAATTAGTGAAATGGCTGATGATGTAGTTGTAATGTACGCAGGACAAGTAGTTGAAAGTGCACCTATGAAAAAAATATTCGACGAAGGACTTTATTCACATCCATATACTGAAGGATTATTAAAATCTATTCCTAGTATTGAAGATAATAAAGACCGTCTAGATGTAATTGAAGGAAGTGTGCCTCATCCACTTAATTTACCTGTAGGTTGTAAATTCTCTCCAAGATGTAAATATGCAACAAGTAAATGTTTCACTGAAGAGCCAGAATTGATTAGCGTTGCAAAAGATCAACAAATTAGATGTTTCTATCCTAAAAAAGGAGAGAGATAAAAATGGCTATTGATAAAAGTAAAGTAGTAATCGAGATTAATGATTTAAAAAAATATTTTCCAGTAAAAAGTTCTAGCTTTTTTGGGAAAAACAAAATGTGGGTTAAAGCTAACGATGGAGTTTCATTAAAAATTTACAAAGGTGAAACTGTAGGATTAGTTGGTGAGTCTGGATGTGGGAAATCTACATTAGGACGTACTATATTAAAATTATTGGAACCAACAGATGGTCAAATTCTATTTAACGGTAACGATATTACTCATATGAAACAAAGACATATTAGACCTATGCGTACTGATATGCAAATAATTTTCCAAGATCCATATTCAAGTTTAGATCCAAAAATGACTGTTGGTCAAATTATTGGTGAAGCATTAACTGAACATAATATTTACAAAAAAGGTCAAGAGTTAGAAGACTATATTATATCAGTAATGAATAAATGTGGATTAGATGATTACATGATTCACCGTTATCCTCATCAATTTTCAGGTGGACAACGTCAAAGAATCGGTATTGCAAGAAGTTTAGCATTAAACCCTGACTTTATCGTTTGTGATGAAGCAGTTAGTGCATTAGACGTTTCAATTCAATCTCAAGTTTTAAATCTTTTAATGGATTTAAAAGATGATAATGATTTAACATACTTATTCATTTCACATGACTTAAGTGTTGTAAAACATATTAGTGATCGTATTGGTGTAATGTATTTAGGGGACTTAGTGGAATTAGCTCCTAGTAATGACATCTATGTAGATCCAAAACATCCTTATACAAAAGCTTTATTATCTGCAATTCCAACATCAGATGTTGAAAAGCAGAAAAAACGTATTATTTTACCGGGTGGAATTCCTTCAAACGTATTCCCACCGTCAGGTTGTAAATTCCATACAAGATGTCCTCTTGCTACTGAAAAATGTAAACAAGAAGTGCCAGAATGGCGTGAAGTTGCTGAAGATCATTTTGTAAGTTGTCATTTTTATGAAAAAACTAAAACAATGGGTAACTAAATGGAAACAAGAGGACAAAGAACTAGTAGAAGAACTAAAAAAAGTCGAATTTGAAAAAAGCGACGTTTGGGCTCTGATTATCGCGGCCTTGGTAACCGTGATTCCAGTGGTACTTTTAGTTATGGGTGTATTTGTTCTCGCAGCGTGGTTTTTCTTCTTAAGATAGTCAGGTAGCACTGACCAATCAAAATATTTAAAACAGGTGGTACTTGGTAATACTGCCTGTTTTTTTGTTTGTGTAGGGAATATCCTAATAATTATTATGTCTTATATGTGATGACCGTATGATTTGAACATCAAATGATTTATTGCTATAAAGTGTTAATAGCCTATTTGAAATCCATTATAAAGATGATATAATAATTACAGGAAAAAGTAGTAAGGAGATCAAAAAATGAAAAAATTTTGGAAATGGTTAGGTAAAAATAGAGTAGATAAATCTATTTTTGAACCTACAGATGAAAATCATTTATACAATGCATTTTTAGCACTTATGATTACAGGAAGTTTATTATTATTTCAATTTGCTTATTATGGTATAGTAGCAGTTGTTGCATGGGTTCTTTTTGCAATTACATCATGGTACCGTGGATATAAACCGCAAGGAACACTACTTGTAGCAGTCGTTGCTATATTTATGATTGTTTATCAATCAAATTTAATTTATACAGATATCCTTTATCAAGAAAACATTTATGTTGAGGATTTTGATCCTAGAGGTGGAGAATATCAAGATATCTATGAAGTAAATTTGATTATGAATAATGAAGATCAAATTGTTCTTAGAGCTTTTCAGTTCGCTGAGGATAAAACTATAGTTGATGAAGATTGGATACCTTTTGAAGGTGATACTGTTAGTTCTGAAGGTCTTGGCTTAAGAAGAGATAGTTATTACTTGATTATTAAAATCGTTAATCTATCTGGACAACGTTATTACTATACTAGTCAGTTTAGATACTATATAACTGGAAATTAAACCCCAAATTGGGGTTTGTTTTTGTTTTGAAGATTATTTATAAAAAAAGCGTTAAAAAATAATAGTTTTAGTGTATAATATATATTACTGCTTAGGAGTGAGAAAATGGATATATTTATATTAATAATTAAATATGTAACATTAGCTTTCTTAGTTATTTTTGCGACAAGTAAAGCTAGTAGATACATAGATGAGTTAGACAAAAAAAGTCATTTGAGTGGAGCTTTAATAGGTGGAGTGTTGCTTGCAACTATCACCTCTATGCCTGAGTTTATCACTAGTATAACTTCAACTATTGCCTTACATAAACCAGGACTAGCATTTGGTAATGTTTTTGGTAGTAATATTTTTAATATCGTGATTCTAGCTGTTGCTGACTTATTATTTGTTAAACATTTATTCTTTAATAAAGTGAAAACAGGGGTTAAAACTAATGGCTTAATTATAATTATGTATGTTATATTTATTCTTCCATTATTTTTGAGTAAAATCGGATCACTAAATTACACTTCATTTGGTAGTGATAATTGGGGATTGCCAATTGGTATTACTTTTAATGTAATTAGTTTGTTAATCATTATTGTATACTTTTTAAGTATTAAATCGATGAGTGAAGAGGAAAGTACTCAAAATGATGAAACGAGTGATTTAACCTATAAACATATTGGAGTTATGTTTGCTTTATGGAGTGTGGTTGTGATTGGAGCTAGTTACTTTATAACAATTGTAACTGATGATATCGCTACAACGCTTAACTTAAGCACATCATTTGCTGGAGCTATTTTCTTAGGTGTAGCAACTAGTTTACCTGAGTTAACTGCAACGATAACTCTAGTTAAGTTGAAAAATTATGATGCTGCTCTTGGTGGAGTGATAGGTTCAAATGTCTTTAATTTAACAATTATTAGTGTGGTTGATCTAATTAACTACAAAGAAAATATCTTTAATGTCTTAGTTGATGATGTTAATCTTGGAAATAATATCTCTTTACTCTTGATTTTAGGGTTATTTAATTCTATAATATTAATGTTAGCTTTAGTGAGAAAGCAAGCTAAAAATCGAATTTATTATATGTTGCCAAGTATATTAATATTGATTCTTTATTTCATATATATTGGTCTAAGTATCTAGGAGGAAATAAAATGCAAGGAATTCAAAATTATTTGTTATTAATCATCTCTGTATTATTAATAACTTTAGTAGTAGTACAAAGTTCAAAAGATAGTATTGATAATGCGTTTAGTGGTGAGAAAAGTGAGCTTTTCAACAACCAAAAACAACGTGGATTTGAGTTAATCATGGCACGTACAACAATGGTAACGTCAGCTTTATTTATAGCTGTTAGTGTCTGGGCAATGATATCTTAAGAACACTTTATGTGTTCTTTTTTTTCTCAAAAAAGGAGGCTTTAAAATGAAGGAAAAAATAATAGACTTATTAAAAGATAATAAAGCGCTAAGTGTTGAAGAAATATTTAGTTCTTTTGGTGAAACATCAAGTAGTGATTTTAAAGACCTTGTTAAAGAGATAAATACACTTGTTGAAGAATACTTAATAATTGAAAACAAACAAGGTAATTATTCATTAATAGAAAATACTAATTTTCTTACGGGAACACTTGATTTAAAAGAAAAAGGATTTGGTTTTGTCATCCCTGATAATAAAGATCAAGATGATATTTTTATTGGAAAAGATAAAGTATTTGATGCAATGAATAAAGATCGTGTTTTAGTGTATATAAGTAAAAAACGTTTAGGTTTTCGCCAAGAGGGTGAAATTAGAAAAGTAATTGAACGTAGATTTAAATATATTATTGGAACAATTGATAAAAAACAAAATCATAGTTATTTAAAATGCGATGATAAAACAATTAAACAAAAAATCATAATTAAGGATAAAGATTTGCTTGGGGCTACTCATTTTGATAAAGTTAAATGTGAAATAACTAATTATGCATTTAAAGGAAAAATTGAATGTAAAGTAATCCAAGTAATCGGTAAAGAAAACGATCCGTTTATTGATATGATTTCAAAGTTGATTAAGTACGATATTGATCCTTACTTTAGTGCTGAAGTTTTAAATGAGGCTGAAAAGCTTAAATATGAATATGATGAAAAAACATCTAAAAGAATAGACTTAAGAGATGAAATGATTATTACTATTGATGGTGATGATGCTAAAGACTTTGATGATGCTGTAGGGTTAAAGATAAATGAACACGGAAATTACGTTCTAACGGTTTCTATAGCTGATGTTAGTCATTATGTAACAAGAGGTTCAATTCTTGATGAAGAAGCATATAATCGTGGAACAAGTGTTTATTTCCCAAGACTTGTAACACCAATGTTACCTGAAAAACTATCTAATGATTTATGTAGTTTAAAACCTAATGTAGAGCGCTTAACTCAAACATGTGAAATGGAAATATCTAAAAGCGGTAAAGTAGTTAACTACAATATATATGAATCTGTTATCAAATCAAAGTATCGTATGACTTATAGTAATGTAAACCGTATTTTTGATGAGGATAAAGAGGCAATCTTAGAATATAACGAAATATTCGGTATGCTTCATGAAATGAAAAAATTGGCTAAAGCATTAAATGTTAACCGTAGTAGTGAGGGTAGTATTAATTTTGAAACTGAGGAATCATTTATTAAAATTGATGATCAAGGTAAGGCAGTAGATGTATTACTTAGAAGCAGAGGAATTAGTGAGAATATCATTGAGGAATTTATGCTGTTAGCTAATAAATTAGTCGCTGAGCACATTTTTTGGTTAAACTTACCATTTATCTATCGTATCCATGAAAAACCTAAACCAGAGAAACTTGAAAGATTATTAAAAATGACTCAAGCTTTAGGTTTTAAGGTAAAGGCTAAAAATGAAATAAGTAATCATGAACTTCAGAAATTACTAGCTAACATAGAAGGAACTCAATATGAAAAAGGGATTAACTTACTTGTTTTAAGATCTATGCAGAAAGCTGTTTACTCAAGTGAAAATATCGGCCATTACGGTCTTGGATTTAAGTTTTATACACACTTTACTTCTCCAATTAGAAGATACCCTGATTTAATTGTTCATCGTTTGTTAAGAGAATATTTATATAATGATGTTCAATCAACTGATGTTATTAGTTATTATCAAGCAGTTATGAAGGATATAGCTAGTGATACATCTAAAAAAGAGTATAACGCCATGATTGTGTCTAGAGAAGTTGATGATATGAAGAAAGCAGAATACATGTCTAAATACATCAATAAGAAGTTTGATGGTATAATTAGTAGCGTAACGCCATTTGGTCTATATGTAAGTTTACCAAACACAGTTGAGGGTTTAGTACACATATCTAGTATTCAAGATGATTTTTATCATTATGATGAATCATTATTGATTCTTGTAGGAGAACGTACTAAAAATATCTACCGTATTGGTGATAACGTTAAAGTTAAGCTAGTAGGAGTAAATATACCAGATGGAGAAATAGACTTTAGAATACTGAGGTGATCTAATATGAAAGTAATCGCAACTAACAAAAAAGCTCATCACGATTATTTTATCCTTGATAAATTTGAAGCAGGAATAATGCTTAAAGGAACTGAAATAAAAAGCATTCGTCTTGGTAAAGTTAATATAAAAGATTCTTATGCAAGATTAAGAGGCCAAGAAATTTTCCTTGTCAATATGCATATAAGTAAATTTGAAAAGGGAAACCAATTTAATCATGATGAAACAAGAAGTAGAAAATTACTGCTTAATAAAAAAGAAATAATTAAAATTGAAAGAAAGACTAAAGAAGATTCATTATCGATAGTTCCTTTAAAAGTATATTTAGATAGAGGTTTGTGCAAAATTGAGATTGCTCTTGCAAAGGGTAAAAAGAATTATGATAAACGTCAAACTCTAAAAGAAAAAGATTCGAAAAGAAAAATCGAAAAAGCATTAAAAAATTACTAAAAGCACAACTAATTGTGCTTTTTTTGTGCTTGACAGTTAATAAAATATGTGTTATATTAACAATGTTAAATATATTAACAGTGTTAATTGAGGTGATGAAATGAATAACAATATCCAAAAAGAACGAACAAAAAGATACTTTATTGATGCAGCAAAAGAATTGATTAATGAAATAGGTATTGAGAACCTTAGTGTTAGAAAAGTAGGCACTAAAGCAGGATTTAGTTATGCTACAATATATAACTATTTTAAGGATTTAAACACACTATTATCATTTGTTGCCCTTGATTATTTAGATGATGTTTATAAATATTTATTAAGCTTTACTGATGATTCTTTAAGTGCAGTTGATCAAGTTAAAGTATATTCTAAAGAATATGTTAACTTTATGGATAATAACAAAGATATTTTTAGACTAGTTTTTATTGAAGACTTTGGTTCAACACCAAAAGACATATTTATTGATAGGGACGAACCACTAGGTCTTTCAACCTTGCTGCAAGAATCAATAAGTAAACTATACACTGGTAACTTAGATGAGGCGATGTTTGCATTTCAGTTAATTGGGTCAAGTATTCATGGTAAGTTAATATTTTTAATTGGTAATAGAGACAAAGCAACAAAAGAAGATATATATAAACTTATTGATTCTGAAGTTGATTTTATATTAAGGAGAAAATAAAAATGGCAAAACATAAATTAATTACATATTTAGGACTAGGACTTTTAGCTTTTATAATCATATTTGGAATAGCAATGTTCTTCTCGCTAAAGGGTAACATGAAAGATATAAACAATTTAGTAGTAGAAAACATAGATTTTACAACTATTGATGATGGGGTATATCAAGGTGAATATTACTATCAAGATGAAATTGGAGCAACTTTAAGAGTTACAGTTTTAAATGGTGAAGTTACAGCAATTGAGATTATCGAACATCTTTATGGAACAGGAAAAGACGCGGAATTAATAATTGATGATGTTATAACAGAACAATCTCTTCAAGTAGATACTATAACTGGAGCTACAAGTAGTAGTATACTAATGTTAAAAGCAATAGAAAATGCTTTAATTGGAGGAAACGAATAATGGATTTAATTGTTTATGCATCAAAAAAAGGAGCAACTAGAAAAGTGGCTCAAATGATTAAAGATAATAAAGAGAATATTCAATTGGTGGACATAAATGAAAAGTTACCTAATCTAAATGAGTATGAAAACATATATATTGGTACACCAATATATATTGGGATGATTAACAAAAAAATAAAAAAATTAATTAATGAGAACTTAGAAATTTTATTGACTAAAAAAGTAAATATATTCCTAGTTGGAATGAATGAAAAAGAGTTAGAAAATACAATTATTAATAACTTTCCAAAAAGTTTAAGAGAAAAATCAATAATTGTTCATGTTGGTGGTGCTTACTATTTTAACAAACTAAACTTTTTCCAAAAATTAATTGTAAAAAAAGTAGCAAATATTACAAAAACTTCTGAAGCGTATAAACTTGATGTTATAAACTCATTATAGAGACTCAATAAAAAGAATAAGTAAATCAATTGATTTACTTATTTTTAAATTTATGGTAATATATATAAGCAATGGGGTTGTTCATGGATTCGACAGGGTTGTTAGAGCTTTATAAGCATGTCTGGGTGGTGCCTGTAAAAACACCAGGTTAAATATAACCGGAAACCAAAATTACGCATTCGCAGCTTAATATAATAGCGCGATCTCCATCTTTATAGGTCTACATATTTAGATGTCGAGAACAGTTTAGTAGAATATACTTATGATTGTGCCGTCTTAACAATTATAAAAGAATCTAATAAGACTCGTTAGTAACTTGGCCGTTCATCACTTGGTTGCTAATCAAATTAATTGATGAACTAAGCATGTAGAAAGTGAAGTTTCGGCTTCTTTGGACAGGGGTTCAAATCCCCTCAACTCCACCAATAGTACCCTAGTCCGAGGAATTTAATGGCTATGTATAGCTGTGTATAGATTTCTCGGTTTTTGTTTGGAATAAAAAGATTCACAAATTTAACATATTCTTAAGTTCTTTTTTAGTTGAATATAGTTGTAATAGGGTTGAAACGATTTTTTTAGCATAAAAGATCACCTAAACTAAAGGCTTTTTATAAGTGGACGCGGGTTCAAGGAGATATTTAATTCAACAACACTAGATATGAGTTAGTTATGATATAATTGAATTATGTCTAAGGAGGGATTATATTGAAAATAGATTTTAAACTAATGAGATATATTTCATATGCTATTGCATTGTTGTTTAGTTTACTTGTTTTCTTAGCAGGCATGGAAGTAGATCACTTACTGATTTCTTTACTTGTGACATTGACTTTAGCGGTATTATGGAACTTTTGGGTCTTTTGGTCGTACTTTGAAATTGATACAGAAAACAATTTGATAATTTATAGAAAGCCCTTCAAAAAGAGAGTAGTAGTAAATTTTACCGACGATTATTGTATGAATGTATATGTCACAACAGTTGTTAAGGGGAATACATATACAAAAGAGCAAATTACCTTTATTGCTGATTTGGAAGTAAAAGATAAGAAAGTAATAAGTTTAGAGAAAAATGATTTAGGGTACTCATTTGCAAAATTTAATGAGTATCAGTTTATTGAGTTTATTATAGACAATATAAATGCTAATGTTGTTGGATATGAGAGACGTAATTCATATTATAATCCAGATAAGAAGTAAATGGGACGAGGGTATCGTTCAGGGACCCTCAACTCCACCAAATAGAAAGCATTGGTTTGATACAACTGTGTCAGACCTTTTTTATGCCTGTATTTGCGAACACCTAAATAAAAAGTATGCAATAGATAAAAATCTCCATATGTTAAATATTGCGTGTTATAATTAACATTGAAGAAGGTGAGGATTACAATGAGTTATGTTATTAGATTTAACCGAGATAAAAGAAGAAAAGATGGAAGAGGAGTTCCTTTTGATAGAACAATTGCTCCATTTCATGAAAAGGCTATTTATGATAAAGATGATATCTTTGTAGATGATTTGAGAGACTATGAACTTCCAGAAGTTGTTGAGTCTGTAATGCTTTCAGGTATCAAAGATGAAGGATTAATATCTCTGTGTAAGGTTACACTTAAAAATGTGAAATATTTAGAGTTGAATCAATGTCCAGATATTAAGGATTTATCTCCATTATCGAAACTAAAAAATGTCAAGTATATCGATTATTACTGGAATAGAAAGGCAACAACACTTTGGGACATGAGTAACAATAAGGAACTTACATATTTGAAAATGACAGACTGTAACAAAATTGTTGATTTTAGCTCATTACGACACTCAAACATAGAAGAACTACATTTATATGGATGTAATTTTTTTGGATCACTTTCTCCTAAACTAGAAATACAAGATATAAATGAAATTGTCGACATACCTAATTTGAAAAAATTATCTCTAGCAGTAAAAAAGAACTCTGACGGTAAGAATACTCTAAAATCTTTATCAACATTAACAAACCTCGAAGAACTATGGTTACAAGATGGAGATTTCTCATTTGAACAGTTTGCCTGGTTAAAATCAAAATTACCAAATACGAAAGGCATAGAAGGTGTGAGATACTATGAAGGGAAAATAGATTATGTTGAAAAAGGGTTAGTTACATTAAAAAAATATAGTGTAATTGGTAAACGTAAACCTAGAAGCATTGATATAACTGAAAAAGAAAGAGCGATGAAATATCAAGAGAAATACGATACTTTAGTACGAAAGTATAAACATATAAAGACACCACCAATGTAATAGTAAAAGCGCTAAAAATTAGCGATTTTTATAAGGTGTAACCAAAATGCTTTAGTGCAGTGTAGATACCATCAGAGATACTTCAGTAGTAACGTAATCTGCAGCTTCTTTTCCTGAATTAGATATATACCTACAGTGCAGTGCTTTGGGATGTTTTGTTTATAGACCAATGCCAGCATTCACTATTAACATTAATGATGGAAGCCATTATTATACTTTTTCAATTCAACTTGGATCATGGGAAGATGATGATTTTACATCTACTATTAGTTTGATAGAAGTAGAAGAAACAAGATTAACCATCCCATATGAAAACTTAATAGATGAATATGATGCATCATGTAATTTCATCATTAGTCGCATAACGATTATGTGAGTTCAACTGAATAACTATTACTTATAGTAGATTAAGAGTTCGATACCTAACAAAAAGCTGATAGTAGAACAACTTATTTTGACACAAAGAAATTACTGCATGAAAATTAACGCGAATTAAAAGGCTAAACAAAGCCACAATTTGAGGGGGTAAAATTATCCTCTTAGGGGGTAAAAAATTACTAGGGGGGGTAAACTGTATCAAAATAGGTAAACCAACCCATCTCAATCATACCGAATTGCTTTTTATTACACGAACGCTTAAAATGGCTTTATTTAGCGTTTAATCAAAAGTAATTCTTTAAGTTAAATAAGACAAAATCGACCTAAACAGGGTCGATTTTTGTCTTTTATATACCTTTTGTGTTTTCGTAAACACTAGGAGTTATGCCCAAGAACTAAGGGGATTTGAACTTGGGTGTTTTTTAAAAAAATCATGGAGTCAAGGGGGTTTGAACTTTGCTCTGCTACGAAAAAGTGGGATACATTCCCCCTTTCTACAAAGAGAAAATGTAGTATAATTAATGTAAGGATGTGAATAACGTCCTTACATTATCATTAACTTTAACAAATACAATACATAATTAGGGGATGGCTCTTATGAATAAAACATATATAGTAATGTTAAACAGTGTTTTTTATTTCCTACTTTACCTCTTATGGTATGCACTTGAAAGTCAAAATGGAGTAGTTTTTTTTGTATCAATAATACTTATATTAAGTTATTTAGTTATATCTTTATTTCAAGTAACCAAAACTAGATTTACGAAAGTAATTGATAATGAAAAAATTAAGTGGGCTCTTTTTATATATAAAGCTATTCTTTTTTTACTATTATTTTTTATAAGTTCAATTATACCAAGGGGTATGCTATTGATTGTGATTGCTTTTTGTTTTGTATTCGACAACATACTCACCTTTTTTGCATACAGGAATCAAGGAGTATTCAATAAACTGATTAATGAGTTTACACTGAGTATGAATGATACTAAAAAGGGAGATGCTGAACAAAAAAAGAGTTCATATCAAGTATTGATTATTTCAGGAAAAATAACATCCATGATGGGGGTACTAATCTCGATTGATATTAGTAGAGAAGTATTAATACCTTTTCAATTGTTAATAGCAATTATTCTCTTCTTGAATACCATTAGTCAAACATACGGATTAGTTTACTCTTTAGAGGAAATTGAGGAGTTATGCAAAAAACTTAGATTATTTGCAAAAATTAGAGGAAATAGAAGAAATGTTTTTTTATATAATACTGCACTGCTGACTTCTATATTTATTATTTTAGGAGTTGACAGTATTCAATCTGTAGGAATTAAGATTAACTTCCTACCCTTATTGATTAGTTCGATAATATATGCTTCTTTTATTAAGGTAATCAAGGAAATAGTTCGTATTGAGCAAAACATGTGACTTGGACGTCATATTGCACTGCTATGAAAAGGTGGGACACATTCCTCCTTCACTTCTAAAAGGCATTTAATGTAGTATAATAATACGAAATAGTTGTGATCACGTTTAGTTTTAGATATAGAAACAACTACACCAATAGTTAAGTTTTAATGAAAATCAACACTTGAATTGTATGAAAAAACGCAAAACGGTACGGACAAGACAAATAAAAAGCATTGGTTTGATACAGTTGTATCAAGCCTTTTTTCTGCTTTATTTGGCCGTTTATTAGCGCTTTGATTTAACTTATTTTGTGTATCCTTAGTAGATTTCAAGTCTAAACACTACTAATTTATTAATACTCAATAAATTTTTACACAATTACAAGTAAATTTACACGATTACAGTTTTTATGTTAAGTTAGTAAGAGATTCTCATATAGGTTAAAAAGAAGAGAATTGACTTTAAATCACACTTTGCAATAAAACATGTATATGAGAATAGCAAATGATAAAAGTATATTTTTATTTTAAGAGAGTTATGTTAAAAATATATCGAATCAAAAGTATTGGAAAAAAAGTAACTTTTTTTACACTGATATGAAAAAGAGGGACACGAAAAAAGAAGAAAGAATTAAATCCTTCTCATACCTACAAGAAGCAACGAATGAGGTACTTCAAAAATATAATCTAATCTAAAGTAAACGACAATAAAATGTCGTTTTTTAAAAAAAATATGACATATGTGCGCTGTTGATTCATTGCGTTAATGTATATATTAAGATAGGAAAAGGGTGAAAAATATGAAAAAATTAGTTGCAATATTATTAAGCTTTACAATAATGTTTGCCCTGATTAGCACTGATACAGCTAATGTAGATGCATCGTTTATGTTTACGGATGATAATGTAAATACACTTTGTTTAATGAGGAGTACTTATGGTACAGGTGCTTCAACTAGTGTGGATGACGATGAACATTTCGGAAATCCTTACTTAGTAAAAACGGAGCATGTTGATGAAGTTAGTTTAGTTGTTGAAAAGAATTGGATTGGATCAAAAACATATGATGATTTTCCAAAATACGAAGTATTGACATTTGAGTATCCTATTTTACTAGACACTTTAGCTGCTGGTATAGATGAAAATCTTGGTGAGTATAGTTTCATTGATTTCAATCCAGAGATGATTCTTAATGGTGAGAGTTATTCAGATACATATGTTATTAACGACTCAAATACAGTCTCTAGAGAAATTAGAACAAACTATAGTGTTGATTATGCTAGAAGTGTTGGTGCTAGTCTAGGAATTCCAGTAAATGGGATCGAAGTTGGTGTGAGTGCAAGTAATGAACTTAGATTACATTTTGAGCAGGAGTTCAGGTATAATTATACAAGTACAATATCTATTAATAAGACATACAATACATCTGTTTCAAATACGTCTGGATCTGCATATTATCAGAATGGTGAGCCAATTTTTGTAGAGTATGGTACAAGAGGTCTATACAGACTTCAGGTTGTTGTCGTAAATGAGATTATCTATAATCAGTCATCATAAGTAACAGGATCATGGTTTACAAAGGTTACTCATTATAATTATAATGATGATTGGGCTGATTATAAAACTATTTATTCAGGATTCGAGTACTATAATGCGTATAACAGATATCATTTCGCATTTGTATATACTTTTGATACAAGTGTACAAAGGTATGAACTTGTTGATGAAATGAGATATGCAAACAGATTTTATGTGAATTAAAAAATTATATAGGTGGGTTGATCCCACCTATATATTCACAAAGGAGAGTAAGATGATGTTAAAAACAAACATGATAAAAAAAGTTTATAATGAAAATTCAAATAACCCTGTTAAAGCACTAAATGGTGTAAGCTTGGAGTTCCCTGAGAAAGGGCTTTTTATAATTGTAGGAAGAAGTGGTTCTGGGAAATCAAGTTTTCTTAATATCTTATCTGCGATTGACTCTGCAACAAAAGGGGAAGTTTTGTTTAATGAAGAGAAAATAACCAAGGAGGATCTATTTACCCTTGATGATTATAGAAGAAAAATTATTGGATTTGTTTTTCAAGAATTTTATTTGATAGATAAACTTTCAGTAGGTGAAAACATATCATTATCCTTAGAGATATCAGGTGTATCAAAAAAGAGAGCTGTAAATTATGTTAATCATGCTTTAGATTTAGTAGGTCTGAATGATTATTATAATCGGGAATCAACCGGAATAAGCGGAGGAGAAAAACAAAGAGTAGCTATTGCGAGGGCGATAGTAAAGAATCCGAAAATTATACTTGCAGATGAACCTACAGGAAATTTAGACTTGAAAACAAGTGAGGAGATTTTCAGTATATTGAAAAATATAAGTGAGAATCAGTTAGTGATAGTAGCTACACATGATGAGGAGTTAGCTGACAAGTATTGTGATGGAAAAGTGACTCTTAGCGATGGAAAAGTTATTGGTAATAGTGTGATTATGAAAAATGAAAATACAACACATACACCAAAAGAATCCACTAGTAATGATCATGGTAAATTCAAACTTCATAGTAAATTGAGTTTTGCATTTAAGGGATTCTTTAGAAATCCAGTGAGATTGCTGTTATCACTTATAACCATCTTCATATCAATCTTCTTGTTTAGTCAAGGGTTAGTTTATTCAACTTATAATATTGAGAGTACATTCTCTAAGTCACTTAATAAATCAAATACTTCAGTTTTGACTCTAATCAACTATGATGAGGATGTAGTTCAAAGTGTATCGCTCACATCGGTGGAACTAAACACAATAGAAAATGAGTATAGTGAATATGAGTACAATCTATCAGTTATGAAAACTTATAATATAATGTTGTCACCAGACCCATTATTTGATATCAGTTATTCACCTACTACTGAATCGTACCATTCACTGAATGTAACAAAAGCTGTAATAATGGAAGACTATAAAACGCTTGATTTCATATATGGTGACAAACCCACATTTGAAAAAGAAGTAGTAATTACAGACTATATTGCTGATATGATTATTTTCTATGAGATTAATGGGTTTACAGGTAATAGAGAACAATTAATTGGTAGTAGTTTATCAGAAATAGATGACGAGTATGATTTTGTTATTTCAGGTATTGTTGAGACAAATTATGAAGACTATTATAATTACGATGAAAAACAATTAATGCAAAGTGGATTCGTAAGTAATCTAGTAAACGTATATAAAGTAATATATATCAATGAAGACTGTTACTTGTCGTACTTTCTATCCAGAGGTTTTGCAATGAATGAAAGTAATGGAATACAATCAAATGTGAAGATTGCAAGTACAAATTATGCTATGGAAGACTTTTTATATGGAGATATTCCGAGCAACAACAGTGAGATTGTAGTGTCATTAACGAAACTAGATAAGTATATAGAAGAAGTTATACCTGGAGACATAGCAGGTAGTGAGGATTCAATTTCAGAGTATTTGGGTAGAACAGTAAGGTTAGACTTTAGAGGTCTACCTGAAGAATACGAAGAATTTACAATAGTAGGTATATACGATGACTTTAACAAGTCTAGTGATTTTACAATCCAATTCACAGAGGAAGTATTTGAATCACTTGTTTTCTCTAATACTATAAAAGGAAATATTAAGGCATTAGAAATATATAAAAACAATAATAATTATAGCTCTGAGTTGGTAAAGTATATTTTAGATAATGATTTACGAATAGAATCAAAATTTAGCTCACAATTATATGGTTTGCAAAATGTTGTAGACAAATCTAGCAGCCTATTGAAAACTGTAGGAATCACAACAGGTATTTTTTCTTGTTTCATTGTTTTTTCATATGTGAATCTAGTTATTACAACAAGAAAAAAAGAGTTGGGTATTCTTCATTTATTAGGAGTTAGTAAAAAAGAAGTTATTGAGATCTACGTTTTCCAATTTTTATCATTATTTACCATCGCATTTATACTTTCTGCATTCTTTTTAGTGTATTCAATCAATATTCAAAATGATGCAATTTTAAATGCATGGAACCTTGATATTGTTGTATTTAGTAACGAACCTTTGATATTTATCTATAGTTTTCTGTTTGCAATTGTTATAATGCTGGGTTCAGTATTCTTCCCTATGAAAAATATCTTTAGATCTACATCAATTGATATTGTGAGAAATCATTTAAAGTGATATTGGATTGTTGATGGCATATTAGACACTTAAAGTTGGACTTACCGTTTCAAATAGAAAAATCATCATTCATTTGATGATTTTTTTGTGGCTATATTTAGCAGTGTTACCAAATTCAATTAGAGTTCTATATCCAAGGGATGGTGTGGACGTTTACCTATAATAGATTATATGTTCGTCATTAGAATTCTTGAGATGCTCTAAAATATTATATATGTGTCAATAGAATTCTTCCTTCTTTATACTAGTAAAGAAACTCTCTGTAAATGAGTTATCACAGGGATAACCTTTTTTGGAAAAGGATATCCTGAAATTATTTCTTTTGTAGATTTTCCATTTCTGTTATAAGTACTTTCTTTGTTTCACCACACTAAAAGTTTGGTTTACATAAAAATAAACACTTAAAGTGTATAAACAACGCAAACCGGTACGTTAGGTGAACGCAAACCGGTACGTCATGGAAGAAAATGAAAGCAAAAAGGTACGGAAAAGACATAATAATTAAACAAAGCTTTTAAGACTGATTGTCAGTTGATAGGGCTTTTTTATTTGTTAAAGTATTCATTGATTTGCATATCTAGACAGAAAGTGTTTTGGTTAAGAGGTAATGATAAGATGTTTCTTTTTTTTGTTTTATAAGTATTTTAGGCGTCAAGAAAATATGTAGCTAGTGTAATAGAAATGGATTCCTTATTATGTGACAGCATAGCTAAAAAAACATAATTATGAAATAAATTTTGGAAGTAAAAGGATTAAAGAAAATTGGGTATAATCAACAAGGGAAATGGTGATATAATAGAAGTGAATTATATGTCTTTAAAGACATGGATATAAAGGAGAAGATGTTTTGTGAAAAAAGTAGAAGTAGTATATGCATGTATTACAAATGAAAGAAATGAGATATTGTTTGTATATAACTGTGACAATCATCACTGGTCTTTACCAGGTGGTTGTGTTGAAGGTGGAGAATATTTAGATCAAGCAATAATAAGAGAAGTAAAAGAGGAAACAGGATATGACATTTTAGTAAAGGGTCTAATATCTGTAAATGAAAGAGAATTAATTATCAACAACGAACACTGTATCTTCTTTACTTATAATTGTGTAATAACTGGTGGAAAACAAGAAATACTCCACCCTGAGGAAATATCAAAGATAGAATGGAAAACAATTGAAGAAGCGGATGAGTTAATGCCATTTCATGTGAAATCAATTAAAGAACTAATGAGTACTTCAATTGATTATATTAATCAAGGAAAAAGTTAAAAACTTCTAAAAAATATAGATAATAATATAAAGGACAGGTGACTAATAATGACAGTAAAAAGTGTAAAAGAGAGTGGAATAATCAATATTTTAGAAGAAAGATATAGTGGTGATACAATTTTATTGATTGCAACAGCAGTTGATAATGTTCCTTCAGTTAGATGTGTAGACAGCTTTTATTATGAGGGCTCTTTTTGGATAGTTACTGATTTGAGATGTAACTATGTAAAAGAAATTCAAAACAATAAATATGCAATGATATCTGATGCTGGACATAATAGATTTTGGTGTGAGGCTAAAGTTACTGGTCATCCACTAAACGCAGAAAACAAGTCAATACGTGAAGTATTTCTAAAAGTTTTCCATAATTGGTACAAGGAAGTTAATAATGAAAGTCTAGATAGTGTTTGTTTTGTAAAAGCTACTCCTTATAAAGGTTATTTACATAAAGATAAAACTGGGTATAATTTTAATATTAACAAAGACACAGTTAATATCACTAAAACAACACATCACATTGATGTTAAGCTAGAACCATTTTGGTAGAAATTAGATATATGTATTAATCTTTAACGCATTATTGATGAATATATATAGATAAAATTGATAAATATTAACCTTAAATTTGTGATATAATTATATTTAAGAGGTGATGTTTATGTTTTTGGATATTAATAGACAGTATAAAATGAATATTATATTAGGTGCATTATTTTACTTTGGTTTTTCTTTAGTAGGAATTGTGCCTTTTTTATTTTATGGTGATGGATTTTGGGAGCAAAACATATTACTTACAATTGTTGGAGCAGGTTTCGGACTAGTCTTTTTTTTGTCTGGTGTTAGCTATTTGTATTTTAATATTTTTTCTTTTAAACCAAGATTTAAATTATCAAATATAGTTCAAGGTATTAACATTACATTACTAATGTTTACAATTGATTCAGTAATACCTGAGAGTAATGTGTTTACGTTAAATGTTAGTGTATGGTTGTTTGTAATAATAGGGATTGTTCTACAGTTATCAAACATAATAGTTTATTATTACTATAAGGTTAAAAGTGTTGATGTAGAAACTATAATTGATAATACTCAAGCAACAAATGAGCAATCAAAGTTTAATAGTGAAGTTGTATTTTTAACTCACTACATAATTTCTGGTTTTATAGTAGTTGCGCTTCTTGGTGATTTTGTTGGGGTTAGTGATTATCTATTAGTTTTTTTGTTTAATATGTATTTTTTGTATAAGTATAACAAAATTGTAAAAATGAATTTAGCTGTAGCATTTATATCAGTTTTATTATTTGGAATGATAATATTCTTGTTTGTTACTTATAATGATTTTATTAATCAGCATATTATTATTAAATCTTTGTTAGTGATAGTTCCAGTTGTTCCACAATTAATTAAAGTAATTGAAACTTACTACTCAATTGCGCTAGAGGAATCAATTGATAATAAATAGTTTGGGGGATTTATAAATGAGTTATAATATTGTAATTGGTGGTATCCATATTGAATCCACAACTTTCACATCATATATTTCTAAAAGTAAGGATTTTAGAATTAGAAGAAGTTCTGATTTATTAGATGCTTATCCAAGTTTAGATGAATACAGGGACGAGTTTAACTTTATACCATTAATATCAGCAAGAGCTATACCTGGTGGAGTCGTTTCTAAAGAGTTTTTTGATAAGTGGTTTAATGAATTTACCACTCTTTTGAAAACAGCAACAAAGGCAAATGTAATTGATGGAGTATTGTTTGATATTCATGGAGCTATGAGTGTTGAGGGGATGATGGACGCCGAGGGTTATGTTGCTGGTGAGATTAGAAAAATAGTAGGAGAAAAAACGATTATTTCTACTACTATGGATTTACATGGAAATGTATCTGATCTTTTGTTTGACTCAACAGATTTAATTACTTGTTATAGAACAGCTCCTCACATTGATCAAGATTCAACTAAAAAAAGAGCAATGAAAAACTTAATAGATGTATTAAAAGGTAAATATAAATCTTTATATAGGGCAAAAGTTGATATACCTATTCTTTTACCAGGTGAAAAAACATCAACAGAAGTAGAACCTGGGAAAAGTTTATATAAATCACTAGATAATATATGTAACGAACGAAGTATCATTGATGCTTCAATATGGATGGGCTTCCCTTGGGCAGATCAACCACGATGTCATTCCGCAGTTGTATTAACAGGAACAAACAAAGAGTTAGTAAAAGATGCAACTGAAAAACTAGCAAAAAAATACTGGAATATTAGAAAGGACTTCAAATTTGTTGGTCCTGTAGCCAGTACATATGATGCGGTTAATATAGCCATAAGTTCAAAAGAAAAACCATTTTTTATCTCAGATACAGGAGACAATCCTGGAGCTGGTGGATCAAATGATATAAATATTTTATTAAATGAATTTATGAGTATAAATAAATTTAGTAAGATTAATAAAAAAATTCTTTTTGCATCTATCTTTGATAAAGAAACAATTGATGTTATCTATAATAGTAAAACATCTTTAAACGTTAAAGTATCACTTGGTTGTAAAGTAGATAAAATATTTGGTAAACCAATGCTTATAAAAGTAGATGTAATAAATAAATTTAGTGATGATATTGCAGGGAAATGCGCTATTATAAATGTTGATAATATTTTTATCATTGTGACAGAAAATAGATTTCAATATGGAACAAAAAAAGCATTTATAAAAGCTGGTCTTAAAGATTTTAGTGACTATGACATAATTGTTGTTAAAATGGGATATCTAGAACCAGATTTGAGCAAAGCAGCTAAAGGATGGATTATGGCATTAACAAAAGGACCTGTTAGTCAGGACCTTGGTAATATAAATTATAAGTATATTAATAGACCTTTATATCCAATTGACGATTTCGACTTTTCACTAAAGTTAGAAGCTAAAATTAAGAAAAGTATATAGAATATATTTTAAGGTGAAATTATGATAATTAAAAAAGTAGACTTTAGTTTTTTGTCAGACTACATAAAAATTCCCATGTTTAAAGAGTTTGATACCATATATAAGTATAACTCATTAAATGAGTATATCATTGAAAAGACAAACCCAACTATAATTGATATGAATAAATATGAATCAATTGATTTATGGAAAGAAATACTAATAGAAGAACATTGTAGTATTTTTGTTTGCTTAATAGAAGATGAATTAATTGGTGGGGCCATAGTAGTTACAAACAGCCCTAAAGTAAACATGTTAAATAATGACATGACTAACGCTGTTTTATGGGATATTAGAGTGAAAAAAGATTTTCAAGGAAAAGGTATAAGTCAACTGCTCTTTGATGAAGTGAAAAAGTACTCAATAATGAAATCTTGTAAAAGAGTCATAATAGAAACACAAAATAACAACCCTAAGGCAATTAGTTTTTACACTAAAATAGGTGCTAAACTAAGATTTATAAAGAAATCACATTATCAGGATTTACCAGATGAAGATCAATTGTTATTTATATATGATTTATAAGATATTTAAGACATCAACCATTGGTTGATAAATATCAATTTAGAGTTCGTTTACATTTACAGGTTTTAGAAGTAGAATTAAGTAAGTCATCAAGGAGGTTATTATGAACAGTCAAAATATTGGAAATTTTTTATTAGAATTAAGAAAAAAGAATAACTTAACACAAAAAGATATATCTAAAATTTGTAATGTATCAACACAAGCTGTTAGTAAATGGGAACGAGGAGATAGCGTTCCTGACATCGAGTTATTAGAAAGATTGAGTATTTTATATAAAATTTCTATTAATGAAATTATTAACGGTGAGAAGCAGGAAGTTTATCTCGATATAGAAAAAAGAAAGAATATATTAACATTAACATTCTCTGTACTAATTTTTATCGTATATTTTTTCCCTTGGTATCATTCTAGTTTTCAAATGCTAGATGTTGTGATTAAAGGTTATACACTAGTGTTTGATGGTACAGGTGGAGCACCTGTAGTCATTGCTTTAATTGGATTCTTTATATTAGTTGCAAATTTAATTATATATTTATTCTTACTAACAAAAGTGATAAATAAAAAGGAATCAATAAATAATTATTTACTAGTTTCCTCTTTTATTATTGGTATTATAAGTTTTATAGCTATTGCTACAGGAGATTTTTACTTTATTCCTCAACTTTTAATGATAACTTATGCAATAACTACTTATATATTAAATTCAAATAATGAATCCTCTAACATTAGTGCACTTAGCGAATATAACTCTTTTAGAAAACTTAGTGTGAATGATAAAAAACTAAAATATTCACTCCCAAAAGATTTAGAAAATTCTAAGTTAGTAGTTTCTGCAAACAGATTGAACATTTTAAGTATAATCATTTATTCTTTAATACTTATAATACTAAGCTTTGTTTTAGTAATATCTTTAATTAACAAGGATGGTATAATTGAAGAAAATAATTTTATTTTAGCTTTTATTAGTTCTTTACTTGTATTAAGTAGTCATATCTATATTCATCAAGGCTTTAAATATACATTTATTAAGGAAACGTCATTAATAGCTTTTTTTACTTCATTAGTATTTCCAGCGTATTTAGCATTAGGTTATTTAATTATGGGTGTCGATGATGGAATTTTTTACTTTTTATTAGTTTTAATAGCATTTTCATTTTTTCCGATTCTATTTTATAGAATACACTCTAAAACAAAATTAATTGATTTAAATAAGAGCTTGTAAAAGAAGTCTTGAAGACTTCTTTTTATTTGTAGTATAATTAGGTATAAAAATATAGAGGAAGTGATTAAATGAGTAAATCAGAAATGTGGATGTCAGTTGTTGGTGGAATACTAATGTTGTTAGGTATTTTTAAGGTTGGTACATCTACAAGAAGAAACAGATGGATTGTAAATCTTTTAGGGGAAACAGGGTATCAAATCTTCTTAATCGTAATCGGAGCTACATTTTTAATTTTAGCTTTATTTACTAATGTTTTTTATGAGTAAAAAAAATGTGTGGTAGATTTACTGTAAGTTATTCATATGATGAACTTCTTAAGTTTCTAGAAGAGGATTTAGAGATTGAGGTTGATTACGATCTTATAAGTGATTATTCTGAAAACTACAACGTTGCTCCATCAAATGAAATTTTAATCATTACAAAAGTTAGGGATAAATATCTTCTTTCAAAATCAAAGTGGGGATATATAAATATTAGAAATAATGAAATACCTAAAACAATAATTAATATCCGTAGTGAAAAATTAGGGAAAAACAAGATTTATCAAAATTCATTTAGAAATAACAGATCATTAGTCATAGCTGATGGGTTTTATGAATGGGATAAATCATCAAAAGATGTTTATTATTTTCACTTGAAAGAGAAACAAAAGTTTTTCTTTTTAAGCCTTTCCTCTGATTATTTTGATTCTAATAATGAATTTGTTTCTACAAGCGCAATACTCACAAAAGAAGCAGATGATTCAATTAAGGAAATTCATAATCGTATGCCCGTAATGGTAAACATAAAAGATGCATTAAAGTGGCTTGATTTTAATTATGCTAAGGATGATATTAAACCAATAATTAATAGTATAAATCATACAGAAATTACAAAGTATCAAGTCTCTAAGTATGTTAATAAAGTTAGTAATAATAGTATAGAGTGTCTTAAAGAGTATAAAGATGTAAATCTGTTTAATATATAAAAATAGGAGGTGCATGATGAGTAGAATACTAAGTGAAACAGAACTATCAAATATCCCAAGTTATGATCTTGGTGATATATTATTAAGACCAATAGTTTTAGAAGACTACCTCGATATGTATGAGTATGGAAGTGATACCGATGTTACAAAGTACTTACTTTGGAGTACATACACAAAATTAGATGATGCATTGAGTTCAGTAAAAGAATTTTTCTTAAATAGACCTTCAAAAGGTATTCCTCAAGCCCATGCAATTATCGATAAAAAGACTAATAAAATGATTGGAACATGTGATTTTGCAGGATATCATCCAGAGGAATCACGTGGTGAAATTGGATATGTATTATCAAAGGATTATTGGGGAAAAGGAATTATGACAAAAGCATGTAAAAAAGTAATTGAATTTGGATTTAACTATTTAGATTTAGATTTGATAACGATTAGACATCATCATAATAATGTTGGTTCTGGAGTTGTAGCTAAAAGATGTGGATTTAAGTATATCAAGGATGTTTATAATAAACGATTTGATACTTATATTCCTTACTATGAGTTACATAGGAGTGATTATGAAAACAACATATCTTAATTTAGCAGTAACTGTTGATGGTTTCATCTCAAGAAAAGACGGCAGTGTCGATTTTCTTGATAACATGAATGAAGATATGCTAGATTCATTTAATGAGTTTCTAGCTAAAATAGATATTATTATAATGGGAAGTAGAACTTATCTAGAATATAAGGATTATGGGTTTGATCTTTTTAAGAATCAAAAAATATATGTTCTATCAAACAATCTTGAAAGTGACTCAAAAGAAATTACGATCTTAGGTGGTAAAGTACTAGAAAAAATCAAAACATTAAAAGAAAATAAATCTATATGGTGTTTTGGTGGAAGTAGTGTTGTTAAATATTTTATGGAAAATGAACTAATTGATGAGTTTTATATAACTACTGTTCCTTTTATTATTGGTGATGGGATTAGGCTATTTGATAACGGTAGCTATAGTTCTAAGCTTTCACTAGTTGATTCAATAAATATTGGTAATAATATTACTACAATATATAAAAAAACATAAAAAAGCAGGTATTCTGCTTTTTTTATGCTCAAAAATATCTACATAAGCTATCTTTTGACTACTAAATTACAATTAAGTCTTCAAAAACAAGTGTAAAAGGAATATAATTATAAATAACAACAAAAAAATTACAAAAAGGAGCTACATGATGAAACAGACAGTCTTTATAATTAGTTTATTAGCATTAATTCTTACTTCGTTTTTTGGGGTTTTTGGTTCACAAATAATTTCTGAACTAAAAACTGAGGTATCATCAATTGAAACATATGATGATACAAGTATCAATACTTCTATCGATAGTTTGATTTCAGAGATCAATTCTTTAGAAACTAGTGATTATAGTGAATTAGCGTTACAAATAGAAACTCTTCAAACCGCTATTAGTGAAATAAGTGAGTTTGATGATACAGACTTGGTTGGTAAAACTACAAGTTTAGAAGCTCAAATTGAACTGTTAAATGGTTTAATTACAACTCTACAAAACAAGATTACAGCATTAGAAAACACACCAGGAGTAACTCCTGAAGTTCTCTTTGATGAAAATGGTTCTTTCCTTGAATTTTATGAGGTTATGAGCAAACTTTGTGTAAAATATTTTAATACAACACAAATGGATTGCTCTGTGAATGATAATGGTAGTTCAATGTCAGTTAATTCATGGAAAAATATTAATAATTATACAAATGAGGAACTTATTGCGAGAATGGTAATGTTTTATAATGAGTTATCAAATTATTCACAGTACTTAGATTATTTTCAAGTTATTGTTATTGAAACTGGTTATTTAGATGGCGATTATAGTATAAACATTGCCTCAACACTCTCATCGCTATATATACTTTCAGGTAATGTTACATATGAGGACATACTTCCATCTATAAAATGGCCATTAAACAGAGCGTTGTCATATAAATTTGATGGTGATTTGTTAATAGAAAATCAAATTACTCTTGATACTAGTTTAATAGAAACTTATATTGAAGGTTTTATCACAAATAATACTTTTGGAGACGATTTGTTACAGCCTTTAAATTAATTCTTAGTCAAAATAAAAAATCAGGACTTCGTCCTGATTTTTTTATATTTGTTTTTCAATAATAATTACATATGGTGCTTTTTCTTTATTGTAATAACAATACTTAATAACGTTATATTTGTCATAATCTAATGTTGCAACGTAATCCAAAAGTTCACTACTTTCTTCTTCGCCACCAAATTTGCCAGTGTAAACAACTAAACAGATTAATCCGCCTTGAACTAATTTTTCTTGAACTATTTTAATTGCTTTAATCGTTGATTCTCCTTTAGTGACATACCTTTCGTCACTACCAGGTAAAAATCCTAAATTAAACACTGCTGCTTTGATGTCTTCTTCAACATAGTTGTCCAAATTGGAATGTGAGTCATTTATTAACTCCACATTGTAAATTCGGTTTCGGTTCATTCTTTCTTGGGTATTCTCGATGGCTTGTTCATTGATATCAAATGCATAAACTTTTCTTGCTAGTCTTGCTAGAAACAAAGTGTCGTACCCATTACCACAAGTACCGTCAACTACATAATCATCTGTTGTAATTATCTCCTTTAGTTTGTTGTGAACAAAAGGAATTACTTTCTTTATCATCGCTATCACCTCAAGTATATTATATCACGAAATTTGATTAAAAAAATTATAAATTTACATAGTAATGAAAACTACAAAGTATAAAAATAATTGAAGTAGATAGTAAATTACTCTAAATAGCCGTTTTTCTTTAAATTATATTTTCTTTTAGGTATAATCTAAGTAGGTGATAATATGAGATCAAATTATAAAAGAATAGCTTGGATAATAGCTATTGTAATCTTTGGGTTAATTGTTAGATGGGGATATCAAAATATAGTAGAACTAATATTTACTAAAATGACTCCAAAACAGTACATTTACTCATCAGCTAATTTTATAACAACTGGGTTGGTAGTTTTAATATGGATTGGGATTGTTAGTAAAAGTGAATACACACCATCAAAATTACCATGGTTAATATTCTTGGCCTTTGAACCTTTTATTGGATTGATGCTGTTTTTAACTTTTGGAAGAAGTTTTAGAAATACTAGAAGATATTCTAAACATCCTCTAATAAAAGATGGACTTTATTTAACAAATGAAGTTACCACGGATTTTGAAGATGATAAGTTATCAATAATTGATACAGAAATTACGGATATATATAAAGTAGCTTATAACATGACAAAACACTCTGTTTATCAAAATAACTCAAAAGTTGAAGTATTAAACAATGGGAAACTAAAATTCAATCTTTTAGAAGAAGACTTACTAAACGCAAAGTCATTTATTTTTATGCAATATTATATAATAAAAACAGATAAAACCGGAAGAAGAATAATGCAAATATTATCTGAAAAAGCTAAAGAAGGTCTTGAAGTTATTTTAATGTATGATCCTATTGGGAGCGTGTTTTTAGATAATAAGGTTATTAAGGGTTTAAAGAAATCAGGTGTTAAAGTTATTGTTGTAGATAAAGTTTATTTTGGTTTCTTCAATTCGAAAATAAACTATAGAAATCATCGTAAGATGACAATCATAGATTCAAATATAGCCTATACTGGAGGTATGAATCTTGGTGATGAGTATCAAAACATTAATTCAAAATATGGAGTTTGGAGAGATACACATCTTAGAATAAATGGCGAAGTTATAAATTCTTTAACTGCACTTTTCTTTAGAGATTATTATTATGCAACTTCTAAGTTTGTTGATGATAAAAAGTATTATCAGGCTAGACCTGTAATTGATAAAGGTTTGGTACAAGTAATTCCTTCAGGGCCAGAGTTTAACAACCCACCAATAAGGAATGTTTATGTAAAAATGATTAATAACTCTAAAAAAAGTATAAAAATAATGACACCATATCTTGCGCTTGATAATGAAATCATTACATCCTTAATAATTGCTTCTAATTCCGGAGTTGATGTAAAAATAATTATCCCAGGAATTCCTGATAAAAAAAGTGTTTACCAAGTAACAGAATCATTTGTTAAAGAACTATTGGATGCTGGAGTTAGAATCTATAAATATACAAAAGGCTTTTGCCACGCCAAAGTATTTATAGTTGATGACAATATTGCATCTTGTGGTACCTACAACCTAGATAACCGTAGTGCTCGTATCAATTCTGAGTTAACTATGCTTATGCATAATAATGCCGTTGATGATCTTGTAAAAGACTTTGAAAATGATATAAATGAATCATTAGAGATTGATAAGAAAGAATGGGGAAAAAGAGGAATGCTTGATAAAATAATTGATGGCGTATTCAATTTATTTTCACCATTAGTATGACGAGACAATTTATATTTGTCTCGTTTTTATTTTAACTCATAAAGTTTATAAAAAAAGATAATTATGTGAAAACGCTTTTATGGTATAATATTTATATAAGTCACAAAAAAACAATTTTACGGAGGGATGTATTAAAATGAAACAATATGATATTGAGCATTTACGCACCATCGCATTAATCGGGCATCATGGTTCGGGCAAAACATCTTTTATGGAATCGTTACTACATGTGACAGGTGCGAAAGAAACAAAAGGAAGCATCGAAGAAAAAACTACAACATCAGATTACTTAAACGAGGAAAAAGATCATCAATCTTCGATGTCAACTTCTTTAATACCTATTGAGTATAATGGGTATAAGTTTAATTTTCTTGATACACCTGGTAAAAGAGAATTTGTTAGTGAAGTTCATCAGGTATTATCAGTAGTAAAAGGTGCCATTGTTATGATTGATGGTACAAAAGGAATTGATATTGGTACTGAACTTGTTCTTTCTGATTTAAAAGAAAGAAATATACCGACTATTATTTTCTTTAATAAAATGGATAGAGAAAACATAAAGTTAGAAGAATTAGTTACAAATTTAAGAGAAATAATTGGCTATCAAGCTGTTCCATTCTTATGGCCAATAGTTGAAAATAACGATTTTAGAGGTTATGTTAATTTAGTAGATATGAAAACTCATGTATTAGATAATGGTAAAATCTCTGAACAACCTGTACCAGATTTTATAGCTGATAAGGTTAATGAGTTAAGAGAAAACATAGTAGAAAGTGTTGCTATGAGTTCTGAGGAATTACTTGATAAACATTTAGGAGGCGAGGAAATTTCTTATAATGAGATTTGTCTTGGCTTAAGAGAGGGTGTATTATCTGGGGATTTAAAACCAATAGTTTTTGGATCTGTGAAAGACAGTGTAGGAGTAATTGACATTCTAGAAATGATTGGACAATTTATGCCAGCACCAAATGATTTAAAACCTGTTAATGGAATTAATCCAGATAATAACGAACCACTAAAAAGAGAAACAAAGATTGAAGAACCATTTTCGGCATACGTTTTTAAAACAATGATTGATCCATTTATTGGCTCTATTAACTTTATTAAAGTATTCTCAGGTTCAGTTGAGTCAGGACAAAAAATATATAACCCAAGAACTAAGGAGACTATTAAAGTTAATGCGATATCCTTATTAAGAGGAAAAGAGCAACTATCTACTGAACTTCTACATGCTGGTGACATTGGAGTTCTAATCAAGTTAGATGATATTCATACAGCCGATACATTATGTGACCCTAAATCTTTATTTAAGATTAATGGTCCAGTTATACCATCACCAACAATTTATGTTGCTGTTCATCCGAAAAACAAACAGGATGAGGATAAAATTTCAACAGCATTAAATCGTTTATCTATTGAAGATCCAAGTTTTGCTTATAAACGAAACCGTGAAACATCACAATTGTTAATTGGTGGACAAGGTATGAACCATATTAAATTGATAATTGAGAAATTAAGCAATACTTATAAAGTAGAAGTAGATACTGATGAGCAAAAAATTGTTTATCGAGAAACGATTAAGAGAAAAGTAGAAGCTGAAGGAAGACATAAAAAACAATCCGGTGGTTCAGGACAATTTGGTGTTGTTAAAATTATCTTTGAACCAATTAATCCTAATGAATGTGAATTTGAGTTTGATGAAAAAATCCATGGTGGGTCTGTACCTAGAGGGTATTTCCCTGCAGTTGAAAAAGGATTAATTGATACTTTTGTTGAAGGACCGTTGGCTAAGTTTCCAGTTATTGGTGTTAAGGCAACATTAATAGATGGACAATACCACGCTGTTGACTCTAATGAAATATCATTTAAGATAGCAGCTGCTTTAGCATTTAAAGAAGCTATTAAAACTGCTAAACCTACATTATTAGAGCCAGTAATGAGTCTTAACATTATTGTTAAAGATGATTTTGTTGGGGATGTAATGGGTGATATTAACAAAAGACGTGGACAAGTATTAGGTATGGAACCTCTTGAAGGTGGAAAGCAAAGAGTATTAGCAGAAGTACCAGAAGCTGAAATTATAAGTTATGCTATGGACTTAAATGCTATGACTCAGGGTACTGGAACATTTGCAAGAGAGTTTATTAGATATGACGAAGTACCTGAACATATATTGAGTAAAATCTTATAAAAACACTTCATATGAAGTGTTTTTTTTTGAAGAAAAACAGTCGTTAAATTTTTTTTCACGTTTATATTGACAATCATAAAACATCATGATAAAATTTATTTAACGATAAAATAAATTTAACGAGGTGAATAGAATGAAAATTATCAATAAAAATTATCAAAAACTATTATTTGCAACAGTAATTACAAGATTCGGGGATGCTATAGATACTATAGCCTTTAGTTGGTTAGTATATGTAATGACTGGATCAAGAGCTTTAATGGGAACTATATTTGCAGTTAGTATAATTCCAAACTTAATTATACTACCTTTTTCAGGGGTTATAGCTGATATTCTGGACAAAAAAATCATTACCGTGCTTGGTGATGTTGCAAGAGCTTTATCAGTTGGGGTTTTAGCTATACTTTACTTCTATGGAGCTTTAGAAGTGTGGCATATATTTATGTTTGTTATAGTTAATTCAATATTTGAATCATTCTCAGATCCATCAAGAGGTGGTATGCTTCAATCCTTGATTATGCCAGAGGATTTTGTTAAAGGGTCTTCATATCTACAAACTGGTTCAACTCTAGGATCGCTTGTTGGTTTATCAATGGCTGGGTTTTTAATTGCCAATATTGGTATTAGTGGAACAATTATGATAGATGCAGTAACTTTCCTTCTTTCAGGATTAGTTATCCTTTCAATAAAATTCCTTGATAAAAAAGAAAAAGTAGAAACTGAGGAAGATTCCAAAATTCAGTTTTTCACTCTAGTAAAAGAAGGAGTCATGTATCTTAAAGACAAAAAATTTCTTGTTTCTGTTTTAATATTATCAGCTTTTATTAATTTCTCTTTTGTACCTTATAATGTTCTAAGACCAGTCTTTGTAGTAGAAGTATTAAAACTAGGGGTAGAAGGTTTAAGTTACATTAGTGTTGCTATGTTATTAGGAGTTTTAAGTGGTAGTCTGATTATGGGTAAATTTGGTGAAAAACTAAATCCAATAACTGCACTAGGTTTTGGATTTGCAATGTTAGCAATTTGTTATACTACACTAGGAATTGCAAAGTATACAGGCTTAGAAGGTTTTATTTTACTTGCGTTTGTGCTAGTTGCTAATTTCTTCTTTGGATTCTTTATCCCTGTAATTACAGCTCCCTTAAGAGCAATTACGATGAGAGAAACAAAACCAGAAATGATAGGTAGGTTAAGTTCAATAATGTCAATAATCTCATTATGTGCAATACCACTTGGTGGAGTATTTGTTAGTCTTGTTGGTGATAGCATAAGTGTATCCATACTGTTTGTATTAATGGGAGTATTTGCATTAACAATTTCATCAAGATTTTGGTTTAAAAATCGCAAAGTAGTACTAACTTAATTTACTTTACTCCAATATTTTTGTATAATAGTCTTAGTAGAAAGAAACGAGGTATATTATGGCGAGAAATGAACGAGTTATAAGTACAGATGAAGAAATAAAAATATTTTCAGATCCATACAGAATGAAAATAATAGAAGTCTTTTTAGATAGTGATGAACCAATAACTGCGAAAAAAGTTGCAGACATCATGGGTGAAGTTCCTGCTAAAGTTCATTACCACGTTCAAAAACTACTAAAAATTAAGATTATTGAATTAGACCATATAAAAGTAATAAATGGAATTAATGCTAAATACTATAAATTAGTAAACGATAGATTTTCAGTTGAGTTTAAAAAAGATGGATCTTTAAACTCGCAATTACAACGATTATCAAAAGTTCAAAATGTACTTGTTAGTCATATTGAATCATTTAAAGATGAAGTTTTAAGCGCGACTGAAGGATTTAAAGATATCGAGAAAGATACTGAGTTTGGTGGTATGTTTTACCGAAAAAATCTTTATCTTACAATAGAAGAAGCAAAAGAAATCCAAGATATGATGGAAGAAATTATTGAAAAGTATTCTACTAATAAAGAGAATAAATCTCGATTTTCAATGCTTCTTGGAGTAATAAGAAATGAAAGTAAAGACACTTCTAAGTAGTGTCTTTTTTTTGTGTTTAAAGATTATTAGGCTATAATGAAGTAGAGGTGATAATATGAGTAGTGGATTTAAAAGCTTTGAACTTGAATTTGTAAATGCAAAATCATTAAATGAGTACTATATATTTAGCTTCAAAAAACCAAAAGGGTTAGTTTATAAAGAAGGACAATATGGAATATTTAAACATATAAGCAAGAAGGTTATAGGCAGCAATTCTAGAGCTTTTAGTTTTGTGTCTACTGTTGATGACAAAGATTTTAGAATTGCCACTAGAATTATTGATAATCCGTCTGATTTTAAAAAGCAACTCAAAAATCTTAAAATAAATGAAAAAATCACAGTAGAAGGCCCTTATGGTGATTTTATACTTGATGGTACTAAACACGCTGTTTTTATTGCTGGGGGTATTGGAATTACACCAATAATTAGTATATTAAATAGTTTGAAAAGTCATAGCTTTAATAATGATTTGAGTTTAATTTATAGTGAGGCAAATAAGGATTATCCATTTGGTGATGAACTAAAATTAGTAAATAACCTTAAAATTGACTTTGTCTCTGGAATTGCAGATACAGTCTTTAGTATTGAAAAGAACATTAAAAAGTATAATAACTCAGCTGTTTATTATATGGCTGGAAGCCCTGGGTTTATAACTGGTTTAAATGAGTTGTTAATTAAAAACGGTATTAAATCGGAAAATATCATATATGATGAGTTTTTTGGGTATTAAAAAAAGTGTTTATTAAACACTTTTTTTTTAGATGTTTTTAAACTTAACTATTTCTTTTAAAGCTTTATTAAAATCTAAATTCGCTTTTTTTCGCCATTCTTCTTCGCTTGGCATATACTGTTCTCTCATCAATTTATCTGAGTAAATAACAAAGTTTTCTGTTTGAGGCTTGAAGAAAGAAGCATTTTCAAAAATCATTGCTTTGAGTGATTCTATAGTTTTCTTAGTTGAGTCACCTAGAGTTCCAAATTCAAAACATGTACCATAAAAATCTATATTTGGATATTTTTCTCTTTTAATTAAATATAGTTTTTCAATCATATCTCCATCAATATCATAAAAGTCAGTTGAATCTTCACCAAGGATTAAGGGGTAATCACACTCCTTTTTCATGTTTATTGTTTGATATTTATCACCTAAGGAGTTAACAACACTCATTTGATATCTTGGACCATAACCTGTATGTAAATCAATGTAAACTAATTTACCAACATCATTAAAGAGGTTATTAAACTCATTCAACATATATATAGTTGATTTTTCAAAAGTTTTTCCACTATAATAAATACCTTCAGCAAAACTGTTTTGTCCTAGTAATGTAGCTTCCTTAAAAGTCTCGCTTCCGTGTTTTAAGATGGCCTTTCCAATATTTTTATAATAGGCAATATTGGCTGTTTTTATACCCTTATATGTCACTGGTGTAAAAAAGTCAATTGCCTTTTTATATGCTTTGTTTTCGTTAGAAAAGTTATTTGATGAAAAGTTACGATTTAAATCAATATTATTCTCATTTGATCTTCTTAAATGTTTCATACCATAAGGGTTTAGAGTATGATAAATCACAATTTCTGTTTCGTCGCTTAAGGTATTAATCATTGTTGTTACAAAATGTTTGATAGCACAATGTCCAACAAAACCTTCAATACCATGCAATCCAGAACTAAAAACAATTCTGTTTTTAGCTTCTTTCTTAGCCTTTATCACAACTTTATCTATAAATAAACCATCACTTATTTCAAATTGTGATTTAAATAAATGATAACCCTGCTTTTTAAGTTCATCAGTTAACTCTATGAACTCTTTTTTAGCATCGTCATAATTTTTAGGATATACAAACATTAATAACTCACCTCTAATCCAATATATAAGAATAAAATTGATAAAACAATAATAAATAATTGCAGCGGTAATATCCATTTAATCCATTTAGAATAACTAAAACCACCTAGTCCAAGAGCTAGTAGTAGAACTGCATTAGTTGGATAAAAGACATTGCTAAAACCATCACCAAACTGAAATGCTAAAATACCTAATTGTCTTGAAATTAAATTTAAATCTAGGATAGGATTTAAGATTGGAATAATTATAAAAGCTTTTGCACTACCACTACCAATAAAGAAGTTTAAGAACATTGTTAATAAGAAAGCACCGATTAATACAACAAATGCCGATTGTCCACTAACAAGATTTGTGACAAAATATAATATTGTATCCATGTCTCCACTAATCGTAATTACTTGTTTGACACCTGTGGCTAGAAGAATAAGTAAAACTCCTGGTGCCATTTCTAAACTACCACTTAAATAAGTTTTAAACACTTGTTTATTGTTTAAAGAACTAAGTAATCCTGCTCCAACTCCTGCCATTAAAAAGTAAAATGCTATAAGAATTAAATTATAGTCTTGTAAGAACTTTATAAATGGACTTAAGATAATACTTGTAATCATTAAAGCTAAACAGAATAAAGTAAATAATAAACTTCTTTTATTAGGTTTAACATATTCGAAATTTATTTCTGAATCAACAGATGAACTATCTATTTTTTTTGCGTGATATATTAAAAACGTAATTAATGTTACATAAGTTATTAAAAATATAATAAAACGAAAACCAAACCCACTAAATAGTGCTACACCTGATAACTCTTGAGCAATACCAATTGTAAAAGGATTAGTCACAGCCGCGCTAAATCCAAATCCAGTAGCAAGCACACTCATCCCAAGACCTATCTTTGTATCCCAACCTAGTTTCTTACTTAAAATAATCATAATTGGAACTAAAGGTATGATTTCCTCAAAAATACCAATAAATGCTCCAATACTCATAAATGCTAAAGTAATAACACTTAATAATACATATTTCTTGTCTTTAAATTTTTCAATAATCATAAAGATAAAATGTTCAATTACACCTATCTTAGTCAATACTTTGATACTACCACCAATTATTAACAAAAATAAAATAATTGCAATAATTATTGAACTAGAATCACTAGCTAAAACTTCAAATGGTGCTGTAAAGATTCTGTAAAAAGCAATATTGCCTTCATTAGTGTAACTAAAACTATCAGGTATAATTCTTTTGATACCATCAACAAGTTCATACTGATAAGTTCCACTTGGAATAAAATATGTTAGTATCCCTGTTACTACGAGTAATACAAATAAAATAATTAATGCATTGATAAACGCTTTTTTTTGAATATTCATACTATTTTCATTCATGTATTTTCACCCACCTATACTTATTATACGAAAAATATATAAATAAGGGAATAAAAAAAGGCTAAATATTAGCCTTAAATCCATTCAATGGGGACATGGATATTATACATTTTTATATGTGTATAGACATATTCGCCGTTGTTAATCTTATGTTTTGCCAAAATTCCTTTTGAGAAGAGTCTATTTAAGTAATTTCTAGTTGTTTGATAATCAATCTTTAAATCATTACTCGCTTCTTTAATTGTACATGTGATGTTAGAAAATAAATAATCAAAAAGTATTTTGTAGTTTTTTTTACCAATTGTCTTTTCAAAAATACTTATATCCTGATAATAGACTTTTCTTATATCATCAATTTTTTGAATATGATCAATTAATTGTTTTATTAATAACTCTAAATAAAATTTTATATACCTTTCCCATTTACCATTTCTAGTATCCTTTAATCGATTATAATAACTATATTCATCAGCCTTTATCATTGATGACAAAAGAATACTTAAGTGATCATTATGATCTAAAAAACCATGGATAGATAAAAGTATTCTTCCAAGTCGGCCATTACCATCATCATATGGATGTATATTTACAAACTGAGCATGCGAAATAGCAACGTCAATTAGATGATCGATTGAGTACCTTTTATTAAAGTGTTTAATGAAATTAGCGACTGATTCATTGATATCTCTAGGAGCTACAGGTACATATTCAGCACTATCAATATTTGAACCTCGCCTTCCAATCCAACTTACTTTACTTCTTGTGTTTCCTGGATTTTTCATATACCCCCTTTTACTTCTTAGTAAATCTTTATGAATTTTATTAATATAAGCGTAAGTGATTTTATCGTTTTTTGATAAATATTTTTCGATATTTTGAAGGATATCACTATAGTTATATATTTCAAGGATATCATCGTTGATTTCATAATATTTCATATAATATAGTGAAGATTGAGCTATTTTATTACCAGAAATAACTGAAGACATGTAACTTTCTTGTAGGATAAAAGGTTTAAGAATTAAAAATGGATCAATTTCTTGATATGACATTATCGCATTTAGTTTTCCATAAAGTTCTTTTGCTGTATTAAGTAATTTCATCATTTCTAAATCGTATTTAATAGTTATTGGTAAATCTGTATCATTATAAGGAATCATTATTATCACCCACACAAATTCTAACACTATAAATCAATTTGTAACTATTAACTAAATAGTTATTATAAAAAAACTAAAAAAAATATAACAGTTAGTAATCTATTATAATAAATTAGCAAAAAATATATTGAAAGTAACTGTTTTTTAATTAGGCTTGTACCGCTAAAATATGCTAAATATAGCGGTTTTTTTATTTTCTAAATTAAATTTGTGTTTATACAAACGCTATCATCATACAATTGTTAATTGTAAGCTTTTGTATATTCTTTTAAACTATGTGTGACAAGTTTTAGGAGGAAAAAAACTATGGAAAACAATAATATTAATGAAATGATTGATAAGTTAGTAAATAATGCCGAAAAAGCTTTAGAAGATTATATGGAGTTAACTCAAGAACAAGTTGATTTAATCGTCCATGAAATGACTTTGGCTGGAGTTGATAATCATATGTTATTAGCTCAAGAGGCAATAAAAGAAACAAAAAGAGGAGTGCTTGAAGATAAAGTAATAAAGAATCTTTTTTCAACGGAGTATATTTGGCACTCAATTAAAAAACAAAAAACTGTAGGAGTAATTGAAAGTAATTCATTAGAAGATTATCAAGAAGTTGCCGAACCTATTGGAATAATTGCTGGAGTTACGCCAGTAACAAATCCTACATCAACAACCATGTTTAAAGCGCTAATCAGTGCAAAAACAAGAAACCCGATAATTTTTGCCTTTCACCCTTCAGCACAAAATTGTTCAGCACTATCAGCAAAAGTTTTATATGATGCTGCATTAAAAGCAGGAGCACCTAAACATTGTATCCAGTGGATTACAATGCCTTCGATTGAAGCAACTAATCTATTGATGAATAATAAACTAGTCTCACTAATTTTAGCAACTGGTGGTAGTTCTATGGTTAAAAGTGCTTATAGCGCTGGTAAACCAGCTCTTGGGGTTGGACCAGGTAATGTTCCATGTTATATAGAAAAGACAGCTAATCTTGAAAGAGCGTGTACTGATTTGATGTTATCAAAAACATTTGATAATGGAATGATTTGTGCGAGTGAACAAGCAGTTATTGTTGATAAAGAAATTCATAAGGATTTTGAGTCGTTCATGAAATTAAACAGTTGCCATTTTCTTAACAAAGAAGAAATTGAAAAAGTTACTAATTATATGTTTCCAAAACCATTAAAAAAATTAAATGCAAATGTAGTTGGAAACAGTGCGTATGATATCGCAAAAGCTTCAGGAGTTACAGTGCCAAGCCATACAAAAATCTTACTTGCAAAATTAACAAAATTTGGTGATGAAGCGCCTATCTCAAAAGAAAAACTATCACCAGTGCTAGCTTATTATATAGTTGATGATGCAAAAGCTGGATTCAAAGCTGCTAAAACAATGCTAGAAATTGGGGGATTAGGACATAGTGCTGTTATCCATTCAACTAACGAAGATTTATGTACTGAATATGGAAAAGAAATGAAAGTTGGAAGAATCATTGTAAATTCTCCATCATCTCAAGGAGCAATTGGTGATATCTATAATACTAATTTACCTTCACTAACATTAGGGTGCGGAAGTTATGGGAAAAATTCAACAACTTCTAATGTTAGTAGTGTTAATCTAATAAATAAAAAAAGAATCGCAGCTAGGAGAACAAATATGCAATGGTTTAAAGTCCCACCAAAAATTTACTTCGAACATAACTCAATTCAATACTTAGAAAAAATGCGTGATATATCACGAGTATTTATTGTAACAGATGAAGTTATGGAACAACTAGGTTATGTTGATAAAGCTCTATACTATTTAAGAAAAAGAGATATAGCAGTAAGTGTAGAAGTATTTAGTGATGTTGAACCAGATCCAAGTCTTAAAACTATTAATGATGGTGTTAAGGAAATGAGAAGGTTTAAACCAGATTGCATACTAGCCCTTGGTGGGGGAAGTGCAATTGATGCAGCAAAAGGTATGTGGTTATTCTATGAAAATGAACACACATCATTTGATGGACTAAAACTTAAATTCCTAGATATTAGAAAAAGATCATTCCCATACCCTAAATTAGGAAAAAAAGCAAAATTTGTCGCTGTTCCAACAACATCAGGAACAGGTAGTGAAGTAACAGCATTTAGTGTAATCACTGATAAGGAAAATGGAAACATTAAATATCCTTTAGCGGATTATGAATTAACTCCAGATGTAGCAATAATTGACCCGCAATTCTGTATGACTATGCCAAAATCAATCACAGCGGACACTGGCCTTGATGTGCTAACCCATGCCATTGAAGCTTACATATCAATCCTTGCGAGTGATTACACTGATGCCCTAGCATTAAAAGCTATTGAGTTAGTATTTAATTACTTACCAAGAGCTTATAAATATGGTCAAAATGATAAAGTGGCAAGAGAAAAAATGCACAATGCAAGTGCAATAGCAGGAATGGCATTTACAAATGCATTTCTAGGAATTAATCACTCTCTTGCTCACAAACTAGGTGGAGAGTTCCACATTCCTCATGGTAGAGCTAATGCAATCCTACTACCACATGTAATCAAATATAACTCGCAAAAACCAACTAAGTTTGTTGCGTTCCCAAAATATGAGAAATTCATAGCAGATGAAAAAATTTATCAGATTGCTAAATATCTAGGACTAAAATCAAGTACTAAAGAAGAAGCGATAGAATCATTAATCATGAGCATCAATAATTTACTTGATGAAGTTAATATTCCAAGAACACTTAAAGGTTCTGGAATTGATGAAAAAGACTTTAATAAAAACTTATCTAAGCTTGCGATTAAAGCATTTGAAGATCAATGTACAACTACTAACCCAAGATACCCTTTAATTAGCGAACTAGAAGAAATACTAAAAAAGGCATATAAATAAGAAGAGGTTAAATTATGGATATAAATGTATGCATAGGAAGTGCTTGTCACTTGAAAGGTTCATATGATGTAATTAAGGAATTTCAAAAACTATTAAAAGAATACAATCTTGAAGACAAAATCACCTTAAAAGGTGCTTTTTGTCTTAATCATTGTGTTGAAGCAGTTTCGACAAAAATTGATAATGAAAAAGTGATTTCAATGACACCAGAAAAAGTAAAACCATTACTTGAAGAAATTGCTAAAGAACACAAATGGAATATTTAAATTTTTCAGAAGCAAACTGTCAAAACTGTTATAAATGTATTAGAACATGTAAAGTAAAAGCCATCAAAATTACGGATCAACAAGCAACAATAATTCCAGAACTTTGTGTTGGTTGTGGTGAATGTTTTAGTATCTGTCCACAAAATGCAAAAAGTGTAAAGACTGACATTGATTATGTAAAAGAACTAATAAAACAGAATAAAAAGATCATTGTTAGTTTAGCACCTTCTTTTCCGAGTTTTGATAATCTTAAAAGCCCATTGTCTTTTATAAGTGGGTTAAGAGAACTAGGATTCAGTGAAATTGAAGAAACATCAATTGGTGCAAGCTTAGTTAGCGAAAAATATAAGGAAGAATATTATAGTGAACAACAACATATAATTACATCCTCATGTCCAACAGTAAACTTTTTAATTACAAAATACTATCATGAACATGTAAAATACTTAAGTGAAACTCTTTCACCAATGATGGTTCACAACAAGCTTATTAAAAATGAAAATGAAGGTGTTTATACTGTTTTTATTGGCCCTTGTATATCTAAAAAAGAAGAAACGAGAGTTTGCACTTCTAAAAACTCTTGTATTGATGCAGTAATAACTTTTGATGATATAAGGAATTGGTTAAAAGAGGAAAATATTGATTTGAATACACTGGAACCTAGTAAGTTTGATAAAGAATCCGAGCTACTAACAAAATGGTATCCTTTATCAGGTGGAGTTGAAAAAGCAACTATAAATGAACCATCAAAAGATAGAAGAGTAATTAAAATTGATGGTATGCAAAATTGTAAGGAGTTTTTAGAAAGCTTAGATGATATAAAAGGAAAAACTTGGATTGAAATGAATGCTTGCAAAAGTGGATGCATTAATGGTTATGGAAACTCACTAAGTGATTTAAGTTTAAACAATAAAATTGAGAATGTTCTTAATTATATTGATAATTGTAAAGAATCAGAAAAATCGGAAAAAAAATGTAATGTAGGTATAGATTTTGATTACTCTATTTTTGTTGAAAACAAAACTAAAGTATATAGTGATGACGAAATTAGAGAAGTATTAAAAAGAAGCGGCAAATATGTAAAAAGTGATGAACTGAACTGTGGTGCTTGTGGCTACAACACATGTAAGGAAAAAGCAGTAGCAGTCTTAAATAATATGGCAGAAATAGAAATGTGTTTACCATATATGAGAATGATTAATGAAGAAATGAGTTCAGTAATAATCGAAAATACACCTAATGGTATTATTGTTGCTACAAAAGATTTTGAGATTGTAGAATTTAATCCCGCGAGTGTAGATATGTTTATGATAAGCAAAAAGAATGCGATTGGGCAACATGCAAAATCAGTAATAGGGAATAATGTATTCAAGAAATTAGAAAATAATTCAAATCACACAATTATAACAAAAGAAGCATTTAATGATATATCAAAAATAATGATTGTTTCATTAAAATATATTCAAAATCATGACTTGTATCTTGCGATATTTAAAGATGTAACTAAAGAAGAAATGGCAAAAATCCGAAATAAAGACACTAGTATTAATGCTCTTGAAATGGCACAAAAAGTAATTGATAAACAAATGATTGTTGCCCATGAAATTGCTAGTCTATTAGGTGAAACTACAGCAGAAACCAAAGTGACACTATCAAAACTAAAGAAATTATTTGATGAAAAAAATGAATGATAACTCGTTTATAGACATTGCCTTTGATTCTTTAAATAAATTCAAGGAAGAACTATGTGGTGATCATGTTGAAATTGCAAAAAATGACTATTCGACAATAATTGTTCTATCTGATGGACTTGGAAGCGGTGTTAAAGCAAATATATTATCGACATTAACTTCTAATATTGCATCTACAATGCTTAGGTTAGGTTCTGATATTTTTGAAGTATTAGAAACACTAGAAAAAACTCTTCCAGTATGTAAGGTAAGGGAGTTAGCTTACTCAACTTTTACAATTATCCAACTTTTTAATGACAATTCTGTTTACATTGTTGAGTTTGATAATCCTAAAATTGTGTACCTAAGAAATAATGAAATACATAAAATGAATACAAAACAAATTTCTTTTAAGGGAAAAACTATCATTGAATCATCAACTACATACCAAAAAGGTGATTTAATAAGTGCGTTTAGTGATGGAGTAGTTCATACAGGGATTGGAAAGTATATCTATTTGGGATGGCAATGGGATGAAGTTGTAAAAGTTCTAAAAACAACAAATAAAAAAAATAAAAATGCAAAGTCAATTTCAAAAGAAGTCATCGATATTTGTAATGTGTTTTCTGATTATGAACCCGGTGATGATACAACATGTGTGGTAATAAAAATCCGAGATGAGGAACCTGTAAATATTTTCTCAGGACCACCAAAAAGTAAAAGTTTAGATGAAGTAATTGTAAAAGACTTAATGTCATTAAGAGGTAAAAAAATAGTTTGCGGTGGGACAGCTGCAAACATCTGTTCAAGAATACTAAATAAAGAAATAATAACTGACATTACTAATCTGGACCCTGTAGTTCCCCCCTATGCAAAAATTGAAGGTTTAGATTTAGTAACAGAGGGAGTACTAACGATTAATGAAACAATAAAGATAATCGAAGATTTTCTGGAACCAAACTTCGATGAAACCATATTATATAGAAACAATGGAGCTTCATTACTTGCTAAAGTTTTAATAAAAGAATGTACTCATTTGAATGTGTTATTAGGTAATGCAATCAATCCAGCCCATCAAAACCCCTTTTTCCCAGATGAGTTAAGTATTAAATGGAAATCAACAAATGCATTAATTGATGCAGTAAAAAAATTGGGTAAAGAAATAAGAGTAATGAACTACTAGGAGATGAAACAAATGGAATATAAATTTGAATCAAACACTCAAGAATTAAAGTATAAAGTTTTAAAAGCTGCAGCAAAAGCTGGGTTTAATAAAGAAAAAAGAGTAAGTAAAAGCAAACTCGCAAAAGAAATTATTCCAGGTCCAAAACCTAGTTTTAGATGTTGTATTCATAAAGAAAGAACAATAATAAAAGAAAGACTACAAATTGCATTACACGAAGAGAAAGACGAATCAATTATCAAAGTAATTGATTCAGCCTGTGAACAATGTCCAATACAAAGATATACTGTCACAGATGCTTGTCGTGGATGTATTGCTAGATCATGTGAAAATTCATGCCCTGTAGACGCTGTTTATATGGTTGCAGGTAGAGCATATATTAATTATGAAAAATGTATTGAATGTGGTAAATGTAAAGAAACATGTCAGTTTAATGCGATAAGTGATACGTTAAGACCCTGCAGAAGATCATGTCCTGTTGATGCAATTGAAATTGATGATTCGAAAATCGCCAAAATCAACTACGAAAAATGTATAAGTTGTGGGCAGTGTGCTTACAATTGTCCCTTTGGAGCAATTACAGATATATCTTATGTGAAAGACGTTGCACAGGATTTAGCGAATAAAGTACCAATGTATGCATTAATAGCACCATCAATCGCTTCTCAATTCAACAATACTAAAATTGGGCAGGTGACACATAGCCTAAAAAAGATAGGATTTAAAGATGTTATCGAAGTAGCACTTGGAGCAGATATTGTTATTAAAACTGAAACTGAAGAATTTATCCAGAGAATGGAAGAAAACAATAATTATATGACTACTTCATGTTGCCCCTCATTTGTTAATTTGATTGAAGCAAATGCAAAAGATCAAGTTAATCATATCTCTACAACAGTTTCACCAATGGTTGCATTAGGTAGACTTGTTAAAGATTTACATAAAGATGCTGTTACAGTATTCATTGGACCATGTATTGCAAAAAAACATGAAGCTAAAAAACCTGAGTTTAAAGATGCAATTGATTATGTTATTACATTTGAAGAACTTAGATCTTTATTAGGAGCAAAAGATATAGTTGTATGTGATATGCCTGAAGATCCCTTAAATAATGCATCTTATCAAGGAAGAATGTTCGCGGTCCAGGGTGGAGTAGCATCTTCTATAACAAACTATATCATTGATAATAACCTTGATGTTGATTTTCAACCAGTTCTAAGCAACGGAGCAAAAGAGTGTCTAAAAAATATTAATTTGGCCAAATACGGAAAGCTTAAAGGAAACTTTATTGAAGGTATGGCATGTAATGGTGGATGTATAAGTGGTCCTGGAAGTCTAACTCATCAAAAGAAAGACGCTAACACAATAAAACAATACGCTCTAAAAGCAAAAGAGAAAACAACAAATGATGCACTTGAAGTTATCAACACTTTAAATTTGAAATTACATAAAAAATAAATAGAAAAAGGCACCTGCGCTGGTGCCTTTTTTCAAAGAGGTAAATATTCGATAACGAGTAAACAATATGACTTACTTCACATTGAATTACTACATTATTATATAATAAACACCCCTTAAGTGTAAATGCAACATACATTAAAAAATATGTAACATACTTTAAAAAACCGCTAAATTGTGCTATATTAACAATGTGAGGTGCAAACATGACTAATAAAACAAAAGGTATTATTTCTTTAATTGTAGCAGCTTTTGGTTTTGCCTTGATGAGCATATTTGTTAAACAAGCAGGCGATTTACCAACTGCACAAAAAGTTCTTTTTAGAAATGGTGTTTCAATGATAATTGCTTTTACAATTATCACATATAAAAAAGAAAAGTATTACGGCTCTTTGGCAAATCAAAAATTATTAATTATAAGAAGCGTTTTTGGTACATTTGGAATGTTATTATTTTTTTACAGCATTGATCATTTAATAGTTAGTGATGCTAATATGTTAAATAAACTAAGTACGTTTTTCCTAATTGTATTTAGTGCTATTTTTTTAAAAGAAAAAATAAAACCTTATCAGATAATTGCTATTTTTATTGCATTAGTTGGAACTTTGTTTATTATAAAACCAGAGTTTGATTTTGACTTTGTCCCATATCTTACTAGTATACTTGCAGCAATGTTTGCAGGTGCAGCTTACACTGTGTTAAGAGGACTTAGAGAGAAAGAAAATATTTATACTATTGTTTTATATTTTTCAACTTTCTCTTGCATTGTTTTGCTTCCATTTGTGATTTTAAACTATGAACCAATGAGTTCAAAACAGGTCATGTTTTTATTACTTACAGGATTAGCTGCTACAGTTGGACAGTTTGGAACCACACTAGCTTATAAATTTGCTCCTTCAAATCAGATTTCAATTTTCAATTATTCTAATGTATTATTTGTGTCGCTACTAAGTATTCCTGTATTAAGTGAAACGCCAGATAAATATAGTTTGCTTGGCTATCTAATAATATTCTCTGCATCGCTTTATATGTACCTTAAAAAGCAAAAAAGCTAATTAATTTAGCTTTTTTTTATTTTCTTTATTAACTATAGTTATGAAATGTATTAAATACTATTATTTTGTATTAATATGTAGGTGAAGATAAATATTAGGAGGTAAGATATGGAATATTTATTAAGTGAAAAACATTTATTAATGAAAAAAATGTTTAAAGAATTTTCAATAAAAGAAGTCAAACCTCTGGCAAAAGAAATTGATGAAAAAGAAATTTTTCCAGTTGAAACAGTAAATAAAATGAGGCAGCTTGGAATGCTAGGCATTCCATTTAGTAAAGAGTTTAACGGTTCAGGTGCTGACTATATAAGTTATATACTTGCAGTAATCGAACTTAGTAAACATTGTGCAACTACAGGTGTAATTCTTTCTGCACACACAAGCTTATGTTGTGATCCAATAAATAAATATGGGACAGATTACCAAAAAGATAAGTACTTAAAAAAGCTAGCAAGTGGTGAATATTTAGGAGCTTTTGCGCTTACAGAACCAGATGCTGGAACAGATGCCGCAAGTCAGAAAACAACAGCTATTGACAAAGGTGATTATTATGAAATTACCGGTAGTAAAATTTTCATTACAAATGCATCATACGCTGATGTATATATAATATTTGCATTAACAGAACCTTCACTAGGAACTAGAGGAATTAGTGCTTTCATTATTGAAAAAGAAATGGAAGGATTTAGTGTTGGTAAAAAAGAATTAAAGATGGGTATTAGAGGTAGTGCTACTTGCGAACTTCATTTTGAGAAAGTCAAAGTACCAAAAGAGAACATGCTAGGAAAACTTAATAAAGGGTTTGGTGTAGCGCTGAACACTTTAGATGGTGGAAGAATTGGAATTGCGGCTCAAGCAGTAGGTATTGCTTATGGGGCAATTGATGAAACAGTTAAGTATGTGAAAGAACGTAAACAATTTGGTAGAAGTATTTCTAAATTCCAAAACACACAATTTGTTTTAGCAGATTTAGCAACAAAAGCAGATGCAGCATATTTAATGGTTTTAAGAGCTGCTATGTTAAAACAAGAAGGTAAAAATTATTCAAAAGAATCTGCGATGGCAAAACTTTATGCCGCAGAAGCATCAATGGAAATTACAACTAAATGTGTCCAATTGTTCGGTGGTTATGGGTACACAAGAGAATACCCAATTGAGAGAATGATGAGAGATGCAAAAATAACAGAAATATATGAAGGAACTAGTGAAGTCCAAAAAATGGTAATTAGTTCTATACTATTAAAGTAGGTGGAGAAAATGAATATTATCGTATTAGCAAAACAAGTACCAAACACTACAGAAATGAAAGTAAACAAAGAAACAGGAACTCTTATAAGAGACGGAATTGAAACAATCATTAATCCTGATGATTTAGCTGGAATTGAAGCAGCTTTAAGAATCAAAGAAAAAAACGGGGCTAAAGTGACTGTTGTAACAATGGGACCTAATAACGCAGAAAGTATGTTAAGAGAAGCATACGGTCTTGGTGTTGATGAAACAGTTTTAGTTACTGACAAAGCATTTGCAGGTTCAGATACATTAGCTACATCTAAAATTTTAGCAGAAGCAATTAAAAATCTTGAGTATGATTTAATAATTGCAGGTAGACAGGCAATCGATGGAGATACTGCACAAGTAGGTCCACAAATTGCAGAATTACTTAGTTTACCTCAAGTATCTTATGTTGAGGAAATCACAGATATTGAAGAAGGTTTTATCACAGTAATCAAATCAACTGAAACACATTCATTTGAACTAAATGTTAGAATGCCAGCTTTAATTACTACATTATCTGAACTGAACACTGCAAGATATATGAATGTAAAAGACGTATGGGAAAGCTATGATAAAGAAGTTAAAAAATTTAACAATAACGACCTTAAACTAAATAAAGAAGAAATTGGATTAAAAGGTTCACCAACAAGAGTTAAAAAAACTTTTATTAAAGCAATCACAAAAAAAAGCGAAAAACAAATATTGAATGCAGCTAAAGCAGCAGATGTAATTGTTGAAGCTTTAAATCCTCATTTATAGAACTTGATGACAAAAGATATTTTTGTATATGTTGAGGTCCAAGATAATAAAATTATGGATGTATCGCTTGAATTAATTAATAAGGCAAAAGAGTTAATTGATTCAAGAAAAGATTTTGGATTTCAAGTTGTTGGTGTATTAATAGGTAACAAGATTAGCAATTTAGCAGCAGAAGTAATTTACTATGGTGCAGATAAAGTAATAGTTTGTGATCATGCTGATTTATCATTGTATAATACAATGAATTATGCAGAGATTATAAAAGGAATAATTAAAAAATATAATCCTGAAATATTTTTATACGGTGGAACAATACTTGGAAGAGATCTAGCGCCACGTGTTAGTGCTAAAGTAAATACAGGGTTAACTGCTGATGCAACAAGTATTGAGTTTGATCCTAATGATGAATTTTCTAAAGAACTTTGGATTACAAGACCTGCATTTGGTGGAAACTTGTTTGCAACTATTGTATGTCCGAATCATAAACCACAAATGGCTACTGTTAGAGGTAATGTCTTTGAAAAAGCAATAAGATGTGAAAATAAAAGGGGAGAAATCCTTGAATATAAATATGATATTATAACTAATAATGCTATTACTTTAGTAAGAAAAATAGACAAGATTCAGAAAAAATCAGATATAACAAAAGCGAAAATAATAGTATCTGGTGGTAGAGGGATGTCCTCAAACATAGATTTATTGGAAGAAACAGCTATAAATTTAAAAGGTGAAGTCGGAGCTTCAAGAGCTTTAATCGATGAAGGACTTTGTCCCAAAACAATTCAAGTCGGTCAAACAGGAAAAACAGTAAAACCAATAATTTACTTAGCTTGTGGTATATCAGGAGCTGTTCAACACACTGCTGGTATGGAGAACAGTGAAATGATTATTGCGATTAATACAGATGAAAATGCCCCAATATTTGATGTTGCGGATATATCAATAGTTGGTGATGCATCAAAAATACTACATGAGTTAAACACAAGGTTTAAATAAAATGGTTTTTAACCATTTTTTTTAATTACACTTTAGTAATTTGTGATATAATAACAAAGAGCGGTCGTGGCGGAATGGCAGACGCGCTACCTTGAGGGGGTAGTATTTTAGGATGTGTGGGTTCAAATCCCATCGACCGCACCAAAATTATAATAAGATTAAGTGCTTGTTATAATTACACTTTAAAGAACTAAGAAAGGTTTAAGATAATACATGAGAATCATTATAGATTTGGGATTGATTTCTCAAATTTTTTATTTTCGCTAAATTTTGGAAGTGTTTTAATTTGTAATATAAACTATATATTTCTATTTTACTGTTGTATAATGAACTTATAGAGGTGATAAAATGAAAAGAGTATACTCAAGTATAGGTTATGGGTTATTTTTAGTTCCGGCTTTTATATACTTAATTTTGTTAACTTTTAACAATGATTTATTGTATAAAATAGAAAATATGACAATTCTTATAAATCTTATCTTTTTGCTAGCATTAGTTATATTTATCGGAATTATGAAGTTAATTAAAAGGATAGACTTCCCAACTAAAGAGGAAATAAATGAACTTATTTTTGGACTTATTGGGAATGTTGTAGTTTATTTTTACATTTTCCAAGATCAATATAATATTTCAAACATAGTTACTCTATACTTAATAGTATTAGTAATTATGATTTTACATGTTGCTTTAATCTCACATAAGTTTAAGTTCAATGAGTTATGGGTTCTTCTTGTTGTTTTCATTATAATAGATTACTTAAATATTGTTCTAACGGGTTGTGGAGTAAGACAAAATGATTGGTTATGTCAACCAACAAATGATTATCCGGTTTTGAAGTATATAGTAGGATTACTCATGGTTGTAACTATAACTTTGCCTTATGTATTTAAAATAATACATAAAGCAAAGTCCAATATATTAAGATTATCAAATTTTTTACTAAGTATAGTTATTATACTCCAAGCAGTGTTTGATACTACTTTATTTGATAACTCAGAAATGATTTTAATGACTACTTTATTTTTTTCAATTGCAGTTGATGTAATTATTACATTTGTGAACAAACAGAATAGAAACGATCTCTTTTTTACAAATGTCAGGATTGTAACGTTGGTTATCGTTTATTTCATTTTTTCTGAGAGTAATATTTTAATGTATAAAGAATACACTGACAGCTCAAGTTTATATGCTATGATTGTTATAACATATGTTAGTTTTGGGATAATAATTATAAAGAGTCTTTTAGGTTATAAAGATGAAAAAATAATTGATTTAATCAGAACCAAATATGTTGATATAAACGATCACGAAATCTTAAAAATAAATGAAATATTTAATCATAATATGAGTTTAAATTACACAAGTGGTCAGGTGATATACACTGATAAAAAAATAACAGGTTACTATTTGTATCAATTAAATCATCTTGATAAAACCATACAATTTGATGTTCTTTCATTTTTTATAGTAGACAAGCAAATGAATGAGAAAAGTATATATGGACTCATTGTTGAACTTGAAAAAATGGCAAGGAGTTTAGATTCGGATCAAATCTGCATAACTATAGATAAAGATTGCTACGGTCTATATACCAGTTTGTTTTCAAACTATATTCTTATTGAATTTCAAGAAACAATGAAAGTTATAAAAAAAATATAGGATTTCCTATATTTTTTTATTTATAATTTTTGAAAACTCAGTTGGTATATCATCAATAATTGAATAAAATGCTCCTATTATAAGACCTCTAGCACTACTGGCACCGCCAAGACTAGCGTTGATTTCTAAAGCTTCTTTAAATGAATCAGTGTTATTTACAATATAATATACAAGGGGGAAACTTTGCTCAAGACCACAGGCTATACCACTAAACTTATCAATAAAAGTAACAATATCCATATCAGATAAAGATGCTTTCATTTTTTCTTTATAATCTCTACCTAAAAACCTTATACTTTCATTTAAAACTGAAGTTTTGTTAGTTGTGTTAAGGTTTCTAAAAACATAATTAAGAGCATAAGCAAAATTAATTGTCTCATCAAACGCTGTAAGAATTTTCGTATAGTTCATTATTGTATTAATATCTAAATCATGAGCATAACCGATAATAAATAATGCGCTTGAAATAAGCTGCTTATCAATGTGGTCAGTAAACAGTTTTCCGTTATCTATTGTTTTTATTAACTCTTTACCATATTGCTCAATATATCCATCATAATCGCTTTCAGGCCCGATTTTTTTGTATAGGTAATCTTTAAAATTTAAGTTTTTATTTTTTCCTAATAAGTATTCATGAAAAATATATGCTACTTCACCCATAAAATCTAAATCGCCTACCTTATGATTTTTGTAGACATTATATCCACTTTTTGCCTTTTCGTATAATTGATGTTGGATAGGTAAAAACAAGATATCATTTTTTTTACTAAAGTCTGACATTAACTTTTTATCATATATCCAATTTAGACCAAGAGAACTAGAACATCCTAATAAACTCATATGAATCATTTTAACATTCATAAAATCACCTCAGGTATATTATAGGATATATTTTTGAGTTAGTTAATTTATATGCATAACATTGTGAAAACACTTACAAATAAAAAGCGTTGACCTTTATCATAAAAACATTTAATATTGTTTCAAAGGGATATTTCATTCAGAGTCACAGAGGTTAGATAACCGGTGAAGTGACAGCAACCTATTAAATTAGGTGCTTTTATCTAGGGGCATATTTGTGCCTAACAATGAGAGATTTTTATATAATATATAAATACGACTTTCATTGAGAAAGTCGTTTTTTTTTGGAGGTTAATATGATTAGCATTAATAATGTAAGTAAAATATACAAAACTAACAATAAGGAGTTTAAAGCACTACAAGAAGTCTCTTTAAACATTAAGAAGAATACTATTCACGGTATTATTGGAGAGAGTGGTGCTGGGAAAAGTACGTTAATAAGACTAATAAATGGTCTTGAAGATTATCAAGATGGTACTGTAGATGTTTTTGAGTATAAAAACATCATAAAATTGAATATGGAGTCTTCTCGAATGCTTAAAAAAAGGATTGGGATGATTTATCAGTCTTTTAATTTGCTAGAAAGAAAAACAGTTTTAGAAAATGTTTTAATGCCCATCTCAATAAATGGTAAAGTGAAACCAAAGGATTTGCAAAAGGCAAAAAATCTAATCAATCTAGTTGGTTTAAGTGAATATATAAACAAATATCCAAACTATTTATCTGGTGGGCAAAAACAAAGAGTAGGTATTGCACGAAGTTTAATAAATGACCCTGAAATACTTCTTTGTGATGAACCAACAAGTGCATTAGATCCAACGACAATTAAAAGTGTTTTAGATTTATTAAAGGATATTAAATCAAAATTTAATATTACAGTCGTGATAGTAACTCATGATATGTATGTGATAAAAGAAATATGTGATTATGTAACTGTAATGGAAAACGGTAAAATAATTGAAAATGGGTATGTAGAAGATGTTTTTTATCATCCAGTAAAAACAACAACAAAAAGTTTATTGTCTAGTATTGGACTTAACTACGAGTTGATTGTTAATAATAATAAACATATCAAAAATAAATATATATTATTTTTTGATAAAAGCATACTAAATTCATCAATTATAACAGAAGTTTCAATGAAATTTAAGACAAGTATAAATATCTTATATGCAAGTATAACACCAAATGAAAAAGGCGTTATGGTTGTTCAAATACCAAAGAATATAGAAGATATAAGACATTCTTTGATGAAGTCAGGAGTAGTGGTTGAAAATGTTTAGTGATTTAGAGTTAGACTTGTTTTTAAAAGCACTATACGAAACAGTATATATGTCATTTATAGCTACAATATTTGTTTGCTTTTTTGGACTGTTACTCGGAATATTCCTGTATTTAACAAGTGAAAATGGAATGTTAAAAAATAAGTATGCCTATTTATCTCTAAGCTTTTTTACAAGTCTAGGAAGATCAATTCCATTTCTTATTTTAATTGTTTTATTAATTCCTTTTACAAGATTAATCTTAGGAACAATTTTAGGACCTAGCGCTGCATTACCTGCGTTGATTATTGGTGCAACACCATTTTATGGAAGAATAGTTGAACTATCATTACATGAGAAAGGTAAAGAACTTGTTGAAACAGGGCTAAGTTTTGGTGCGAATACATTTAATATTGTATTAAAAATATTAATCCCTGAAAGTCTTCCTTCATTAATAAGAGGTTTAACAGTAACAACGATTACTATTATCTCATATACTTCTATAGCTGGAGCAATAGGAGCTGGGGGACTAGGAAATTTAGCATACCTTTATGGTTATGCAAGAAATAAAATAGAAATCACAATTATTGCCACATTTTTAATAGTAATACTAATTATTTTTGTGCAGTTAATAGGTGATATTACATCAAAAAAATTATCTAAAAAATAGGAGAAAAAAATGAAAAAAATCGTAAATATTTTAATATTAGTTATTGTGAGTTTAACACTTACGGGCTGTAAAGAATCAAATGGTTATAAAGTTGGAGCTTCACCAATTCCTCATAAGGAAATCCTTGAACATGTTCAACCAATTTTAAAAGAACAAGGATTTGAGTTTGATATAATTGAGTTTACTGATTATGTTTTACCTAATGCTAGCCTAGATAGTGAAGATATAATCGCCAATTTTTTCCAACACACTCCATATTTGAACAATCAAATAGATGAATATGGCTATGATTTAATTAATGCTGGAGGTGTTCATGTTGAACCTATTGGACTTTACTCTAAAGATTATAGCTCAATTGATAGTTTGCCTAATGATCTTGAAATTATAATTTCAAATTCTCCAACAGATAGACCCAGGTTACTAAAACTTTTAGATGATGCTGGAATATTAGAAATAAAGGAAACAACTACTAATGAGGACATTATCAAGTCTTCTTTAGGGAGTATTAGTGAATTGTTCAATTCCAATAAAACAGTAACATTTATTGAAGTAGACACACCCATGCTTTATACAAACTATGTTAATAAATCCGGGGATGCAGTACTAATTAATGGAAACTATGCGCTTGATAATGGTTTAAATCCACTTGAAGACGCACTTGTTATAGAAGGTAGTGCAAGTGAGTATGTTAACATTATTGTATGTAGAAAAGCTGATGAAAACAATGAGTTTGTCAAAGCATTAGTTTCTGTTTTACAGTCTGTTGAGGTTCAACAATGGATTGCTGATAACTATGGAGGAGCAGTTGTTCCTGCAGCATAAGATTGTTTAATATTATTAGTTTTGTTATAATTAATAATGAGGTGATTTAATGAAAAATTTTAATTTCTATAATCCAACAAGAATCTTTTTTGGAAAAGATGAGACAGATAAAATAGGTAAACTTAGTAAGCAATATGGAGACAATGTTTTACTTGTTTATGGAAAAACAGCAATAAAAAGAAATGGTCTTTATGATAGAGTGATAAGTAGACTTAAGGAAGAAAATATTAATGTTTTCGAGCTTCCTGGGATCGATCCAAATCCTCGTATAGAATCTATACGAGAGGGTGGAGAACTCTGTAAAAAACACAAAATTGATTTGGTTTTAGCTGTTGGTGGGGGAAGTGTAATTGATGCTTCAAAAGGTATTGCTTCAGCAGCCCTATATGATGGAGATCCTTGGGATTTTTATTCATATAAAGAAGAATCAAAAGGGGCTTTACCTATTGCTAGTATTTTAACTCTAAGTGCAACAGGTTCTGAAATGAACGCTGGAAGTGTTGTAACTAATTTTGCAACAAAAGAAAAGAACGGATGGGGAAGTCCATTCACTAATCCTAAGTTCTCTATACTAGATCCTGTTAACACATTTTCAGTTTCCAAACATCAAACTGCATGTGGTATAGTTGATGCGTTAACACATGTTTATGAATTTTACTTTAGTAGTGACCAAGCATATTTGAATGATCGTGTTTGTGAATCAATAATGAAGACAGTAATTCACTTTGGACCTATCGCATTAAAAGATCCTGAAAACTTTGAAGCAAGATCAAATTTAATGTTTTCAAGTACACTTGCACTAAATGGACTTTCAGGTTTTGGGAAAACATGGGATGGATTTAATCATACTACTGAGCATTTATTAAGTGCATATTACGATATAGCTCACGCAGATGGTTTAGCAATTTTAGCACCACATTGGATGGATAAAATTTTAAGTAAAAAAACTTTGAATAAATTTTATGAGTTTGCAGTTAATGTTTGGGGTGTGGAGGAGTCAGAAGATAAAATGAGTGTTGCAAAAGAAGGTATAAACAGAGTTTATAAATTCTATGAAGCTATTAAAATGCCACTAAAATTATCAGATGTTGAAATAATTGACCCGCCACTAGATGAACTAGCGAAAAGAGCTACAAAAAACGGAACAATTGGAAGATATATTAATTTAGATTATAGCGATGTTTTAGACATATTAAATAAGGCATTGTAAAAAAAAATTAAGAGAGAATAATTAATTTATTTCTCTCTTTTTTTTATTCAATAAGTTGTTGACACTTCAAGATTTATAAACTAATATAGAGACAAGCGAATAAGAAAATAATGGTGTCATTTGACATAACAGGGAATTGAGTTAGAATCTCAAGCTGTCCCAGCAACCGTAGAATGGACGAAATGCAATTACCACTGCCTTATAAGGTGGGAAGGTGCAAAGTAGAATGAAGTTAAGCCGGTAGACCTACCATTATTCAAAGTTTTCTCCTGGGTAATGAGATGAATACTTGGCTAATAAATAGAAGTTCTTTTTTTGTGCTTCTTTTAACTAAAAAAGTATAAAGTCATACCTATCCAGGCATGACTTTTTTATTACGCAAAAAACTAAAGGAGAACAAAAAACATGAAAAAAATACTAACAATAACTTTGCTAGTGCTGGGTATTCTAGTTATGAGTGGATGCCAAAAAGATTTAGAAAACCTAAATATTACAGATCGAGAAGGTAATGAAGTATCAATTCCTTCAAAAATCAACAGGATTGTCTCTACCGCACCATCAAACACTGAAGTCCTGGTCGAACTTGGATTGAGTGATAAAATCGTTGCAGTCGACAAATACTCGCCTACAGATACTTTAGAAAGTAATGTAACAATAATAAACTTTAGAGATCCAGATGCAGAAGCTCTAATCGCTCTAAATCCAGATATTATTATAGCCTCTGGTCATAATAAAGTTGGGGATGAAGATCCATTTAAATTATTAAAGGAAGCTGGAATTGCTGTTGTTTATATTCCAAGTGCAACTAGTTTACAGGGAATTCTAGATGACATCTCTTTTATCGGAGAAGTGACAAATAGAAAAACAGAAGCTAATACTGTTATTGCTGATTTACAAAGACAGTTTGATGAGATAAAAACAATCGCAGAAACAATAACAAACAAATTAAATGTTTACTTTGAAATCGGGGATTATAGTGGGAAACTGTACACTTTTGGTAGTGAAACATTTTTAAATGAAGTTGTTGCCTTAGTTGGCGGAAATAATATATATTCAGGAGAAACATCTTGGATTAGCGTAAGTTCAGAGGACATTATAACTAAAAATCCTGATGTGATAATCACAAATCAAAACTATAACGAAGAGATTGTAGAAAACATAAAAAATCGTGCTGGGTTTGAAACTATAAGTGCAGTCATAAATGGGAAAGTGTATGTTGTTAATGGAAATAAAACATCAAGAGGATCAAATATGATAATTGAAGGTATAAAGGAAGTAGCAATGGCTTTATATCCTGATTATTATGACTTTAACTAAATCGAAAATTACTATATCAATACTGTTAGTTTTTCTAACAGTATTGATTGGTACTTCAATTGGTAGTGTCTATATATCTTTTGAAAAAATAATATCAATATTTCTAAATCATTTATTTGGGGTTAAACTTCACGAAAACATAAACTTAGGAGAAATAGCTATTATTCTTAGAATAAGGTTTCCTAGAGTTTTAATAGGAATGATGATTGGGGGAATGATTTCCATTAGTGGAGCTGCTATTCAATCAATTTTAAACAATCCTTTAGCATCACCTTACACACTTGGGGTTTCAAGTGGAGCTAGTTTAGGTGTTGCAATGATTATTGTTTTGAATATTTCTATTCCACTATTTGGGGCATTTTTAATACCAATAACTGGTTTTCTATCAAGCTTATTGGTTGTGATTATAATTATTTTTATTACTAAAAAAATAGATCCCAACTTTAATAATCAAACAATTATTTTAATTGGGGTGGTTTCAAGTTTATTTGTAAACGGAATATTAACACTGCTCATTGCAGTTTCGGGTGATGATTTAAAATCTATAATATTTTGGCAAATGGGAAGTTTATCTCTAAAAGGTTATGATACATTTTTGATTCTCTTACCGTTTTGCATTATTGGTACTTTGATTTTAATCTTATTAAATAAAGAGTTAGATGCACTTAGTTTTGGTGACGAAAAAGCAAAAAGTTTAGGTGTAAACTCAAAAAAAGTTAGGATAATGATAATAATTGTTTCATCTTTATTGTCAGGATCAGCTATCGCAATGACTGGAATAATTGGATTTATAGGACTTGTAGCACCTCATGTTGTAAGAAGAATTTATGGGGCAAAACATCAGATACTCTTACCAATGTCATTTCTTTTTGGTGGTATATTTTTAGTGATTTCAGATTTAATTGCCAGAACAATAGTAAGTCCTAGTGAACTTCCAGTAGGTTCAGTAACAGCTTTGATTGGTGCACCATTCTTTGCTTTTGTATTTTTTTATAAGAAGAGGTAATATATGATAAAAACAAATGGACTATCTGTAAAATATAATAATAATGAAGTCTTGAAAAATATAAATCTTGAATTTTCTAATGATCGATTCATATCTATAATCGGACCTAATGGTAGTGGGAAAACAACATTGTTAAAATCACTAGCAAATATTGTTAATCATAGTGGACATGTTTTTATAGATGATGTAAAAATAACTAAAATAAACAGAAAAACATTATCTAAAAAAATAAGTTATTTTAGCCAGATAAGTAGTCTTAATCAAGAATATAAAGTCTATGATACTGTTTTACTTGGAAGATATACACATTTAAGTTCATTCACGGCTTCTTATCAAACAAATGATTACGAAATAACTAATAAAAATTTAGAATTACTTGGAATAGCAAATCTGAAAGATAAATATCTTAAAGAACTTTCTGGTGGAGAACAGCAAAGAGTTTTTTTAGCCCAAATTATTACTCAGGATTCAGATATACTATTACTAGATGAACCAACTAACCATCTAGATTTAATCTTTCAAATCGAACTTCTAGACTTCATCAATAAATGGGCTATAGACAATAAAAAAATAGTAATATCAGTTTTTCATGATTTATCCTTAGCTCTAAAATATTCAAAAAGAACCGTTTTATTAGATAAAGGAAAAGTTATTAAAGATGGTCCAACTAATGATGTGTTAAGTTCAGAAGAAATAAAAAGAGTTTACAATCTTAACATAAAAAATCATATGTTAAACACATATAGAAAGTGGGAAACAATATGAAAGGAATAATGATTCAAGGTACTCATAGTGATGTTGGTAAAAGTTACATTACTACAGCTATCTGTAGGTTCTTAGTTAATAAAGGTTTTAATGTTGCTCCATTTAAATCTCAAAATATGTCTAATAATAGCTTTGTTACACATGATGGACTTGAAATTGGTAGAGCGCAAGGAACACAAGCACAAGCAGCAAAAGTTTTACCAGAATATTATATGAATCCGATTTTATTAAAACCAAAAAAAGATACAGCCTCAGAAGTAATTCTAAACGGAAAAGTATTTAAAACAATAGATGGGTTTAAATATACAAAAGAGTTTACACTAACTACAGGATTAGAAGAAGTAAAAAAAGCTTTGAAAATCCATGAGGAAAAACATGATTTAATAGTTATTGAAGGTGCTGGTTCTCCTGCTGAGGTTAATCTCAACGAAAGAGAAATAGTTAATATGAGAATCGCTGAAGCAGCTGATGTTGATGTTATCCTAGTTGTTGATATTGACAGAGGAGGAAGCTTTGCTAGTGTAGTTGGTACACTTGAACTTGTATTTGAGCACAGAAAAAGAATCAAGGGGATTATTTTTAATAAATTTAGAGGAGATATAAACTTACTAAAAGATGGTTTAGTATGGCTAGAAGAGTATACTAACATCAAAGTCTTAGGGGTTTTACCTTATCTTAAAGATATTCATATTGAAACAGAAGATGCTCAAAGTGAAATCCTTTTTGAAAAAAAAGAAGGTAATATTGATATTGCTGTTATTCATTTAGAACGAGTATCAAACAATACTGATATTGAACCATTTTTATATGAAGATGACGTAAATATTAGGATAATTAAAAATTTTAAAGATTTTAAAAATCCCGATGCAATAATTATTCCTGGAACAAAATCAACGATTGATGATTTATTAGAACTTAAACAAAATGGACTTGCAGATAAAATCAAAGAATATATATCAAATGACGGGATTGTTTTTGGAATATGCGGTGGATTTCAAATTCTTGGAAGTACATTAAGTGATCCTCTAAATGTAGATACATTAAAAGCTTCAAAAGTAGATGGACTGAACATCTTTAAAATTGACACAGTTTTTAACCAAAATAAGCAAGTTAGAAATATTAATGCAACTAATATTTTTAATCAAAAAATATCGGGGTATGAAATTCATCTTGGTAATACAACATACAATAATCAACCCTATTTTTCCATTTTAGAAGATAATAAAATTGATGGAGCAACTTTTAACAATAATCAAGTTATTGGAACTTATCTACATAACATCTTTCACAATGATAATTTTAGAAATTACTGGTTAAATATTATCCGATTAAAAACAAACAGAGAACAAAAAAGAGAAGTTAATACTACTAATCATAAAGAATTAAATTTCGATAAACTTGCTAAAATATTTGAAGAAAATATTGATACCGATTATTTAATGAAACTAATAACCAAATGATTTATATACTAGCATATATTACTGATTTAGTAATTGGGGATCCCTTCAAGTTTCATCCGATAATCATAGTTGGAAACACAATCAAAAGGATAGAGAAGGTAGTGTATAAAAACAACTATTTGAATGGGTTATTACTACTTGTAATATCATTAGTTATCTTTATAACCCCAATTTATCTATTAAGATTTATAGTTAGTGATATAGTTATTGGTTTTATCAGTTATTATCTTATTTATGCCTTAATTGCAACCAAATCACTATATAAAGAAACTAATAAAGTTAATCAAGCCTTAACTGAAAATCGACTTGAGGATGCAAGAATATTGCTTTCATATGTTGTAAGTAGAGAAACTTCAAAACTCAATGAACAACAAATAAAAAAAGCTTTAATAGAAACTATATCAGAAAACACAATTGATGGTGTGATTGCTCCACTATTTTACTTATTCCTTGGTGTTTTATTTAACCATGATATAGAACTTATGATTGGATATAAAATAGTAAACACTCTTGATTCAATGGTCGGATATAAAAACAAAAGATACAACAAGTTTGGTTTTTTCTCAGCCAAAGCAGATGATATTCTAAATTATATTCCAGCAAGAATTGGCTCATTATTTATGTTAGTACCGGGTTTTATTTATTCTAAAGATTTCAAAAAAACGCTATCTATCTTCTTTAAAAATAGAAATAACCAATCATCACCAAATGCAGGATATCCAGAGGCTGCGATTGCTGGGATATTAGATATAAAATTAGCTGGTCCTAGTTATTACTTTGGTAATATAGTAAGCAAAAAGTATATTGGGAGTAATGACAAGGAAATAACAAACAATGATATAAAAACAACATATAAAGTTCTTTTTTTCTCATCAACTTTATTTATGTTGTTTATGATTGGAGTTTTATATGGAATATAGAAATCATGGAGCAAACCCAACTAAACTTTACAAAAGTAACGGCATAGCTTTACCCAAAAGAATAATTGATTTTAGTACTAATACCAATGTAATAAAAAAAAGATTTATTCTTAATATAAATAAGTATATATCTAAATATCCAGATGATGAAAATATAAAAATCAAAAATTTATTGAAGACCAAACACAATATAAATATGAATCAAATAATTGTTGGTAATGGTGTTAATGAAATACTATATTTACTTATAAATCATTATCATGATAAAACTTTTGGAATAATTGATCCTGATTACTCAGAATACCAAATAGCATTAAAAAATCTTAATGTTAAACACAAAATTTTCAATAGTATAAAAGAAGTTAAGAACATTGATATTCTAATTTTCTCAAACCCAAACAATCCTACAGGTAGTTATATAGAAAATTATAAGGACTTATCACATATAAAAGACGTACTATTTGTGATTGATGAATCTTATATTGATTTTACGTTTAAAGACAGACCAAAGTCATATAAAAACATGATTATTCTAAAAAGTTTAACTAAAATTTATAATCTTGCTGGAATACGAATAGGATATGCATATGGGGATGAGGAAATAATTAATTCTCTAAACCAACAAAAACCAACTTGGAGTGTGAACTCTCTTGCAGAACATTTGGCATGTAAATACTTAAAAGACAAGAAGTTCCTCAAAAAAACTGAGAGTCATTATAAAAAGGAAAAAAAATATATTGAACATATGCTAAACATTAATAATATAAAGTATAAAAATAGTTTTTGTAACTTTTATTTAATACCTACAAAAGATGATTTATCATTAATGAAATATTTACTTATCAAAGGATTAGTAGTTAGACACACAAGGAATTACCTAAATCTTAATGGAAAATACATTAGGGTTTCTGTAAAAAAACACAAGGAAAACAAACAACTAATTAAAGGATTAAAGGAGTTTAAAGATGAAAATTTATTTATTTAGACATGGAAAAACCTTATCAAATGAAAAAAAGACTTATACAGGTAGTATTGATGTTGATTTGTCATCAAAAGGTATTTCTGAAATAACTAAATACATTAGTAAAAAAGTGTATCCAGATAACTGTCAACTATTTACATCACCAATGCTCAGAGCTATCAAAACTTTAGAAATGATATATGAAGATGATTATATAGTTTGTAATGATTTACGAGAAACTCACTTTGGTGATTGGGAAGGAAAATCATACCAGAATTTAAAGAATGATCCATCATATTTATCATGGATAAACGATCCTTTATTAAATTATCCACCTAATGGTGAAAGCTTTAATGACTTTAAAGAAAGAGTAATAAATGAGTATAAAAATATACTGCTTTTAAATAACCAAGATAAAGTTATTATGTCTCACGGAGGAACAATAAGAGCAATTATGTCAGAAATGGTAGATCCAAGCAAAAGTTTTTTTGATTATAGCATTAATAATGGACTTGGATATGTTCTTGAGTATGAAAGTAATAAGCTTGTTGCTTACAAAGAAATAAATGAATAGTTTTATAGTCGCAGGAACGTCATCTTCAGTTGGCAAAACAACTGTTACAAAATCTTTATTAAGTATAATAAAACATGCTCAAGCATTTAAAGTAGGGCCAGATTTTATAGATCCTTTACACCATAAAAAAATCACAGGTAAACCCTCTTATAATTTAGACTTGTTTGCCTATCAAGAAGATAAAACAAAGTTTATCTTTAATCAGTATAAAAGCGAAGTTAACATTATTGAAGGGGTAATGGGACTATATGGAGGGCTAAATCATGAGTTAGATAATTTTTCTACAGCACACTTATCAAGAACTCTCAATTTACCAGTAATCTTAGTAGTAAATGGTGAAAAAAAAGACAGTTCTCTAGCCGCAGAGATTCTAGGCTATATAAATTATGATAAGAGAGTAAATATAGTTGGCGTAATTATTAATAATATAACAAAGAAACAATATGATTATCACAAAGATAATATTGAAAAGATTGGGACTAAAGTTTTTGGATATTTACCAAAGTTAGATGTAACAATTAAAGAAAGACATTTAGGTTTAAAGTTACCTGAGGAGATAGTTGAGTATGATGAGTTTATAAGCAATTTATCTAAGGTTGCAAAAGAAACAATAGAATTAGATTTATTATTATCAAATACTGTAGACAATAATTCATATGAAACAAAAGACTATTTTAAGACAATTATTAATTGCCATAAAAACAAAATTATCGCAGTTTCTAAAGATAAGGCATTTAGTTTTTTTTATGACTTACATATCGAAATGTTGAAAAAAAGCGGAGCTATAATTAAGTATTTTAGTCCTATACATGATAGTTTACCAGAAGCTGATTTGTATTTTTTTTCAGGAGGATATCCTGAAAACCATTTAGAGGAACTTGTCTTAAATAAAAAAATATTTAATCAACTAAAAGATACTACTAAAAAAATAATTGCTGAATGTGGTGGATTCATATTTCTTAGTAATGGAATTGAAGTGAAAGACACCTATTATGATTTAGTTGGACTATACAATATTGATACAATATTTACAAACAAGCTAGACATGGCTCATTTTGGTTATTTAGATATTGTAACTAAGGATAATCATTGTATTAAAGGACACGAGTTCCACTATTCAAAGACTTTAAATATCAGCGAAGATTATGACTATTATAATGTATTAAATAAAGGTTATAAAACAGGTTACAAAAATAACAATATTATTGCTGGTTATCCACACATAATGTGGTTCTCTAATATTGATTATTTTAAAAAAATATTTTAGGAGAGATAAAATGAGAGATAACAAAATTAAATTAATCACAACAATTGGAATATTAGTAGCTTTAAGCGTAGTTTTTAGTTTCATTAAAATGCCGTCACCTGCAGGAACTGTTGCTTTTGATGCAATACCCGGATTTTTTGCAGCTGTATTTTTACTACCCTTTATAGGAGGATTAATCGGAGCTGTTGGACATATTGCAACAGCAGCAACTGCTGGGTTTCCATTTGGTTTACTTTCGCATTTCATAATTGCATTGACAATGTTTGTAGCTTGTTACTTGTATGGAGTTTTATATAAAAAAAACAGATACTTTGCAATAGTTAGTGGAGTCATGATAAATGTCTTTTTAGCTATACTTATTTTAGGTTCAGTTTACGATTTTTCATTATTTTTACCTTTAATACCATTCTTATTAGTTGGATCAACTATCAATGTTATTTTAGCTACAATAATTTATGAGAGTTTAAAAAAGGTTAAATGGTAACATTTGTCTTTGGTGGTGTAAGGAGTTCTAAAAGTATTTTTGCAGAAAAAATATTACCAAAACATTTAACAAAAGTTTATATTGCAACAATGATAAATAATGATAACGAAAACGATGTACGAATAAATAATCATCAATCAAGAAGAAATAAAAACTGGACTTTGATTGAACAACCATATAACCTTGATTTAATAAGAGGCTTTAACGAGAAATATGTCCTCTTAGACTGTTTAACTAATTTATTGGCTAATGAATTATTTGTATTGAAAAAAAAGCCGTTAGATGCTATTTTTTCAATATTGAATGGGATATTAATGGTCAAAAACATGTCAAAAGAGTTTGTAATTGTATCCAATAACATATTTGAGGATGGTATCGAGTATTTTGATGAAACTGATATGTTCTTAAAAACACTTGGTACTCTTCATCAAAAAATAGTCGAGATATCAGATAACGTTTATGAAGCTGAGTATGGTCTTTATAGAAAGTTAAAGGGGTGATATAATGAAAAAAATAATTAAAAGATTTATTATAACTTTAGGTTTTTTTACTACTATTCCTGTGAAGTATATTGAATGGGAAGAAGATGATACGAAATATCTTCCACTATTTATGCCTTTCATTGGATTAATAATAGGTGGATTATTATATATAATTTATAACTTGTTATTATATCTTGAATTATCTTCAGTGTTTCTATCAGTAGTGTATATTACTTATTTCATATTAATTACTGGCGGACTCCACCTTGATGCTTTTATGGATACAATGGATGCACATTTTTCAAGGCGAGATATTGATAAAAAATTGTTGATTATGAAAGACTCAAATGTCGGTGCTTTTGCTGTTGTTTACTTATTTGTTTTATTAATGGTAAAGTTTGCAATAATTAATGAACTTATTATTGAAGAAAAACTCGGATATATCATATTACTAATCCCTGTTGTTTCAAGAATAATGCAAGTTTTCTTATTAACAAATACTAAGTATGCTAAAGAGGATTCTTTAGCAATTATGTATAAATCTCTAAATAGGAAATACCAGTATTTATTTTACGGGTATGTAGTTATTCTAGTAGCAGTTTATTACTTTATTTTTAATGATTTTAATTTATTATATCTATTTATTTCAGCTTTTATTTATATGAAAATCTATCAAAGATTTGCTATTAAACAATTTAATGGAATAACAGGAGATGTCATAGGGTGTTATGTTGAGATAGTTGAGGTAATTTTACTAGGAGTGGTAATTTTATTATGATTATTTATTTTGGTGGAATCTATAATGGAAAACTGGATATAGTAAAAAAAGATACTTTAGTTAGTGAGTACTTTGATATTAGTAAAAACTCATTAAATGAAATCCAGAAGTTTAAAGTTATTAATAATATAGATTCAATAGTTAAAATTTTAATGAAAGCAAACATTGATCCACTACATTATATTAAAAACTTAAACTTAGATGATAAAATAATTACCTTTAATATTAATGGCAATGGGGTTGTCCCAGTTGAAAAGTTTGAAAGAGAGTTTCGAGATGCTTGCGGAAATGTTTATAAATATTTAATTGCTAAAGCTGAAGAGGTTTACAAAATCACTTATGGTTTAAAGGAAAGATTAAAATGAAGGACAACTTAGAATTAAATAATCTCATAATTACAATTGATAATGCTGGTAGTATTGGACAAAAAGAAAATGATACAATAAACACAAATTATGAAACGCTTGCATATTTTACATTAAGAACCGCTTTGATTGAAAATCTAGTCCAATATACAAAAGTTATAGTTATTACTTTTGCGAACTTTTGTGGTGATTTTAGTCACAAAGATATAATTAAAGGAATATCAAGAATTGAAAAAGAACTTGGATATAAGCTGCCTTTTATATCTTCTTCTGAAAGTAATTTTGTAATGAGAGAATCTGCTTTGTCTTTTACATGTATTGGCGAGAAACTTAATACTAAAAGAAAAAGTTTTAGTAATGTAGCAGTCATCGGTAGACCGTTGCTTGGTAATGAAATTATAGAAAGAGCTAGTGAAATTGTTACTTTAAAAGAAATAATTGCTTTATTAGCCTCCGAAAACGTCTCTAAAGTTATAAGTACAGGTTCAAAAGGAATTAACTCTAAAATAGAAAGTAATCTAGGATTCACATTTAAGTCAGACGAAATAGATTTATATAAATCATCTGGTCCATCATCATGTGTTATTGTAGTTTATGATTCCTTAAAAGAGTTAAAAAAAATAATTAAATCACCAATAATTGTATTAAATAAAACAAAATTTTAAAAAAATATAGAAACTTATGAAAATAATTGTATAATAATAATAGACAGATAAGGAGTGCTTATGGATAATACAATACTTTGTGAATGTCATAATGTGGCAGTAGGAGATGTGAAGCGATTAATAGAGAATGGAATTGTTGATTTTGGAGAAATTCAAATTATCACAAGTCTTGCAACTAGCTGTCCTTCTTGTAGGGAACAATCTTTAAAAGTATTTAATGAGCTATTAAGAGATGTAGTTCATGTTACAAAAGTCAATATCTAAAAAAAACTATGTTTTCGTAGTTTTTTTATTTTTCTAGATAAATAACTATGATACAATATATTTGTTTGAAAAGGATGATGTATATGATAAACGAAATGATACAAGCTTTTTTCTTGATTTTTTTAGCAGAAATGGGCGATAAAACACAAATATTAGCAATGGCATTTGCAACTAAATACAAAATTAGACATGTGGTCTTAGGAATATTTATTGGATCTTTTCTAAATCACGCTTTAGCTGTAATCCTTGGGAGTAGTTTAAGTAATTTTATACCTCTAAACACACTAAGTATAATAGCTGGGGTTATGTTCTTAATTTTTGCTCTTTGGAGTTTAAAATTTGAGGATGAAGAAGAGGAAGTTAAGGTAAGTAAATACGGGCCAGTAATAACGGTTTCGTTAGCCTTTTTTATTGGAGAACTTGGTGACAAGACACAGTTAGCAGCAATAACTCTTGCAACAGATGCTAATTACCCACTATTTATTCTTGCAGGTACAGTCACAGGGATGGTTGTAACTGGATTACTTGGGATATTTGTTGGGATAAAACTTGGATCTAAAATCCCTGAGTTTTATATGAAAATTGGAGCTAGTATTGTTTTCTTTATTTTTGGACTTGTAAAACTAGGAAGCTCGCTAGATCAAAAATTCTTAAATCCTATTTATGTAGCTCTGTTTGTTTTAGTTTTATTGGTAGTTGGGTATTTGATTTTAAGACCAACATTAAACCTTCGAAGATTAGGAAAAAAATCAGCTTATGTTTTAACTGCTGAAAGATTAAAAGGCGTATATAGTATTATGTATAACCGTTTAGAGGACATTTGTCTAGGTGAGAATACTTGTGGTACTTGCGGTGGTAATAGTTGCTTAGTAGGGTATACGAAGAAAGTATTAAAAGATTTGAGTAATGGTGCAGAAATCAATCTTGATTATATAGAAAACTTAGAAATTAAGAAGTTTGATAAGACTAAAATCCTTGAGAGTCTTATTTTAGTTACAAAGGAATTAAAGAACGATTGGATTAATCCTAGTTTTGATAACTTACACCATCTAAGAAATAACTTAGAAATGATGTTGTTTAATAAAAAAATTGTAGCAGAAACATATAATGATTATTTAAATAAAATTGAAGAAATTGATAAAAAAGTATTTTTAACACTCAAATAAGAGCAAAAAAGACTATATTCAACCTAAGGTTGAGAAGATAAAACCAACACTTTATATGATTTTTAAATGAAAATCGTATAATTAATGTGAGGTGAAAGAGATGGACACAATTAAAATAGCAAATTTATTAGTTAGACTAAGAAAAGAACATAATTTAACACAAAATGATTTAGCAATGGAATTAGGAGTTTCCTACCAAGCCGTATCAAAATGGGAAAGAGGAGAAAATTTACCTGATTCAGGATTGCTTTTATCGCTTGCAAATTATTATGGCATTACAGTTGATGAGATATTAAATGGCGAGATGAATGATGAATATATGTCATATTCAAATAAGAAGGTAGATAAAAGCATCAACGATGCCGTTTATATTTCATTAGGAATAGCATTTTTTATGTTATCACCAGTACCATATTTACTGTTAGAAAGATACTCGGAAGTTTTTGCAACACTAACTTTACTTTTATTTATTGTATTTGGAATTACTACATTTATCGTTTATGGATTTAAAGCTGACAAAAGAGATAAAAAAATAGTTTCATCTAAAAATGAAAGAAAAAGTGAACTTGTTTGGGGAATATGTACATTTGTTTTTCTGTTTGTTGGTTTTGTTTTTGGAATTTGGCATCCAACTTGGTTAATTTTTGTTTTAGCTGGAGTATTAACGAATTATTTTATAAAATAAAAAACTTAAATCTTATGATTTAAGTTTTTTTATTCTAAAATATTGATTTAGTCCAAATTTTGGCACTTTATTTTTATAACCTTTGATATTTTCAAACTGTGCTAATTTAATTACATCTTTATATAAACAAAATTTTTTATCAAGTAATACTATTTTGTTAAGCACTAAAACCTCATAAATATCGGATCTTCTTTTATAGACTTCATTCTTAATTTGTTTATATTTAATATTGTTCTTTTTAAGATATAGTTCAAGTATTTTCTTTGAATTGTTATCAAAGTTATAAAAAAAACATATCATTTCATTATTATCGTTATACGCTACATTTACAGTTTCTCTACCAAGGATTCTGTTGAAACCTTTTAAGATTAAATCTTGATTAGTTAATAAATTTTCAATAGCAACCATTTAATCACATCCTTTATTACATTATATAAAAGAGATGTGTTTTTTTAATGAAAATTTACAGTGTTTTAGACAAAATGTTTAAGCAAGTACTTAGTTCGTTTTTAAACAATTCTAAGTCCGTTTTGTTCATAATTGAGTTAACTGTGCTTAAACTTAAAACATACTTACGGTACTTTAATGAAGTCATATTTATTCTGTCTTTTAAAGCTTTATTTAAATATTTTACATCACTAAAGCCAACTGATTTTGCAATTGTAGATACATCTAAAATTGTAGTTCTAAGTAACTCCATTGCTTTATCTAATCTCACAGAAGTAACATAATCTTGAAATGATATACCGATATAATCCTTTATAAAATGCGATAATCTATACTTACTTAGTTTTAAAGTTGTAGCAAGTGTTTCTTGAGATATTTTATGGTTGTAATTAGTGTTTATATATTCTAATGTAATATTCAATCTTTCAATATATTTATCATAATTTTTACTTTTCACATCCAAATATTTTTCCTTTAAAAGCATTGTATATAGCTCATATACAAACATATGGTATAGACCAATAACTTTATATTTTAATATTTCATTATAATCGGGACTAATTAGTATTCTAATTAATTGAGATATTAACAAAGGAACTTCCTTATACTTATACGCTAGTTCTTTAAAAGTATACACTCTAGATTTAAAACGCATTTTATTGAAAAATAAATTATTTTCGTATAAGTATTCATTTTTGAAACGATAAATTATTATTACTGATTTAGCATCACTTACAATACTATGAAGTTCATTTACATTAACCATAAATAATGTTTGATTTGTTAAATGATACTCTTGATTGTTAGTATAAACCTTTACACTACCTTTTATAACCCAAACTAGTTCAATTTCATCATGAATTTCATCGTGTTGATCAATATCCATAAAGAATGCAGTTTCAAATGGAAGCTTGTAAGCCTTAAAAACATCTATATAATCATTATTCATTTTTATCACCATCTTAATTTTATGACAAAGTTGTCAATAAGTAAAGGTTATGTGTACGAAATATGATAAAGTTGCTATAATAACTATTTATTTTTAATTGAATCTGTTTAGTATTGAAACTATAATGATTATAGAGAATTTTTTTAGGAGGAATAGTTATGGAATTACCAGTATTATCTTACATAGTTTCAATGTCATTATACGTTTTATTTTTATTTATGTTTTTAGAGTTTACTAGGGAAAAATTAAATTTTACTAAATGGTTTTTTATTCTAGCGTTTGCTACAATCCCGCTTTGGTTCTTAAATTTAGAATCATGGTTTAGATGGGCAAAAACAATTAGTGTTTTAGTTCCAATTTGTTTTGTAAGTTTTGTAAGAATTTATAATTCTAAAGAAACGAAGAATACTTTTTTATTATCATTAAGAAAAAAATGGCCTTTATGGATATTATATTTAGTTTTAAATATTAATATCATTGAAGCTACACTTAAAGATTTTGAAATGGGTAATTACTTTAACGCGATTGCAGGTATTATTTTATGTATTACTATACCACTACCAACTAAACATTGGCGTATTGGCAAAAATGATGGAAAAAATACATTTGGGGAGTTAATTGCTGATTTACCACTTGCATGGTGTTTGTTATATGTAACATGGAACGCAGCCTTCGTATACGCTGAAAACACAATGTTTTTTGCATCAAGTATATGTATTTTAATTGCACCTGAAATTTGGATGTTTGCTAAAAAAAGAACGGACTTGTGGTTAATGGGACGTATTTATACTCTTGCAATCCATATTCTAATTAGATCATGTTATGATATATTTACTCCAATTATGGATTCAACACTTTGGTTTAATCAAGATGTATTATATACTTGGGGACTTATTAATTTTGTTTTACATGGTATTTACTTAGTATTTTGGTTCTTTAAACTAAGAAGTAAAGATTATGTAATTAAAAAGTCAGAAATGGCATATGGATATTAAGCGGTGAAAACCGCTTTTTTTTTGGTTATTTATAATAAAAATGGTAAAATAGAGTTAGCTTTAGTGAAGGAGAGATATCATGATAAAAATTTCTGAATTAACTAAGTATTATAAAAAGAATGCAAGAGGTGTCATTGATTTAAACTTTGATATTAAAGAAGGTGAAGTTTTTGGTTTCATTGGTCCAAATGGAGCTGGAAAATCAACAACGGTCCGTTCAATTTTAAATCTTATATTTCCAACAAGTGGAGAAATTAAGGTGATGGATTTGGATAGTGTAAAAGATACAGTGGAAATAAGAAGGAATATTGGCTATTTGGCTAGTGAAGTACATTATTACAATGATATGAAAGTACTAGATTTTTTAAGGTATTCAGCAAGCTTCTTCAAAGATAACGTCGATGAAAGGTTATTTTATTTAGCTAAAAAATTAGATCTTGATTTGACTAGAAAAATTGGTGATTTATCATTTGGTAATAAAAAGAAAGTTGGTATTGTTCAAGCATTAGTTCATGAACCTAAAATTTATATATTAGATGAACCAACTACTGGTCTTGATCCTTTAATGCAAAATATATTTTTTGATTTATTAGATGAGGAAAGAAAAAAAGGAGCGACAATATTTTTTAGTTCTCATATTCTAAGTGAAGTTCAAAGAATCTGTGATCGAGTAGGAGTAATAAAAGATGGCGAATTAATTAAGATTGAAAAAATAGATGATATTTTAAAAACAAGTGCTAAAAGTGTAAGAATCAAAACTAAAGATAAGATTGAAATAAATGAAAATTTTAAAGATTATAGATTGATAAATGACGAGCATCATTTTACATTTACTGGTGAAGTAAAAAAACTTTTAGAGATTATATCTAAATTGAATATAATTGATATCAATATTACTGAACCATCTCTTGAAGAAATATTTATGCATTATTATGAAAGTGAGGAAGAATAATGAAAAATTTTATATTTACTGAGTTTAAACGTAATTCTAAATCACTGATTTTATGGACAGCAATTGTTGGAGGGTTAGCATTACTTATGCTATCTTTATACCCGGCTTTTAAAGAAGCGTTCGCAAGTCTTGAAGATTTATTAAGCGTCTATCCTGAGGCTTTTTTAGAAGCATTTGGGCTTGGTGAGGGCGGACTTGATATGAGTGATCCTTATGGTTGGTATGGTACTGAAGGATATCTATTCGTTTTGTTAATTGGCGGTAGTTATGCTGCGATTTTAGGATCATCAATTTTATCAAAAGAAGAAGATGATAAAACTGTAGAGTTTTTACTATCACGTCCAATTTCTAGAACGAAAGTATTACTTGGTAAATATGTTGTTGTAATTATTAATCTATTAATACTAAACACGGTAATGTTTCTACTTTTATTATTAATGTTTACAATATATAACAATGTTCAGATATACACAATTGTTTTATTATCATTTGGACCATTTGTTTTACAGTTAATTTTTGCTTCTATAGGTTTTTTCATTAGTACAATAATAACAAAATCAAGAATGGTTATGAGTATCTCATTAGGACTTACTATTGGAATGTACGCAGTTGATTTAATAAGTAAGCTAACAACTGAATTTAAGTTTTTAAAACATTTAACACCATATGAGTACATAAATGCAATTGATATAATAGTACATAATCATATTGATTCATTCTATCTACTTCTTTCAGTAGGTATAATTCTATTATCCCTTTTTGGGGCTTGGAGAATCTATACTAAGAAAGATATAACAGTATAAAAGGGCTTAATTGCCCTTTTTTTATCCTTGAGATTTAATTTGACGAAGAGTATAATATAAGAGTATGTATAGGAGGATTATAATGATAATAAATGTAAATACTAAAAAAAACTTAAACGACTTTATTTATTTTATTAAAGATATTTATAAGGATGACGAGCATTATGTCTACCCTATTTTTTATGCAGTAAAGAAAGAACTAAAAAAGTTAGTTTTAGAAGAAAAAACATATAAGGCAATTTTAGCAGTTGAGCAAAATAAAATTAGAGGACGAGTTTTATATACTATTGAATATAGTAAGAAGCAAAGAAAAAATATTTGTTATTACTCGTTTTTTGATTGCTATAACGATCAAAAGATTGTTGCAGAACTTTTTGATTACATAGAAAAAGACATGAAAACAAAAAAAATCGATTACATAGAAGGAACTTTCTCTCCATATGATCCAGATACAAGAAGAGGTGTTTTAATTAAAGGATTTAATATAGATCCAACTATTTTCACTTCATATAATAAAGAATATTATGGTGGCTTATTAGAAAACTATGGTTTTAATAAGGCGATTGATACAGTTAGTTTAAATGCTAAAGTTAATGATAAATCTAAAAAAAGACTTAATACTTTGTCTAAGTACTTTAATAGGAGTCATGATGTTAGAATAGATTCTTTAAATTTTAATGATTTAGATAATGATTTAAATGATGTTCATGAAATTCTAAAAGTAGCAACAAATGAGATTGTATATCAAGATGCCCCTTCCATAGATTTAGTTGCAGAAGCTGCTAAAACACTTAAACCTTTTATTAATCCTAAGTTCATAAAAATTGCAAGGGAAACTAAAACTGGTATACCAGTAGGTTTTTGTTTAGTACTACCTGATTTTAATCAGGTTCTTAAAAAAACTAAAGGAAAAATTAGACCCCTAAGAATGTATCTGTTAAAGAGAAAAATCACAAAAGCCAGGGGAACAATGCAATATATAGTTCCTAGTTATCAAAACACTGGGTTAATAGGGCATATGTTTAAGAGTATTTTTGATGAGTTTGTTAAATTTGGGATAACTGATTTTGAAGCAGGGACAATGATGGAAAATAATGATAAACCAATAAATGCTTTTAAAAAATTTGGTGGTGAAATAATTAAAGTTTATCGCCTTTATGGTAAGGAGATAAACTAATGATATATGCTATAATTCAAGCAATTGCTATTTTCTTTGTTCCCTGGATTATCATTAAGAATCATAAATTTGTTATAACGCGATGGATTGGGACTGTTGGAACAGCTTATTTACTAGGTATTATAGTATCCCTATTCATTTTCCTTTTAAAGGAAATCGGATTAAGTTTTACAATTAATTCTGATATCGGTGAGATAAGTTCACATCTTGCAATAAGTATAGCAATTCCTTTACTTTTATTTAGTTCAAACTTAAGTGAGGCGAAAAAATTAAGTAAAACTGTTTTAAAATCTTTTTTTTCTTTAGTAATCTCGACAATCATAGTTAGTGCTATCGCATTTTATGTTTATGGAAGAACACTTGAGTTTGGGGGTGAGTTATCAAGTATGGCAGTTGGTTTGTATACTGGTGGTACTCCTAATTTGAATGCTATAGGCAACATATTTGGACTTGATTCAACGACAATAGGAGTTGCAAATCTATCAGATATGATTATTGGAGCAGTTTTCTATATGTTCTTATTGCTTCTGGCAAAACCACTATTATCAAAGGTTTTAAAGCCATCTGATAATGATAAATATTTAACTGCTCATTCTAATGTTGAGAATACTGAAATTTTAGATGAAAATAGGTTTATACTAACAAAGGTTTTAGTTAAAAGAGTTTTTTTATCATTCATGATAGCTTTGATTGGTGCATTAATTGGAATAGTTATATGGGTAGTACTTGGTAGTGTAGATGGGCGTATGAATGACTATCTTGTACCTTCTATGATGTTAACTGTAACAATTGGAGGAATAATATTTAGTTTTAATAAAAAAATTAGAAGCGCAAAAGGGATGAATTTACTAGGGCAGTATTTTATATTGGTTTTCAGTTTTGCGCTTGCTAGTTCCTTAGATTTTACTCGCATGCAAGGTCTGTTTAATGATATATTAATTCTTTACTCAATAATCACTGTGGGTGTCTTATTTGTGCACACATTTATTTCAAGAATAATGAAACTGGATGTTGATTGCACAATCGTTACTCTTACTGCAGGACTTTATGGACCTGCCTTTGTACCTGCAATTACAAAGCAAATTAAAAATGATAACTTAACAGTTCCTGGGTTAATAACCGGATCAATAGGATATGCAATAGGAACATTCTTAGGAATGTTGCTGGGATTAATATTTATAGTCTAAAAAAAGCACTAAAAAAGAACCTAAATTTGAACTAGGTTCTTTTTATTTTTCTACTTAGCGTTCTAAAAGTGAAGTAAGTTATGAATGCAACCGAAATAACTATTATAATAAATTTCAACAAAGTTGAGGTAGAACCAAGCAAACTAAAAAATGTGTTGGGTTCTCTTAACGTTGTTATATGTAAGTCTATAATGATATTTTCAGAAAAATCAAATAGCATAGCAAGTAGAGGTAAAAAAGCAAGTTTGTACCAATGACAATGTTTATGTAAATGATTACAATATAGACCTCGATACAGTAATATAGATAACAGTGGATAAAATGTTAATATAAAGCCATAGTCGATAACATGAAGTCTAAAATAATTAGTTCTTTCGAATGAATCCAAAGAATTTATGATTTCAGCAAATTTTGTAGGTGTGTAGAAAAACAATGTGTCAATCATATCGGATGTATGAAACTTTATCAGTCCAAAGACACTTGATTCCATCAAAAAGAATAATAAGATGGAAAACAAAAATAAAGTTAGAATATATTTTTTCCCAGAATGATTTTTAATCTTTAAATAAATGTAACTCATAAGTCCCCCCTTATATATCCATTTTTTATTTTATCATAAATATATTATAAAACAATAAAATTTTATTATGTTACAAAAAAAGAAGGTTACCCTTCTATATTTTTGATAAGTATGTCATTTAAAATATCAAATGTATCATATATTAGCTTTTGAAGCTTTAATTCATCATATGCTATATCTCTCATTAATAAACCTGTGTTTTCCTCATTGATACCATTTGAGAAGACAGAGTTTGTTTTTGTATAGATATAATCATTTGTAGCCACTTTGTAGTATGCATCATCATCAAATGTTATATCATCAGCATAATAATTATAATATCCACTCTCAATCAAAGCTTTTAATTCTGAGCCTTTAATTTCTGATGTGTATATGTAATTATCAAATGGCCAAATATCATACAAAATACCTGGAGTTATTGCAACTGCATTTCCAACAGTAGCTCTAGTTCCTCCATAGTTCTGGAAACCAGCAACACTGTTTGTTGCTTTAGCCATAACTTCTGCAATCCAGTTAGAAAGTTCACCTTTGCTATAACTATCGTTTGAAACTAATAATACTTCATTAAATAAATGTTCTGTTTCTAATAGATATTCTTCAATAAGATCATTTGTTTCTGAATCTTTTGCAAGAAGTAGGGCTTCATTATAATCACTTAAATGCTCCACACTTGTTTCACTAACAGTCCCATTATCAAATGTAAATCTAATGTGACCAACATATTTACCATTACTACCAGCTTGAATAGCAATTGTTCCATTGTTTGTAGTTTTTTCAACAGCATGTGAATGAGCGTTAAAAATAGCATCAATTTTGTACTCATCTGTCAAATTTTCATAACTAGAGTTATCACTACCCGAATCATGTGACAATAGAAATACTAAATCAACAGCTTCATTTTCTCTTAAATACTTAGTAGTTTCTAAGATATAAGAAGAAGGGTTTGCGAACTCATAATCCTCAATTTTATTAGTAGCAATCGATGATTCTAAAGTGCTTCCGGTCATACCAATAATACCGATTTTAATATCTGCTCTTTCGATAACTACATAAGGATCAATCCCCTCAGGAATATTTTCAGTTCCTTTGTAAAATGTATTAATAGATAACAGTGGGAAATCAGCTTCACCATTTTCCTCATTACCATCAAAGAACTTAGTTACAGTATCAAGACCCCAATCAAACTCATGATTTCCTAAAGCCATAGCATCAAAGCCCATATCATCCATTAAATCAATTGTAGATAAACCATTATAATAGTTAGACAATGCGCTTCCTTGAAGCATATCTCCACCTGAAAGTATCACAGTATTATAAGGGTTTTCTTCTTTTTTAGTTTTAAGCAGGTTTGCAATGTAAGCAGCCCCTAAATAGTCATCCTTTTTTTCGATTGCTCCATGAAAATCATTAAGATAATAAACGTCTAAATAATCGATATGGTCAGGAATTTCTACTATTGTTTCTGTTTCTTTACATGCGCTTAAAGTAAATACCATTGCTATTGTTAATAGCAAAATTAGTTGTTTTCTCATAATATCACTCACCTTTTAACATATAATTTTAACACATTTTTAAAAAAAGCAAAGCATAATTAAATAATATAGTATAATTAAATAGGGGGGTGATAGAATGAATATCACAATAAGAAAAGAACTTCCTGAGGATTATAGTAAAATAAGCCTTGTAAATTATTTAGCATTTGAAAAAGAGTTTAATTCAAATTATGTATCTGAGAATGGAATGATAGACTCAATAAGAAGAAACAAGATATTTTCTAATAATCTGAGTTATGTAGCATTGTATAAAGATGAAATAATTGGACATATAATTTATTTACCATGTAAAATGATTTTTAACAAAAAACCTTTATTATGTTTAAGTTTAGGTCCTGTTAGCGTACTACCTCAATATCAAGGTCTTAGAGTTGGGGATAAATTAATTAGAGAATCACTTATGAATATAAAATCACTAAAGAAATATATAGCAGTACATCTTTTTGGACATCCTAATTACTATCAAAAATTTGGATTCGTTGATAGTTTGATTGGAGAGTCCTCAACTGTTATAAGTGATATTGTGCCTTTAAATACACCGCTTTTCACAAGAAATATCATACAAGATGATTTGGATTATTTACACGATAACTATAAAAGACTTTATGGTAATGTTGATTTAATTCAACTTTTTGAGAAAGACTTGATGAGTTTTGTTTCGCATAGCCCATCTATTATATGTGAAATGGTAATTGATAAAGATAAAAATAGAATTGGATATATAAAACACAAGGTTGGGGAAACTGACACACCTTTACTACTAATTAGTGACACAAAAGATAACTATCTTAAACTAGTCAGATACTTGTGTGATAAATACGATAAAAGTCAAGTTCAAGTACCAAACCATGAGGATTCAATAATATACTCGTATTTAAAAGACTATCATCAAAAACATATAAACAACGTCTACAAAGAAGGAATGATATTCAATATTAGTAATAATGTGGAAGTAAACCATTATATACAAAAAGCACTAAAAACAAAGAAATCAGGGCTAATCATTAATTCAAGTGAGTTGGATTTGGTATTGTAAATGAATATGAATAAAACACTATTGATATCATCTCTGTTTTTCATTCTTTTAAGTGGGTTACTTACAATTGTATTTAGTTCAACACTATATCTTATGATGGGATGGAACATGCTACTTGCTGTTATCTCATTATTCTTAATCTTTTTATTCAATAAATCAACAAATAGATATCTGAAAATAATTATTTTACTTCTTTGGATTTTGTTCTTTCCAAACACTTTTTACTTAATTACAGATTTAATTCATATTGCTAGATTCAATTTCTTTGAGCAAGCGAACTACTCTAGTTATTTTGTTAAGAACATTGAAGGGTATATCTTCATAATTTTTATCCTATTTGGTACAGTAATATCTTTAAGAATAGGTTTAGAATCACTAAACGAATATATTATATATAATATAGAAAATAAAATATTGAAAATATCCAACTTTATTATTGTGTTATGTATTAGTTTGTTATCAAGTATTGGAATATTTATTGGACGCTTTTTAAGATTTAACTCATGGGATATTTTGAGTCCACTAAATTTAATGAGTAAAGTAATTAAGGAAATCGATAGTTTTGCTATAGCTTTTATTTTACTATTTACAATAGTTCACTTAGTGATAATCTGTTATGATCAATATAAAAGAGGTGTAGTATGGAAAAAATAAATAAAGTTTTACAAGGGAAAAATATAAAGCTTAACCTAATAACTGAAAATGATTTTAATGAGTATTACATATCCGGATTTGTAAATATGGATGAAGAAGTAAACTACTTTACTGGAAGTTATGGAGACTATAGTAAAGAGAAAATACTAACATATGTTAAGAGTATAGTTGATGATGATACGAGGTATGATTATCTAATAAGAGATCTAAACAATAAAATAATTGGTGAAGTTGTAATTAATGAAATAGATTATGAAACAAATAGTTCTAGTTATAGAATTGCAATTTTTAATAGTTGTGATTTTAATAAAGGTTATGGAACTAGTGCTTCAAAACTTGTTTTAGATTTTTGCTTCGACGTTTTAGATCTTCACCGAATAGAATTAGAAGTGTATAGTTTTAATAAAAGAGGAATAAAAGTTTATAAAAAACTTGGATTTGAGATAGAAGGTATTAGAAGAGACGCCTACATTGTTAATAACAATTATCATGACATAATTGAAATGGCAATTCTAAATCCAAAACATGATAGGAAATCAGAAGAGAAACTATGTATTGAGGACATTAATCACGATTTTACATCTTCAATAACATTTTTGTATTTTGAAGACTATGAGAATGCCACTAATTTTTTTGAAGACACTTTAGAGTTGAAAATGGTGAGTGATAAAGAGTTCGCAAAAATATATTGTATTGGTAAAGCTTCATATATCGGAATTGTGAAAAAAGCTTCTGGGTCGGTAAAAGAAAGAGTACTGATAAGTATTAACACTAATAATGTTAGCAAAACATATGATAGATTAAGTAAGTATGATTTAAACCAAACAAAAATCAACATTATAGAACAAATACCTTTAAAATCATTCTTCTTTAAAGGTCCTGAAAATTATGACTTTGAGATTCAAGAGTTTATTAACAAGGAAGACAAAATAATATTTGAGTGAGGTAGTTATGGACCATATTGTATATTTAGACACAAGTTCTAAGGAACTAGACAATTTAATATCCAAAGAAAAAAGTTATATTATTAGAGGTGCAGCAGGACGAAAAATACCATATAACAGAGTAAAAGAAGGAGATTCATTATACTTTGTTAATAACAATGGTGAAGGGTTAATTAAAGCTAAAGGATTAGTAAAAAACACAATTTTTACAGATAAACTAAACGAAGAAGATTCATGTAAAATATTTGATATATACAATAAAAAAGCTTTGTTAACATCTAAAGCTATTAGTAGATTTAGAGGTAAAAGATATCTATCATTAATAGAGGTAAAAAAATTTGAAGTAATAACACCATTTACTTTTGATAAAACTAATTTTCAGAATATGGATGATTGGTTAATTGTTGGTGAAATAAGTCGAGTTAAAATATAGGAGAATTATGTCTAATTTAATAATTAAAGAAACAAAAACAGAAGATTTAATTAATATACTAAAACTTTGGAATGATGGAGACACAATGAAATATGTTGGGTTCCCAAATGGGTTAGGAATTACATTAGAAAACCTAGAAAAATGGTTAAAAAATATCAATATAAATGAAAAAAGAAAACACTACAGCATATATGAAAATAGTATTGGTTATTGTGGAGAAACTTATTACGAAATTGATAATGAACACGACCTAGCGACACTTGACATAAAGTTATTAAAGAAAGCAAGAGGAAAAGGAATTGCTTCTAAAGCCTTATCAAATACAATAAGTACTGTATTTGATAATAATCTTGCATCAAGAGCATATGTTGACCCTAATCCTTTAAATAAAGATGCTTTTAAATTGTATGAAAAGTTAGGCTTTTATAAAAAACAAAGACCAAAACATTTAGAACCATATGAAACATATTTAGAAATCAATAAAAACACTTTCAAAAAACGATAAATATTGTATTTATTGTTTTTTTAACGACTGTTTAGTCAAATAACTTACATTGTATCGTTTATCAAAGATAGATAGTTTACAAAGTAAAAAGCTTTTAATAAAGCTCTGTATCCCAGTATTATGTAAATAATATAAAAATCTAATTTCTATAAAAATAAGAAAAAGCACACAGTAATAGTCTTTTTCCATATTTTTACTATATATTTCTCTTTGATATTCGGAATAGTAATAAATACCGATTTTCCTTTACTTTTTATTTTTATGTGGTAAACTTAATTGTTTTGTGTTTACAAGGAGTGATAAAATGTTACATGAAAATAATGAAATAAATCAAGCCCTATTAGAAATGGGATTTGAAAGCTTTACTGAAATCCAAGAAAAAACAATGCCTGTTATTAGAAAAGGTATTGATGTAATTGGACATTCGCAAACGGGAACAGGTAAAACCGCAGCATTCGCCTTACCAATTCTTGAAAGTGTTGATGTAAATAACGAATCAATACAAGCAGTAATCTTATGTCCTACACGTGAACTTGCAGTGCAGGTTAAAGATGAAATTAAAAGAATGGCAAAGTATGTAAAAGGTCTTAAAGTAGTAGCTGTTTACGGTGGTGAACCAATCAGTAAACAAATCCAACAATTAAAAAAGAAACCTCAAATTATTGTTGGTACTCCAGGTAGAACAATTGATCATATGAACCGTAGGTTAATCAAACTTTCTAATGTAAAAACATTAGTATTAGATGAAGCCGACGAAATGCTTAAAATGGGATTCAAAGAAGAAATTGAAGCAGTACTAGAAGGCGCAAATCCTGATAGACAAACAATTATGTTTTCTGCTACAATGCCAAAACATATACTTAATATAACAAGTAAGTATATGACTAATCCAGAACATATTCGTGTCGTTCCAAACGATGAAACTAATCAAGACATTACACAGTATTACTACACAGTAAAAGAAGAGAATAAAATTGAAGCAGTTTCAAGACTGTTAACAATTTATCAATCAAAACTAACATTAATCTTCTGTAATACTAAACGTAAAGTTGATGCAGTTACTAAGGAACTAATCGAGCGTGGATATAACGTGGACAAAATCCACGGTGATTTACCACAAACAACGCGTCTGGATGTCTTAAAAAAATTCCATACAGGAGTATTAGATATCTTAGTGGCAACTGATGTTGCAGCGCGCGGTTTAGATATTAAAAACGTTCAAACAGTAATCAATTATGAAGTACCTGAAAAAGCCGAGTTTTATGTCCATAGAATTGGACGTACAGGGCGTATTGGTAGAAAAGGTTATAGTTTTACATTAGTTCATAGAAACGATGTTAAACGCCTAGATGCAGTGGTTCGTTACACTAAAGCAACTATCAAGAAAAGAAATATTCCAACAATTGACAAAATTGAAAAATTAAAATCAGTTCAAGGAATAGAAGAGATTAATGATATTATTCACAACAATGAGATTGCAAAATTTAATGAATTAGCTGAAAAATTATTAGAAATTAACGAGCCTATTAATATCATAGCTGCATTATTAAGTAAAATCGAAAGAAACACACTTGATGATAAAAATGTTGCAGATATTAACTTAGATTTACAATCAAGAGGTTCAAGAGGTTCTGATGGTGGTTCTAGAAACTCAAGAGGTTCAAGAGACTCTAGAGGTTCAAAAAGAGGTTCTGGAAATGTTGCAAGATATCATATCAATTTAGGAACTGGTGTGGGAATGGACCCGAAAAAATTAGCTGATTTTGTTTCAAGCAAAACTAAGCTAAGAAATCGCGAAATTTCAGACATTACCGTAAGACACGCTTTCTCGTTTTTTTCAACAGATAAAAAACATGAAAAGGCAGTTTTACAAATATTTAAAACAGTTAAGTATAATGGTAAAAAAGCATCGATTCAAATGGCGAAAGACAAGGGTTAATCCTTGTCTTTTTTTTGTGATATAATAGTATTGGGAGTTGGTGTATAAAATGAGCAAACTATTTATTATTGAAGGTCTGCCAGGAAGTGGGAAATCTACCTTTTCAAAAAGATTAAAACATGACTTAGAAAAATTGGGATATAGAGTTGTTCAGCATAATGAAGGCGATTTACATCCGATAGACTTATCATGGATTTCAATTGTTCCTAAAGAAAAATTTCAGCAGTTACTAATTAAGTACATGCCTTATCAAGATGAGATAATAAAAAAATCAAGAGAAGAAAAAAACTCGATTCTAACCGCATATACTCAAGTGAAAATTGATAGTCATGACATTGCCTTTTTTCAAGATTTTTCAAAGTATGAAATATACAAGTTTAATGATTTGAATATATTTTTAAATGAGCATTTAAAGTTGTATAATAGATTTAATAATGAGTATCAGGAAAAAACAGTATACTTATTTGAATGTGTATTTCTTCAAAATCATATTAATGAACTAATTCTTAAATACGGATTAGAATTTGATAATATTAAAATGTATATTAACACTTTATATAATGAACTTCCTCTAATAAAACCACAAATTTTATATATTAAGCAAAAAAATGTTGAGGACACGATAAAAAGAATATCATTAAGTAGAACCTCTGATAATCCATTAAGAAAAGATTGGATTGATTATGTTGTTGAATATTTCGAATCGACACGATATTTTAAAAGCCTTGGGTATAGTGGTAAAAAGGGTGTTATTGATTATTTTTTGCACAGACAAAAAATTGAGCTTTCTTTACTAGAAGAACCAAACCTAGATAACTCCGTTTTTGAATTAGATAATGATTATGATGAAACTTATATTGAACTATATAAATATGTAATTTCGCAATTAAAAAGCCCAATTTAGACTTCAAAATTGGGCTTTTTTATTTTATTGATTATAGTAAAGTTCAAACTCAATAGGATGAGGCATTTTATTAACTAGATAATGCTCATCTTTAATTTTTTTAATATGATTTCTAATAAGATTTTCAGAGAACACTCCACCTTGAAGTAAAAATTCATAGTCTTTTTCTAGTTCATTAGCTGCTTCCAATAAACTTGTAGGTAGTGAAGTGATTTTTTCTTGTTCCTCAGGTGGTAGATTGTATAAGTTTACATCATATGGACCATATGTTCCACGAGGGTCTATTTTATTAATGATTCCATCAAATGCAGCCATCATAATTGCACTAAATGCTAAATATGGGTTACAAGTTGCATCAGGACTTCTTAACTCAAAACGCTTTTCATCTGCAGTAATTGTGTACCCAGGGATTCTAATTACTGCACTTCTATTAGCAGTTGCATAACAAATACTAACTGGTGCTTCATATCCAGGAGCAAGGCGTTTATAGCTATTTGTTGATGGGTTTGTTAATGCTGTTATTGCTTTAACATGTTTTAAAATCCCACCCATAGCATAATGACTTAACTCACTTAATCCAGAATAACCATCTTTATCAAACATTATATATTCACCATTTTTAGTTAACTGAATGTGGACATGTAATCCATTTCCATACTCATCACTAAACGGTTTTGGCATAAATGTAACAGTTTTTTTAAGTTTTTTCGCAGTATTATTAAGTAAATTCTTAAGTTTCATACTACGGTCTCCCATTTCTTTTATTCCAGCAAAGTTTACTTCAATTTCAACTTGTCCTGGTCCACCATTTTCACTGTGGTGATATTTAATAGGAATATTAATTTTTTCTGCTAATAAAGCAACTTCAGTTCTGAACTCATAACTGTGATCAAACGGACTATCTAAATGATATCCACCGTGATGAGCAACTTTCATCCCAACATTTTGACGAGAATCATCACCCATATTCCAGTTTGCTTGTTCACTATCTAATTTAACTTCCATATGTTGATTAGTTGTTTTAAACGAAACATGATCTAAAACAAAGAACTCAAACTCAGGGCCTAGCAAACAAGTGTCGGCGATATCTTTTTCAACCATAAAGTTTTCAGCTTTCTCAGCAACATATCTCGGATCATCTTCAAATCTTTCTAATTCTAATCCGTTAATTTTATAAATGTTAGCAACTACTACGATAGTTTTTCTTGGTAAGTGTTGATCAAAATAAGCACTAGTTACATCTGGAATCATAACCATATCACTTTTTTCAACTGTTAAAAAACCATAACTTGAACCATCAAAACCTATTCCCTTTGTCATAATATCAGGGACAAGCTTTGTACTAGTGATAGAAAGACGATGCCATCTACCTTTCATGTCAGTAACTTTCAAATCGATAATTTCTACATTGTTTTCTTTAACATATTCAATCATTTCAATAATATTTTTAAACATAATTAATCTCCTTTATAAAAACGCTTACAACCGCAATATATTATATCATATCAAATAAAATTGTATAGTCTTTTTCTAAGATTTTTTAAAGAAGTTTAATTATAAAAAATAATATATTATTTTACTCGACTATTTTTCATTTTATGATAGAATTAATTGTTAATTTATTTAAAAGAAAGTTGGAAACAAAATGGATATATTTTTAGAGTATTTTGGTTATGTAGCGTCTTTAGTTATTTTAGTTAGTTTATTAATGAGTTCAATCAAAAAATTAAGATGGATCAACCTTTTTGGGGCGATTATGTTTAGTTTTTATGGGTTTATGATAGGAAGTTTGCCAACAGGTTTTATGAATTTTGGGATTGTAATTATTGATATTTATTTCTTAATATCTATCTATAGTAATAAAGATTATTTTACAGTACTACCAATTGATAGTAAGAGTGATTATTTACAAAACTTTATAAAGTTTTATGAGAAAGATTTAAGCTTGTTTAATGATCAAGAGGACTTAGTTATTAATGATAAGGATTTTAGATTCTTTATTTTACGAAATGCTATGCCTGCAGGAATCTTTATTGCAAAAGAAGTTAACGATAAAGCACTTGAAGTTGTAGTAGATTATGTTATTCCGCAATATCGAGATTTTAAAGTCGGAGAGTTTATCTATAATAAGCAAAAAGAACTTTTTGAAAGTCGTGGATATAAATACTTGGTTGCCAACACTACTAATAAAACTCATATGAAATATTTGCTTAAAATGGGATTTACTCAGCACGAGGAAGATCAAAATAAATATTCAAGAGAAATCTAAGGATGAATTTTCATCCTTTTTTTGTGGTATAATAGTTAGATAGATATAAGAAAGGTGTGATTATTATTGAATTTGTTAAGCCAACAATATTTATTAGTGCCTGTATTGAGCAAGTAGCATGTAGATTTGATGGGACTGTAATTTCTGATGTTTTTGTTAAAAGACTATTACCATATGTAAATGTAATAAAGATTTGTCCAGAAATGGCTATTGGTATGCCAAGTCCTCGTGACTCTGTGAGAGTGATTTACTCAAAAGAAAACGGAAGACAGTTAATTAATAAAAAAAGAGATATAGATTATACTTTAAAAATGCAAAATTTTACTAATGATTATATCAGCAAAATAAAAAATAAGGATTTAGTAGGAGTAATATTAAAAGCTAAATCTCCATCTTGTGGTTATAACGATGTTAAGTTATATCCTAAAGAGGATAATAAACCTGCAATTACAGCAAAAGATGCTGGCTTTTTTGGAGGACCGTTAAAAGAATCTTTTAGCGACATTCCTTTTGAAACAGAAAGAAGATTATCAAACTACTCGATTAGAGATACGTTTTTTATAGAAATATTTTTGTTAGCTAGTTTTTTAGATGTAGCTAAAACTAATAGAATTAAGTATTTAGTTGAGTTTCATAGTAATAATAAATATCTTATTATGACCTTTTCTCAAAAAATATTAAGAGAGCTAGGTAATATTACTGCAAATCATGAGCACTTAGATGTTGAAGTGGTGTATAATAATTATTATGAAAAACTTAAAGAGTTAATTAGTAATAAAATTACAAAACAAAAAAGAATAAATGTATTAACGCACATTTATGGGTATTTCAAAAATACGTTATCAAAAGATGAGAAAGTATATTACTTCGAACTTCAAAATCAATATTTGGATAATCAAATTCCTTTTCAAACTTTGATGACTTTATTAAGAAGTTATATTATTCGATTTCAAGACTCATATTTACTAAAACAAACTATTTTTGAGCCATATCCAAAGGAATTAGGAGAAATCACTGATTCTGGAAAAGGAGTATAATGAAAACATTCAAAATCGAGTTTGCAACAATTGATGATAGTAGAGATATTCTATACTTTATCAAACAACTTGCGAAATATGAAAAGATGGAAAAAGAAGTAAGTGCAACATTGCTTGACATAAAAGAGAGTATTTTTATTAATAAGGAAGCAGAAGTCTTAATTCTAAAAGAAGGGAATCTAAAAGTTGGGTTTGCATTGTTTTTCCATAATTATTCTACATTTAAAGGAAAAAAAGGCTTATACTTAGAGGATTTATTCATATTACCAGAACATAGAGGAAAAGGATATGGTAAAAAAGCATTTTTATCACTTGCCCAAATTGCTAAAGATAGAGATTGTAAAAGAATGGAATGGTCTTGTTTAGATTGGAATGAACCATCTCTTGAATTTTATAGAGTAATGGGAGCAAAACAACTTAATGGATGGTTAACTTTGAGATTAGATGAAAACTCTATTAATGATGTAATAAAAAATCAGTAGAAATCTACTGATTTTTTTTATTCTTCTTCGTGGAAACAACTACCACCAATAAATTCACGTAACAAGCTATTACATGGAACTTGTTGATCTTCAATATCTACAAAATATTTAATAAACTTAATTAATCTATTTGCTGTAATGTAGTATTCAGAATCACTAGGTATTTCCTTAAGTGTTGGTAAAGCATATTTTTTCATTACACACATTTCATATGTAAGTCCTGAGTTAAAAATATAATCTGCACCTTCTTGATGAGGGTAAATCCATCTAAATTCACCACTTCTTACAGAATCCCACATTGATATTGTTCTAATCGCAGAACTATTTCTGAATTTTTTATCTCTAACGATTCTTCTTAATAATCTTATATTAGTATTATTAATAGGATTATGATCATCAATATTAATTTGAAGTATTGGACTAATGTATATCTTATATTTTTGATGTTTCGGAATCATTGATGTAAGCATTTCGTTTAAGGCGTGGATTCCTTCAATAATTATTGGATTATCACTACTTATTTTTAGCTTACGGTATCCGCTTCTTGCTTTTTCCTTAAAATCAAATATAGGAATGTCGACCTCTTCACCATTAATAAGATCTAACATATTTTGATTAAATAACTCTATGTCTAAAGTGTTAATATGTTCTAAATCGACTTCACCAAATTCATCAGGCACCAATTGTTCTCTATCAAGATAATAGTCATCTAATGAAATTGTAATTGGTCTTAACCCATGTGTCATTAACTCAATTCTTAATCTTGTACTAAATGTAGTTTTACCACTACTAGAAGGACCAGCAATTGCAATTAATCTAATTTCATCTTTGTTACTATTAATTTGGTCACCAATTTCTTTTAACATATGTGAATGTTTTGTTTCACACATATGAACAAACTCTGTAATTGAATCCTTTGATGCATGCTTATTCATATCACTTATGTAATATGCATCACAAGTTTTTGCCCATTTTGAAGCGTCTTTAAGGCTTTTTGAGTATTTAGGAGCATCTTCGAATTTAGGAATTCTTTGATTTTCCTCACTTCTTGGATATTGAACTAAGAAACCAGGGAAATATGGTCTTAAGTTAAAATGTTTTAAGTACCCAGTACTTGGAACCATATAACCATACATGTAATTTGTATAGCCATCACACTCATAAAAATGAACTGTAGTCTCTGGACGATATTTCATTAAATCAATACGATCAGTAAGATCGTTATCCTCATAAAATTTAATTGCGTCTTCAATACTAACAGTTTTTCTTTCAAAAGGAATATCTAAGTCAATTAGCCTTTTCATTTCTTTTTCAAGTTCTCTAATAATTCGAATCATTCCTGAATGATTCTGAATGTTTGTAATTTCTACATAAAGACTTCTAGATACACTATAATTAAATCCAAGTTTATACTTAGGATAAATATTTTGCATCGCCATCGCAATTAAATATCTTAAACTAGTTTCATAAACTATTTCAGCTTCCTTATTATCTAAAGATAAAAACTCCACGTTTGCATTGTAATCAAATTTATAAGATAATTCACGTAAACGATTATTAACAGTTGCAACTTTATAGAAGTAGTCTTTGTCTTCAATAATATCTTTTAATCTAATTTCTTTTTTAAATTCTAAATTTTTATTATTATGTTTTACAGTAAACATACCATCACCTCCAAGGGATATACCTTTATTTTACCAAAATAATATAAAGATAACTTTACATTTTATCGAATTTTTGCTGAAATTACAAGAAGAATTTTAAAAGTGCTTACATAAATAGTATATAAACTAAACTATAACTGTGGTATAATAAACACAGATGAACCCCTAAGGGAGTGATAATATGAAGGCAATTATACTAGCTGCTGGTACTTCTTCAAGAACTAAAAAAAATAAATTAACTATGGTTGTAAATGATAAGGAACTTATTAAATATGCTGTTGATTCTATTAAAAACTTTGTTGATAAAGTTATAATAGTTACAGGTTTTTATACTGATGAAATATCAAATATTTTTAAAGAAGAGGAAAAGGTAAGTGTAATTTATAATGAGCAGTTTAAACTTGGAGAAATAACTTCGTTAAAAAAGGGTATATTAGAAGCAGATGATGATGTTTTAATTTTACCTGGTGATTTCCCTCTTGTTCATAAAAAAACCTTTGAAATTATAGCTTCTGATAACAATGAAGTTATTGTGCCAAGGTATTTTAATGAAATTGGTTATCCTATAAAGCTTTCAATTAAAGAGTCTAAATTATTTTTAAAAGAGGGCATAACAAGCGATTTGATCTCATTCATAAAAAAAAGAACACCCATTTATTATGATTTGTTAGATAAAGGTACTGTTTTTGATTTGAATACAATTGAAGATATTAGAAGATTTGAAGAGATAATAACAAAAAATTAAAGTAAAAACATCAGGATTGTTTTTACTTTTTTTTGAGTCAATTTTGTCTGTTTATATTGACATATTTCGCCTTTAAATATATACTTTCATTGAGTAATTTAATACGAAAATATATGAGGTAGACAACATGAGATTATGGAACAGAAACTTTACAATACTTGTTATTGGGTCATTTATTTCTGCACTAGGTAGTGCAGCAGCAGGGTTAGGCTTTGGTTTTTTAGTTTTCAAGGAGACAGGAAGCCCTTTATCACTGGCATTGATTACAGTTGCTAGTATTTTACCAAGAGTAGTTACAAACTTTGTCATAGGACCGTTTATTGACAGAAATTCAAGAAAAAAAATTGTAGTTAGCTTAGATTTTTTCTATGCTATTCTTTTTGCTGTCATTGGAGTTATTCTTTTCTCAGGTTTCTTTAGTGTACTACTATTTACATTATTAGCTGCCTTCTTTGGAATATTAGATACAGTATATCAAACAGCTTTTATGAGTATGTTCCCTGAAGTTATCCCTAAGGGGTTTCATTCAAAAGCATATTCACTATCAAGCTTAATTTGGCCATTGTCTGCAGCAGTAATGGCTCCAATAGCTGCATTTATGATTGAAACATTCACATATGGTATTGGTATCATTATGTTGTTTAATGCAGTTACTTTCCTTATAACTGCTTCAATGGAAAGTACAATAATTATTAAGGAAAAACTAAATGAAAAACGAATAAAAGAAGATGAACCTGCTTTTGTTACTGACATGAAGGAAGGTATAAATTATCATAAAAAAGAAAAAGGAATTCTTGGTATCGGTTTATTGTTTATGGCTTTTTCTTTTGTTTACGCAAGTCAGGATTTGTTAAGGATGCCTTATTTTGTGAATAGTGATATGTATACTCTTGTTCATTTTTCATATATAGTATCTGCAGGTGCCGCAGGAAGAATCGCTGGGGGCATTATTCATTATATTATAAAATATCCGCCACATAAAAGATTTATGATAGCGATAATTGTCTATTTTTCTGTAGAAGTACTCGGAGCTAGTATGTTGTATATGCCTTATTTCATAATGATAATTATTAGCTTTTTGATAGGTATCTTAAGTGTTACATCATTTAATATTCGTATGAGTGCTACACAAATATACATTCCTGGAGAAATGCGTGGAAGAGTTAACTCTATCCAACAATTATTATGGAACCTTGGAGCGATATTAGGGGCTTTGGTTATTGGTAGTATTGCTGAGTTTACAAGTATTGATTATCGTGAGATTATATTGTTTACTAGTATAGTTTCCTTATCAGCTATAGTATTAATACCACTTAGAATGCGAAATGAGTTTAAAAATATTTACAATAAGGATGTGTAAATATGAATAGAACTTTAGCAAGATTTGTTTTGATAAGTGCAGGATTAATTTGGGGTCTTGGATTTATAGGAAATAAAATTGTACTTGATTCAGGTTGGAATGACTCACAATTATTGTTCTTTAGATTTATTACTGCGACAATTTTAATTTTTATTGTTTTTAGGAAAAGAATAATTAAAACAAACAAATACGTTATTAAACAAGGAATGTTTTTAGGTGTATTTCTTTACTTAGGTTTTTATTTTCAGACTTGGGGTCTTGAATTTACTACACCTTCAAATAATGCTTTGGTAACGAGTGGTTATATTGTTATGTTACCAATTATTGTTTTTATATTTGATAGAGTAAAAGTACCATTAACTACAATCATTGCAGGGATTGTAACTATGATTGGAATTAGTATAATTACAGTTAATTTCTCTGAATTAGAAATCGCTTTTGGAGATATGTTAACTTTTGTTGGGGCTTTCTTTTATGGTATACATATCTTTTTATTAGGAAAAAGGAGTAAGCAGGTAGATTTATATGTGCTAATGGCGTTTCAATTATTAATGTTTAGTATTATAACTACAATAATGCTTTTTATTGATGAAGGATTACCTAGTATTTCTTTTAACTCTTTTGATGGCTATAAAATAATGTTATTAGCAATGGTTCTAGGTGTCTTCGCAAGTTTTGCAGGTTTTATATTTCAAAGTATTGGACAAAAGCATACTAATGCCAGTGAAGCTGCAATTTTAATCTCTACAGAGAGTGTATTTGGTCCAATGTTTGCTATTATGTTTTATAATGATCCCTTTAGTATAAAAATTGTAATTGGAATATTTTTAGTTTTTTGTGGAGTAATACTTAGTGAAGTCGACTTTCTAGGAGCTATTAAAAATATGAAAAAAAAGAGTTTTTAACTCTTTTTTTATTTATGATTTTGTAAAAAATATTTGACATAATGTAATAAATTTTTTACAATAACAGTGAGGTGGTAATATGAATGCTGCGTTTAAAAATTCCTTATATTTACTTATTGTTTCAAGTTTAAGTTTATTTGGCTTTAGTATTTTCTTTTTTATAGTTGGCCCTGTTGATTTTGTCCAAGATTCATTAAACTTAGTAATTAGTTCATGTATTCTTGCTTTTTTCTTTGTTACATCATCAATTATTAATCTAGTTAATCATAAAAAAAAGCTTGAAGCATACGACGAGAGAGATAATTCAATAATTAGTAATGCAAATATATATGGTTTTGTTATTACGATGATGTATGTTTTTGTTTTTACGACGTCTTTGTTTATTAAATTTAGAGATTTAGAATATGTTAGTGTTGGCTATTTATGGTTTATAGCTTACTCATCTATTATTTTTTCATATTTTTCGATATCTTTATTAATTGTTGTTACATATCTCGGAGAGAAAAATTAATATAGAGTTTAGAATCAAGAGATATCGGAACCTATTAGACTTGTCTCAAGATGAATTAGCAAAATTAGTAGGCTGTACTAGACAAACCATAAATGCAATAGAGAAAGGAAAGTATTCTCCTAGTCTTTTGCTTGCATTTAAAATTGCAGATGTTTTAAATGCAGATATTAATGACGTATTTGAGTATAAAAAAAAGTAGAGTTTCCTCTACTTATAGTTTAATACATTATTTATTGTTAGTAATACACCGGTAAGTAAAGCATCTTCATCAATATCAAATTTAGGACTGTGATTATAATGAATCAGTCCTTTTTCTATGTTTCTAGCTCCAATAAAAGAAAAAGATCCTTTTACATTATTTAAATAAAATGAAAAATCCTCTCCACCCATAATTGGATTATCCAAAAGTTTAACATTTTCTCTTCCGAGAATATCTTTTGCTTGTTTAATTGTATACTCAGTAATTTCCTTATTGTTGATTAAGGGATCATAACCAAACTCATAATTAAAATTATATGTTACACGGTGAGCTAATGAAATATGTTTTGTTATTTCCTCAATTCTAGTTTTTAAGTAAATCCTTGTATTTTGGTCAATTGTTCTAACCGTTCCACCAAAAGTAGCTGTTTCAGGAATTATGTTATGGGCACTACCTGTGGTAATTAAAGTAGTTTGAATTACAGCGGGAGTAGTAGCTGGTATTTCTTTAGGAATTAAATTTTGAATTGCTAGTACTATTTCACAAAGAGGTATGATTGGGTCTTTTCCTGTACTTGGTGCACTTGCATGTGTTCCTTCTCCAGTGATAGTAATTGTGAACTCATCAGGGGCAGCCATGAAGCTTCCAACTTTTGTGTTTACGATATTTAGATCTTCTCCTGTGGTGATATGTAAACCAAAAATAACATCTAAATCATCAATCAGTCCAGATTCAATTATTTTTGTAGCCCCACCAGGGAATGGACCTTCTTCAGCTGGTTGAAAAATCAAAACAACTTCCCCATTAATTTCATTTCTATTGTCTTGCAGATATTTAGCAGAAGCTAGTAACATTGCTGTATGGGCATCATGTCCACAAGCATGCATAACACCTTCGTTAACAGAACAATAAGGAACATTGTTTTCTTCAGTTAACATTAAGGCATCAATATCAGCTCTAAGCCCGATAATATTACCATTATCTTTACCTTTTATTCGTGCCACAATCCCTGTCTTACAAGCATACTTTATATCAGTGATTCCAAAAGATTCAAGTTCTTTTTGGACTTTTTTTATTGTCTTAAACTCTTGAAACCCAGGTTCAGGATGCATATGAAAATGTCTTCTAATTTTTATAACGTAATCCTCAAGATGTTTGATTTGATCTCTAGTAATCATAATTTCACCTCATTAGTTTTTCTTAATTATAAAACATTTCAAAAAAAATAACTACATTTTGTAGTTATTTAATTATTAGCAAAAACTTTTTCAGCGAATTCTGGATGATCAATGAAAGGATTTCTATTTCCTTGAATTCCATAAATAACATTATTTCTATTCATCTCAAAATCATCAACTGGATCATCAATATTCCATTGTAATAAAACATCTAGTTTTCCCATAAGTGGAGCAGTACCATTGTCAACATAATTATTAATTTCTAGATCTAAATAATCATATTTAGCTTCATCACCTTCGTATCTAACTGCCATATAAAATATCATTCTTGCAACATCGCCTTTAACTTCATCCCTAGGCTCCCAAGAATCATTATCAACTTTATTAGTAGTAGAGCCATCAGCATCATAATATAAACTGCCACCGATATCAAAATCTAAACTAGCTCTTTTTCCATTGACTGAAACGTCTGTAGGTCTTATATGATGTAAATCAGTTCCAGGACCAGTAGCCGTACCAAAATCTCCATGGCCTTTTGCCCAAACATGTTCGCGATTCCATTCACTAGCTGCTCCACCGTGGTTTTGATTTGAATCGCTCCAACCAGTGTAGAACAGTATAACATTATTAGGATTATTAGGATCTTTATCAGTTTCAGCAAGATATCCCCACAAACTACTATAAGATTTTGCTGAATGATCATCTATTAGATTGTGTAAAAAACTTTTTAAAACTAGTCCATTTAATCCATCAGCACCATTATAATAACCAGTATAATTATAATCATTATCAACACATTCATTATTAATAAGTGTTTGATCAGTATCACATGTAACCGGAACTTCATTATCAACACATTCATTATTAATAAGTGTTTGATCAGCATCACATGTAACCGGAACTTCATTATCAACACATTCATTATTAATAAGTGTTTGATCAGTATCACATGTAACCGGAACTTCATTATCAACACATTTATTATTAACAAGTGTTTGATCAGTATCACAAGTTAAAACATTCTCAATATAAGCGTAGATTTTTACGTCAAAATCTTTTGAAGCCACTCTATCGTTGTATGTAAATAAAGTTGTTATTGTAAGAGTAGTGTCATGTTCAATGTCAGCTAATTGTCCATCTTTTGATATAATATTGGAAACACTACCAATATACTCAATCGATACACCATCAATTAAATTTGGTAATTTTGCTTTTTCAAAAGTGTTTACAATATTGTAATTATCACTGACATCCTTTAGAGTATTGTCAACCTGTACAGGCTTACAAGCGCTTAATGAAAGCGTAAGTAGTAAAATTAAAAATAAAATATTTGTTTTTTTCATCGAGTCCACCTTTTCCTTTTTAACACTATATTATAATTGAACAGGATTTTAAAATCAATAAAAAAAAGGTATTAGATACCTTCTTTAATTTTTAATGATTCAATAGATGTTTTATAAAATTTATCTTGTAACTCTTTATTATTACTACGTCTTGAGTTTTTCACTTTTTTTGGCATTCCTTTGGTTCCGAAAATCCCACTTGGTCCGTAATAGTTTCCATTTACCGCATCTATATCCGTTGAGGCTAGTACTAGCGGTAAACTTCCCATAAATCTATTTTGAGAAAATAAATTAATAATAGGATCAAATATCTTAAAGAAGAGACTGCCCTTAACGTGTCTTCCAAGATTAGTTCTAGAGATTCCAGGATGGGCACTTAATGCGATTATATGACTATTTTTCTTTTCTAGTAATCTAGCTAGTTTATTAGTAAAAAGCATATTTGCTAGTTTGCTCTGAGCATAAGCTTTCATTTTATTGTATTTAATATTCTCATCATATTTAAAGGAATTAAAATCTATTTTTCCATACTTATGAGCAAGAGAAGATACATTTACAATTCGCCCTGTTTTTTTGTTCATTAAATCAAATACCAAATGCGTTAAATAAAAATGACCAAAATGATTAACACCTATTTGTTTTTCATAACCATCTACAGTACTACCGTAAGGTACAGTCATAATTCCAGCATTATTAAGCAAGACATCAATTACTACGTTACGAGACTTTAGTTCATTAGAAAAATCTAAAACAGTTTTTAAATCACTTAAATCGAGTTTCATAACTATAATATTTGCTTTAGGAAATTCCTTTAAAATATCATCTTTTGCGTTTTGACCTCTGTCAATACTCCTAACAGCCATAATAACAATAGCGTTTTTGCTTGCAAACAGTCTTGCGCTTTCAAACCCGATTCCTGAATTGGAACCTGTAACAACAATTGTTTTTGAGCTCAAGTCAGTTACAAAATTAATTTCTTTTCTGTTCATAAAAATCACTTCACTTTACATTTAGTTTTTTGAATATTATTCATAACAAAAATAAAACCAATAACAACAAATAACAATGCTCCAAATTTCCATAATAGATTACCATTTGGTAAAACGTAAGGCGTAAAAGCTATTCCAATCGCACTTAAAAAAGACACAACACAGCTTGTACATCCAAATGTTAACAAACCAAATAAGAAAGTAATAAAAGGAATCGCATTACTGCCTTTAGGCTCTATTTTTGTAAGTTTATAATTTATAATACTAAAGCTTACCATGATACTAGTTAATCCTGCAATTAATAAGTTAATTGTAATATGAACTACTACTACAAGAAATCCAAAATTGTTTATCATAACTTTATAGTTTGTGTTTCCCTCAAAATCTAAAAATACATATAGACCAAAAAAGAAAATGAAAAGTGCTGCAATTAAAAATAAATTATTTCTCTTTAGAGATTCTTGTTTTATTATATTAAGCATCTAGCTCACCTCTGAAAACAGTATAACATATTAAAGAAAAATGATTATTTTGTATGCAACACATTTTTTAGTATTCTTTCATTAGTTTTAAATAGTAATCTTTGTTTTGTGAAATATTTTCTAACTCTTTAGTTTTTAGTTCACGAATAATTTTCATAGGATTACCCATTACTAAAGTGTTTTTAGGAACTGTTTTAAATGGAGGAACTACGCATCCTGCTCCAACTAAAGCTCCCTCTTCAATAATAGCACCATCTAATACAATACTTCCCATACCAATTAAGGCATTATCTTTAACTGTGGCAGCATGGATAATAGCACCATGTCCTACAGTTACGTTTTTACCAATTGTAGTTGGCATATTTAAATTTGTGTGGATAACAGTATTGTCCTGAATGTTTGTGTTTTCATCAATTAATACATAATCCATATCTGCTCTAATCGTGACGTTATACCAAACATTAACATTGTCTTTCAATGTTACATCTCCAGCAATTACAGCATTGTGAAAAACTTTAGCCTTTTTACTTATTTTTGGTTCTTTATTTTGATACTTTTCAATATACATTTAATCACCTCATTTTAAATATAACACAATAAATTGAAAAACATTTAAAATTTAAATGTTTTATTACTTTTTAATATTATACTATTTTGTTAAAATAGAATTAGGAGGTGTTAATGTTGAATAAAAAAGTAAAAAAAATTGAAAAAAAATATAAAATAGTACTTGATAACTATATACTTGTTGAAAGAAAGAAAGGACACCTTAAATATTACTATTTACTTATGCCATTATTTATTCTTAGTGTTATTCTTAATCAATTAAATGTTGAGTTTTTTAACTTACTCACTGTTGCAATATTTGCTTTAGTTTTTCTAGCATTACCGATTTCAATGATTTATGAAGTAATGAGTAATAAAATTATAATTACTTCAAAAGGTATGTTTTTACTTGATAAAACCGATAGAATCATTAATTTTAAATATAGTTCGATAAAAAGTGTGTTAAAGATTAATGGGACTCTACAAATTACTGATAGTCATAACAAGGTAAAAATTATAAAGTCAAAATTTAATTATGATTTTACTATTCTAGAAACTATTTTTGAAGCAAAAGGTTATTTAACACATGATGATGAATACTTAATTAGACCAATTGAAATACTAGTAACTGATAATAAACTTGTTATTGTTGAACTTGAGGATATTGAAACAGATATCCAAAAAATAGTTGGAGAACTCTATAATAATTATGATATCGTTACACCAGGTTATATAAATTATTTTGTTTTTAGAAATAGTGTTTTTGATAAGCCGACTTTAAAAGGTAATGACTTGTATATTAAAATGAATAAAGTTGATGTAAAAGTTGATCATCCCGAGAACATTTCGCATGAAGCTATTGAAGTTAATGATGTAGTAGTTTTGTTTAAAAACATTACAGAAGCTAGATTATATGTGAAAGATCCAAATGTTAGAGGTAGCAAAAATGATTTAGTTACTAATAAACTAGAAGAGATAATAGATTCGTTAGAAAACTGTGTTGTTAGTGATAGTTTTGTAATTGGTGATAACAAATTCCAGTACTTATTAAGTAATAAGATAATGATGAACACATTTAATTTTACATATGAGGAAGTTATTGTAGGTTGGAATGAAACAAAAGGTCAGAGTTGGTTTCAAAAAGATGAAGTGAAATTATATTAGAAGTTTCTTTGAAACTTCTTTTTTTTGAATTTAAAAAGCAGTATAATTTACATAGGTGATAATATGATAAACATAAATAAAGATAAGCAAATTACAAAATTCAAATACTATGGGTTCTTGAAAAACCTAAAATTTTATGAGCCTTTTATTATTATCTACTTGTTATCTTTTGAGATATCACTCTATCAAATTGGGTTATTATATTCTTTAAGAGAAGCAATTATTTATATTTTTGAAGTACCTTCTGGTGTTTTTGCTGATCGTTATGGAAGAAAATTAGAGTTGGTTATTTGTTTTATTTTTTATATTGCTAGTTTCTCTTTATTTTTTATTGGATCAAATTTTTATATGTTTTTAGTTGCTATGGCCTTTTATGGTTTTGGAGAAGCTTTAAGAACTGGAACCCATAAAGCCATTATTATGCAATACCTAGAAGTTAATCATGTAAAAGAATCTAAAGGTCAAGTGTATGGTTTGACTAGATCATATTCAATGCTTGGTAGTTCATTATCTAGTTTACTTGCTATAGTTTTCTTATTTTTTATTAAAGATTTAAAATACTTCTTTTTACTAGCAATTATTCCTTATTTAGCAGATATGCTATTAATAATGTCGTATCCTAATTATTTAAATAACAAGAGTAGCGAAGAGTTTAGTTTTAAAGAAATGTATATTGAAGGAAAAAATAGCATTAAGTATTCCTTTAGTTCAGTTAAAAGACTGAAGCTGATTTTTTCAAGTTCAGTATATAATTCCATTTTTAAGACAATCAAAGATTATTTACAACCGATAATAATTTTAAGTAGTATAAGCTTATTATCAATTGGTGGTTATACAGATGATGAAAATGCAATAATTACAGTAGCAATAATCTATATGGTTATTTATTTTATTAGCAGTATTGCATCTAAAAACTCAAACGCTATTGGTGAAAAGTTTGGTAAAGTCAGATTTTCAAATATATCATTTTTACTGTTTGCAATTGTTTTGCTTCTCTTAAGTTATTTCCTATATAATATATACATTGTTGGTATTGGATTTATCTTATTATATATTATTACTAACTTAAGAAGACCTATTATGGTTGAGTTAGTTGGTGATGAAATCGAGAATAAGTATCGAGCAAGTGTTTTATCAATAGAAAGTCAATTAACTAGTATTATTACAATTGTAATTGCTCCTGTTTTTGGATATATTGCTCAAGAATATTCGATAAGTAGATTGTTCTTAGGTCTTGGATTGGCTTTGGTAGTTTGTTTTGTGATATTTTTGAGGGTGAAAAAGAGAGTAGAATTAAAAAGAGCTTAATCGCTCTTTTTTTTGAATTCATAAAAAATACACATTTATTTCATAAGTTTGACATTCAAAGCAAATAGAATAGAAGTATATAAAAACTGAAAGGATGATTGATTATGAAAAAAGTAATGGCTTTAATAACAGTCTTTACAACTGTATTATTCTTAAGTGGGTGTGATGAGTTATTTAATAATAAGGGAGACAATCAGTTGTGGTATGACACACAATCTGAAACGTTACATGTAAGTTGGGATTTAGATGAGCCAGAGGCAGATGCTGATACTGGTGAACTACCCAATGAAGTTTTATACCTTCAAACAAGAAGTCTAAATAGTAGCGAGTGGGAAGACGTTACTGTTGTAGATAGTTATAGTATGGATAATTTTGAATTGAATATTCGTTTTGAGGAGTTTGGTGAACAAGAGTTTAGAGTTGTTGCCAAAGATGAAGAAGGAAATATTATAAGAGAAAGTGGTTCGTACAATCTGTATATAGAAAAACCAGAATATCTTTATTGGTTTAATGTATGGTTTGATGAATGGAGCGGTGAACTGAGATTTGATTTTGATGTTAATCGCGAAATAGTATCTTCATTAGCATTTGAAAAATCAAGTGATGGTGGAAATACATGGGAGTTAGTAATTGAACATGAGTTAATACAAGATGATTGGAATAATCAAGTAACTGTATACGAAACAGTAGAAGGTACTTTTGTTTATCGAATGGTTGCGTATGATGAGCTTGATGCTAATCTTGGAAATATGAACGCTTGGAATGAAATCAGTATTAAGGTTAACACTGAAAAATTCGTTGGTAATCCTTATATTTATCATATTGATACTTGGGTAGATGTATGGAATCAAAATGTAAATATTTGGTGGAATAGTGAAGGTGCATATAAAGAACATGTGATTCAAAAATCCACTAATAATGAGGACTGGGTAACTATCGCAACATTACCAAGAGTTGCTCAAGCTTATAACTATCAAGAGGATGTTGATGGTGAGTATTATTATCGTGTATTAGCAGTTGATGAACTTGGAGAAACTGTTTATGAGTTATCATCAAGTAAAACAACTAGAATCAAAGTTGGAGCAGTAATTGGATCATTAAATTCTTGGATTGATTGGGAAAGAAAAACTGCAACAATCAATTGGGATATGATGACTGAAGAAATCAGCCAAATTACATTAGAAAGACTCAATGTTGATACTGATGAAGTTGTCTTATTAGGTGAGTTTGGAAATCTGAAAAAAATGTTTGAAGATAATATTTTACCTGGTAAATATACATACACATTAAAAGCATATAATTCTAATGGCGATTTAGTAGATGAAATGACTTCAAATGAAGTTCAGCTTGATCCACCTAATTACTTACACTATTTCAACTCAAATTATGATAGCTGGAATGGTCAAGTTCGATTTGAATTTGCCGCTGAGCAAAATAAAGTTAGTTATGTTATAATTGAAAAAACAAAAGATGGTGGTTTAAGTTATCTAGAAGTATTAAATGAGGAATTGGTAGAAACAAATGATTATAACCTATATTTCAGTTATTATGAGTTAGAAGAAGGTACTTATAGTTATAGAATTACTTTATATGACTCATTAGATAATGTTGTAGGCACTCAAAATTCATGGGGCGAAATTAATGTTGATTTCTCACATTTAAATTTTGAAGAACCAACTACAATATATAATCTTGATGGAAATTATGATATTTACTCAAAAAGTGTAAACTTATGGTGGCACACTCAAGGTACTTATGAGTTCAATATGATTGAAAAATCTGTTGATGGTGTTAATTGGGAGTTAGTAGAAAAATTACCTAGAATCTCTCAAGGATTCCGTTATAATGAAGAAGTTAATGGTGATTACCAATACCGTTTAACAATTATAAGTATTGATGATGAAGTAATTGAAACTTATTTATTACCTAGAATTATTAGAGTTGATGAGTTTGCTATCTTAGGAAACGTTCATGTATGGTATGAATGGAATAATTCTGTAAATATTAATTGGGAAGTAAAAGATTCAAATAGTTTCTATCTTGTTAAAGTTGAGAGAAGAGAAGATACTAGTGAAATATATACAGTCTTAGGAGAATTTGGGAATTTAAAAAGATTATATGTTGATGATAGTTTATTAGAAACAGGTAATTATATCTATAAAATTACACTGTTTGATTCAGAACTAAATGAAATTGATTCTCTTGAAACATTACCTGTATATGTAGAAATTAACGAATAAATTTAAAAGTGCTCTTTGAGCACTTTTTTATTTTTAAAAAATAAATCTTTTATATATTTTAAAATATGGTATTATAATTGTGTAAATCGCAAACAGGAGAAAATTATGACGAACTTAAAAGCTGATTCAAAAAAATTACCAATACTGTTTCTCGGATATATTATATTAGCTCTAGGAATAGTATTAACTAAAAAAAGTGAATTAGGAATGGCTCCTTGGGGTGTTTTTCATCAAGGATTATCCGTGTTGTTTAACTTAAGCTTTGGGGTTATTACTCAATTACTTGGGCTTATTATTTTAACTTTATCAGTTGTTTTACTAAAAACTAAAATCGGTATTGGCACAATTCTTAATGTGTTAGTTGTTGGTGTTTTTATTGATGCTATTGATTATTTTCTAAATTTTCAACCAGTAAATCTGATTGAACAGTCTGTAATACTTGTCTTAGGCTTGCTTACAATGACTTTTGGGAGAAGTTTATATATTAGTTCTACTTTAGGTTCTGGTCCTAGAGATGGAATGTTTGTCGGCATGAGCAACGCGTTTAATATCGAAATAAAATATATGAAACCGATTATTGAACTCACTGTGTTAGTTATTGGATACTTACTTGGTGGTGTAGTTGGTTATGGAACAATTATATTAAGTTTAACTAGTGGATACTTTGTGCAATACTTCTTTAAACTTTTGAAGTTTGATCCTAAAACTTCTAAACAGAGTAGTATTAATGAGTACATCCTAAAAAAAGCAAAATAAAACTCTAAATTAATTTAGAGTTTTTTTATTTATCGTTATATATAAAATGTTTGTTTTCCCAAGTTCTTATATCGTATTTGTTTTCAGCGATTTTTTTAATGTAATCTGGTAATATTGGAACTTTTCCCAGTCCTTTTGGTGCGTTCATAATATAAGTAGGGATTGCAAGCCCCGATGTATTTCCTCGTAAAAAGTCCATTATTTCAATACCTTTTTTGAGAGAAGGAATAAAATGTTCAATTCCAATAACATTCTTACAATGGAATAAGTAATAAGGTCTAACATTTATTTTAAGTAAGCTCTGGTTTAATAAAGTCATCGTAAACTTATCATCATTAATACCTTTTAATAATACTGATTGATTGCCAATAATAATCCCAGATTTTGATAACATACTAGTTGCTTTTGCGGCTTCTAATGTGATCTCGTTATAATGATTGAACTGTGTATTTAAGTATATTGGTGAGTATCTTGAAAGCATCGAAACTAAGTCTTTTGTGATTCTTTGAGGTAAAGTAACTGGTGTTCTTGTACCTATTCGAATAATTTCAACATGATTAATCGCTCTAAGTTTCTTTAAGATATTCTCAAGTTGATTATCACTGAGTAATAAAGCATCTCCACCGGTTAAAAGCACATCTCTTATCTCGTTATTTTGTTCAATATACTCAATTGATTCCTGAATGATATTAGGATTAGTATGTTCGTCGTGATCTTTAAAATTACGTTTTCTTTGACAATGGCGGCAATACATTGCACAAACATTTGTAACGTTTATTATTAATCTATCTGGATATCTTCTTGTAATAGATCCGGCAGGATTAGTTTTTTCCTCGTTCATAGGGTCTTTTTCACCAGTTTCATTTAATTCCATTGGTGATGGAACACTCATAAGCTTTATTGGATCATTATCTTGATCACCAATTAATGATAAATAATATGGGGAAATTGAAAAACGATACTTCTCACTAAGCTTTCTTATGTCTGTATACTCAATTCTAGTAAGCTTGATGAGTTTATTCAAAGTATCAACATCGTCGATCCTGTTTTTCATTTGCCATTTGTAATCATCCCATTCAGACAAATTTGCATTAAAAAATTTTAACAGTGCCTGCTTTTTCAAATTTGCACTTTCTTTTATCTGCGATTTCTTTCTTATTTGCTCCTCTTTAAATTTTTGGTAATCCTCGGTGTATTTTTTTAACTCTTGAGCTCTTTTTAATGAGATTTCTCTTGAATTCATATATATCACCTCATGAATAGTATAACAAAAAATCATTAGTATTACAAAAAATAGAGGACTATAAAAAAAGCGCAATTATGCGCTTTTTATAAACTATTGTACTTTTGTAAACCTAATTTTAGAATATCCATTGCGTGTTTCATATCTTCAGAATTTAAAACATATGCGATTCTTACTTCATCTTTACCTAAACCTTCTGTTGCGTAAAATCCTTCTGCAGGAGATAACATTACAGTTTGTCCATCAACATCAAACTCCTCAAGTAACCAGATAACAAATTTTTCTGCGTCAACAACTGGAAGTTTAGCAACTACATAGAATGCTCCTGTTGGTTTTTCACAAACAACATCTTCAATTTCACTTAAAGTTTTGAATACAATATCTCTTCTTTTTTCATATTCTTTGCGTACACCTTCGACGTAATTATCATCTAAAGTATATAAAGCAGCTGCACCTACTTGTTCAAGAGTTGGTACACATAATCTAGCTTGAGCTAGTTTAAGAACATTTTTCATTAAGTCTTTATTTTTTGATGAAATAGAACCAATTCTAGCTCCACAAGCACTATATCTTTTTGATACACTTTCAATGATGGCAACTCTTGAAGCTACATCTTTAAATGTTCCCATTGAAATTAATTTTAGACCGTCAAAGGCAAAACCTCTATATACTTCATCACTTATTAAGAATATGTCTTTCTCAACTGCGATATCAGCTAACATTCTCAACTCATCTTTTGTGTATATAGTTCCTGTTGGGTTCCCTGGATTTGAGAATAAAATTGCTTTTGTCTTTTCTGTAACAAGATTAAGAATTGTTTCTTTATCAGGTAAATGAAAACCATTAGCAGCATTAGTAGTAATAGGTTTAATTTTTACATTAACCGCACTTGTAAACCCATTATAATTTGTATAAAAAGGTTCAGGTACTAAAATCTCATCACCTGGATCACATAGTGAAATGGCTGCGAAGATTAAAGATTCACTACCCCCATTTGTAATAATAATTTCATCATCTTCAAAATCTATATTGTCTCTCATAAAATATTTTTGAATTGCCTCTATTAAAATTGGTTCTCCTTGAGAAAAAGAGTATTTAATAACATTAGTATCAAAGTTATTTATAGCCTCCATAAAAATTTTAGGTGTTTCAATATCTGGTTGTCCTATATTTAAATGGTAAACTTTTTTTCCTGCTTTTTTCACTTTTGTGGCAATAGGTACTAATTTTCTAACAGGTGACTCCTGCATTCCTAAAACACGGTTAGATAGTTTCATATTCGTTCTCCTTTATAGTTAAAAATCACACTTATTTTAACATTGGTTTTTCTTAAAATCAATATAAATAAAAAAATTATGAAAACTCTTACAAAGTCAAAAAAATGATTTAAAAGTTTTTAATTAATAACTTATAAAAAAGAATGAAAATATTTTCATAAATATCATTTTTTTCATTAGATATTAAGCGCTTAATTTAGCTGTTTAAAGTAAGTAACATTTTTTTTTACTTTTTTAATGAAAACGCTTGTTTTTAGACATATAAATTGTTAAAATGCTTATGGATAGATTTTTAAAAAAAGAAAGGATGATTTTATGAGTATTAAACTTTTTATTCCAGGACCAGTGGATGTTGAAAAAGACGTACTTGAAAAGCTAGCAATGACACAAATTGCTCACCGTACAAAAGAGGCAACAAATCTACAAGAAAGCATCTCGAAAAAATTACAAAAATTGATGTATACAGATAATACAATTATTCTTTCTACTTCTTCAGGAAGTGGAATAATGGAAATGTCTATTAAGTCATGTACAAAAAAACGCGCAGCAGTATTTAGTGTAGGAGCATTTGGAGACCGTTGGTATAATATGGCAGTCACAAATAATATTCCTGCAGATCATTTTAAAAGTGAACCAGGAATGCCTACAACACCTGAAATGGTTGAGGAAGCATTAAAAACTGGCCTTTATGATGTTGTTACAGTAACACATAATGAAACGTCATCAGGGTTAATGAATCCAGTTTATGAAATTGGACAAGTTGTTAAAAATTACCCAGGTGTAATTTATTTAGTTGATGCTGTAAGTTCTTTAGGTGGTGCAAAAATTGAGGTTGATAAATGTGGTATTGATATCTGTTTATCATCAACTCAAAAATGTTTAGGATTACCTCCAGGATTAGCAGTAGCAAGTGTTAGTGAAAAAGCATATGAAAGAGCATTAACTGTTGAAAATAGAGGTTTCTATTTTGATTTAGTAAATGTTTATAATCGTGTTAAAAAGGATTATCAATATCCTTCTACACCATCTACACCTCATATGTTTGCTCTTGATTATCAATTAGGAAAAATTCTTGATCAAGAAGGATTGGATAATAGATTTGATCGTCATCAAAAATTAGCTGATATCGTTAGAGAATGGGCTTCTAAACATTTTGAATTATACGCAAAAGATGGATATCGTTCTAATACTGTAACTACTATCTTAAACACAAAAGGTAATAGTGTTGGAGATTTAAATAAAGAATTAGCAAAACGAGGTTATATGATTTCTAATGGTTATGGAAAATTAAAAGAAAAAGCATTTAGAATAGCTCATATGGCTGAAAGAAAAGAAGAAGATTTACTGGCTTTATTAAAAGAAATCGAAGACATTTGGGATTTATAGGAGGCTTTTATGTATAAAATATTAGCTAACGATGGAATTGACAAAAGTGCTAAAGTAGCACTTGAGGAATTAGGTTATTTTGTTGATGCGAACCATTACGATGGCGCAGAGCTTGATGATATGATTAAAAAAGTTGATTGCATTGTTATTAGAAGTGCAACAAAAATTAGGAAACCACTAATAGATGAAGCTATCAAAGGTGGACAATTAAAACTAATTATTAGAGCTGGAGTTGGAATTGATAACATCGATCATGTTTATGCAAAAGAACAAGGATTAATTGTTAGAAATACACCAAATAGTTCTAGTGATGCTGTAGCGGAATTAGCTATTGGACATATGTTTAGTTTAGCAAGACATATTTATATAGCTAATGTTACAATGCGTCAAGGTAAATGGAACAAAAAGCAATATGCTGGTATTGAATTAAACGGAAAAACTTTAGGGTTAGTTGGGTTTGGTAGAATCGCTCAAAGTGTAGCAAAAAAAGCGATGGCTCTTGGAATGAAAATCATTTATTTTGATATCTCAAATCAAGATGGTATTCTAGAAAACTGCAAATTAGTTTCTAAAGAGGAATTATTAACAAAATCTGATTTTATGTCATTACACATACCTTTTATTAAAGATTTAGGACCTTTCTTAACAAAGAAAGATTTTGATATGATGAAAGATGGTATGTATATTGTAAATACTGCAAGAGGTGGAACTATTGATGAGGCTGCTTTAATTGAGGCTTTAGACAATGGAAAAGTTATGGCTGCTGCAGTAGATGTATTTGAAGAAGAACCGACAAAAAATGAAACTTTATTTACACATGACAAAGTATCACTGACTCCACATATAGGAGCAGCAACAGCGGAAGCACAAGCTAGAATTGGCTTAGAAACAATAGAAGTAATTAAAGAAGTATTGTCTTAGGAGGAAAAATAATGGCAATTGTAAAACCGTTTAAAGCGGTAAGACCTAGAGCAGATTTAGTTGAAAAAATCTCTACTTTACCTTATGACGTAATGGATCGTAAGGAAGCAAAAAAAATGGCAAAAGGGAATCCATATTCATTTCTACACATTACACGTTCTGAAATAGATTTCCCATCATCAAAGGACGCATATAGTCCTGCAGTTTACAAAAGAGCAAAAAAGAATTTCAAAATTTTTGAACAAGACGGATTATTAGTTCAAGATGAAAAACCAATGTTTTATATTTACCGTCAAATTATGGATGGTAACGAACAAACTGGTTTTGTTGGTGCTACTTCAATTGATGATTACGTGAACAATGTTATTAAAAAACACGAATTAACTTTACCAAGTAAAGAGATTGATCGTATTAATAACTTTGATGCATGTGATGCAAATACTGCACCTATCTTTATGACATATCGTGATAACGAAGAATTACAAAACATTTTAAATGATTTCACTGAAAAAAATGAACCTGTTTATGACTTTACAAGTGAAGACGAAGTTTCTCACATTGTTTGGGTTGTAGAGGATGAGGCTTTAATTGAAAAAATAGCTACATTATTCAATGGAATTGACTCTTTATATATTGCTGATGGACATCATAGAAGTGCATCTGCTGCAAAAGTTGCACTAAAAAGAAGAGCTGAAAACCCTGAATATACTGGTGAAGAAGAATTTAACTACTTTATGAGTGTTATTTTCCCAGAATCTCATTTAAATATTATGGACTACAACAGAGTAATTCATGATTTAAATGGATTTAGTTTAGAAGAATTAATGGCTGAACTTGGTAATGTTTTCGAAATTGAAAAAACTAAAGCTCCATTCAAACCTGTTAAGAAAAATACTTTTGGTTTATATGTTGAAAAAGCATGGTATAAATTAACAGTTAAACTTGATGCTATTGAAGTTAAAAATACACTTCATGGTTTAGATGCTGCAATTTTAGAAAAATACGTACTTGATGAAATCTTTGGAATCAAAAACGTAAGAGAATCTGCTAGAATTTCTTTCGTTGGTGGTATTAGAGGATTAAAAGGTATTAGTGATAAAACAGATAAAGTAAATGGTGTTGGTTTCGCAATGTTCCCAGTAACAATGAGCGACATTATGGAAGTATCTGATTCAGGACTTATTATGCCTGCAAAATCTACTTGGTTTGAACCAAAACTTAGAAGTGGATTATTTGTACATAAATTTGAAAGTTTTGCAACAGAAAGAGGAGATTCAACTATTTCTGATGAAACTGAAGAATATATTACACAGGTAATTGAAAAAGTAAAAGAAAAAGATGGAAATCAAACTGAGTTTATTCAAGCAGTTACAGAAGTTCTTCACTCTTTAGGACCTGTATTAGAACAACATCCTGAATACATTGAAAACAATATTCTAGAAAGAATTGTTGAACCAGAAAGATCAATTCAGTTTAGAGTTCCTTGGGTTGATGACGAAGGTAAAACACAAGTTAATCGTGGTTTCCGTGTTCAATTTAATGGTGCTATTGGACCATACAAAGGTGGATTACGTTTCCATCCATCTGTATACTTAGGATTAATCAAATTCTTAGGATTTGAGCAAATCTTCAAAAACAGTTTAACTGGTCTTCCTATTGGTGGAGGTAAAGGTGGATCTGACTTTAATCCACTTGGAAAATCTGATGAGGAAATCAGAAGATTTGCAGTAAGCTTTATGACTGAGTTATATCGTCATATTGGACCTGACGTTGATGTTCCTGCTGGTGATATCGGTGTTGGTGGTAGAGAAATTGGTTACCTATATGGACAATATAGAAGAATTAAAGGTGTTTTCGAAAACGGTGTTTTAACTGGTAAAGGAATTAATTACGGTGGTAGTTTAATTCGTCCTGAAGCAACTGGTTTTGGAGCAACTTATTATGCTCAAGAAATGTTAAAACATGATGGATTAGATTTTAAAAATAAAACTGTAGCAGTTTCTGGATTTGGTAATGTTGCATGGGGTGTATGTACTAAAGTACGTGACCTTGGTGGTAGAGTTGTTACAATCTCTGGTCCTGAAGGATATGTATATGATCCTGAAGGAATTGTGTCTCAAGAAAAAATCGATTACTTACTTGAAATGAGAAGTAATACTAACGGTAAAATTGAAGATTACGCTATCAAATTTGGTTGTGAGTTCTTCCCTGGTGAAAAACCATGGAATAGAAAAGTAGATGTTGTAATTCCATGTGCTACTCAAAATGAAATCTATCCTCAAGATGCTCAAAAAATTATCGATAACGGTGTTAAATATGTGGTAGAAGCATCAAACATGCCTACAACTAATGAAGCATTACAGTTATTTAAGAAAAATAATATTCCTGTTGGACCTGGTAAAGCAGCAAATGCTGGTGGAGTTTCTGTTAGTGCTTTAGAAATGTCACAAAATAGCATGAGATTATCATGGACTAAAGAAGAAGTAGATCAAAAATTATTACAAATCATGAAAAACATTTATAATAGTTGTGTACGTGCAAGTAACCGTTACGGTTTTGGTTATGATTTAGTAGCTGGAGCAAATATCGCAGGATTCGTAAAAGTTGCAGATGCAATGATTGCACAAGGTAAATATTAAGAACTTGCTTCAAGAAAGGAGAGGATTTCATGGGTTATGCATTAGGTGAAACAAAGTTCAGATTTAGAGCTGAGTTTGTTGAAGGTAAATGGCAAGAAGGTGCGCTTACAGATGATAAGTTCATTCATATTCATGAAGCTTCAAATGTTTTCCATTATGGACAAGCATTATTTGAAGGGTTAAAAGCTTACAAAACAAAAGAGGGTAAAATTCAATTATTTAGACCCGAATTAAATTTTATAAGAATGAATCAAAGTTTAAGAAGATTAGTAATGCCAGAACTCTCAGAAGAGTTATTCTTTAAAGCTATAACAGAAGTTGTTAAAGCTAATAAAGATGATATTCCTGAATATGGAAAGGGTCAGTCATTATATATTAGACCATTTGCTATTGGTAAAGGGATGAATCTAGGTGTTAAACCATCTGAAGAATACATATTTAGTGTATTTTGTAATCCTGTAGGAGTATATTTTGCTGGTGGACTTAGAGCTTTAGATTTTGTTACTACGGATTTTGATAGAGCTAGTGCAAATGGAACTGGACAAGTAAAAGTTGCTGGGAATTATGCAGCTAGTTTATACCCTCGTCAACAAGCTATTGATGCTGGTTATGCAGGTGTTATATACTTAGATCCATCAACACATTCGAAAATTGATGAAGTAGGAGCAGCTAATTTCTTTGGAATTACACATGACAATGTATTAGTTACACCAAAATCATCATCTATACTACCAAGTATTACAAAACGTTCAATTTTATATATTGCTGAGCATATGCTTGGTATGAAAGTAGAAGAAAGAGAATGTTTAATTGATAATATTAGTGAATTTAAAGAAGCTGGTGCTTGTGGTACTGCCGCGATTATTACACCAATAGGTTCTATCACTCATAAAGGAAATAAACATGTTTTCAGTACTGAAGTAGGACCGACTATAAAAAAACTATATGATACACTAGTAGGTATTTATTATGGAGATATAGAAGCTCCTGAAGGTTGGATTAGAGAAATAAAATAATATTAAAAAAGTTAGAACTTAGTTCTAACTTTTTTTTATAAAAAAAAGACACTTTTTAAGTGTCTTTTACATACAATCTTTAATTTTTTTTGCAAGTCCCATAAGTTTTCTTTTCGGAACACTACATAAAGCAACTCTTAAACCACCATCAACCATAACTGTATAAATATGATTTTCCATTAGACGGTTATAAACAGTTTCTTTATAGACGTTATCCTCAACTTTAATTGTGATGAAGAAACCTTCTTTATATGGATAAATATCAAGAGAATTTTCTTTTGATTCTTTTAAGAAAATTTCAGAACGCTCTTTTAATAAATTAACGTAATACTGTTTTTCCTCAATATATTTACTATATATTTTTTCATCACTTTCAACTTTAGCAAATAGACTCATTGCTCCATTACTAACAGTTGACCAGATACTTCTGGCACTATATATAGCAGCATTTTTAAAATCGTTTAAACGCTCCTCATTTTTAGTGATTACTATTTGAGCACCAGCTCTAGCTCCATATGCAGTTAATGTTTTCGAAGTACTAAAAGCAATAATTGCCATTACGTTTTCAGCAAGATGATTAAACTTTTTAAAATGTTTTTTCCAATCATTACCTTTCATATTAAAATCGATATATGCAATATCATTTATAATAATGAATGGTCCGCTTGCACTTAAAATATTAGCATGTTCAATAATTTGATCCCACTCGTTGCTTGTTAAAGTATATCCAGTTGGATTGTGACAGGGATCATTAATTATAACTAGTACTTTACCTTGTTCTTTCATAACTTTATTAGTAACTTCTTTGAATGATTCAATATCAAAATAATTATCCTTGAACATGTTATAGTCCAGTAGTTTGATTCCGAACTCGGCTGCCATAGTTTTATATGGACCCCAACCTAAAGAAGGTTTTATAGCTATTTCGCCAGGATCTAACATGTTTTTTAATGTGCTTGATATTGCTCCTGCACCTCCTGGTGTAGCTATTATTTCCGCTTTCATCTTTTCATCAATACTGCTGAAAAGCCATCTATATATACTTTCACGATATTCGATATTACCTTGAATTGAAGATGCATACTTAGCTTTTTGAGTGTCTTCTATATCTTTAAAAGCATTCCAAACACTTTTAAAGGCTACAAAGTTTTGGTCCTCATCAAAAAGAGTACCTAGTGTAGCATTTACAACTATATCTCCACTCTTAATTTCATCTTCCTTAGCAGCAACAGCTGCTTTAAAAACACGATCAATCATTACTTTTCCATCGCTACTAGTATTTAAAAATGATTTCATTTTGCTCACCTCTTATTTTAAGTTCTTTATAACATTTTTTATAGATTCAGCTGCTTCTTCAGGCAAAATATCTTGCCCATGTAAAGACTCTATATATCTTACTCTTGAGTTCATTCTATCAATAAATAGTTCTTTATATTGCTCACTACTAAAATCAGGGTTGTAGCCTTTAATATCAGCAAACAGAAGTCCATCTATTCCTTCTTGTTCTTTAAAATCAATTGACCCATCAACAATTTTTTCAATAATTCCAAGTGTAGTTTCCTTTTTTATATCATATGTAAGGAATGAACCTGTATTTATAACATAACATTGAACTTGTGTATTTTCAAATAAATCCTTGAATTTTTCATAGTCATTTATTAACGGATATAATCTAAATGGATTAGCATATGGTTCGAAAACTAATTCATTTGGATTAGAACCATGTTCAGCGGAACTTCTCTTTGTTGCTAAAGTGCTTCCCATAGCACTTCCTAAAGTAGGAGAAGTGACTTTTACTATTGGTGGTAAAGAATCATCTTTCATAATCCAAAAAATTGAATCAACCTTGTTCTCAAATTTATTCACTCGATTTTTAGTCCAAAAAATACTCTTAATAGCTCTACCATTTCCATTTCTTATATCTTCTGTAACCGGAACTACTAGGCCTTGATCATCTAATGTAGCACCAACATTTTGAATCGAAATTAAATATTTGTTGTCTTCACTATCGGTAGGATAATCTTGAACTTTATCAAAATATGAAGGTTCTAAAGCAATGGAAGAACCATCTTTATTTGAAATGACAAAAGCATCATCATGTAAAACAGTAACATCAAATTTACCGCCATGTTTAGAATGAGTAATTGTACTTTTACCACTACCACTTAGACCAAATACACCAGCAATATAAGTTTTATTGTTTGGTAAATTAAATCTTTTTTGTCCACCATGACAAGCGGTATAATTATTTCTAGAAGCAATTGTCCAAGCAAGTGTGAGTGTAGCTTTTTTATGTTCTCCAAAATATCTAAGACCTAACAAAGCACCTACACCATGTTGATTATCAAAAATGCTAATTCCATCATCATAGTCCTCAATAAACTCATCTGGATCAGAATATAGTAACACATCACCATCATCAAATAGTTGTGATTTTCCATATCGTTCATCAAGTTCCTTTGTACAAGATTGAAAATTCATCATCCAGTTGTACAATGTATTCTCATATCCCTCAGGAATTAGTAAATGAGCCTTAACCATGAAATCCTCATGTAACCCTACATAACATGTAGCGTGATACATAGTTATGTTCCTTGAGTTAAATATTGCGTTTCTAAGTCTTGTACTATATTTTTCTTTATTATCTGCGTTAACCAAACGTCTTACGTTTGCATTTCTACCAGTAATAATACCATCATTAAAAATTAAAACTTTTGAATCCTTTTCTAAACCTAATTCCTTGGCATTATGTATTGGTAAACCTGTAACAATTGTACCAGGATTTGTAACAGCAAGATCATAAGCTTCTTGAACATTATTGATTTTCACTACATTATTTCTATAATAAGCTGTTTCAATAGTGGTTCTAATTTTATTGTATAACTTAGGTGAATTATTTCCTATCAAATCACGAGTTATATTACTTTTAGTTGCCATATCAATACTCCTTACAATTATTTTTATAAATCAGCTACTAAAGCTGATAAAGCGATAGAATAAAATTTTGAAATTGTAGAATCTGCTCTGCTAGTTAATACAATTGGTTTTTTTGCACCAGCTATAACACTAGCGCTTTTTGCATTAGCTAAGAACATCATTGTTTTATAAAACACATTTCCTGCTTCAATTCTTGGCATAACAACAATATCAACTTCACCAGCAATTGGATCAGTAACACCTTTATGGATTGCTGCTTCTTTATTTATTGCATTGTCTAAAGCAAAAGGTCCACCAACAATACAGTTTTCAATAATGCCTTTTTTATTCATTTCTACTAGTTCACCAGCATGAACAGTAGCCTCCATATTTGGATTGATTTTTTCAATCGCACCAATAACACCAACATTTGGAGTTTCAATTCCAATAGCATGAGCTATTTTTACACTGTTTTCTATAATTTGTCTTTTTTCATCAAGTGTAGGAGCAATATTCATTGCACCATCAGACATGAAGATTAATTTATCATGAGTTGGAACTTCCATTACACTTACATGTGAAATTCTGTTTTCAGTTCTTAAGCCAAATTCTTTGTTTAAAGCAGCTTTAAGAATAACACTAGTGTCAACAAAACCTTTCATTAAAAATGCATCCTTTTCAGTCGAAACTATTTTTACACTCTCTAAACAAGCTTCAGCCTGGTCAATACAATTAATTATCTGGTAGTTACTTTCATCATAACCTAATTTTTTTAGTATTTTTCTTATGTTGTCTTCGTTTCCAACTAAAACACCGTTTACAATATTTTGTGATCTAGCCATCTCCACAGCTTCTAAAACATGTTCATCATCTGCACAAGCAACAACTAGTTTTTTGGTGTTAATGTTGATACTCTTTTTAACTAACTCGTCTATAGTTTTTATCATAGTTTTTAACTCCTATTAATATTCTTTAGGCGTTTCATCGCCATTTAAAACTCTTAATGCACCAAGTGCTAACGATTCCATTTCATCTTCACCAGGATATACTAACATTCTAGAAATGAAAGACGTTCTTTCATCTATAAAATTGATAATCATTTTATCATATGCTAATCCACCAGTAATAACAATTGCATCTACGTTTCCTTTTAATACAACAGCTAAACTACCTATTTCTTTAGCAATTTGATAACACATAACTTCTAGAATAAATTTAGCTTCTTGGTCACCAGAATTGATTCTTTTTTCAATTTCGAATCCATCATTAGTTCCTAAATAAGCAACTAATCCACCTTTACCATAATTTTTCTTTTTAATTTCTTCTAATGTATATTCGCCACTAAAAGCCATTTTATATAAAGGCCCTAAAGGTACTGCACCACTTCGTTCTGGAGACATAGGACCATCACCATCAAGAGCATTATTAACATCAATAACTCTACCCTTTTCATGAGCTCCAACACTGACACCACCACCCAGATGTGCAACAATAAGATTTAAATCATGGTAATCTTTACCCAAATCTTTAGCCGCTTTTAATGCTACAGCTTTTTGGTTAAGAGCATGAAATAAAGATTGTCTTCTTATCTCAGGCATACCAGTAAATCTTGCAATGTCATTCATTTCATCAACAGCAACAGGGTCAACTATAAATGATGGAATTCCCACTTCATCTGCAATTGTTTTTGCGATAACACAACCTAAGTTAGATGCATGTTCACCACGAGGTGCTGCTTTAACATAATCAATCATAGTTTGATTAACATTATAAGTTCCACCCTCAATTGGTTTTAACATTCCACCACGTCCAACAACAGCGTCTAGCGAGTGAATATCAACACCAATTTTATCTAATTCCTCTAATAAAGCATTCTTTCTGAAATTAAACTGGTCAAACACTGTTTTAAAAGTATTAATCTCTTCAGTAGAATGTTTTATGTTTGTTTTATTGATTAATTTTTCATCCTCAAATATTGCAATCTTAGTAGAAGTACTACCAGGATTTATTGCTAAAATTCTTTTCAAAATATTTCCTCCTTTAGATTATAAGATGTTGCGTCTAAGCAAACCGAAATTATTATAACATGTTAGCGTTTTCAAAACAACCAAATATCACAATAAAATTGAATAAAATTCTTAACTCAAAAAGCACTTTAAACTGCTAAACTACCAAGTTATTCTAAGTTTCTATTTTGAACAATTAGTTTAAAATATTGAAAGACAAAAACACAGAAATAAAATTATAAAAAAATGAATAAAATACATTTTATTTAAAACTGGCTCATATATGAGCTTTTGCCTAATAATAAGGATAATATATACTAAGTATTGTAAAACAACAAGTCTTATTTAGAAAATAAGGCTAAATAATTGGTTATGTTTGTAATCTTATATCAAAAAAACCCTTTATATGTTAGATTTTTAATGTCGAGGTGGACAAAAATGTGGATATTACTAGGTGTTATTGGATTTGTTTTTATGTTTGTATTTGATATCTTATCGATGAAGCAAAAGGTTGTTCTAAAGTATCTATTCGGTATTTTTGGACTAGTTTTGCTTATTTTTTCAATAATACAGATATCATTTACAAAATCAGATTTGAACGTAAGTCTAAGTTTATTAATTATTGGTTATATTTTATTTGCTCTGTCAATGTCGTTATTGATCTATTCAGTATTTTACGAGGTTGGGTTTAAGCAAACTTATAAAAAGCAAAGCGAATTCGAGCTAGTTACAAATGGTACATACAGATTAACAAGACATCCTGGAGTAATGTGGTTGTTCATTGTTTTCCTTAGTATTTCATTAATGTTCCAAAATTACTACATGCTCGTTGCTGGTGGGGTATGGACATTTACAAACTGTGTATATGTTTGTATGCAAGAAAAATATATTTTTGTTAAGGTGTTTAATGGCTATAAAGAATATCAAAATACAACACCAATGATTCTTCCCAATATAACTAGCATAAAAAAAACATTACAAGAGAAAAATTGGAGGAAATTATGAAAAATTTAAAAGAAATGCTTCTAAATGGAGAATACGATGAAATTTGGAATACTTATTTAGGTTTTTTAGATTTAAACTTAGATGAATTCATGGAAATCCAAGAACGATTACTACTTGAACAATTAAATTTACTTTCTAAGAGTAAACTTGGTTCAAGATTACTAGGACCAAATTCAATAAATTCAATTGACGAGTTTAGACGAGTGGTTCCCCTAACAACATATGATGATTACGCTGAAATTTTATTAAACAAGAAATTAGATGAGTTGCCTAGTGAACCTGTATACTGGGTTCAAACAACTTGGAAGGGTGGAAAGAACGACATTAAGCTTGCACCTTACTCTAAATCTATGGTTGATGAACATACAAAAGCACTATTATCTAGTATTATGCTTTCAACTTCATCAAAAAGAGGAAAATTCAGCTTAAGAAACAATGATAAATTTTTATTTGGTATGGCTCCATTACCCTATTTAACAGGTTTTGCCCCATACATATTAAAGAACGAAGTAGATTTTCAATATTTCCCTTCTACTGAACAAGCTGAGAAGCTTGATTTTATTGAAAGAAACAAAGTTGGATTTAATTTAGCAATAAAAAAGGGTGCTGATTTATTCTTTGGATTATCAAGTGTATTAGTGAAGATTGGTGAAGGGTTTAGTGATGGATTAAATAAATCTAAATCATTTGTTTTTCCTTCAAATCCAAAACAAGCTTTTAGATTAGTTAGAGCTGCATATAAAAAGAAAATTCTTAAACAAAAACTAATGCCAAAAGATTTATTTGAATTTAAAGGAATAGTATGTGCTGGGACTGACTCAGACACATATAAAGAAAAGATTGAAGAGTTATTTGGAATTAAACCTTTAGAAATATATGGGGGTACAGAAGTTGCTGCAGTAGCTACTGAAACTTGGAGTAGAAACGGAATGACTTTCTTCCCTGATGTGAACTTCCTAGAATTTATATCAGAAGATGAGTTATCAAAAGAGAAAAAAGACAAAAATTATAGACCTCAAACAATACTTTTAAACGAAATTGAGGCAGGGAAATTTTATGAACTAGTTACAACTAAATTAAGAGGAGGGGCTTTTGTAAGATACCGAGTTGGAGATATGATCAAATGTGTCGCTTTAGAAAACAAAGAGGATAAAATAACATTGCCTCAAATCAAGTTTTTAGATAGAGTTCAAAACATTATTGATTTATCTGGTTTTACTAGAATAACACCTCAAATTATTGGGGATTCAATAAAACTATCAAATCTTGGAATAAAAAGTTTTACTGCTTGTAAAGAGTTAGGTAAAAATAGAACTTTTATAAATCTTTACATTGAAGATGTAGAGGGTGTTCCTAAAGATTTAGTTAAAGAAAAAATCAATACACAAATGAAGAGTCTAGATAATGACTATAATGATGTTCATACATTACTAGGTCATGAACCACTAAAAATAACATATTTAACAAAAGGTACATTTGATAAATACAAGGAGTCATACGGGGAATCAATTAGTAAAATTAATCCAACTGAGAGAGAGATGGAAAATTTAATTGCTTGCACATAAGGGTTGTTAGTTACTCAAAATTAGAAAGAGGTGATTAATATGGGAATTATTACAATAATACCATTGATATCATTTATTCTTTACAGCTTTATATTAATGATTATCCTTACATCAAACAAAACAAAACTCTCTAAAGCTTTTAGCTTATACATAATTGCAATGATAGTGTGGAGTGTTGGATCTTTCTTAATGAAAACAAAGATTCCACCTAGTTCAGAGTTTTGGAATCGAATATTATTAGTAGGGTTAATATCGGTACCAGTATTTTTATTAAGATTCAGTTATGTTATGACTGAGTCTTATCATAAAATGAAGATTATTAAATTCGGGTATATATCAAGTATCATCTTGATTATATCTGGTTTTCTTAATTTTGTTACATATGATGTACAATGGGTAAACGGAGTATTCACTTACAAACTCGGATTTGGATCATATATTATGGCAATTATAGGATCATCATTTTATGTACTTGCACTCGCAAACATCATTATTCAAGTTAAACGAAATGAAATCCCATTAAAAAGAGTTAGGTTTGTAATAGTTGGGCTTTCATTAGTTATTATTGGTGCACTTTTAAATTTTAATACTTTTATCGGTCAATTTGGAGTGGACATCGTTTTAAATCTTGTTAATGCATTGTTAATTACATACTCAATTTACCGAAATAAGTTTTTGGAAATAAACTTGGTAGTAAAAAAAGGGCTAAGTTTTTCTCTATATAACATAATCTTATATCTAATATATGTTGGTGTAGTCTTACTTTCTTATGAGGTAATGGCAAGAATGGAAGTATTCAATTTAACTACATTCATAATAATTATTTCACCTGTTTTCATTTTAATGGAGCCACTAAGAAGACTAATTCAAAAATGGACTAATCATCTGTTTTACCGTCAAACTACCGACAGACAGATGATTTTAAGAGAGTTCTCAAAACTTGTTAGTACGGAGCTAAACCTTGACTATATCACTGAGTCTTTAGTTGGTGCAATTAGTAGTGCTGTTGATACTAGGCGAGTAACAATTCTTTTAAAAAACGCAGTTAAATATAAATTTGGTACTTCAAATTTTGATGTGAATAATGAAAATGATTTATTTATCATGTTTGATCACCCAATTGTGTCATGGTTTAAAGATAAACACGACATTTTAATCCTAAATGATTTGTCAACACAACCAATCTTTAAGGGCTTATGGGATAAAGAAAAAGCAGTTATAAAGGATTTAGAAACAGAACTTATGTTACCAATTAGATATCTTGATGATATAATCGGACTAGTTGTTGTTTCTGGAAGAAATGATGAGACACCATATAGCGAAGATGAAATTGACTTCTTAAAAACTATTATTAATAATGCAGCAGCAATAATTGAAAATGCTAAGACTTATGAAATAGTTAAAAGACAGTCAATTACTGATGAACTGACTAAGTTATATTCACATAGATATTTTTATGAAATTGCAAGAAATTGGATTGATAATAATGTTTTTGAAAAGTTTTCTTTAGCCATGTTAGATGTCGACCAGTTTAAAGTCTATAATGACCTTTACGGCCACAGTAGTGGAGATATAGCGCTTAAAAGAATAGCCGAAATACTAACTGATAATACAGGAGAAAATGATGTTTTGGTTAGGTATGGTGGTGAGGAATTTATTATTTTAATTCCAAATGTTGATGGTAAGGATTCTTTAAACGCTATTGAAAAGATTAGAAGAGCTATAGAAGATAAATTTTTATTATCAAAGGATATAAAAGAGTTTCTGACCGTAAGCGTTGGAGTATCAAATTACCCAGCTCATTCAGAAAAACTCGAGGAGTTAATAGAGTTTGCTGATAAAGCAATGTATAAAGGAAAACAATCAGGTAGAAATAAAGCGATTTTATATACAGAAGAATCATTAATAGAGGATAGTTCTCATAACCAGGTTCAAAAGGCAATGAAAGAAGCATATTTATCAAGTATATATGCTCTTGCAGCAACTATTGATGCAAAAGACCATTATACATTTGGTCATTCAAATAACGTGGCTACGCTTGCAAAAGAGCTTGCCACGAAAGCTGGCTTTAGCGCCAAGGATGTTGAAACTGTATATAATGCAGGTTTACTACATGATATTGGTAAAGTTGGAATACCTGAAACAATTTTAAGTAAACCAGGTAGATTAACTAAATATGAAAAAGAATTAATGGATTCTCATGTTACTTACTCCATTAATATAATAAAACATATTCCTAACTTATTAGATACAGTACCAGCAATTATGAGTCATCATGAAAAATACGATGGTTCAGGATACCCAAGAGGAATAAAGGGAGATAACATCCCAATTTTAGGAAGATGTATTTGTATTTGCGATAGTTTTGACGCTATGACAACAAATCGCCCTTACAAAAAAGGTAAAACTTTTGAGGAAGCACGTGATGAACTGCGAAAGTACTCTGGAATCCAGTTTGACCCAGTTCTAGTAGAAGTGTTTATTGAACTAATTAATGAGGGTTTAATAGACACATTACCACTAGAAAACAGATTGACTATACAATAAAAGGCTAAATGCCTTTTTTTGTTTATTTTAGCTGCTTTTTTTGTTATAATATTTATAAAAAGAAGGAGGGATTTACTTGAAGAAAATTAGCGTTTTCTTATTATTTATTTTATTAGGATTGGGGTTATATGGTTGTAATCCTAGTGATTCTACAAATCTTACAGATAAAGAGATTGTAGACCAAATCGTAGCTGCTTACGATTTTAGTAATTCACTGGATCTAGATGGGGATTTAGAGATGCCAGATGTTAAATTGAATGGGGCCACTGTTTTATTTCAAAGTGCAAACCCGACATATTTAGCAAATGATGGTAAAGTTACTAGACCTGCTTATGCAGATGGTGATGAAATAGCCAAAGTTACTGTTTTAATTTCAAAAGGAACAGAATCAGCAACACTTAACATTGATTTTAGAGTAAACTGTTTAGAAGAGGAATTTGAAGTTACGAGCCTTGAAAGTTTACAATTTGAAAGTTTAGCTTCTGAATATATTGTTGAAGACAATACTGTTCAATTAGCTTATGTTAATAATGGACAAATTCCTTATATTGATGTACAAGAGTTTATCGCTTTAATTAAAGGAGCAATTGTATCTGATGATATTTTAGTTACTCCTGATGGAAACAAATTAACAGTTTCATATGAAGTTGTTGATGATGAAGAAGCAGAAAACCCAGAATCAAGAACATATAGTGTTGAGTTTGATTTCTTAAAAAATCAAGCATTAATCAATAATTTTGATTTCTTTGATTCTATGAGTGAAGAAACACAAACAGATTTTGGAGCAAATTTAGAAGTATCTGATTTTATTGAGGGAGCTGGTACAGCAACTTTAATGGACTTTGATGACTATCATATTAGAATGTTTGTTGAAGATGGGAAATATTATTTACCTCTTCACGTTGCAGATGTATTCTTTACTGGTTCTATGTATGATGTATACTATAATGGAGACATGGTATATGGTGTAGATACTTATCAGCTAATGGATAGTGATCTGATTGCAAGCACAGTTACTACAACTTCATTTAATGAAGAGAACATGGATGAGGAGTATAAACAATATAATTACGATTTCCTTGTTTGGGCATTTGATTTCTTCTATGGGTTAAAAGAAACTTATGAGATTGATACTTTCTATAACTTTATACCTGAAGCATCTAAAACAATGTTTTTAAATGGTTCAGACAAAGAAATTGGAACTGAAATCTTTAAATTTATTTATAGCCTAGATGATTTACATTCATCTCATGTTTTTGGGGGTTATTTTACAGTTAAAAGTAATCTGCAGATTACGCTTGATGATTTAGGCGAAAGAATGGGAGAATATTACGATGAGTATTTCGCATTAGAGGATTATTGTGCTATTAAAGACGATTATGCTTTATACGATAATGGTAAAACTGCCGTTGTATTCATTTCAGGATTTGAAGCAGAAACTCCAGAATATTTCCGCGAAATTATGGAAATTATCCAAGGTATTGACACAGTAGAAAATGTTGTTGTTGATTTAAGTTGTAATGGTGGAGGAATTATTGGGACTGCTTATCAAGTTATGGGTTACATGACTGATGAACCACTTCCGATTAATATAAAAAACCCTACAGATGGATTTACAAGCTCAACATTCTTAACAGTTACTACTGAAGCATTAGATTATAACTGGTTTATTAAATCATCTAAATTAACATTTAGTGCAGCAAATCTAATGACAAGTGTGGCTAAAGATCTTGGCTTTGCAACAATTATTGGACAAGATTCAAGTGGTGGAGCAAGTTCGATAGCAATTCTTATTCTACCTGATGGATCTACTATACTAAGAAGTAGTACTAGTGTTTTAACTGATAATGATTACAATTCAGTAGAACTTGGTATTGAGGTAGATTATACAATGGGTAATATTCAAAATGAAAACGAGTTGATTGCATTAATTAATCAACATAACTCTAATTAACAATAAAACAGTCCGTTTATTAAACGGACTGTTTTTTAAAAAAACGGCTTTAATAGTAACTAAAATGCGAATTATATTTGACTATTCTAAAAAAAAGTGATATTATACATCGTAAAGAAATGGTAAAGAGGTGAAATAAATGGATATGTCTAAAAGGCAAAAAATAATCAACACATCTATTAAGTTATTTGATAACAATGGATTTCATAACACACCAACCTCTAAAATTGCTAAAGAATCTGGTGTAAGTGTTGGTACATTATTTAACTATTTTCCCTCAAAAGAAGATTTAATCCAAGAAATCTATTTAGAAATAAAGAAAAGATCTCATGAGTTGATAATTACAGATTTTCAAAGATCTGAAGATCCATATGAAAACATTAAGTATTTATGGAAAAAAATGGTGAACTGGGCTGTAACATTCCCAGACGAGTTTGAGTTTATTGAACAATTTTCTCATTCACCTTTCATAAAAAAATTAGATCATGATAAAATCAAATCATACTTTAAAGAGTTTCAAAATGAAATATTACTAATTACAAATACAGAAAATTTATGCACTTTATACCCAAAATTTTCAAAAATTTACATTAGTAATTTGTTTAAGGCAACAGCAAATTATATTATTGAGAACAAAACAATTGAACAAGATCATTTTATAGATTATACGTTTGATATGTTTTGGAAAAGTATATTAAAATAAAAAAAATTTTTAAAAACTATATGACTGATTAGTCAATTACGAGGTGAAAGACATGATTGTAGAATTTAAAACAGAGTTAATAAATACATTACCTAGAAGAAGAGAGATGAGAGAAAATATTGTATACTTATCAGAAAAAACAATGCAATCAACACATTTATGTCCTACTGGTTGTGGTGAAGAGATTTATACTCCACTAATAAGAGGTGGACATAGATATATTTTAAATGAACGTGGTTTAGTAACTTTAAGTCCTTCTTTATTCTGTGACAAATGTCAAACTAATTATTCACTAAAAAATGGATATGCAATATTAGATAATTAGCAAAACTTTTCTTTTTCACTTTTTGAAGCTATAGTATAGACTTGTTTTTTTATTGTGCTATAATATATAATCGAGGTGAAGAAAATGACCCAAGATGAAGGTAGAAGACATTTAATTTTATATGATAAAAATATATACAAAGGATTATTACTATTATCTTTACCGTTAATGTTAAATAATTTAATTAAAACATTACACGATATAGTTGATATGTATTTTGTTGGACAAATTGATGGATTTGCTGAGCAGAGTATTAATGCTATACAATTAACATTCCCAGTTATGTTTACATTTATTTCTTTAGGAATTGGGTTAAGTGTTGCTGGTACTGCATTAATAAGTCAATATGTAGGCGCATCAAAGTTTGAAACAGCAAGAAAGTATGCAACACAATTATTAGTTTTTTCATTTTTACTTGGTTTGATATTAAATGTATTAGCATTCTTAAGTGCTGATTCAATTATGACTTTAATGGGAATTAAAGACTACGAGTTTATAGAATCAGTAAAATATATTAGAATTAGAAGTTTTGAATTACCAGTAGTTTTTATGTTTTTTGCATTTTCAGCAATTAGACAAAGCACTGGAGATACTATCACACCTTTGGTTTTTGGTCTTATAACTATCTTCCTTAACATAATTTTATCTTGGTTATTTATTGAATATTTTTCTTTAGGAGTTAGCGGAGCAGCTTATGCAACTTTAGTTGCTAATGTTTCAATTTTACCCCTTGGAGTAAGATATTTATTGTTCGCAAAAAATGGGGTTAGAATATCACTAAGATATCTAAAACCTGATTTGTTAGTTTTTAGAAACATTACAATAATTGCAGTTCCTGCCGCTTTTGGACAAGCGATAACTGCAATTGGATTTGGAGTAATGAATAGCATTATATATGGTTTTGGAACGATGACAGTTGCTGCATTTGGTATTGGGAACCGTTTAAGTTCAATGATTTTACATCCAGTTATGGCTATTGGTGGAGTTATATCATCTTACATTGGTCAAAATATTGGAAATGAAAACATACCTCGAGCTAAAGAAACTTTTAGAAAAGGTATGAGATTAAGTGTTTTCTTAATGATGATTGGAGCACTGTCTGTTCTTCCATTTAGGGAGGATTTTGCTAAAATATTTTTAGAAGATGAGCAAGCTATTAGTCTCGCAACTGAGTATATGTTTTATTTATTAATTGGATTACCTTTAATGGCGATTTTTCAGACGTTTATAGGAACATTTAATGGTACTGGTAACACTAGATTTACTTTCATTATCAGTGTAACAAGATTGTGGTTATTAAGAGTACCTACAATTTTGATTTTTAGAGAGTATACTAACTTAGGTAGTAGTGGAGTTTGGTATGCCATGCTAATATCAAACTTTGTTATCGCTTTTGTTGGATTCACACTTTATTCTAGAGTTGATTTCAAACCTAAAATTAAAGAAAGAAAAGTTAGAAAGCTTGTACTTGAAACTTAAAGAATGGATTTCCATTCTTTTTTTATTTTGTTAATTAATCAAACTAGTTTTGGGGTATAATGGAAGTAGAGAAAATTTGTGAGGAGAAGATAAAATTGAGAGAGTTTTTTGATCATGGTTTACCAGGAGAATTTAAGTATTTCACACTAGCACACTTTGTACCGATTTTATTGTTACTTGGAATTATTTTTATTTTGTTTAAATATCAGGAAAAAATTAGGTCGTTAAAAAATGAGGATTTAATAAGACTGACACTTGCTTTTGTTATGATAATTGCTGATATGTCTTATTTTTGGCACAAAATGTATATTGGTGCAGACATTAAAGATCACCTACCAATTACTGTTTGTGGTTGGACTGCAATATTAGGAGGGTTTATGCTGCTAAGCAAAAGACAAACACTCTTTGATATTGTATATTTTTTCGCTTTAGCTGGTTCAATAAATGCGTTAATTACTCCAGCTGTAATTACTGATAATGGGCCTACTCATTTCAGGTATTATCAATTTTGGATAGAACATTTATCAATTTTTATTGCCGTATTTTATATGATTGCAGTTCATAAGTTTAGACCAAACCTTAAATCTGCTTTTAAAAGTATGGGAGCCCTAATAATGCTAACAATTATCGCCCTTTATGTGAATGCTAATATTGAAGGTGCAAATTATCTATTTTTATCTTCAACTGAAAATGGTGATAGTGCACTTAACTTTTTACCGACTAATATCGGGTTGAGAATTGTAATAATGGGAAGTATAATTAGTGTTCTTTATTTTATAGCATACTTACCTTGGATAATAAAAGATAAAGACTTAAAAAAAGTTAATTAATTTTAACTTTTTTTGTGCATTTTTTTAAGTATTCTATATATGGTATAATATATATATAAAAGGAGTGATGAATATGAAATATGGTATAAAGAATCATGATGCAAGGTATTTTGTAGGAGTTGAATATCCTGGTGGAGTTAAAATTGGAGTAAAAAATCAAATCGGGAAGTATTGGAAAGACTTTTTTGAAAAAGATTTTCCGGCAATTGATGATGTAAAAGATGGTGGTAAATTCATCGGACTAGAATGTTATCCTCCTGATTTTATGGAAACAAAACAGTTTGATTACTTCTTGTTGTGTGAAGTTAATAAAAATTATAATCAAGAAGGATTCATTAGTAAAAAACTACCTCAAGGTAGATATGCATGTTTCCCTATTGCTTTTGATAATATTCTAAGTGAAATTCCAAGAGTATACGAGTTTATAAAAGAAAACAATATAAAGATAAACCACGGGTTTGATTATGAAGATTATTTACAAGAAGAAGATTACACGAAAAGTGGAGCTATCTTAAACTTTTGTTTGAAATTAGTTGATGATAATGAATAAACTACTATTTGATAAAATAAAAGAATCAGGACGGAATATTGATTTATTATTAATTCAAAATTTAGAATTTGATAAAAGTGTTGAAATAATAAAGGAACTTAGAAAATATCAAAATGTTGATTTGGGATTTGGTAATAGTTTAGAACCAGACGTTAGAGTTCCTTCTTCAACTGTACTTTGTACTAATATGGCAGTTAACATATTAGAGGAGCTAAAATACTCCAATGAAAAGGAAAAACTTATAAAGGAAATTATTGATTACTATGAAATGGTTTTTGATTACGATAATTACTGTTTTACTCTGACTACCCCTGATGTAAATAACTATCCTAGAGCTATTTGGTGGAATTATGAGAGTGTTGAAGATTTTGATTATTTAAACCCTAACCCTGAGATATGCGGATTTTTAAACAAATATCATCAGTTTGTTTCTAGAATTGATTTAAAACGCTTTAATAAAATGGTAATTGCTGCAATTATTGGTGATAAGTTTTGTGATTCATCAATGCATTCATTACTTAGTGTCTTGGCATATTATGATAGATCTGAAAATGTCATAAAAAACAAAGTGTGTCCTTATATAAAAATGAAAGTTGATAATATGATTAAAAACTATGATACTAATTCTGATACTTATACATTTGAGCCAGTAGATGCATATGTTGTTTCAAGTAAGTTTGTTAACGGTTTTGAGAAAGAATTAGAGCAAAATATCCAAAGAATTGAGTCGATTCTTAATAGTGATAAATTAATTTATCCTAAATGGACATGGTATCAATATGATGACTATTTTGAGAAAAATGCAAAACCAGAGTGGGCATCGTATCTCACTTTCAAGGCTTTCAAAGTAGTAGAAAAATATAATAAAAAAAGAGGGTAACCTCTTTTTTTTATTTTTTATGACACTTATGAGTATTATATAATTGAGGTGATAAAAATGAAAAAATTAATTATTATGCTTATTGTTGTTTTTATGTTATTTAATAAAGATGTATTTGCATTAACAATCTATGATTTCTTACCAGCAGGAGTAAACTACTTAGATGAGGAAAATTTATCTTACACAAATAATGGTTTTATGCTTAATGAACCAATAAGAGTAAAACCAAATACAACATATACATTTTCATTTCCAGGTTTAGACTTATTGGGTAATGAAACAATAGTAATGATTAGTGGTGATGTAACTTATATTAATGAGGAAGTAAATAATGTAATAAACTGTGAATTGGATTATGAAATATCACATTGCACCTTTACAACAACTTCTAATGTCGAAAAAATATATTTGCATTTCGAAGCTACTAGATTTTATGAGTTTGATTCTTACTATGGCTTCACTAACTTTCAGTTAGAAGAAGGATCTGTTTATACTAATTATGAGCAATATATTGCTCCTGATGTCGATTTGATGCCACCTTCATTTAATAGTAGTGGTATTTATACAGTAGCTTATACGGCTAATGAAAACATAGCTGTGATAATAGATTCTCACATTAATGTTATAGACAATTGTGATGGGGATATAAGCGATAGTATAATTATTCTTGAGGATAATTATACAGGGTATGAAACATCGATTGGTGAATACTTAGTAAAACTTAAAGTTACTGATAGCTCAGGTAATATTGCAACTTTTGATTTGATAATTATGGTAGTTGATGATGTACCACCTCTTATCATTGGTCCTGATACAATTGAAATAAGTTGTGATGATAGTTTAGGTCTAAATGATATCATAAATTTATATTATAGTGCGAATGACGGATATGAATCAGAACTAGGCTTGTTAGTATCAACTGATGAATATTCTGGATTTGAAGGGATAATTGGCGAATATAACCTTATTTTAGAAGCGACAGACACATCATTAAACAAAACCGTTAAAAATGTTGTTATAAGTATTGTTGATAAAATAGCTCCAGTAATTAATGGAAACTTAGAATATGATTTCCTTATGTCGTCAAATAACTCACTTATTGAAATAATTAATAGCTTTGAGTATTCTGATAATTATTATGGAAAATCAGAAATTCAAATTGAAATTATCTATGATGACTTTTCTGAAAACAAGAAAATTGTTGGAGAGTATTATACAAAAATTTTATTAAGAGACTTATCTAATAATGAAAGTGTATACGATATTATCATAAATTGTATAGATGATATTCCTCCGGTTTTAACTAACTCAACAGAGTTTATGATTTCAAGTGAGAATGAGATTGATCTTAGTAATATAGTAAATGCTTTTATAGTATCAGATAACTGTGATGAACTTCTAGTTAGCGACATATATATTATTGAAAATCTATATAGTAATAATAAAACCAGTGTTGGGTCTAAAAGGATTGTTTTTGGACTTAGAGATTTTAGTGACAATATTGCAACTTTTACAATCAATATTAGTGTTATAGACAATATACCACCAATAATATACATCGACTCATACATTATTGAGGTTGATAATACAATTAATTTAACAAATGATGATATCTTAAGAGTATTAAAGCAAAATAATGAAGTTGGTCCTGAATCAGTAATATCAAACATTTCTGTTAATGAGTACCAAGAAATGACAAGTATCCCAGGGACTTATTTGTTAAGTCTTGATTTAAGTGATGGAACTGAAACCATAAGCAAAGAATTACTTATCAAGGTAAATGGTGACAACGAGAAAACTTATAGCTTAAAAACAATTATCACTTACAGTGTAACTTTAAGTTTTGTTGGATTCGTTATTGTCAAAAAAATCATCAGTAAATAAATATATAATTTATTCAAATAATTGAGTGTTTCGTGTGCTTTTTATGCCCGTTTATAATAGAATATATAAGGACATAGAAGAGGTGGTAAATGTGAAAACAATGAAACTGAAAGATGGAATTTACTGGATAGGTTCTGTTGATCACGAGTTAAGAGAATTTGATGTTGTATTACATGCGAAATACGGAACTACATATAATTCATATTTAGTTAAAGGATCAAAAAAGACAGCAATTATTGATACTGTAAAACATACAAAAATTGATGATTATTTAGATAAACTAAAGGACTTAGTAGATATTAAAGATGTTGATTATATTATCATAAATCATGCTGAACCTGATCATACAGGTTCTATAAAAAAACTATTAGAGTTAAATAAAGATATTATTGTTGTTGGTTCTAGAGCAGCTTTATCGAACTTAAAAGAAATAACAAATATGGAATTTAATGAGTTTGCAGTTTCTGAGAATAAAACTTTAGACTTAGGTGATAAAGTGTTTAAATTTATATCAGCTCCAAACTTACATTGGCCTGATACAATTTACTCATATTTAGAAACAGATAATGTAATATTTACTTGTGATTCTTTTGGTTCACATTACGGTATGGACATACCGTTACAAAGTAAAATTACAAATTATGAAGAGTATATGGACGGATTCCATTACTATTTTGAAAAGATTTTATTACCATTTAAATCATTTATGATTAGAGCGATAAACAAAATTGAAAAGTTAGATATAGATATGGTATGTACTGGACATGGACCTATTTTAGATGAAGACCCATGGAAGATAATCAATTATTCAAAAGAGCTTTCACTAGTAAATAAAACAAATAGTATTAAAGAAGTTGTTATCCCATATGTAACAAGTTACGGGTACACAACAGTATTAGTAAATAAAATTAAAGAAGTACTGGAAAACAACAAGATAAAAGTATCGACATATGATATGACTTATGATGATCTTGATGAAGTAATGTTAGCTCTTAAGAGTTGTGATGGGGTTCTATTTGGTTCTCCTACAATCTTAGGAGATGCCTTATTTCCTTTATGGCAAATTCTAATCAGACTTAATCCATACGAGCAAGGAATCAAAAAAGCAAGTGTATTTGGTAGTTATGGTTGGAGTGGTGAAGGTATTAAACATGTTGATGAAAGACTAAAACAACTGAAATATAAAACTATTGAGCCATTTAAACTTAAATTTCAACCATCTGATGATGAGCTTGTTGAAGTAGAGAAATATGCTTTATCATTTGTAGAATTATTAAATAAGTAAAAGTTGAAGAAATTCAACTTTTTTTATTGAGATAAATTTGAATATGTTATATAATAGTTAGGTAAATACTAACTAACTATATTAGTGAGGTGATTTAATGAATGAAGAAGATGTTAGAAAATCTTTTAATTACTTTTTAAAAATGTATTTTGATGCAGCAAAAGAAGTTTATGATGAAATGAGATTCAACGAACTACCAGGAAGTAATTTCAAATACTTGAAAAAAATTTACAAAGCTAAAAAAATTACTCCATCTGATTTTGCTAAGCAGTTTAATTTGTCAAAACCCACAGTAACAGAAATTATAAATAAATTTCTAGAATTTGGATTAATAGTTAAAAAGACTGATGAACTAGATAAAAGGAAATACTACATTTCTCTAACTGAAAGAGGAAGTATTTTAGCTAGATCAAATGAGTTCGAGAGTAAAAGAGCTGTACAAAAAATGTACGAGAAATTAACAACAGAGGAATTAAAACAATTAGTTTCTATTTTTAATAAATTTGAGGTGAAAAAATGATTTTTGGAAAAACAGTAAACAAATATTACTTAAAATATCTTCATCTCTTTTTAGCAGGTATCGCTTTTTTAGTTGTTATAGACTATGTTCAACTAGAAATACCTACCCTTATTGGAGGGCTAATAGATGGTGTTGATAAGCAAACAATTACAGCTTTAGATATCAAAAATATAATTTTACAAATTTCCCTATTTGTGGTCATAATTGTAATTGGTAGATTTTTCTGGAGGTTCTTTATTTTTGGAGCATCAAGAAGAGTAGATTATGGAATGAGAAATGAATTATTTGAACATTCTTTAAAACTTTCAAACAATTTTTACTCAAAAAACAAAGTTGGAGGTTTAATGGCTTATTTTACTAATGATATTGAGTCAGTAAGAAGAGCAATTGGCCCTGGAATGATAATGCTTGTAGATGCCCTATTCTTAGGAGGACTAGCATTTTACAAGATGTTTAAACTTGACGTTAAACTAGCATTCTTTTCTGCTATTCCTTTACTCTTTATTGCCTTACTTGGTTCTGTACTAGGTAATAAAATGCGTAAGAAATTTAAGGAAGCACAAAAGGCTTTTGAGGATTTAAGTGATTTTACTACAGAAAACTTGTCAGGGATAAATGTAGTAAAGGCGTTTGTAAAAGAACAAACAGAAATTAAAGAATTCTTGAAAGTTAACAATGTTGTTAAGCAAAAAAACATTGATTATGTTAAAATTCAATCATTGCTTCAAATTACTATTAGAATGGTAGTAAGTATAATCTTTGTTGTAATTTTAGCATATGGTGGTACACTTGTTAGTCAAACTAAATTATTGCCTGAAGCTGAACAATTTACGATAGGGGATCTTAATACTTTTATTATGTATTTTTCTACTCTAATATGGCCAATGATGGCTCTATCAATGATTATAAATGTTAGAAGCAGAGGGAAAGCATCTCTTCAAAGGATTGATATGATTCTTAATGAAAAAATTGATGTTTATGATAATGATGTTTTAGAGATTGATGAACTTCAAGGAAAAATTGAGTTTAGAGATTTAACATTTAAGTATAATGATTCAATTGAACCGGTATTAAAAAACATTAGTTTTACAATAAATAACGGTGAAACTGTTGGAGTGCTAGGCCGTACTGGAAGTGGAAAAACTTCAATTTTAGACTTGCTCTTAAGAATTTATAATGTTGGTGAAAACCAGATTTATATAGATGATGTTGATATCATGAAATACCCTTTAAAAACTATAAGAAGTAACATTGGATATGTGCCTCAAGATGGATTCTTATTTAGTAATTCAATTAAATATAATATAGCTTTAGGAATAAAGAAGGATATTGATTATACAAATGATGTTATTGAAGTAGCTAAGCTTAGTGATGTTCATGAAAACATAATTGATTTCACAGATGGCTATGACACAATCATCGGTGAACGCGGTGTTACTTTAAGTGGAGGACAACGCCAAAGAGTCGCGATAGCTAGAGCTCTTATTAAAGATCCTGCAATCTTAATTTTAGACGACAGTGTATCAGCTGTTGATACTAAAACAGAGGAAAAAATATTAACGAATCTTAACAAAATGAGAAAAGATAAAACAACAATTATTATCGCACATAGAATCAGTACAATTAAGGATGCAAATAAAATAATTGTTATTGATGAGGGTAAAGTAATTGGAGTTGGGACTCATAATGAATTATTGTTAAGCTGTGAATTCTATCAAGACATGGTAAATAGACAAAAACTTGAAGACGAAATCGAGGTGTTATCATGAATGAAGAAGAATTAGAAAAACGACAACATACGATGAGTGATGGCGTAATAATCAAAAGGTTATTAAAATATGCACTGCCATTTAAAAAAGATTTTGTTATTACATTCCTCTTTATGTTGCTAACTGTAGGTTTTAGTTTACTAGAACCATATATTATCGGAAAAAGTGTTGATACTTTAGATTCGGATAATATTGACTTACATGTCCTGTTTAGTTATTTAGTAGTATTTTTAGTAATTATTATCCTAGGTGCTGCTTTTAATTACTTACAGACAATCATACTTCAAATTACTGGGCAAAAAATCATATATAATATTCGTAAGGAAGTATTTACACATTTGGAATATCAAGATATAGGTTACTTAAATAGTGTTCCAACGGGTTCTTTTGTTACTAGAGTGACAAATGATACTAATACTTTAAATGAGATGTATACGAGTGTAATTGTGAGTGTATTTAAGAATCTATTAATGATAGTAGGTATCTTACTTGCAATGTTTTTGCTTAATTGGAAGATTACATTACTAGTGTTAATAGTTGTACCATTTATAATTGTTGCTAGTTTTGTTTTTAGAATATTTTCAAGAAGACAATACCGTAAAACAAGAGCTCATCTATCCAAAGTTAATGCTTTTTTAGCAGAACATTTAGCTGGAATGAAAATCATTCAAGTGTTTAATCAAGAAGAAGATAAATTAGAAGAGTTTGATGAAAAAAATACACTATTAAAAAAAGCATACTTTAAGCAAATTTTAATTTTTGGTGTTTACCGACCAACAATGTACTTAATGTATATGGTATCAACACTAATTATTTTATACTTTGGTGGAGTCGGTGTCCTTGAGGGAACCTTTACTATTGGTTTATTAATTGCATTTCAAAATTATATTGGTCGATTTTTTGAACCAATCCAACAACTTGCTGAACAATTTAATATTCTACAATCAGCCTTTGCCTCGAGTGAAAGAATCTTTGGGATTCTTGATTCAAAGCCAACAGTAAATGATTTAGAGGATTCAATTGAACTAGAAAACATCAAAGGTGAAATTGAATTTAAAAATGTTTGGTTTAAATATATTAATGATGAATGGGTATTAAAAGATGTAAGTTTTAAAGTGGAAGCCAAAGAGTCTATTGCTTTTGTAGGAGCTACAGGAGCAGGTAAAACAACAATATTAGCTTTACTTACAAGGAATTATGATATTCAAAAAGGAACTATTTACCTTGATGGTATTGATATTACAAAAATTAAGAAAAGTAGTTTAAGAAAATTTGTTGGACAAATGCTACAAGATGTATTTATGTTTAGTGGAACTATTAAATCTAATATAAAACTTAGAAATGATAATATAACAGATGAAGAAATGGTAGATGCTTGTAAATATGTAAACGCAGACAAATTTATTGAAAAATTACCAAATAGATATGAAGAAGAAGTTAGAGAAAGAGGAAATAATTTTTCAAGTGGACAACGTCAATTACTGAGCTTTGCAAGAACCATTGTTCATGATCCAAAAATTATGATTTTAGATGAGGCAACTAGTAATATTGACACTGAAACTGAACAATTAATTCAAGAATCTTTAACAAAAATGATGTCAATAGGAACAATGTTAATTGTCGCTCATAGATTATCAACTATTCAACATGTAGACCGTATAATAGTCCTAAGTAAAGGTGAAATTATTGAGCAGGGTACTCACCAGGAATTATTAAAACAAAAAGGACATTATCATAATCTATATGAACTTCAATATAAAGAAAGAGATTAATTCTCTTTTTTTTGTAGTTTACTTGCTTATAAACTGTATAAATAGTAAAGTTATAATATAAGGGAGTGATAAAATGAGTTTTGAAAAATTAAGAAAGTTTAATTTAATAATGGGTATATTCCATTTAATACAAGGGAGTTTTATGTTACTTGCTGCACTATTTATAGACCAAATATCAAACTTTAAACCAATTATACAAACTAATTTTTTAATGTTTGATGAAACATCAATGAGACTTGTTTCCAATAACCAAGAGTTATTCAAATTGCCTTTTGGTGTTCTTGTTGCTAGCTTTTTATTATTAAGTGCTCTTGCGCATTTTATAATAGTGCTCCCAAAATTTAATAAAATTTATAATAAAGATTTAGAAAATAATATTAATCGTTTTAGATGGTTTGAGTACATGATAAGTAGTTCATTAATGATCGTGTTAATTGCAACACTATTTGGAGTTTTTGATTTTGGAGCACTTATACTTATATTTGGTATAAACGCTGTAATGAATCTGCTTGGATACTTAATGGAAGTTTTAAATAAATATACTGATAAAACTAAATGGTCGCCATTTGTTATTGGCAGTATAGCGGGAATCCTTCCATGGATTGTTGTTACATTATATGCATTTGGTAATGCAGATCCAAGTGAAGTCCCATTCTTTGTATATATCATATTTGGTAGTTATTTCTTGTTTTTTAATCTTTTCCCAATCAATATGGTATTACAATACAAGAAAATAGGAAAATGGAAAGATTATATTTATGGTGAAAGAACTTACATTGTATTAAGCTTAGTATCAAAATCTTTACTAGCATGGTTAGTGTTTGGTGGAGTAATGCAACCTTAAAAATCAGCTTTTGCTGTTTTTTTTTATTTTCTCTATTGCGTATTGCGAAGTAGTATGATAAAATTAAATCACTACTTGATATTGCGAAGTAGTAGGAGGCGTTATGAACCCACAATTTAAAAAAGGAATAGTTGACATAGTTATCTTAAATTGCTTATATCAAAAAGATTCATATGGTTATGAACTAGTAAAAACAATCAGTGAGTTTGTGAATGTAAAGGAATCTACTATATATACAAGTTTAAGAAAACTGACGAACTTAGAGTTTTTAAGTACTTATGATAAAGAATCAACGGATGGACCGAAAAGAAAATACTATAAGGTAACTACAAGCGGCATTGATAAACTGATTTTATTGAAAGATGATTGGAATAATTTTAAAACAAATATTGATTATCTATTGGAGGGTAAAAAATGAGTAAACTTGAATTTATTAATGAACTAAAAAACGGCTTAGGAAAACTTAGTAAAGTTGATAAAGACTCACTTATAAAAGAATATGAGGAGTACTTTGAAATTAAAGCATCAGAGGGTTTATCTGAAGAGGAGATATTGGCTGATTTAGAAGATCCAAAAGATATCATTAAGTATGCTACAGAAGAGCTTATTGAGTTTGCTGATAAAACAAAAAAGAAAAAAGGGCTAATGGATTTTTTTATCGATATGTTAGTGAATACAGCCATCGAAAAAACTGGAATCAAATTTGAAGAAAAAGAAAATAATATAAAAGTAATGACTCTAAATTTAAAAGGGATTGAGGATGCTAATATTTTTATTGACACAAGGAATGTAAATTTGGATGTAAAGTATCATGAACTAAACAATATAATAGTTGAGTTTGACAATAATTCTTGGGTTAATGTAAGCAAAGATTCATCAAATAAGGAAATTAATATTAAATTAAGAAATAAAGGATTAATCATTGATTCAAATGTTACAATTTATATGAAAAATGGAAAAAACTACGAGTTATCGTAGTTTTTTTTTATTATCACTACTTTTTTGTTATAATAGATAATAAGATGCTAGTTCTTTAGTAATTTTTCATGTGTATTTTTTTTGCTTTCAAGAATTACAAATCAGATTTAAGAGGTGTTAATAATGAACAACATCAAAAATCATATTAAAGGAAATTGGAAAAAAATAATATATCTTACTATATTGTTTTTTATTGTTCTAATTTCGCAAAATATTATTAAGGAGTTAATAATATTTCAAAATGAGTTAGATGATTTTGAAAATGAGCTATATGATCGTGAGAAAGAAAATATTAAATTGAATGTTAATAATAGAATGATAGAAATTGAGAATAGCCTAAACAAATCACAATCGGTTTTAGAGACAGAAATATATGACAAAATATCTAATTTGGATTTTGCAATATCTAATACTTTAAGTAATTTTAATTCGCCAACATCAAATGATATTTTAAGTATTATCCTATCTACTACAATTGTATTAAGTGAAAGTGATGCTAACTATGATTATTATTTAATTGATACTTCTGGCAACCTTTATAATTATAACGAATTAGATGTAATTGTTTCTGAAAATATATATGAAGAAAAAGATTTCTTTAATAGGTTTTACATTAAAGAAATGATAACTAATGTTATTAACAATGAAGACGAAGACGTTTTTGTAACATATTATATTAGTAAAGAAGATGATACTGATAAAAAGCAATACACTTCATATGTTAAAAGAATTGAGGGTACAGATTATTTAATCTATACTGGAGCTTTTTTTGAGGATTTTACAAAAGCAATAGAAGAGGAGTTAGTGAACTCATTTACTACTTACTATAAGGATACGGATGATTATGTTTATATCCTTGATGGAAGTGGGAACGTAATATATCATAAAAATGAGGAATATATTGGACAAAAGTATAATGATATTTTGGATACAGTTTGGACAAATGCTTTAGATTATATTGTAGATTATCTAGAAGTTAGTGAAAGTGGGTTTGTTTCATATTCATTTTATGAAAACTCAACGAGCGGAAGTGTGGTAAAAAGAACTGCATATATTGAACACCTAGATGAATGGGATTATATAATTGGATCGTCATTCAATCATAATATCTATAACAGTATTCTTGATGAATATAAAACACAAAGTTATACAAGTTCTTTTATATATAATGGGGCCTTCGTTGTTGTTTTAATCCTTCTTGCATATACGATATTTAAGTATGTTTCAAAAAATGTTAATAATTCATTTAGAATTTTTTCAGAAGAGGAGACTTTGTATCGTAAGTTTGCTGATAGTGTCAGTGAAATTATCTTAATAACTGACCCCTCTGGAACTATCCTTTATGGTAATGCGAATAGCGGAGTTGTTTTTGGAAGAAGAAAAACAGATGGAATCTCCACTAATATAAATCAAATTTTAGGAGATGAAGAAGGTTTTTCAGTTTTACGAGGAACAGATCGTGATTATTTTGTTAAGTTTAGGAGAGAAGACATTGTTTATGATTCTAAAAATTGCGAACTATATTTTATAACAGATGTAACAGATGATGTTAAAGCAGAAAAAGAACTACAGCTGCTAATTCTTAATGATGAGTTAACAAAACTTGGAAATAGAAGAAAATTAACAAAAGATTTTAACATGATTGTGAATCCATATGTTAGAGATGGTAATACAGCATACTTTGTAATGCTAGATTTGGACAACTTTAAAAATGTAAATGATAAGTATGGTCATATTTATGGAGATGAAGTTTTAAGAATTATAGGTGGTTATCTAAATCGAATAGCAAATAAGAATGTTTTTGTTTATCGAGTAAGTGGTGATGAATTTAGTGTTATATTTATTAATCACTCTGAACATGAAGTATTTAAAATTTTACATAATTTAAATCAAAATATATCAAAGCATAACTGGGAAAACGACATTGAAATTAGTTATAGTGGTGGAGTATCTACTATGAAGTCTACTGATAAATATCGTAGACTTAATGATTATGTTGAACAAGCAGATAAAAAACTATATAGTGCAAAAATGAGTGGAAAAATGAAGGTAAATTAAGGGGATTGATTATGAATCTATTTAATTATGAGAATAAGAGAGAAGTAAATTACTTTGAAGGATGGTACTTAAGATTAACAGATTTAAATAATGATATTAATATAGCTGTTATTTTTGCAGTAACAAAATATCAAGCTGATCAACATTCGTTTATCCAGGTGCTTGATAGTATAAACAAAAAAACATATTACTATCGATTTTCTATAGAAGATTTTTTAAGTGAAAACAACCAAATTATTATCCAGGGTAATTTGATCTCACCTAATGCACTTAAATTAGAGACAACAGATTTTAAAATTGATGTTAAACTTACAAATCACACTTTTCTAAAACAAAAGAAAAATAAATCAACAAGCGCTATGGGGTATCTTAAAAACTTTCCACTTCAATGTTTTCAAGATGTTATATTTTTAGATGCTTTGTTTGCAGGAAAAATTAAACTAAATAGTAAAACATATTTTGCAAGTGGTAAATCATATATGGAAAAAACATATGGGAATAAATTCCCTGAAAAATGGTTGTGGGTTCAATCAAACCATTCTTCAAGTGAAGCCAAGTTTACATTAGCTCTAGGAATAATTCCAGTTCTATTTCTTAAAATAAAAGGTTTCTTTTGTATTCTAAGGGTTGATGATGTTGAATATAAATTTGCGATTTATAACTTTGCAAGAATCAAAGTCACAAAAGTTAGTAATGATTCCATAAAAGTCATTTTAAAAAAGGGCAAATATAAGATTGTTTTGTTACTTGATTCACTTAATGCTCTGGAGTTACTTGGCCCAGCTTTAAATGGGAAAATGGGCTTAAAAGTTTTTGAAAGCGTATCAAGTAAGATGACATTAAAACTTTATAAAAAGAATAATTTAGTATTTAGTGAACAAACTAATAATGTTGGTTTTGAAAACATGTTTTTTAGATAGATAAAAAAAGGACACGTTTATTAATGTCCTTTTTATAAATGTTGCTTTTTAAGTAGTATTTATCATTTATTTTGATAAAATATATATAGAGGTGATTTTATGAAATATGTAACACTTAATAATGGTGTAAAAATGCCGATTTTAGGACTTGGTACATTTAGAAGTAAAGATGAGGATGCATATAATGCTACTCTACATGCATTAAAATGTGGATATCGTCATATTGATACAGCTTGGATTTATGGAAACGAGAAAGCTGTGGGTAAAGCTATTAAAGATTCGGGTCTTAATCGTGAGGATTTATTTATTACAACAAAACTTTGGAATACACATCAAGGATATGAAAGTGCCCTTAAAGCAATGGAGGAATCGTTAGATAACTTGGGTCTTGACTATATTGATTTATACTTGATTCATTGGCATAAAAGTTATGAAAAATCTATAGAATCATATCGAGCTTTAGTAAAACTTTATAAAGACAAAAAAACTAGAGCAATTGGTGTAAGTAATTTTAATATTCATCACTTAATGAATATTGTAGACAATTTTGATATCGCACCAATGGTAAATCAAGTTGAGACTCATATTGAGCTTCAAAATCATATTCTTAATGACTATTGTACTGAAAACAAAATTCAATTAGAAGCATATGCACCATTAATGAGTCAGGATATTTCTAAACTGTTAAATAATGAAGTGATGATAAAAATTGCGGCGAAACATAAAAAAAGTGTTCCGCAAATTGCGATTAAATGGTTAATTGAAAGAAATATTGTTGTTATACCTAAGTCTATTAACAACTCTAGAATTGAGTCTAATTTTGATGTTTTTGATTTTAATCTTTCAGAGGAAGATATGTTGGAAATTAGAAAGCTCAACAAAGGAAATAAAATTTTTCCAGAGTTCGATAATGTCGAGTTTTAAAATTCTTTAAAATAAAAAAAGACAAAATAATTTGTCTTTTTTTTAATAGTTAATTTGGTTTAATGTAGATCTTAAAATATTTGCACTCTTATTGAGTTTAATTTTCTCTGTCATGTCTAACTCGAGCTTAACTACATGATGAACACCATCACGATTTAAAACAGCTGGTAGTCCAATATATACATCTTTTTCACATGGATATAAACCATCATTTAAAACGCTAATAGGTAAAATACGGTTTTCATTATTGAATATTGCTTGAGTTATTCTAACCAAGGCCATACCAATTCCATAATAAGTGGCATTTTTTCTCTTGATTATTTCGTATGCTGCATCTCTAACTCTTTTATAAATTTTATCTAAATCTTCAAATTCAATTTCTTCCATATCGTTAACAACATCTTTCATTGGTTTAGCACCAACGTTAGCATTGCTCCAGCATACAAACTCACTATCACCATGTTCACCAAGGATGTAAGCATGAATGTTTCTTGGATCAATATTTATGTAGTTGGATATTTCATATCTAAGTCTTGCACTATCTAAACTAGTACCAGAACCGATAACTCTTGATTTATCTAAGCCACTTTCTTTCCAAGCTACATATGCCAAAACATCTACCGGATTAGAAGCAACTAGGATAATCCCATCAAACTTATGTTTCATTATATTTTTAACTACTGATTTCATTATACTTGCATTTCTATTTAGTAACTCAATACGAGTTTCGCCTTCTTTTTGGTTTACTCCAGCTGTAATAACAACTAAATGAGCATCTTCCACCTCTTTATAATCTCCAGCTTTAATTTTCATTTTACGCGGAGCAAAAGCTAAACCATGGTTTAAATCCATTGCTTCTCCAACTGCTTTTTCATTATTTACATCTATAAGTACCAATTCCTCGCATCCACCTTGATTAACAAGCGCGTATGCATAACTCATTCCTACAAATCCAGTTCCTATAATTACAACTTTACTTTTTTGCATATAGTATCACCTCAATGGTATAATAACATTAAGATTATAAATTTTATAACAAAACACTCAAGTTTATATGATTTATAAATAAAGAATAAATGTAAGAGTTATTATTACGAATAAGAAGGAGATTATATATGAAAAAGCAAACAAGAGTACTATTTGTAAGCATTATTGTAGCTTTAGTTATGACAGTTGCTATTATCTTTATTCCTAATTCTATTGAAAACTATTATCATTTGCCAGATCAAGGAGCATCATGGTATTACTGGAAATTTCCTGAGCCTGATATGGCTGCTAGAATATCAGCTTGGAGCTTGTTTATTATTCATTTTCTCACAGTAGGGTTTGTTATGAATAAGCTGAAAGCTAATAGTAAGAGTAGTGAGTTATCAAAATATAATTATTATTTATTATTTGTTAATTTATTTTTTATAGTGCTTCATTATTTACATACAATTATTTGGTATGATGCTCTAGCACAAGACACTCCAGTTTGGAGTTCACAAGGCAGTGTTATTGTAATGTTAATTCTAATATTAATTATGGAAAATAGAAGAAGAGGCTTGTTTTTTGGGAAAAAAGTTGCTTTACCAAAAGAATCAGTTAACTTTATTTATAAGAACCATAGTATATATATTGCTCTTGCTACTATATTCACTTTTTGGTTTCATCCAATGGAAAATACAATAGGTCATTTATTTGGGTTTTTCTATATCTATCTTTTATTTATACAAATGTCTTTTGCAAAAACAAGAATTCATAATAACTATCTATGGACTTTTGTTTTAGAAATTACTGTATTATTCCATGGTACTACAGTAGCAATAGCTACAAAGAATGCGCCTTTTTCAATGTTTTTCTTTGGTTTTGGAGCCGTTTTCTTTATAACACAGATTTATGGATTAAAATTAAATAAAAAAGCAATAAACTTTAGCCAATTAGGATTTATTGCTATTATATTATTATATTATTTAGGTGTGTTTGATGGTAGTGTCTCATTTAAAGATATTAATGAAGTCTTTAGAATACCAGTCATAGACTATGTCCTTGTATTTGTTTTTGTTTATGCAATCTATGTACCAATATTTATTAAGAAAAGACTTATTAAGAGAGGTTGATAATATGCTAGATGATAATTATTATAAAATGTTAAATGAGTTTTACGAAGGAGTTTATGTAGTTGATAATAAAAGAAAAATATTGTTTTGGAATAAAGGTTCAGAGAGAATAACTGGATATACAAAAGAAGAGGTAACGAATTCTTTTTGTTTTAACAATATTTTAAATCACGTTGATCAAAATGGTAAGCATTTATGTCATGATGGGTGTCCACTACAAGAAACAATAATGACTGGGAAAGTTATAGAAAACCGTGTATTTTTACATCATAAAAATGGTCACAGAGTTCCTGTTATGGTTAAGTCTATGCCAATATATGATGAAAGTAAAAATATAATTGCAGCAATTGAAATCTTTTCGGATACTGATTTTCAAAAAGATGCATTTGATGAGTCTCAAAGACTAAAAAAATTGGTGTTACTAGATGAACTTACAAATTTACCAAATAGAAGGTACATTGAACAATACCTAAAATCCAAATATAACGAAGTTATATCATTTAAAAGTCAGTATGGTTTATTATTCTTTGATATTGATCATTTTAAACATGTGAATGACAATTACGGGCATCAAATTGGTGATGAAATCCTTAAAATGTTAGGTAATACTTTGAGGAAAAACACAAGAAGTTCAGATTTTGTTGGTAGGTATGGTGGTGAAGAATTTATTGCTGTTCTAGGTGTAACTGATGAAAGTGAGTTAGTCTATTTGGCTGAAAAACTAAGAAATCTAGTTAGAACATCAGCATACTCATTGGACAATAATAAAGCTTTGAAGGTTACAGTTTCAATTGGGGGAACTATGATTGATGATAAACTAACGATTTCTGAGAACATCGAAAAAGCTGATAAAAATATGTACATTGCAAAGGAAAATGGAAGAGACCGAGTAAAGATATAAGAGCATTAAGCTCTTTTTTCTTTAGGAAAAGATTTATAATATTTATAAAGAAAGAAGTGATAACATGCTTGAACTGAAAAAAATAACAAAAATATATACTATAGGTGATATAAATACATATGCTCTAAACGAAGTATCATTAAAATTTAGACCTGGTGAATTTGTTGCAATATTGGGACCTAGTGGTTGTGGGAAAACAACATTATTAAATATTATTGGTGGTTTAGATCAGTATAATAGTGGAGATTTACTAATCAATAATACTTCAACAAAGGGTTATAAAGAAAAAGACTGGGATAGTTACCGAAATAACAGTATAGGCTTTGTGTTTCAAAACTATAATTTAATAAACCACATTTCAATTTTAGAGAATGTTGAAATGGGTTTAACTCTTTCTGGTGTAAGTAAAGAAGAAAGAAAAATGATAGCTATTAAAACATTAAAACAAGTAGGGTTAGAAGATCAAATGTATAAAAAAAGCTCCCAACTAAGTGGTGGACAAAAACAAAGAGCAGCAATTGCAAGAGCTTTAGTTAATGATCCTGATGTTATCCTAGCTGATGAACCAACAGGAGCACTTGACTCAACAACAAGCGTTGAGGTTATGAACTTAATTAAAGAAATTTCTAAAGAAAAACTAGTGATTATGGTTACTCATAACCAAGAAATAGCTGATCAGTTTGCAAGTCGAGTGGTTAAACTAAAAGATGGATTTGTTATTGAGAGTAGCGATGAAAGTATCCAAATATTAAAAGATGAGGATTATCATCTAAAAAAAACATCTATGAGTTTTTTTACAGCACTAAAATTATCATTCAATAACTTAAAAACCAAAAAGGGTAGAACATTAATAACAGCTTTTGCTGGAAGTATTGGTATTATCGGTGTTGCTTTAGTACTTGCAATATCAAATGGTTTTGGTAATGAGATAAATAAACTAGAATCTGAAACTTTGTCGACATTACCCATCACAATTACTGAAATCCCATTAACTTTTCAAGGAGGTCCACCGTTTTCAACAGAAGGACAAATAGATAATAATACTGAGACATTTGATCCAGTATATGAGTCTGAAAAGGTTGATCATTATAATGTTTTAACGGAGGAATACTTATCTTATTTAGAAGATATGCCTAGTGAATACATTTCATCTATACAGTATTACTATGGTGTCCAAATGTTGTTTCTTTATAAAAATGATGACACTATAACTACATCAACTTCTGCAAATGTAACGTTTAGTGAGTTATCAAATAACAGTACTTATATTGATGGACAATATGATTTGGTAGCTGGTGAGCTCCCAACAAAAAATAATGAAGTGTTGATTATAACTACATTTAATAATGAAATTGATTCACATATCCTTGAGTTTCTTGGGTTTGATGTTGATACAGGTGTAGATTTTGCAAATGTAATTGATAAAGAAATCAGAGTTGCTTTTTCAGATGACATTGAATACACAGTAGCTGGCACAGATGTAATAGCTAATGTTACTGATGAATCATATCAAAACGGAATCATTTTAAGAGTATCTGGTGTGGTAAAGGCTAAAAAAGATGGATTAGAAGCAAACACATCTGGTATATATTATCATGATAAACTTGAAAATTTATATATTGCATCAAATATCGATAGTGATACATGTGACACTATTAATAGTATTCCTTCAAGCTTACTAAGCCCAGATCAATTAACACAATTAAACTTGCAAAAGCATGCTGCTGGATGTATTGATAATCCTTTAGCAATAAATATCTATCCTTCAAGTTTCGAGTTTAAAGACGAAGTGCTAGGATACTTAGATTCTTTTAATGTAGGCTTGCCTGAAGAAGACCAATTAATTTATACAGATTTAGCTTCAACTATCTCGGGAATTATGGGAAGTATTATAACTTCTATCTCAACTGTTCTTGTTGCATTTGCTGCTATAAGCTTGATTGTTTCTTCAATAATGATTGGAATAATTACATATGTAAGTGTTCTTGAACGAACTAAAGAGATAGGGATATTAAGAAGTTTAGGCGCAAGAAAAAAAGATATTTCAAGAGTATTCAATGCTGAAAGTTTTATTGTAGGATTAGTAGCAGGAACATTAGGTGTCATGATAGCCTACATTTTATCATTCCCAATAAATATAATATTAGAAAGAGTATTAGACGGCGTGAAAAATGTTTCAGCCTTACGCGTTGATCATGCAATATATTTGATTTTAATTAGTATAGCCTTAACTTCAATTGCTGGGTTAATACCCGCTAGGATTGCATCAAGAAAAGATCCGGTTGAAGCCTTAAGACATAATGAATAACTTTCACATTTTTTTCATAACTATTCCATTATATTGACATATATTTCTATTATAATGAATGTATAAATAAAGTAATTTATTTCATTCATAACCCCCCCCTATAAATTGTATAAATAAAAAGTCCCTCCTCCAAGGGACTTTTTTCTGCAAATAAATTGACATATGACAAGTTGTCACATATAATAGATATGACAACTTGTCACAAAAGGAGAGATTATATGCCTAACGAGACGTTTTTTAACCTCAATATAGAGAAGCAAAACAAAATTATGGAAGCTGCTAATAATGAATTTAAAAGAGTAGCCCTTGATAAAGTTAGAATTTCTAACATTATTCAAGAAGCAGGAATACCACGTGGAAGTTTTTATCAATACTTTGAAGATTTAAATGATTTATTTGTGTACTTTGTTAACAAGTTTCAAGATGAAAGGGAGCAAACTCTTATAGAAATAGCAAAAAATATCAAAGGAGATTTATTTGATTTTATCCTTGAACAATTTGCTGTTGATTACAAGTCTTTTTATTTTAAAAAAAACCATAAGTTAATGATGAATATTTATAAAGGATTTAGCTTGATTCCTGATTTAGAGGAATATTATATTAAAAGAAGGAAAAAATTTGTATTAAATGTTTTAAAAGAAGTTAATCTAAAAAATATAAAATACGATAATGAAGATGATCTAGTAAAAACTTTTGATTTAATTCAAAGTCTAAAAAAAAGAGTGTTCATGAACAGTACATGGAATAATTTGACTAAAGAAGAAGCACTTGAAGAATTTAAATGGTTTATTGATTTAATAAAAAACGGAATATTAAAGGAGCATAAAGTATGAGTAGTTTAATGTATTTGATTAAATATGCAGTGAAATTTAAAAAACAAATGGTCTTATCAATGTTGATGATGTTAATACAAGTAACTGTAGGATTTGTTATTCCTTTAATTACAGCAAACATCATTGATGTTAATTTTAAGGAAGGAAATATAACTGGACTTATTATTAATAGTTTATTGATGTTACTAGTTGCCTTAGTTGGTCTTGGAGCATCAATCATTAATAACTATAACTCTCAATATGTAGCGCAATATGCTAGTGCTGAGTTAAGAAGTGATTTATTTATAAAAATTCAATCATTATCATTTAAAAATGTTGATAAATTTAAAACATCAAGATTAATTACGTCATCAACAAATGATGTACTTAGAATTCAACAGTTTTATCAAATGTTATTAAGAATAATTATTAGAGCCCCATTTATGGTTATTGTTGGACTTATACTTGCAATATCAAAAAGTAGGGAGTTATCAAGCTTGTATGTTATAACAATGCCATTATTACTAATTAGTATTGTTATTCTAATTATCATTGGAGTACCAAGATTTAAAAAAGTTCAAAAATCACTAGATAATTTAAACAATGTTGTTTTAGAAAATGCAAAAGCGCCTAGAGTTATCAAAAGCTTTGTAAACCTAAAACATGAGAATAGTAAGTTTGAAGAAGTTAACCAGGATTATCGTAAAATAAATACAGCAGCTGAAAAAGTAATGGCTATGGCAGAACCTATAATACTATTTATTTTTAATGCAGGTATTGCTGGTATTTTATTCCTTGGAGCTTATTATATCGGACAAGGTCAGCTATTAGATCCAGCTGATGGTGCGCCTTTAACAGGTACATTACTAGCGTTTAATAGTTTCAGTATGCAAATATTGATGGGTGTTATGATGTTTGCAATGATGATGATTTTTATCTCAAGAGCAGAAGTAAGTGCCAAAAGAATTAAAGAAATCATGGAAGAGGAAGTTGATTTAACAAATGCATATGACGCAATTAAAGATATGGACTTTTCTGGTGGAATAGAATTTAAGAATGTAAGTTTTGGTTATGGTGATAACGGCAACAGAGTAATTAAGAATATTTCGTTTAAAGTTAAAAACGGTGAAAGAATTGGAATTATAGGTTCAACAGGTAGTGGTAAAACATCTCTTGTAAATTTGATTCCAAGACTATACGATGTTTGTGAGGGTGAAGTTTTAATAGATAATGTTAATGTAAAAAAAATCGATTTAAAACTTTTAAGAGATCAAATTGGTTTTGTAACCCAAAATCCAATAATATTTAGTGGATCTATTGCAACCAATATAGCTCAAGGTAAAACAACTGATTCACATATTGAATTTATTGAAGCTGCAAAAAAAGCAAATGCTGAGGATTTTATTAATGATTATGATGATAGTTACAATCACGAAACAATGCAAAAAGGTTCTAATTTAAGTGGTGGACAAAAACAACGTTTATCCCTTGCAAGAGCGTTCATTAGAAAACCCAAAATATTAATACTGGATGACTCAACAAGCGCAGTAGACGCTAAAAGTGAAGCTGAAATTTTGAATACAATTGATGAATACACTAAAAATATGACAACATTACTTATCAGTCAAAAAATATCTACAATAAAAGACCTAGATAAAATATTAGTTTTAAATAATCAAGGCGAAATAGATGGGTTTGATACTCATAATAATCTTCTGAAGACTTCAACAGTTTACAAGGAAATTGCCGAAAGTCAAATGGATGTTGGAGGTAATCATAATGAGTAAAAAAGAGATTAAGATTTTAAATAAATCAGACATTAAAAAACGAAATCAAAAAACCAAAGATTACTCAAAACAGCTTGCATCAGGAAGAGCACATGGCGGACCTAGAGGTGGCGGAGTTTACCTTGGTAAAAAGGCAACTAACCAAAGAGCAGTTATTAAAAGAGTACTGCATTATTTAGGAAGACATAAATGGGGATTATATACAGTCGCTATCGCGATTACATTATCAACGCTTTCTTCATTACTAATTCCAGCTTTATTTGGTTATGCAATTGATAACTTTATTGAAACAAAACAAATTGAAGGAGCTTATAAAATTGCATTAATAATTGTAGTTATTGCTGTAGTAACTAGTTTAATTAGATTTGTATCAAGATACACAATGACAGTGATTTCTCAAAAAGCTATTATGAGAATTAGAAAAGATGCTTTTGATAAGCTGCAAAATCTACCAGTTTCATATTATGATAAAAATCAATCTGGCGATATCGTTTCAAGATTATCAAATGACATTGAACTTATTAACTCGAGTTTGGCTTCAACAGTTATGGAGTTAATTAGATCAGTAATCACAGTTGTTGGAGCATTAATATTAATGGTCTATACAAACTGGGCTCTATCAATAATAGCAGTGATGTTTATACCAATAATGGCAGTTATTACTCTTAAAATATCGAAAAAAGTTAGAAAAGGTTTTATGGCACAGCAAAAACATCTGGGGGATTTGAATTCAATTATTGAGGAACATATCTCAGGAATCCAAGTTGTTAAGTTGTATTCCCAAGAAGAAGAAGGAATAAAAGAATTTAAAGAAAAAAATGATGAACTTAGAAATGCTGGTTTTAAAGCTCAAGTCTACGCTGGATTAATTATGCCTATCGTTACATTTATGAATAACTTAATCTATTTATTGATTGTAGCAGTTGGAGGAATATTCCATTTTGTTTTCGTTGGCTTAGTTACAGTTGGAAACATAAGTGCCATAACTCAATATGCAAGGCTGTTTATTCAACCTATTAGTAGTTTGGCTCAGCTATTTAATACTCTTCAACAAGGTTTAGCTGGAGCTGAAAGAGTTTTTGAACTTATTGATGAACCTGATGAATATCAAGATGACAAAGATTTAATAAAAGACAGTTTTATTGGGAATGTTGAGTTTAAAAATATCACATTTGGATATGAAGAGGATAAACCTGTTTTACATAATATCTCATTTAACGCTAAACAAGGTGAAGTAGTAGCTATCGTTGGACCAACAGGTAGTGGGAAAACAACAATAATTAACTTATTAAATAGATTCTATGATCCACAAGATGGTTACATTAGTATTGATAATGTTCAGATCCAAGATTACAAAAAGAATGATTTAAGAAAAAAAATAGGAGTTGTACTTCAAGACACAAGTTTATTTTCAGGGTCTGTTTATGAAAACATTCACTATGGAGATTTAAATGCAAGTAAAGAAGAAGTAATTGAAGCCTCTAAAAAATCAAAAGCTTTTGACTTTATAAGCAAACTTCCAAATGGCTTTGAAGCAGAAGTGTTTGAAGGTGGACAAAACTTTTCTCAAGGTGAAAGACAGCTGATTTCAATAGCACGAACAATTTTATCAAATCCTGATATCTTAATATTAGACGAAGCTACTTCAAACGTTGATACAAGAACTGAAAAACAAATTCAAGAAAGTATGCATCAACTAATGAAAGGGAGAACAAGTTTTGTTATAGCACACAGATTACAAACTATCGTCAATGCTGATAACATTATTGTTATTGAGGATGGAAAACTTATTGAAAGTGGAAGTCACAAAGAATTAATAAACAACAAAAAATTCTACTATGATTTATATACAACACAGTTTAAAATATAACAAATAAAAAAGGCATATATTGCCTTTTTTTTCTTTATATATATCTACAAATAGTATATAATATTTATTGGAGAGTGATGATATGAGAAGAAGGTTTGGCGATAGAAAAGATGGTAAAAGAATAAGAAAAGGTGACCCTTTTTTTAAGATAATACCTTATATAATGAAAGATAGAAATGATGCTCAAGTTTTCTTTGATGATCGCATCTATCTAGAAAACTCAGAAAAAATGTCAAGAGAACTAAGAAAGCAAGGCTATAAAGTTGGGTTTTTACACTTTGTTTTAGCTGCTATGGTTAGGACTATGTCTCAAAAACCGAAAATTAATAGATTTGTGGCAGGAAGAAAGTTATATGCAAGAAATGATATATCTTTTTCAATTGCTATTAAAAAAGATATGAATGAGGAAACTCCAGAAACAACTATAAAAATATCTTTTGATGGAACTGAAACAATTTATGAAGTTATGGAAAGACTAAACGATGAAATCAATAAAAATAAAAATTTAGATACTGAAAATGATACAGATAAAGCAGCTAAAATAATTACATATGCTCCTGGGTTTCTAATACGTTTTGTGATGTGGATGTTTAATGCTTTGGATAATAAGGGGTGGTTACCTAAATTTTTAACTGATTTAAGCCCTTTTCACTCAAGTGTATTTGTAACAGATTTAGGTTCTTTAGGAATAAAATCTGTGTATCATCATATATATAATTTTGGAACAAACACAATATTTATTGGGTTTGGAATCAAAGATAAAGAGCAAAAATTTGATCGTCATGGGAATTTCAAAAATAAAAAAGTGATGGATTTAAAAGTCGTTGTTGATGAACGAGTTGTTGATGGTTATTACTTTGCCCAAGCGATTAAACTCTTTAAAAAAACTATAGAAAATCCTGAAGTTTTACTAACTCCACCAGATGAAGTAATTATAGATAACGATATTTAATTGTAAAAATAGATTTTTTTTATAAATAAGGGTTTACATCATTATTTATTTATGCTAAACTTTTATAGTCGAACAAAAAAAATCGAAATTTTAAGAAAGAAAGAGGTGATGGCAATGACAACTTATAACCGTATTCAAGCAGTATCTGCAGATTTAGGCGTTTTTTTTGTTATGCAAAAACCATCACTATTGAGTAATTCATAGTAATATATTTATATGCAACAAATATAATTATATACATGTCTTTCATCAATTTGATGGAGGACATTTTTTTATGAAAATAGGTGAGAATATGAATATATTAAACGTATCAAAATTATCAAAAGAATTTAGTGGTGAAGTTCTCTTTGAGAACATATCATTTGACATAACAAAAGGCGATAAGGTTGCACTTATTGGTAAAAATGGAACAGGTAAATCAACATTACTTAAAATTGTACTTGGAGATTTACATAAAGATATTGGTGAAGTTTTTATTAACAATAAAGCAAAAATCGGATACTTAAGCCAAAGTGTAATTTCGAACAAGGACAACTCATTAATTGATGAAATTAATGAAGTATTTCAAGATGTTATTAAGATTGAAGAAAAAATGCTTGAAGTGTCTGAGGAAATGGCTGAAGACTTTTCAGAGGAACTACTATCTAAATATGAGAAACTAGAACTTAACTTTAATACATTAGGTGGTTATGATTACCATTATAAAATTAATCTAATTCTTTCTAAGTTTAATTTTCTAAAGGAAGACTATTTAAGAAAAATATCATCTTTTAGTGGCGGTGAAAAAACAAGAATCGCTTTTGCTAAGCTGTTACTTATTGAACCTGATCTACTGATTTTAGATGAACCAACAAATCATCTTGATATTGCTATAATTGAGTGGCTTGAGGACTATTTAAATAAATATGAAGGGGCTGTCTTAGTTGTTACACATGATAAGTATTTTATTAATAAAGTGTGTAAAAAAATAATTGAGATAGATCAAGGAACTTCTCACTTATACTTTGGGAACTTTAATCATTATGAAATAGAAAAAGTAAAGAGATATGAGCTGTTGCTAAAAAATTATAACAAGCAACAAAAAGAAATAGCTCATCTTCAAAGTTTTGTAGACCGTTTTAGATACAATTCTAAAAAGGCTACACTAGCACAAGATAGAGTAAAAAAAATTAATAGAATTGATAAAATAAATATGCCAACTAAAAGCAATAGAAGAGTTAAAATGACGTTTGATCAAAAGCGAGCTACAACTGATATCATTTTAGAAGCTGTGAATTTATCAATTGGATATGACAAAGTTTTAAGTAAAGATATTAACTTTACAATGAGAGGTTTTGATAAACTAGCAATCATTGGTGAAAATGGTGTTGGAAAAACAACTCTAATCAAAGTAATTGAAAGAAAACTTAAAGCTATTTCCGGAAAAGTACACTTTTTAAGAGATTATCAGATTGGATATTTTGATCAGAACCAGGAACTCTTAAATCAACATAAAACAATTTTTGAGGAAATTCATGATTACTACCCAGCAATGACAAACACAGATGTTAGAAATTATGCAGCTAGATTCTTATTTACTAATGAAGATGTTCTAAAACCCATAAGTATTCTTAGTGGTGGAGAAAAAGTAAGATTAAGCTTATTACTATTAATGCTTGAGAAACCAGAGTTACTAATTTTGGATGAACCTACTAATCATCTTGATATAGAAACAAAAACAATTATTGAACAAGTGTTTAGTGAATTTAGTGGTCCTATTATATTTGTATCGCATGATAGATACTTCATTAATAAAATCGGGACAAAAGTATTGTTTATGAAAACTGATAATGTTTATGAGTTTGATGGGACTTATGAAGAATATAAAGATAAAATTGAAACAAAAGAATCAAAACAAAAGCAAAAACGACAAAAACCAAAAAGCAGTAATGATATAATCAAAAAAATTAAAACTATTGAAACTAAAATTCATGAACTAGAAAGTAGAGTTAGCTTTCTAGAAAAAGAAATATATAAAGAAGAAGTTTACACTAACTTTGATAAATTAAAAAAATATAACAAAGAAATAGTAGAAACAAGGGAATCGATAGAGGAAATTTACATCGAATATTTTGAGCTGCAAGAAGAAATTACAGAGAGAGATGGTGAAAACTATGAAGAGATTTAAACAATTTTTTAAATGGATGAAAGGTAATATATGGATTTATGTATTTAGTATTGCATTGTTAGTAGTACTTCAATACTTCCGTACATTAACACCTTTATTCGTGCAACATACGATAGACTTTATACTAGATACTAAAGAATCATTGTTGCCAGACTTTCTATTCAAATATGTCCAAGGAGACACAATTAAAGAGAGTCTATTATTAGTAGGTATTGTATTTGTTTTAGTATCATTATTTAGAGTTATAGTAATGTTCCTAAGAAGATTAGTTAATGCAGTATTTACAGAACGTATTGCCTATAATATGCGTAATACGCTATATAAAAAACTACAAGACTTATCATTTACATATCATTCACACGCTGAAACGGGTGACTTGATTCAAAGATGTACAACAGATATTGAGACATATCGTGTCTTTGTAGGTGAGCAACTAATTGAAATAATTAGACTTGTATTTTTAATGATATTTACGATTTTCCAAATGTCAAAAATAAATACTCAAATGACTTTTATAAGTTTAATAATAGCTCCAATAATTTTCTTCTCAGCATTTATTTACTTCCTATATGTTAAAAAAATATTTAAAAAAGTAGAAGAAGCTGAAGGGAAAATGACAACGACTTTACAAGAAAGTGTTACTGGAATTAGAGTTGTTAAAGCATTCGCAAGAGAAAAATTTGAAATAGATAAATTTGAAGAAGATTCAAAAAGATATATGAAAGAAGATTACAAACTTTTAAAACTAATGGCTGCATTTTGGGGAGGAACAGATTTTATTATCTTTGTTCAATACTTTGTAACAGCATTAGTGGGTATTCATTTTGCTATTGATGGTGTAATTGATACTGGGGAATATATTGCCTTCTTATCTTATGTAGGAATGGTTGTATGGCCACTTAGACAACTAGGGCGTATTGTTGGTGACTTTGGTAAAACTACAGTTGCACTTGATCGTTTAGATGAAATTGTCTTAAAAGAGAGTGAACATTTAAATGACTCGCCAGATACACCAATAATCGAAGGGAAAGTAGAGTTTAAAAATGTTGGATTCAAGTTTGAAGATGACAACAAATCACTTCTTAAAAATATTTCATTTGATGTTGAAAAAGGACAAACTGTTGCTATTGTTGGTAAAACAGGTAGTGGTAAAAGTACTTTAATTAATCTAATGGTAAGATTGCTAGAATATCAACAAGGTGAAATCCTGTTTGATGGAAAAGATTTAAAAACAATTAACAAAAAATGGATTAGAAAAAATGTAGGAATAATCTTACAAGAACCATTCTTATATTCTAAATCAATCTATGAAAATATCAGTATAATGGATAGAAAAGCTGATAAAGAAAAAATCTATAAAGCTGCATCGATTGCTAGTTTACATGATGATATAGAAGGATTTGAAGCTGGTTACAAAACACTAGTAGGGGAAAGAGGAGTGACATTAAGTGGTGGACAAAAACAACGTGTTGCTATTGCAAGAATGTTACTTGACTCAAAACCAATATTAATCTTTGACGATTCATTAAGTGCTGTAGATACAGAGACTGATATTCAAATCAGAAGATCATTAAATAAATATTGGGCAAATACAACTGTATTTATAATTACCCATCGTATAACAACTGCTATGGAAGCAGATAAAATTGTAGTGTTAGATCAAGGTGAAGTTAAAGAAATGGGAACTCATGATCAACTACTAAAACAAAATGGTATCTACAATGACCTTTGGGAAATCCAAACAAATGTAGAGTACGACTATAAAAAAATAGATAAGGGGGCGAAATAATATGTCACATTTTGAAGAAGAAGAATATACAGACAGTAAATTTGACTTAGTGGTATGGAAAAAAATATTCGCTTATATGGCTCCTTTTAAACACTTAATATACGCAGCTTTATTTGGTGCAGTTATGTTAGCTATTGGCGACATAATTTATCCATTAATTAATGCATATGGAATTGAGCAAATCATCAAAGCAGATAGCCTAGATAAACTACCATATTTTGTAACTGCATACGTTATTTTCATGGTTGTGCAGTCATCAATGGTTTATTTATTTATTGTAAAAGCTGGATCTGTTCAAAGAGAACTATCATTTGCACTTAGAAAAAGCGCATTTAGAAGACTACAAGAACTTCCTTTTAGTTATTATGATAAGACACCTATTGGATGGATCATGGCTCGTATGACAAGTGATTCAAGAAACTTAAGTGATATCCTATCATGGGGTTTAATCGATATGACTTGGGGATCACTAATGATGATTGGATTAACAGTAGTTATGTTTATTCTAAACTGGAAATTAGCTTTAGTTACATTAAGTGTATTACCATTCTTAATTGTTATATCAATTTACTTTAGAAAGAAAATCTTACACTCTTATCGTAAAATAAGAAAAGAAAACTCTAAAATAACAGGTGCTTTTAATGAAGGTATTACAGGAGCAAAAACGACAAAGACATTAGTATTAGAAAAAGAAAACTTTAATGATTTTGATAATTTAACATCAACAATGAGAAATCATTCAATCAAAGCAGCTATGTTTGCTGGATTGTACTTTCCGACAATTCTTTTCATCTCAACAATAGCTGTAGCTATGGTCTTAAATGTTGGTGGATTAGAAGTTGTTTCTGGAGTTATAAGTATAAGTATATTATATGTATTTATAAGTTATGTATGGCAGTTTTTTGAACCAGTTATGCAACTTGCTAATATCTTAGCTAGATTCCAACAAGCTCAAGCCTCAGCAGAAAGAATTTTATCACTTATTGAACAGGAACCAGAAATTTATGATACTAAAGAAGTTATTGAAAAATATGGTGATGCTATTGATTTTAAAAAAGAAAACTGGGAAGAACTAGTTGGAGACATTGAGTTTAATAATGTTACATTTAAGTACAATAAAGGTGAAAAAGTATTAACTGATTTTAACCTAAAAGTAAAAGCAGGTGAAAGTATTGCCTTAGTTGGACAAACTGGAGCTGGTAAATCAACAATTGTAAACCTGATTTGTAGATTTTATGAACCATCTGAGGGTGAAATCCTAATTGACGGTAAAAACTATAAAGAACGTTCAATTGGGTGGTTACACGCTAATCTTGGTTATGTTTTACAATCACCACATTTGTTTAGTGGAACTATTCTTGAGAATATCCGCTATGGAAACGAAGACGCAACAGATGAAGAAATTTATGAAGTTGCAAAATTAGTAGAGGCACATGACTTTATTATTGAGTTTGAAGACGGTTATAAAACTGAAGTTGGTGAAGGTGGATCAAGATTAAGTGTTGGACAAAAACAGCTTATAAGTTTTGCAAGAGCCTTACTAGCGGACCCGAAAATATTAATTCTTGATGAAGCTACTAGTAGTGTTGATACTAAAACAGAAAAAGCACTTCAAAGAGCAATTGAAACTGTATTAAAAGGTAGAACAAGCTTTATTGTTGCACATCGTTTATCAACAATCACTGCGAGTGATCGTATCTTAGTATTAGATAAAGGTATTGTAATAGAAGCAGGTACGCATACAGAATTAATTAATTTGGAACAACATTATCACAAATTATATACTAATCAGTTTAAACAAGAGAGTATAGAAAGTTCGAAAAATGGGTAATTTTACCCATTTTTTATTTACTTTTTTGTTATGTGCATATGCACACACATGTCAGTCGTTGAGCATATGCACATTATTAATTATAATATTTATAATTAATAATTCGTATGCGTACTATATAACGGCTAAATAAAGCCCTTTCATTACTAGGTTCGCAAGTTTAACTAATTCGTACGCTAAATATTTGCTTGCATACTATTTTTTTGTCAATTATAATGACATTGATGAGGGTGATAATATGAAGAAAATTGAGTCATTTAACAGTGGATTAAATAGTAGTAGTTTGAAAAATACTATATCATATACATCATTTAAAGATGAGGTTAGTAAAATAATAGAACAAGAGATTATGAACTTAAAAAATACGATTAAAAGTTGTGTAATAGGAGCTGGAAATCTAAATGATATAAATGTGGATTTATTTGCTGAATCGTTTAATTTTGTTAATTTAACAGATATAGATTTAGGAAGCATTAAAAACGCATTAGATTTTTTAAAAAAAGACGGGAAAAATTATTCTAATGTGTCAATAACGAGAATTGAATATACAGGGTTTGAAAAGAATCTCTTTTTTGCACGTTTTAAGGAAAATATTATTAAGTTAAAAAGCAATGATGAAATTGAAAAGTATTTAAGGAAATCTTTATCAAATTTAGAAAACTATAAGTTTCTAAAAAATGACGATAACGAGTTTGACTTAATATATGTATCACCTATCTATACACAATTAGTTTATAATGAACTACTTTATGAGTTATCTGTTTTAAGAGGTAGTGGTTATCCTGAGCATAATATTAAGTTTATTGAAGACTTCCTAATTGATGAAATGATAAATATTATAGATAGATTTAATAATAATATTGTAAGAGTATTAAATGATAATGGGGTTTTAGTTGTTAGTTCTGATATTTTTCAAGGAGATAATGAATCAGACTTCATGAAAAATATAATTAATAATATAGATAAATATGAGTATGTTGAAAATGTTTATGAAAAGTATGTAGAAGATTACGGTGTTGGGCTTGGTGATTTTGGACTTTTAAATCTTGATGAAAAATTAAATGTAATATCATCAAAATGGGTAGTTTGGCCATTTGATGAAAAAAATAGTTTTGCTGTTAAGATTAAAGTATATAAAAAATAAAATAAATTAATATAAGGAGGATTCATTATGAAGTATGTGGCAACGTTTCTTGTTTTATTTGCTAGTTATGTTTTATTAGCAGGATTACATGTTCAAGAACTAGTTGTTGGTAGTATTGTTAGTTTAATGTTAACAGTTCTAATCGCTAATATGGTTGATTATAAAGTTGATTTTAAACTACCTATCAGACTTTTAGTGTTTATTTTTGTTTATGTCCCGGTATTTGTTTACCAATTAGTGCTAGCTAATTTAGACGTAGCAAGAAGAGTTCTTAGTCCTAAAATTCCGTTAAATCCAGGATTTGTTAAAATTAAAACAGATCTTAAAGGCGATTTTGCGAAATTAACTTTGGCTAACTCAATTACACTTACTCCCGGAACTTTAAGTATTGATGTTGATGGTGATGATATGTATATTCACACTGTTGATGTAAAAGGTAAAAGTCCTGAGGAAAACAAAAAGAATATTAGTAGTCTTTTTGAGAAAATCTTAGGGGTGGTGTTCAAATGATAGATATTATTGTATTTGGGCTTGTAGGTCTTGGGTTATTATTAGCTATTTTTAGATTGTTAATTGGTCCTAACACACAAGATAGAGTAGTTTCATTAGATACTATTAATGTTATTGTTATTGGAGTTATTGCGTTGCTTGCAAGAGCTTTTAATAATTCATTATATTTAGACATTGCAATTGTTTATGCGATCTTAGCATTTTTGGAAACAGTTGTGTTTGCTAGATACTTGGAGGGTAGAAAACATGGAAATAGCTAGTAATGTATTTTTAATTATAGGTGGCTTGTTCTATCTTTTAGGTGGTCTTGGAATTTTAAGAATGCCTGATACTTTTAACCGTATTCAAGCAGGAACAAAAGCAACGACTTTAGGTGCATTTGCATTGTTAATCGGTGTAGGGTTTGCAAATCCTGAGTGGGTGTTAAAAGTATTTCTAATTATTTTATTTATTACAGTTTCAAATCCAATTGGTTCTAGTGCTTTGGCTAAAGCTACTTACCTTTCTGGATATCGTCCTGAAAATTTAGTTCAAGATGATTTAAAAGAGTTGCTTGGAGGTGAAGATAATGGAACTAATTAACTATGTTGAAATCGTAGTTGGTGTTTTATTGATTGTATTAGCTTTCTTAGCTATCAATTCAAAATCTTTGATTAAAGCAGTTATGTTTTTATCTTCAATGAGTATGATGAGTGTTATTGGATTTGTTTTAATGAAAGCTCCCGATGTTGCTGTAACTGAAGCAGTAATTGGTAGTGGACTTGTAACAAGTTTGTTTGTTTTTACATTATTATCTGTAAGAAAGGTAGGGAATAAAGCATGAAAAACTTTTTAGCATTAATCCTTACATTATTCTTAGGGTTCTTAATCATGAGCAGTTTAAATAATAATATCGCATTCCCTAAATTCGGTGAGGCGAATATTGGTGATCGAGTTAGTGATGCTTACATTGATAGAGATGTAACAGAAAATCCAGGAGATGTCATCTTTGGTGAAACTGATGGGCTAGAGAGTGGTCCAGCAAATATCGTTACAGCAATTGTTGCTGATTATCGTAGTTTTGATACTTTAGGTGAAGTAACTGTATTATTTGTTAGTGCACTTGGAGTAGCATTATTATTAGGAACAAAAAAGCAAAAGCGTTTAGAAATAGACTTTCATCCTAACTTTATGTTAAGAGTTGGTTCAAAAGCTTTATTTGGTGTAATTCTAATGACTGGTATTTATATTAGTATCCATGGACATTTAACACCTGGTGGTGGATTCCCTGGTGGTAGTATGATTGCTACTTCAATGTTGCTATTATATTTAGCTGATGATAACTTTAGAGCAAAAGTTAAAGGATTCAAAATTTTAGAAAGTATAGCTGGTAGTTTATACGTTTTAATCGGTATTATCGGATTAATTATTGGTGGATCTTTCTTAGTAAATATTTTAGATACGGGCGTTATTGGCGAATTGTTTAGCGCTGGTATTATTCCAATAGTATATGTATTAATCGGTTTAAAAGTTGGTAGTGAAATATCAAATGTAATCGATAATTTCTTAACAGAGGAGGGTGCATAATATGTTACAGTACGCTGCAATAGTCTTAATTATGTTAGGACTTTATGGAATCTTAACACAACGAAATGTAATTAAAATCATCCTTTCATTAAACATAATGGAAATAGGGTTAAACTTGTTTATTATTAGTGTTGGTTATGTGACTGATGGTATTGCACCAATAATGACTACTAATCATAATACTAACAGCTTAATTTATGTTGATCCATTACCTCAAGCATTAGTACTTACTGCTATTGTTATTGGAGTTGGAACAACTGCTCTAGGATTAGCGATTGCTAAAAATATCTATTCAAAATATGGAACATTTGAATTAGACGAAATGGAGGAAGAATAATCATGAGTGCTGTATTATTAATTGCCGTACCATTACTAGCGGCCTTCATCTCTATATTAAATAAAAAATTAGCACCAGTTTTATTATTACTTGTGTCTTTGTTCAATATAGTTAGCATTTTCTTCTATAGTTTAGGAACAATCACAATTGGTGGCTTTGAAGCACCGTATGGTATTAGTCTAGTTTTAGATAATTATTCTTTAATTGGGTTAATCGTTATAAACATTGCATTTTTCTTAGTATTGTTAATTTCTTATGAAAAAGTTAAAAAAGTAGCAACTGTTTTATTAGTCGCACTTGCTGGTTTAAATGGTTTATTATTAACAGGCGATTTATTTAACTTGTTTGTATTCATTGAAGTTAGTGGAATTGCTGCATATTTAATAAGTACTACAAATAAAAAATATGTTGCCACATTTAATTATTTGGTAATTGGAACAGTAGGTAGTAGTTTTTACTTACTTGGTTTAATAATCTTATATGCAATGGTAGGGACATTAAATATGTCTGATATGGCATTAAGAATTAGTAGTGAAGGAATTAGTGCTGCGAACTTATCATTACCATTCTTGTTTATGTTTATTGGACTTGGAGTGGAAGCAAAACTATTACCATTTAATTCATGGGTAAAAGGAATCTTAGGAAATTCAAACAAATTAGTTGGTCCGATGATTGCATCAGTATACGCTGGGACTATCAGTTTAGTATTTGGTAGAATTCTTACAAGTGTTTTTGTAGTAAGTGACCGCCTAGGCTTAATCCTAACTGTGATATTATTAGTTGGTATTGTTGCTGGTGAAACAATGGCATTTGCATCTACAAAATTAAGAGAAATATTACTATATTCATCAATTGCTCAAGCTAGTTTAGTTATTATTTTGTTCTTAGAAGGAATTACTGGATGGGCTGTAATGATGGTTATTGCTAATGTTATTAGCAAACTAGTATTATTTGCTATTGCTTCATATACAAGTGATGAGTTAAAAACTGACGAAGTTGATAACTTAAAAGGAATATTCAGTAAAAACAAAATCATTGGTGTTGCTTTTACAATTGCAAGTTTAAGTGTTAGTGGATTACCATTGTTTATGGGGTTTGTTGTTAAGATGAATGTTTTAACAAGTATCTTTGATGGTGAAGATTATTTACTTGCAGCTGTGATTTTATTAACTAGTATTGTTGAAGGTGTTTATTTTGTTAGAGTATTAATTAAACTTTGGTATAACAAAGAAGATGCTAAAACTATAAATTACAACTTTGTAATAAAATATATTGTTTCTGTATTAGCAGTTTTATTAATTGTTTTTGGGACATATACTACTGTTCTAAATGATCAAGTTGAAACTGTAAATGAAGTATTTGAAATAGGAGGTAATGAATAATGAATTTTGCAAGTATTGAAATGATTTTAATGATTACTCTTGCCTCTGGTGTATTAGCTTACTTAATTGGTAAGTTAAACGCAAAATTAGGTAGTATCGTTACTATCCTAGTTAGTATGTATGTTACGATCGCTGTTATTTACTTTGGTTATAATGGTGAGTTAGTAATTACTACTGAATATTTACCGTTAGTGACATTTAAAGTTACTAATATTGGATTATTCTTTGCGAGTACTGTTACATTTGTATTTGCAATGGTAAGTTTCTTTAACCCATTCTTTATTGATAAATATAAATTTAAAGCTTTATATTCAATGTTATATATCTTTAGCTTAGTAGGAATCTTAGGTGTATTCTTCACTGATAATTTTATGACATTATTTGTATTCTTTGAGTTTACAGTTTGGAGTAGTATGTTCTTAATCCCTATGGGAAAAAGTACAAAATCTACAACATTATATTTTGCAATGAGCACAATTGGTTCATTTGCATTATTATATGCAATCTTCTTAATGAGAAGCCAAAGTGGATCATTTGATATTGATCAGGGACTAGCGATGGTGAGTGGAGCAAAAGCTACATGGACATATATATTATTAAGTGTTGCAGCATTTGCAAAACTAGGAGCATTCCCGCTACATTTATGGTTACCTAAAGTATTAGGTGATGCACCAGATCCAGTAACAGCTGTTTTCAGTGGTGGACTTGAAAAACTAGGTGCATTTGTTGCTGTTATGGGATTAGTTAGACTTGCACCAGTAAGTTTCAATATTGGGGCAATAGATATGGATTTTGCTAGATATGTAATTGCTTTTATAGGTTCGATAACAATTATTATTGGAACACTTATGGCAATTAGACAAGATGATGCAAAAAAATTATTAGCTTACTCTTCAATGAGTAATGGTGGTTATATTATTGTGGCTTTAACTATTGGTAATGGTATCGCAATAAGTGGCGCATTATACCATGTTTTAGCTCACGCAATTGCAAGTGCTGCAGCTTTCTTAGCTATCGCAGCTGTTGCTAGAAAAACTAATACAACTAAGATGAGTGAACTTGGTGGGATGATTCATAATATGCCAATCACTTATATGGTTTATTTAATAGCAATTATATCTATGGCTGGTATCCCACCAATGGGTGGATTCATCAGTAAATGGATGATTTTCCAAGCCGTAATTAATAAGGGATTACCAATTATCGCAATTGGAGTATTCTTTGGTAGTATTGGATCGTTCTTATATGTATTTAGACCTTTAGCTGCTTTATTCCTAGGACAACAGTTACCAGAATACAAGCATTTAAAAGAAGCACCATTCTTTATGGTTTTACCGATGATTATCTTAAGCGGGTTAATTATTTATACTGGTGTGTTACCAAATTATATTTTAGGAAAAATTAATGAAATTGTTGTCGATTTAGGAGCAACTGCAGTAACAATTACTGAATATACAATCACAGGATTTAATGGAACAATCCACCCAGCATTAATAAGTGGAATGTTTGGGGTTGGTGTATTTGTTGCATTCTTAATCTTTATAACATTTAAGAAATCAAAAAAAGTTACATTAATGGATACATATACAGCAGGTGAGTTTATTTATACAGAAGAATTACTTCATTATAGTGTAGATTTTTATGCACCACTTGAAAGACTATATGAAAAATACATTCATATAATGGAAAAAACATACGACAGCATTAGAAATAAAATTGCTGAAGTAGGTCATTTCTTTAAATACTACTTCTTTACTAATAAACCTGAAGTGTCAGTATTTTGGATAGTTATTATAGTTTCATTATTACTGTGGGGTGAATCATTATGGTAGTCAATATTTTAGTAGGATTAGGTGTAGCACTATTTGGATTTGTTTTGCAAACAGCTATGGGCGGAATTAACCGTAAAATAGTAGCAAGAGTTCAAAAGCGTATTGGACCTAAATGGTATCAAGAGTTTATTGATATCTTTAAGTTATTTTCAAAAAGAAGTGTAAGTCATGGTTGGATATTTGACTTTGGTGTAATAATGGCACTTGGTGGAATTATTGCAACTGCTATGTTTATGCCTGTTACTGCAAATATTATTGCATTTGAAGGGTATGACAACTTCTTTATCTTTGTATATTTATTAGCAGTAGGAATGCTTGGTATGGCGATGAGTGCTAGTGGTAGTGGTAATCCACTTGCTAGTATCGGAGTTATGAGAGCTTTAACAACAATGCTTGCTTATGAAGTTCCGTTTATGATTGTTGTTATGACAATTATCAAACTTACTGGTGGAACAAGTAGTGTTAGTGAAATAGCAGCTTTCCAGCAAATAGCTGGAAACAACTGGTTTATAATTGCCTTACCTCTTGGTGGGATTGTGGCAATTATAAGTTTAATGGGAATGCTTGGTAAAAAACCATTTGAAACTTATATTGCACCTGCAGAGATTGCTTCAGGACCTATGGTTGAATATGGTGGAAAGCAATTAGGTATGTTATTTGTAATGCATGAAATAACAGTTTTTATCGAAGTAAGTTTATTTATCCATTTATTCTTAGGTGGAGCAGCAACATTAGGAGTTTATTTACTAAAATACTTCTTAGTATATACAGCGCTTAATTTAATTAGTAGTGTTTATGCACGATTCAAAATTGATCAAGTAGTTGTGTTCTTCTATAAATGGCCATTATTTATGGCTGTAACACAAGCGATAATCGCAATTTATTTAGGGTGGGTGATTTAATATGAAATCAACTAAATTTTCACCAATGACACAAGAGCAAATCGATAAAAAATGGTGGGAGATTGGAAACTATTTCCGTCGTAACTCATTATGGATGCTAATGTATTGTACTGGTTGTTGTGCAATTGAATTACCACCTGCAATGACATCAGCTTATGATATGGAACGTCTTGGGATGGGGCCAATGGCAACACCTAGACAAGCAGATGTATTATTAGTAACAGGGTACTTATCATTAAAAACATTAAGACGTTTAATCTATACTTATGAACAAATGAGTGAACCAAAATATGTAGTAGGATTTGGTTCTTGTACAATAAACGGAGGAATCTACCATGATTCTCACGCTGTTATCAATAAATTAGATCAATATATTCCAGTAGATGTTTATGTTGCTGGTTGTATGCCAAACACAGAAGCTGTTATGAATGGCTTTACTGATTTAATGGGTATGATCAAAAACAAAACTGCTCGTGGTTGGTTAGATTACAAAGAACGTAATGATTGGTATAAAAAGAATCAATTAGACTCATTAGGGGAGGTACTAGTCCATGATGAATTCCATGAATAATGTTGAGTTTTTAAATGAATTAGTAAACTCAAAATTTAATGTAGTAAAAACAGAAATTATTAATGCTGAGCAAATGAGTTTCATTGTTGATTCTCGTGATGTTCATACATTATTAACTTTATTAAAAACATCAGGATGGAAACAATTATCTTACCTTTCTGCGATAGATTGGATTAAAGAAGATGAGTTTGAACTTGTATATATTGTTTTTAACTGGGATAGACCAGTACATATCCAAGTGAGAACTAGAATCAAAAGAGATCGTGAAAATGCTTCTTTTGAAACAATTATTCCAATATACCCAGGTGCAAAGTATTATGAAAGAGAAGTTCATGAGTTTTTCGGAATTAAATTTCCAGGTAACCCTGATTTCCATAAGCAATTAATTCTTGAAAATTGGGATGATATGCCACCGCTTTTAAAAGACTTTGATCCAAGAGCATACAGTGACTCTCATTTCGAAAAACGTGATTATCCTGAAAAGCACATAAACCTAAACAATCAAGAAAGCAAACAAGAGAAAAGACAAAAAAGAAATTTAAAATCATTGCTTCTTAGAAACGGAGGTAAAAAATAATGAGACAAATGAAATTATTTTTAGGACCTCAGCATCCTGGAATGCATGGTAATGCATCGGTTCATATTTACGCTGAAGGTGATATTATAAAAAGATCATATCTTTTACCAGGGATGTTACATCGTGGATTTGAAAAAGGTATGGAAAGACATACTTGGATGAATAATATTGGTCTTATTCCTCGTGTTTGTGTTGTAGAACCAGATATCAATGAAATGGCATTTGCAATGGGTGTTGAAATGCTTGCTAATATAGAAGTTCCTGAACGAGCTCATTACTTAAGAATGGTAATTTTAGAACTTGCAAGAATTAGTATTCATTTAATGAGTTATGGTGGGCTTGGTGGACCAACTGGTCTTTATACTCTGATGTATCATGCTCATGCAGATAGAAACAGAATTTTAAATATATTTGAGAAGATCACTGGTCACCGTGTATATCATATGTATATAGTTCCTGGAGGAGTTCGTAAAGATTTCCCTGTTGGAATTGAAAATGATATTCATGAGTTTTTAAATGATCTTGAAAGTAGATACACTGAATACCGTGATTTAGGTATTGAGAATCCTACAGTTTTAGCTCGTATTAAAGATAATATCATGTTACCTGAAAGTGTAGTTTGGGAACTTGGTGTTACTGGTGTTGGTATGAGAAGTGCTGTAAATAAGCCGTATGATTTGCGTAAAGTTAAACCTTATGCAAGATATAGTGAAGTTGAGTTTGATGTTCCAGTTTATGATTATAGTGATGCGAGAAACCGTGTTGATATTAAATTAAATGAACTAGTTCAATCAATTGGAATAATTCGTCAATGTTTAGAGAAAATGCCAACAGGTCCTGTAAGAGCTAAGGTTGGTAATGGACAATCAATGAGATGGACAGTTCCGAAAGGTCAAGTTTATTCATGTGTGGAATCTAGTCGTGGTGAGTTTGGTTATTACATAGTTAGTGATGGAGGTACTCATCCTTATCGTGTTGGAGTTAGAGGTGCAAGTTATCCTCAAGGGTTATTAGGGATTGAAAAATATATGCCAGGAACGCGTATTGATGATGCGCCATTATGGATAGACACTATGGGTGTTTGTTCACCTGAGATTGATCGATAGGAGATATGAAAATGAAAAAAGTTAATAGTATATTTACTCCTTGGAGATTATTAAAATATTTATTCAAAAAACCTATAACGATTCCATTCACTAAGATTTTTACACAAAAAAATGCAAATTATTTAAATCAAAATTCAATTATTAAACTGAACTCAAGGCTAGATAGTGAACCAAGAGAAGGTGCCGATAATATAAGAGGATTCCATACTAATGATTGGGAAGAATGTATTGGTTGTGGAACTTGTGCTGATATATGCCCTACTGAGGCTATCTTTATGGCTGAACGTTTAGAATTACCTAATGAAGATGGAAAACTTCAACAACGTCCAACAATTGATTATGGTAGATGTTGTTTCTGTGCTCTTTGTGTTGATACATGTACTACGGATTCACTAAAAATGAGTAAAGAATATATTTACTCAAACAGTGATCCTGATGCTTTCTTATTTATGCCTACAGATACATTTGAAGGTCAAAAAGTTAAAGAAGGTTATGTTAAAGATGAAGTGTCAGACTTACTAGATTTAAAAAGAGTCGAAAATCCTCACGAATTACCAGAAGAAAGAAAATCATCTTTTGTTGAAATAGTCAGAGGGTATAGTAAAGAGTTTGCTCGTTTAGAAGCAGCTAGATGTGTTGAATGTGGAGTTTGTACAAGTGCATGTCCTGTTCATATGCATATACCTCAATATATCAAAGCAATTTGGGAAGATGATATTGATGGAGCTTTAAGACAAGTTTATGAAACAAACCCATTACCTGGTGTTTGTGGTCGTGTATGTACTCACAACTGTGAAACATCATGTGCAATAGCAGTTAGAGGAGAAGCAATTGCAATTCGTTGGTTAAAAAGATATATTATTGATAGTGCTCCAGATGATATGTATGAAAATATCATTTTAGAACCTGTAAGTGATGTTATTGACGCTAAAGTTGCAATCGTTGGTAGTGGTCCTGCGGGACTAGGTGCTGCTTATTACTTAAGAGTTATGGGATATAAAGTGGATGTTTATGAGGAATTATCACTTGCTGGTGGGGTTATGAGATATGGTATACCTGCATATCGTTTACCTGATACAGCAATTGATAAAGATATTAATTTTATTAAACATATTGGTGTAAATATTAAAACAAATACTAGAGTTGGTAGAGATATTACTATGGATCAACTTGAACAAGATTACGATGCAGTATTCTTAGGTACAGGATTTATGAAACCAAGAGGTTTAAACATTCCTGGGGCTGATCATAACCGTGTTGTAGGAGCAATGGAGTTTTTACCAAAAGTTAGAGAATTTGAAAGAGGTAACTTAAGCCTTGAAGACATTGATGTTGCTGAAAATGTGGTTGTTATTGGTGGTGGAGATGTAGCCTTCGATGTTGCTAGAAGTGCAACAAGACTTCAAATGTTAAAATATGGTAAATCAAGTGTAAAATTGACTTCACTTGAAAATGAAGATAGTTTACCAGCTACTTTTGATGAATATGTAGAAGGTGCAGAAGAAGGTGTAGAATTCTTCTGTGGAAACGGACCTCAAGAAGTAGTAGTTGAAAATGGCAAAATACTTGGTCTAAAATTATGGAAATGTTTATGTATCTTTGATGAAAAAGGTGGTTTCAACCCTGAATTTGATAAAGAATGTGAACAAATTATTGAAGGAGAGCAAATCTTTATAGCAATTGGTCAAGCTCCTGATTATGATTATATTCCAGAATCAATTAAAGATAAAATATCAATTAATAGAGGAAAAATTGAAGCGTCAATAGATGGACAAGTTAAAGATGTACCTTGGTTATTTGTTGGTGGAGATATTTTAAGAGGACCAGATTTAATTGGTGGAGTTAGTGATGGACATCGTTCAGCCAAAGCGATTGATGCATACTTATATGAAAATGCAAAAAAACAAGATATTTCTGATTCTTTAAAAGCAATGAGAGAAGCAGTAAAAGAATCTAGTCCAGAATTAACAATAAGACAAGGTGGAAAAAAATAATAATTAAAAAAGCCCTATTTAGGGCTTTTTTTATTTTTAAGTAGATAATTGATTTTTTCCTTTGTAGTTAAAATAGATCTCTCTAAGAATGAAAGCTTAGTAATTGTATCTAGATTTTGATATTTATTCTTTTTAATCTTTTTAAGTGTTGCATCACTATATTTTGCTGTTATGTATAATGGGAATCTAGAATCCTTATCGTATAAATGAATATTATCATAAAAAACATCAAAACTTTCCTTTGCTTTGTTAATATAATCGTTCACCAAACTTACATATTCCTCTGTGATAACTTTGTTTTTCAAATCATAAACACTAGCATGATGTTTATCAATCATTTCCATAGATAGATAAACTTGGTCATTATCAATATCGTCACCAATAGTTTTAAGAAGTTTTGATATTTCCATAGCATAACCTAAGTTTTTAGCAATAATATTTAGTAACTCACTATTTTCAGAATAGGCTTCTGAAGCAATTACTGGAGTTAATAATAAATACCTAGTTTCCGATACATAATAGCAATATTCCTCAAGCTCAGATTCTGTTTTTGTATATTTATGGTAGAAATCAAATTTAATACCTTTAATCATATCTAAAAAATACTTTTTTTGTAAATTATATCTTTTTATTGCATCTTTTAATGCAATAAACACATGATCATTCACATAAACTCCTGAGTAGATATCATTAATATAGTCTTTTTTTCTTTCTAGTAAATGGATATCATTTTTTATTACAACAGCGTTTCTTGCCTCAATATAAAAAGCATAGACCGCATAAAGTGCAGAGGCTTTTTCAAATGGAAGCATTGAAAAAGCTTTATAAAAACCTTTGTTGTTAGTTTTTACAACTTTTCTACAATATAAGTAACTTTCCATTTTCTTCACCTCCTATCTTTATTATAATACATTTTTTACAACTTTTCTAAATTAAGACTTATATATTTTTTGTGTAATATAAAATCATCTTGTATATATATGTTAGAATTAGAAAGAGGTGATTTGATGAAAACAGTAATTATTGGTGGTGTGGCTGCTGGAATGAGTGCTGCTTCTAAACTTAAAAGACTTGATAAAAATAATGAAATATTTGTTTTTGAAAAAGGAAATGTTTTATCATACGGAGCTTGTGGCATGCCTTACTATATCTCTGGAGAAATAACGAATGCAAAAAAACTAATAGCAAGAACAAAAAAAGATTTTGAGGATAAAGGCATAACTGTCTTTACCAAACATGAGGTCATCAAACTTAACGAACTAGACAAGCAAATTTTAGTAAGGGATTTAATATCCGAAAAAGATATTTTAGTTAATTACGACAATTTAGTTATAGCAACAGGAGCTAGCCCTATTAAGCTTCAAATTCCTGGAAAGGATTTAACTAACATATTTTCTTTAAGTGAGTATGAGGATGCTTTGAAAATAAAAGAATATATAAATAATGGTGTTAAAGATATAGTAATAGTTGGGGCAGGGTTTATAGGTGTTGAACTTGTTGAAGCTTTTAATACTTTAGGATTGCACATTACATTAATTGAGTATAATGATCAAATCCTGAACCTATTTGATAAAGATATTACTGATTATCTCGAAGACCATTTAAAAGAAAATCAAATAAATGTTAGAACCAAAGAAACTGTATTGGAATACAAAATAGAGAATGGTGTAACCTATGTTTTGACAGATAAAGGTAAATATAAAGCAGATATGATTATTGAAAGTGTTGGTGTAAGACCAAATACCAAGTTTACTAGTAACACTAGTATTAAGCTTGCAAAAAATGGAGCTATTATAGTTGATGAGAATATGATGACTAGCGTAAAAGATATATATAGTGGTGGTGATTGTAGTTTGATCTTCAACAAAGCACTTAATCAAAACACTTATATACCAATGGGTCACAATGCTAATAAGCAAGGTCGAATAATAGCTCAAAGTATTATGAATGAGGAAAATAATTTTGAAGGAGTATTAGGGACCACTGTAATTAAAGTAATTAATATGGAAGCTGCTAAAACAGGCTTAACAGAGAAAGATGCAATAAAAATCGGAGCAAGTTATCGAACTGTTACTGCAAAGGGAAAAAATCACGCTGGTTATTATCCAAACGCAACTATGACAACAGTAAAAGTTATTTATGACCCTTTAAATTATAAAATACTAGGCGCTGAAATTGTTGGATATAAAGATTCTGCAATCAGAATTGATATATTTGCTGTGGCAATTCACGCTGGTTTAACTACAAAACAACTAGGTTTTATTGACTTAGCATATGCGCCACCATTTGCCTCAGTTTGGGATATTACACAAGTAGCAGCTAATATCGCTAAATAGAATTTTAGTCTTTGAAAACGCTTTTCTTTGTGATATAATACTTTATGAGATTAAAGTAAAGAGGTGAGACCATGGAATATAAATACAAAGCTATGGGTGAGGAAATTAATGAATTATATCGTGCAATCTTAAAATTAAACAGTATCGAAGAATGTTATAAGTTCTTTGATGATTTATGTACTATTAATGAAATAGAAGCTTTTGGACAAAGATTAGAAGTAGCAAAACTGATTGATCAGAAAGTTACTTATCAGGAAATTGAAAGAAGAACAGGTGTTAGTGCTGCTACAATCTCTAAGATTTCAAAAGCATACATGTATGGACCTGGTGGATATAAATTGATCATTGAAAAACTTAAAGATTAATAAAAGCGCTTTTGCGCTTTTTTTATATTAATATCATATTTACTCATATATAGAAAACAGAAACGAGGGGCAAGATGGAAAAACAAACAAAGAAGAATACTGTATTTAAAAACAAGAATTTTATGTTATTGTTTATGGGTGGTTTCGTGTCTAATCTAGGAACTACAATTTATAATTTTGCAATTAGTCTCTACATTCTTGAGCTAACTGATAGTGCTGGGATTGCTGGAGCATATATGGCAACAGGAGGATTAATATATTTTGTTCTTGCTCCTTTTGGTGGAGCAATAGTGGATAGACTAAATAAAATTAAAGTAGTTTATATTACTGATTTTATTAGAGGTATAACTGTTCTTCTGGCTTTTTACTTAATAATTCAAGGTGTATCTGTTACAAATCAAGTAATAATGTTATTTGTTGTTACAGTTATATTATCCCTTAATAGTGCTCTTTTTGTACCTAGTGTCAGTGCCTTACCAGCACATATTTTAGATGAAGAACTACTTCAACAAGGTAATTCTTTAAATCAAGGAGCTGGAGCTCTTTATGCAATAATAGGAGCAGTTATAGGAGCTATAATATATGATAATCTTGGTATTGAGTTTATTTTTATGTTGAATGGAATATCATTTATTCTTTCAGGTTTTAGTGAAATGCTCATTAAAATTAATACATATTTTGGTGATCAAATTAAGATTTCATTTAACCAAGCTATTGTTGATATAAAAGAAGGGTTAAAGTATTTACTGCAAATCAAACCGATTTTGCATTTGGTTTTAATTGCATCAATCATGAATTTTTTTACAACACCAACAATCGCAAATGGGTTACCATATTTATTTGAAAAACAACTAGAAGTTGATAGTATCTATTACTCAATCTTTATGGCTGTATTTCCTTTAGGAATAGTAATCTCATCAATCTATTTAGGAAATAAAAAACAAGGGGACAAAATTTATCCGTTGATTAGAAGAGGGACAATAGGAATGACTTTCTTCTTTACACTTTTTGTTGCTGCGTTATTGATGTTACTACAAGATATGATTTCATTCGAAATGTTTATGATTATTGGAGTTTTAATGATATTAATTGTTGGAATATTTAATGCGTTTGTCAATATTCCTTTTGGAGTAGCAATTCAAAAGACAGTAGATAAAGAAAAAATGGGACGTGTATATAGTGTTATTGGTACAATATCAATGGGGCTGACACCGATTTCTATAGGGCTTGGTGGAGTGGTTATAGAGTTTTTAGGTTTAGGAATGTTGTTTATTATTGGCGCTTTCGCGTTGATTGTAGTAACATTTATAATGGTAAGCGATAAACAAGTGAAGAGGTTATAAAAATGAAAATTACAACTTTATTAGAGAATGAAACGTTTAATCCTAAGTTAAAAAGCGCACATGGTCTTAGTTTATTCATTGAGACAAAAGGTAAAAAAATACTTTTTGATTTGGGACCGAATAACTACTATATTAGTAATGCTAAAAAACTTAACATTGATTTAAGGGAAGTAGACATATTAATAATATCTCATGGTCATTTTGATCACGGAAGTGGTTTAGCCAAATTCTTGAAAATTAATGATAAAGCACAAGTCTATGTTTCAAAACTGGCTTTTGATTTTCATTATAAAAAAGTTGGGATGATTAAAATCCCTATTGGTATAAAAAAACCTAGTGATTTATCAAGAGTTTTCTTGATTGATGATGATTATGAAATTTCAGATGACTTACATATCTATAATTCATCAGATATTAATATGAGTTTTAGTTTTGATGAATCATTATTTAGTAGTACTAATGGTATTAATCAATTAGATAATTTTAATCATGAAATTTATCTGACTGTCAATGAAAATAATAAACGAGTTTTGTTTTCTGGTTGTTCCCATAAAGGTATTGATAATATTATTTCAAAGATTGAGAAAGATGCTGAACTTACACATGTCTATGGTGGATTCCATTTATCTCATTATAATCCTGAGAATGAAATTCAAAAAAATGCATTTAAAAAGATTAAAGAAAAACTAAACAGTATGGAAAAGACATCGTTTTATACATGTCATTGCACTGGTGAAAATAGTTATAATCTACTTAAAACTGACTTAAAAGACAAAATTAGTAAAGTTTCAACAGGTTCACGCATTGAAATTTGAAAAAAGAGGATTTTTTCCTCTTTTTTTGTTTAAATATTTAAAAAAATGTGTATAATTATTATAGTAATGCCAGTATGGTGAAATTGGTAGACACGCTGGATTCAAAATCCTGTGGCTTTGCGGCCGTGCCGGTTCGACTCCGGCTACTGGTACCAAATTTTAAAAATAGTACAATCAAAGTTAATCTTGATTGTACTTTTTTTTATTTTAAATAGTTTTTAATTGCCTGATTTAAAAATAGTGTTCCACCTTCAATTATGTCCTCATAATACTTTTTAAATCTTTCATCTTCTAAGTACATATCAACAAGACCAATATGAGCTTCTTTTGAATATGAAGGCCAATAAGCCATTATCCATTTTTGATGATTTTCAGCTAACTCAACTGCTATACTAGACTTTATATCATCTGTTTTTAATGCTTCAACCAATAACACTTTGATTTTTTCTGCCAATTTATTAGCGTATTCATAATTAGCTTTTGATTGCTTTTGATAAAAATTGTTACTTGCATCAATTTTATTATCACCGTGTCTTTTTCTTAATTCTTTACCGTATTTGTTTTCATTATCAAGTATATTTTTTTCCTTTAAATCTTCAAACAATTTTTCATTTTTCATTTTTATACCTCTATTTATAGATTTTATAGTGTTTCTAATGTTTTTTTTGATGAGGACTAAGTCATCAATTCTTTTATCAATTTCTAAACTTTGATTTTCTAATGATGCAATTTTATCAAAATTAGGATTGCCTGTTATGTCTATAATTGATTCTAAAGAATAATTAAGTTTTTTGAATAGTAAAATATCCTGTATTTTTAATAAATCTTTATCATTATAAATTCTATATTGATTACTCAAATCTTGTTTTGGAACTAACAAACCTATTGAATGGTAATGTCTCAGTGTCCTTTTTGTTAAACCTGTGAGTTTCGAAACATCATTTATACTATACATTTAATCACCTCAACTACATTATAAACCTTAACATAACGTCAAGGTCAATAAAAAGAATAAAATTAATTTAAACAAAGTAATTTATGTTAAAATATATAAGAGGTGATTTAATGATTAATTTTACTTATAGTTCACCAACCATTATTCATTTTGGTGAAGGACAAATCGTCAAACTTATTGACGAGCTAAAGAAAAGAAATGTAAAAAACTTATTGTTTGTTTATGGTAAAACAGCTGTAAAAAAACTTGGCATTTACGATAAAGTAGTAGAAGTTACAACAGAGCTTGGAATTAGGCTGTTTGAAGAAAGTGGCGTTAGACCAAATCCGGATATTACTAGTGTCTATAGTGGTATTAGTAAGTGTAAGGAAAATAATATTGATTTTATCTTTGCTGCTGGTGGCGGTAGTGTCGTAGATTGTGCAAAGGCAATTGGGTTAGGTTATTATTATGATGGTGACGCTTGGGATATGTATGTTAAAAAAGGTATCCCTGGAAAATCTTTACCTATTGGTTGTGCTATAACACTAGCTGCAACTGGAACTGAATCAAACGGTAACAGTGTTATTAGCAATGATTCTACTGATGAGAAGCGTAGTATAGCATCAAAAAATAGTGTTCCTGTATTTGCAATAATTGATCCAGCATATACTTTAAGCGTTAATCAACATTTTACAGTAGCTGGAAGTATTGATATTATAATGCATATCTTAGAGCAGTACTTTAGCAATACAGAAGATACTGAGACAAGTGATTTAATGAGTATTGGTGTTCTTAAAAGTGTAATAGAGAATACGAACTGGCTTTTAAATGGTAAAAATACATATCAAAAAAGAGCTAATATTAGCTGGGCATCAACTATTGGACTAAACTGGATACTAGGTGTAGACAAAGTTGGGGATTGGGCTACTCATCGTCTTAGTTATGCTATAACAAAAGAATATGGAGTAACACATGGTAGTGCTCTTGCATTGATATTTAGTTCTTGGATGAAAACAGCTTTAAAATATAATCCAGTAACTATGAAATGGCGTTTATCGTTACTAGGTTCAGAATTATTTGGAGGAATAGAATATAACGAAGTCCCTGACGCATTGAATAAAGTTTTTAATGAATGGGGCGCAAATACCTGTTTTAAAGATCAGGGCATAACCTTGAGTGAACAAAACATTGATTCATTAGTTGAAAACGCTTTGGCACTAGGTAATGTAGGAACAGTAGTAGATATCAATAAAGAGATTGCAAAAGAAATTTTTAATTTAGCAAAATAAAGCAGAGAAATCTGCTTTTTTATTTTTTTTATAATTCTTATTGTGTAATACACAAAAAGGTGTTATTATTTAAATGTGTAATACACAATAATAAAATATGGTGTCAACATATGCTACATAATTAATAATGTTGATGAAAAAATTAATAATATTGACAATTATATTAAAAATATTAATAAAGATTTCAATTACTTCTTGACTTAAAAGTATAATATTTATATAATTAAGGCATGAGTTAATATTATTAAGTGTTTAATAAAGAAAATAAACTATTAGAGGTGAAATATGAAGAATCATCAATTTTTAAAAGACAAAAACTATTTGCTGTTATTTTTTGGTAAATTGGTATCTGGAATTGGGAGTAGGGTTTATGGATTTGGTATTGGACTATACCTACTAGACCTTACTGGACTTGCGAGTTCTTTAGCAAGTTATATTAGTATTTGGGCCGTTGTTTTATTTATAGCAGGTCCTATAGCAGCAACATTTACTGACCGTTGGAAAAATAAAGTCCGTGTTTTATATCTAACAGATTACGGCAGAGGTATTGTATATCTACTAATTTCATTAGGTGTTTGGTATTTTGGTGGTACTGGAAACACAGAGATGGTGATGTTGGTAATTTATTGTGGTTTAGTTGTTATTGGGATTCAAACAGCTTTTTTCAATCCTGCATCAGTTGCTTTGATTCCACAATTAGTTGATAGTGATGAGTTAGTTTCTGCTAGCTCGATAATGCAAATAACGAGATCTGTTCAGAATATATTAGGTTTATCTTTAGGAGCTTTATTATATATAACAATTGGAATTGTTCCTTTAATGATAATTAATGGTCTTAGTTTTATATTATCTGCATTTTCTGAAATGTTTATTAGATTTAAGGTTCCAAAAAATATTGAAAGAATAAAAAAAGAAGCTGAGACATTTAAAGCTGAAGAAGAAACTGTAGGAGCTCTAGGTTATATTAAGAGGATTTATAACGATTTATACAACGCTGTTAAGTATATGACAGTAGACGCTAAACCGATTTTAATGATTACACTTATTATTCTAATTTCAACAACACTTGGAGCTCCATGGTTTTCAATCGGTGTTCCATATATGTTAAAAGAATACTTTACATTTGCAGAAGGATTTAAACCTGAATATATTCTTGCTTCAGCAGAGTTTGCTGAAGGTATTGGGATTATTCTATTAAGCTTGGTTGTTAGTGCAATTGCGGTAAAGTATAAAATATATCAACTTATTAGAGTTGGTGGTACACTCTTTCTTTTCTTAGGAGCATCTTATTTTGCTATTGTATACTTCTTTGATATCAATGTGTTTAGCACACATACGTTTGTATATACCTTTGTGGCAATAAACTTTGTGGCAGGTGGAATAAACGCAATAGTAAATGCGCCTTTAGATGCGGCTATGCAAAAGTATATTGATCCTTCAAAAATTGGTAAAGTCGGAACTTTAATGGATACATTTGGTAGTTTGTTATTTCCAGTAACTGCTCTACTTGCTGGATTAATGATTGACAATATAAGTATGTATATTCCATTATTTATGATGATATCTGGAATGTTGTTAATAACATTTATTAGTTTTAAAAGTAAAGAACTAAAAAAACTTGTATAAAAAACACTTGTAAAAGTGTTTTTTTTTATCAATTTTGATATAATCAAGATGGTGATAATATGAATGTGAAAATTGATGAAAGACTTAAAGAACTAACTCCTAATTTCAACGTCGGAGTAGTTGAGATGATTGTTGAGCAAATAGACAGTAAGGAACTCAATGAAACAATCACTCAATTAGAGAATGAAATCTATAAAACAATAGATATAAAAGATGTAGTGAACTTAGATATTATCAAAGATGGAAGAGATGCCTATAAAAAATATGGGAAAGATCCTTCAAGATATCGTCTAAGTGTGGAATCTTTATATAGAAGACTTTCAAAAGGAAATAAACTTTATAGAATTAATAACATTGTTGATATTGGTAATCTATTATCAATCGTTTCTAGAAAAAGTATCGCAGTTCTTGATTATGATGCAATAAAAGGTGATGTCCTTATCCGATTAGGAAAAGCTGATGATGACTATGAAGGTATAGGAAGAGGAAAGTTGAATGTTGAAAAAATCCCTGTTTATGTCGATAAAATATCAGCGTTTGGGTCAACAACTTCTGATACACTTAGGACTTCAATAAAAATAGATACAAAAAAAATCCTTGTTTTTGTTATCTCTTTCTCAGGTCCTAAATCACTTGAATGCGAGATTAAACTTACTAAAGATTTGTATAAACAATTTGCAAATGGTCACATAATTAATGAGTATATTCTTTAGAGCACAAAAATGTGCTCTTTTTAAGTACATTTTTTGTATTTCTCCTTGATTTAGTGTAGAATAATTATAAATAACAAGGTGGTGGTTTTATGCGTTCAAGCTCTAATTTATTTCGAAGACTTAGTATTATCTTTTTAATACTTTCTTTAGTAACGCTTTTTGTTATAGCTGCCTTGCTGATTCTTAGTATTACAGATGACGCAATTGTGTGCCCTGAGGACAGTTTTATCTGCCACTATGAGGAAGAGTTTAGATTTTATCAGAACACAATTGTTGGATTGGGATTAATAATGGCTTTATTGATAATTATGTCAAGATTCTTTCAACTTCAAATAAAGTATGTAGCTGAATATTCTGGTTATACTAAATCAGTTTCAGAAGAAGAACAAAAAATAATTGAAGAATCTACAAAAGCATCTTCTGCATTAAAAGAGTATTTTCAACTTCTTGAAGATAAAAAGAATAACAGTCATCAAATGAGTATTGATGATTATGATGAAACAGAGGATGCTGACCTTACAGAAGATTCTTTAGAAGAAATGATAACTGATAAAGACTTGATAGATATTTCCTTAGAAACCGAAAAACACAGTAAAAACAAAATTAATTATCCTAGTGACTTCGCTGATGAAGACGAGAATAATAGAAAAATAATAGATGAGGAAAAAGAATTAGAAAGCCTAACAGAATCAGCCCCAAATAATATTACTATTGAGCCTTTAACTACAAAGAGTGATGACATTAAAGATTTAAATGAGTCCAAAGAAGATATATCTACAGAAAAGATAGATAATAAATCTCCAGATTTACTAATTAGAGATGCACACATTCAAAAGTCAAGTGCTGAGAGTGAATCAAAAAAAGTTAAAGAGTATTATGTTAGAAAAACAAAATCTGATTTTTATGGAATAATTTATAAAGAAACAGATCTTAACAAAACAAAATCTAAATTGTTCTTGAACACTTTGCTTAATGTAATAACAGAAGAAATCTCACAAGGGAACATAATAAATATAAATGAGTTTGGTAAGTTTAGAAAAGTTAGTTATAAAGAACAACTTAGAATTAACCCAAAAACAGGTAAGAAAATCTCAGTAAAGGCACATTCATTAGCTCGCTTTTACCCTCACAAGAATTTAAAAGAAATTGTTGATAAAGGGGAACTTGATTTTACTAAAAAATATTTAAAATCAATAAAAATAATTGAACCTAAGATTACCACAGAAAACATGAAAAAAGTGGTAAGTAAAAAGTCACAAATTAAAACGCTTACAAAATCAATACACAAAACTGAGATAATTTCAATTATTTCAGCAAAATCTTTATTATCAAAAAACAAATCGCAGCAATTTTTAAACGCTTTCATTTCTGTATTAACTAATGAGTTAAAAAGTGGAAATTCCATAAATATTCCGGAATTTGGAAAATTCAAAACAGTGAAAAGAGCGCCTAAAGAAGCGGTTAATCCTCAAACGCTTGAACGAATTAAAATAAATGCACACAATTCTGTAAAACTTCTTTTTGACAAGAATTTTAAAGAAAAAATAAAATAAAAAAAATAGGCAAAAAAAACTTGTCTATTTTTTTGTAAAATTGTCTTTAAAAATCATTATTTTGTGATATTATAATTTTGTAGAAAGTTGGTGGAGTATGCTTTATATAAATACAGCTTTAAACAAAGAAAAGCATTGTGCTTTTTATTTTGGACTAGAAGAATATCTAATTAAGGATTTTAATTACGATAATGATATATTTATGCTTTGGAATGTTGAGCCAACTGTAATGATTGGTAGACACCAAATAACTAATCTTGAAATCAATAAAGATTACATTGATGAAAACAACATTCATATAGTTAGAAGAAACAGTGGTGGTGGTGCTGTATTTACAGATTTAGGGTGTTTACAGTATTCATTTATTACTGATAAAAAGGAACATTCTAAAAATATTTTTGAAAAACATGTTAAACATATAGTTGATGCTGTAAAAGATTTAGGAATTGATGCAACTTTTACAGGTCGCAACGACATTCTTAGTGATGGTTTAAAATTTTCAGGAAACGCTGAGTATATATACAAAGATAAAATGGTAATGCATGGAACAATTTTGTTTGAGACGGATTTTGAGAACCTACTGAAAAGTTTAAATCCAGATAAAATAAAACTAACTTCAAAAGCAATAACAAGTGTCAAAAGTCGTGTTACTAACATTGGTGAAAAAACAGAACTAACACTAGAAGAATTTTATGACTATCTTGTAAAAAAAATTAAAACTAGTGAAATTAATTATCAAGAACTTGAACTTAGTAAAGTTAATGAATACAAAAAGAAGTTTTATTTAGATGAATGGAATTATGGAAAAAACCCTAAGTTTGCATTCACAAAAAAGAAACGTTTTAAAGCTGGAACATTTAGAGTAGATATTGATCTAAAAAATAATACTGTAAAAAGTTTAAAACTTAGTGGAGATTATTTTGCGTTTAAAGATATAAAAACATTTGAAGAAGCCTTTTATGGTGTTTCATTTACTTATGATGAGTTTCTAAAAGTGCTAAAAAAGAATAAAATAAAAGAGTATATTTATTTGATGAAATCATCAAATTTCCTTGAACTTGTCTTTGATGAAGTAAAAAAGAAAATTTCAAAACCTGATTACTTAAAAGTTAATTTGAAGGATCTTAATAAACAAACATCAAAAATAAAAGCTTTATTAAGTCAACATAACTTACATACAGTATGTCAAGAAGCAGCTTGTCCTAACCAACTTGAATGCTTCTCAAATAAAACTGCGACTTTTATGATTCTTGGTACAAAATGTACTAGGAATTGTAAATTTTGTGATGTAACTCATGGTGAACCTGATTTAGTAGATAAATTAGAGCCGAACAACATTCTTAAAGCTGTTGAAGTAATGGGTCTAAAACATGTTGTTATAACTTCAGTTACTAGAGATGACTTAAAAGATTATGGGGCAAGTCAATTTAAAGATAGTATTTTACTTCTAAAGGATAAGTTTCCAGAGACAACTGTAGAAGTTTTAATCCCTGACTTAATGGGAGATAAAGAGGCATTAAAGATTATCGTTGATGCTAAACCTGATGTAATCAATCATAATCTTGAGACTGTTGAAGAACTTTATGAAGGATTTAGAGATAATGCGAATTATCAAAGAAGTTTTAATGTACTAAAAAATGTTAAGGAAATGGATCCATCAATTTTAACGAAATCTGGTATTATGGTTGGAATTGGGGAAAAAGAGGAATCTGTATATAAATTAATGGATGATTTAAGGAATATCAACTGTGATATTTTAACTATAGGACAATATTTAAGGCCATCTTTAAAACATATAGAAGTTACTGAGTATGTAACTGAGGAAATGTTTGAAAAATATAAGAACGAAGGTAAAAAAAGAGGCTTTAGGTATGTCGCAAGTGGACCACTTGTAAGAAGTAGTTATCAAGCCTTAAAACAATTTGAAGGAGAATAGATATGAAGAAAACAGTATTATACGATAATCATGTAGCTTTAGATGCTAAAGTTGTTGATTTTGCTGGTTTTATGATGCCTATAAGTTATACTTCAATTTCTCATGAACATTCTTACGTTCGTGAAAAATGTGGTATTTTTGATGTATCTCATATGGGTGAGATTTATGTAAAGGGTAGTGAAGCAGAAAAATTTGTAGATTATATTTTCACAAATGATGTATTAAGTATGAATGATAATCAAGTTCTTTATGGAATGATGTGTTACCCAACAGGTGGAGTAGTAGATGATCTATTAGTTTACAAGGTGAATAAAGAGTTTTATTTATTAGTGATTAATGCATCAAATATTGAAAAAGATTATGCTTGGATTTTAGAAAACAATAAATTTGATTGTGTTACATCAAATGAATCAGACAATTATAGTGAAGTTGCATTACAAGGACCTTTAGCAGAAAAAGTGTTAAGTGAGTTTACTAGTTATGATTTAAAAGAACTAAAATTTTTCACTTTTGATAATATCGTAATCGATGGTATTAAGTATTTAGTATCTAGAACCGGTTATACTGGTGAAGATGGATTTGAAATTTACGGAAAACATCAAGATATAGTTAAAGTTTGGGAGTTATTATTAAGTAAAGGTGAAGAATATATTGTTCCAATAGGTTTAGGAGCAAGAGATACACTAAGATTTGAAGTTGCACTTCCATTATATGGTAATGAACTTAGTAAAGATATTACACCTCTTGAGGCCTCACTAGGATTTGCAGTGAAGTTAGAAGCTGGTGATTTTATTGGTAAAGATGTTTTAGTTAAGCAAAAAGCTGAAAAAACTAAACGTCGTGTAGTTGGATTAACATTATTAACAAAAGGTATTTTAAGACATGGTTATAAGGTTTATTTTGAAGATAAAGAAGTTGGAGAGGTAACTACTGGTTATAAGTCTCCATCAACTAATGAGAGCGTTGCTTTAGCTTTAATTGATAGACCATATGATAAAATGGGGACTTTATTAAAAGTTCAAGTAAGAAACAAATTTGTAGATGTAAAAGTTAGAAATAAAAAATTTTATGATAAGAATTATAAACAGGATTAGGAGGAAAAATAATGAGTAAAGTATTAGACGGGTTATATTACACAAACTCACATGAATGGGTGAAAGTAGAAGATGGTTTTGCATATATTGGGATTACTGATTATGCGCAAGAAAGTTTAGGTGAAATCGTATTTGTTGAGTTGCCTGAAGAAGAAGATCAAGTTAATGCAGGTGAAGAATTTGCTGCAATTGAAAGTGTAAAAGCTGCATCAGATATCTTATCACCAATAACAGGAATTATTGTTATGGTTAATGATGATTTAGAAGATTCTCCAGAATTATTAAACGAAGATTCATTTGAAAATTGGATTATCAAAGTAGAAATGGAAGACAGTTCAGAATTAAATAAACTTTTAAGTAAAGCAGAATACGAAGATATTTTAGAATAGGAGTGATTAATATGTTCAAATATTTACCTCATACTGAGCAAGAAATAAATGAAATGTTAGAGGTAATTGGTATCAATGATATCAATGAACTATTTGATGAAATTCCTAACAAATTAAGAAATCATGATTTTGATATACCAAATGCAAAATCAGAATTGGAAATCCATCAAATCTTTAAAGATTTAGCAAGTAAAAACAAGGAGTTAATACCTTTTATTGGAGCTGGAGCATATGATCATTATACTCCTTCAATAATTAGACATTTAATTTTAAGACAAGAGTTTATGACAGCGTATACTCCATATCAACCTGAAATCTCACAAGGAACATTACAATATATTTTCGAGTTTCAAAGTATGATTTCAACTTTAACAAACATGGATGTTGCAAATGCATCTATGTATGATGGAGCTACATCAACAGCAGAAGCAATGTTTATGGCATGTGGAGCTAAAAAAAGAAATAAAATTCTTGTTTCAAAAACAGTAAATCCAAACATTATTGAAGTTATTAAAACTTATGCACATTACCGTGATATAACAGTTGATTTTATTGATCAAGTAGATGGAGCAACAAGCTTAAGTGACTTAGAAGAAAAAATGTCAAAAGATTATGCTGGTGTTATTGTTCAAACTCCAAACTTTTATGGAATAATGGAAGATTATAGTGGATTTAAAGAAACTATTGAGGAATACAAAGGATTATTCATAGTTAATAGTGATCCTTCAACATTAACACTTATTAAATCTCCTGGTGAATGGGGTGCAGATATTGCCGTTGGTGAATGTCAAACAATGGGTGTACCTTTACAATTTGGTGGACCATATATTGGTTATTTAGCAACTACTAAAAAACTGATGAGAAAAATGCCTGGTAGAATTTGTGGTGTTACAGAAGATACTGATGGGAAAAGAGCATTTGTTTTAACTTTGCAAGCTCGTGAACAACATATTAGACGTGAAAAAGCAAATTCAAATATTTGTTCAAATCAAAGTTTATTAGCTTTGTTTGTTACTATTTACATGGCTGTAATGGGTGAAAAAGGAATTAAAGAAGCTCAAAAGAATTCATATGATGCAACGCATTATTTATTCGAAAAAGTAACAGCTTTAGATAAGTTTGAAGCTGTATATAAAAATGATTTCTTTAAGGATTGTTTAGTAAGAACAACTTTGGATCCGAAAGTTATAGAAGATAAATTAATTGAAAATGGTATTTTAGGACCACTTTCAATTTCAAAATTTGATGAAAATTTAGCTGATTGTTTATTGTTTAGTGCTACTGAAAAACGTACTAAGGAACAAATAGATAAACTAGTTAGTATTTTGGAGGTGCTATAATGTATTACGATAAATTAGCATTTGAGATATCTAAGAGTGGACATACAGGATACTCACTTCCAAAAAACGTATTTAAAGACTATAAAATTTCTGAATCTTTATTAAGAGAAGAAAAAATAGTTTTACCAGAATTAACTGAGTTTGAAGCTGTAAGACACTACACAAATGTAAGTTTTAAAAACTTTGGTGTTGAAAAAGGTTTCTACCCTCTTGGTTCTTGTACAATGAAATACAATCCAAAAATTAATGAGGATATAGCAGCGTTACCTGGATTAAGTAATGTTCATCCTTATCAACCAACTAAAACAGTTCAAGGGTTACTAGAAATATACTATAATACTCAAAAAATTCTTTCTGAAATCAGTGGGTTATATGAGTTTACATTAAATCCTTATGCTGGTGCACATGGTGAATTAGTTGGACTTATGATTATGAAAAAATTCCATCAAGATAATGGCGACTTTAAACGTACAAAGGTTATTGTCCCTGAATCAGCACATGGTACAAATCCTGCAAGCGCAACTGTAGCTGGGTTTGAAAGTGTTGAAGTTAAATCAAATCAAGATGGTACTGTAAATATTGAATCTTTAAAAGAAGTACTAGGTGATGATATTGCTGGAATTATGCTTACCAATCCTAATACTATTGGTATTTTTGAAAAAGATATTTTAGAGATTGCTAAGTTAGTTCATGAAGCTGGGGGATTATTATATTATGATGGAGCAAATCTGAATCCGTTATTAGGTCAAGCTAGACCTGGGGATATGGGATTTGATATTATGCATATTAATATCCATAAAACATTCTCAACGCCACATGGCGGTGGAGGACCAGGAAGTGGACCAGTAGGAGTTAATAAAAGATTAGTTCATTTATTACCAAGTCCGGTAGTTAAAAAAGTTAATGATAAATTTATTATTGAAGATCAAAATGATACAGCGATTGGTCAAGTTACCCACTTTTATGGGAATATGGCAGTTATCGTAAAAGCATATACATATTTATTAACAGTTGGAAAAGAAAACTTAGGTAACATTGGTAGATATAGCGTATTAAACGCAAACTATATTAAAGAATCACTAAAAGATTTATACTTACTTCCAGTTGATGAAGTATGTAAACATGAGTTTGTTTTTGATGGGCTTATTGATAAATCTAACCATGTAACGACTCTAGATATTGCTAAGAGAATGTTAGATTACGATGTTCATCCACCAACTGTTTACTTCCCATTAGTATTTAAAGAATCTTTAATGATTGAACCACCAGAAACTGAATCAAAAGAAACATTAGATTCATTTATTGATGTAATGAGAAAAATTGCACTTGAAGCTAAAACAAATCCTGAATTAGTAAAAGGTGCTCCATACAATACGGTTGTTAAAAGATTAGATGAAGCGAAAGCTGCTCGTAACCCACTAGTAAAATATACGGATTTAATAGAGTAGTGAAAGACGTTGTAATAATAGGTGCAGGTCCAGGAGGTTTTGATACAGCAATATTTGCTGCAGAACACGGTCTTCAGGTAACACTTATTGAAAAACACATCGTTGGTGGTACATGTTTAAACTATGGTTGTATTCCAACTAAAACATTGTATCAAAACGCTAAAACAATAAAAAATATGACAGAGTTATCAACGTTAGGTGTTAATGTTGATAACTTTACTGTTGATTATGAGCAAATCAAAAACCGTAAAGAGTCAATTGTTAGTAACCAAGTAAAAAATATCTTAACTTCTCTTAAAAAACTTAATGTTAATTTAATAGAAGGTGAAGCAAAAATCATTAACAAGAATGAAGTTATGGTTAATGATGAAATAATTAAGACTAAAAATATTATAATTGCTACTGGAAGTACACCAAGAATTTTCCCATTTCCTGGAAGCGATTTAGAAATTGTGAATGATTCTAAGGGGATATTATCACTAGATACATTTCCTAAAAAAATGATTGTTGTTGGAGCAGGAGTAATTGGTTCAGAGATTGCAACTATCTTTAACTATTTTGATTCAGAAATTACCCTTGTTGAATATATGGATGAGATTTTACCGCCACTTGATAAAGATATCAAAAAACGAGCTAAAAATTTATATAAACGACAAGGTATAAATATATTAACATCATCGACTTTAAAAGAAGTTAAAGAAGAAGATGGGAAATATATAGCAATTATTGAATCTAAAGGAAAATTAAAAGAAATAGAAACTGATTATGTCTTACTAGCAACAGGTAGAAAACCATCATTTGGTAATCTAGATTTAGATGGACTAGGAATTGAATACGATCAAAAAGGGATTAAAGTTAATAATAACTTTATGACTAGCATTGATGGTGTTTATGCTATTGGTGATGTTACTGGTATTTTAATGTTAGCTCATAAGGCAACTTATGATGGTTATAAAACAATATCACATATTCTTAATAAAAAAATGGATATTAATTTTGATTTAGTACCTTCAGTAGTATTTAGTTTTCCTGAAATTGCAAGTATAGGTAAAACTGAAGATGAGATGAATGGTGAATATAAAACAAACAAATATCTATATAAAACTAATGCAAAAGCAGAAGCAATGAATGAGACTGATGGTTTTATTAAAATGATTGTTGATGAAGATAATATTTTAGTAGGAGCACATATTATTGGGGCTCACGCAGCTGATTTAATTCATGAACTTAGTACAATTATTTATAAAAAAATAACGATAAATGAGTATAAAAACATTATCCATGCTCATCCAACGTTATCAGAAATAATTGGTGAATGTATTAAAGGATTCCATTAAAAAAAGAGGCGAAAGCCTCTTTTTAATTGTAATTAAATTCACTTGCAAAGAATGTCCAAACACCTTCACTTACAATTATACTTTCAAAGTCAGGTATATGATCAAATCGTGTAATATAACTGCCTTGGGTTATCGGTGAAATCTTAAATCGATTATTCGCATAATTATTACTAGAAGTTGCCCAGTATACCCAACCAATATCTGTTAAGTAACCTTGGAAGTTATTGATGATTATTCCGTTAACTTGAACTGCGCTCTGATCAACAACTTCAATTGGATTAATCGACCCGCCTTTAGCTAGAGCGTATAAAGAACCATGATAATCCATCATTGATTTAACCGCATTAATATAAATTGATTGTTCAGTGAACATAAACGAATCAATTGAATAGTCTCCGTAAGCACTTGATAAGTACTCATAATAATGGTTGTTCTCTACTCTAATATTATCTTTACTAAGCAGTGTAAATCCAGCGTTGTTACCTGATGTAGTAATCCCATGATTTTCATTCATATTAATAATAGTTTCACCTTTTACAAAGAAAGTACCATCAATATCGACAGAATTTCCAATAAATGTTAAGTTCCCAAGAACAATAAAATTACCATTAAGGTTGATACTGCTTCTGCTTGTATCAACTGTTAAATTCCCAAGAACGACTAATGCATCAGTGCTTTGCTGGACTGTTAGATTTCTACTAATAGTTAAATCACCATTATAAACACTAGAATCTCTAAAAGTTTTATTTCTAGTAAAATTAGCACTTGTAACATTATCATAATAATAGTTGTCAGTTGCTCCCCAAATTACATTCTCGAGATTATCCCAAGTTAACTCTTCCCAAGAAGAACTTGTAGTTAAATCTCTTGAATTAGTAGTAGACTCATTTTGAATATATTCAAAGAAATAACTATCATAATCAAAAGAGGTAAAGAAATCATTAATCTCAATATCACCTTGTAAGCCAGTATCCCCAGAATAGTTATCCCAAGCATCTGTAAATGTACCTTGAGTGACGTTATTAACAATTATGCTATCGTTTACAGTATTTCCAGTTGAACTCCAGCATAAAGCTGTACAAAATCTGTAGTCATTTGAATATATATAGGTTTCACTTCCAGCTGATGTAAAATGTGGAAACGAACTATTTAAAGCACGATATTGACTATAAAGTTCATCATAGAAGAATGGTAAATCAGTAATATATACCTTATCACCAAAAATTTTAGAATCAGTATAAGTCCCGCCGTTCATAATCAGTGTTCCATCTGTAGCAATATTATATTCGAAAACTTCTGGACTATCTAAGCTTTCTCCATAACTTGAAACGTATATTTCTAAATAGATAGTTTTTCCATTAGTTAACAAGTAAGAAAAGTTATATACATAAGTAACAGCTCCATTTGTATGATCACCAAAATCAGGATATGAAGGAGTAATATTATCAATTTCAACTCCTAAAGCTTGTTCGATAACTAAAGAACCTGCATTATCAAAATCAATAAAAGTTCCACCATCTCTAATATAAACTTCAAATTGGTCAGCAGCTTCTTTTATTAAACCTTTAGCTAAACTTTCTTCACTAGTTTGTAAGTTAATCTGATGTGTGTTTGATGAAAGATTAATTGTAAGTGCAGCAACACTTGTTAATGAAAATGTTAAAATCGCAATAACTATTAATGCTGAACTTAATATATTTCCTTTATTATTCACCAAATCACCTCTTTCTTTCTAAATAATAATTGTTGTTGTAAATGTTTGCGTGTCTAATACACTTCCGTTTGGGAGTGTTATTTCAATTTCTAAAGTTAATTCGATAACTACATTTTGGTAACCACTTACTGTAGTTCCGTTTATATCAGTAAAACTAGAAGGCTCACCAATTGGAGTAAAAACTAGATTGCTCTGTCCGACAAGTTTGACACTTCCAGGATGAACGACTTCTCCATCAAAGAAAATTTGATCAGAACCTTCATTAAAAACTATTAACAAAGTTTCTTCAGATGTATTGTCCCATTTTAACTCGCCAGTATCAGGGTCTGCACTAATTTCATAATGAAATAGTTTAACTTCCTTTGTAGAACCATTATCTGTGAATTGAACGTATTGTGGTTCAAATTGGAAAGTTTGATTTTGTAGATATTCTGATATATAGTACGATTCATTTAATAGTCGATTGTCGTATTCTAAATCAGCTTTTGCTGTTAAAACCATAGTTAATAATCCCATTAGCATTGTCAACACAACACTAGTTATTGTAATTGTTAAAAGAAGTTCAAATAAAGTAATCCCTTTTTGATTATTCAAATTATTCATTATATAAATACCCACTTAATGTAGTTGTACCAAGTTCGCCATCAGCGTATCTAATATAAACTTCAATTCTCAGTAGGTTATCATTAGAAGCTAAGTTTTCTGGGATTAAAGCAATTTTATCTCTAACAACCTTAGGGATATCGGTCATGTCTTCACTTAAAATTCTTATTTGATCTGTTGTTAAGTTGTAATTAAATATAAATACTCTAAAGTTTTCTTTATCAAAATTCACATTATTCCAGATTGAATCAAAGATTCTACCACATAATGTTTCATCATCATTTACAGTTAAATTAACGCATTTATCAACATCAAAATCAATATAGTATTTGTTTGTAATATCATTGGCATCGTTTACTTGATTTCGCAAATCAGAAAAATTCATTTTATCAAAAGCATAAACTGTAGTTTCACTTACAGTTATTGCGCTCCGTCTATCATGCATTAATCTGTTGATTTCAAAACTGTCTATTAATGTAGTCAATAAAGGGAAAATGATAGCTGTCGTAATTATTATCATTGCTAGTATTTCAACAAGAGAAAATCCTTTATTATTTTGCTGCATCAATATCCCTCCTTTAATTTAAATAATTCATTTAATTATACCACAATCACTTTATTTAGTAAATTATTAAACAAAACTCATTAATGGCTTAAACTAAATGTTTATGATTATTTAGAAAATATTTAAAAAAACAATGCGAAATTTACAAAGATTTTGTAAATATAGCGGTTTTATAGTATAATATTACTAAATAATGGATGGACGGGTGATATTTATGAGTACACAGTTTAAAAACAGCAATCTTGCATACTACTTATATACATCAGTAATTATTATAGTTGGACTAGCAACTATAGTTATTTTTTGGTTTATGTTTAATGGTTACCGTGCTGGTAATTTTAATGAAAACACATTACTTGGTAGTGTTTATTTAGGTGGAATTGATAAAGAAGAAGTTAAGGGAAAAGTTGAAGCTCGAGTAAACTCTTGGCTAGGTGACGATACAATAGTATTTGAAGCTACTTATCAAGGATATGTTTATGAATTTGATAGAGAGTTATTAGATTTTGATATTGCAAGATCAATTGATGAAATAAGAGATGGGATAACTAATGATTTAATTGTAAGTTACTCAGTAGAAAACAGAAATATTGTTAAGAGTGAATTAAGTAATCAAATATTTTTATCAGGTATTAATACTGAGTTTGATTTAGATGCAGTAGTTGATAAAATTGTTTTTGACGCAAGTTATATGAAATCTTTCTCAAGTGTAGAACTAGAAGATCATTTACTTGATTTTGACGCTAGTAAAGTATTAATACATGAAACTACAATTTCTACACCACCCCTATTTGATGTTAATAGCTTATTATTAAATATTAGTAATAATTTAGAAGATTCAAAAATTATAGTTGATTCTAAAAGTTTATATAGCGTTTTAAATGAGTTGAGTTTAATCTTTGATGATGAGGAAATGACTATTGTTTCTTCAGGAATATTAGAGAATATTAAATATTCTAATTTTGTTATTCATGAAAGAAGTTACAATTCTGAGATTGATTTTAACACATACAATATTAACAATTTTCCTTTATTTGGAAAACAAGTAAGAATTGATAATGATTTAGGTGTTGACTTTTCATTCTACAACCCTAATGATTCTGCATATGAGTTTACATTTAGTTTAGTAAGTGCAAATGAACTTAAAGTTACAATGAAAGGTCTTAGTTTTGTTGATCAAATTTTTGTAACTGAAGAGGAAACAGAGTTAGGTTTTATTACTCAAGAAACTGATGATTCTAATTTTGAGCAAGATGGACAATTAGGAAAAATAGTTGAAGTTAATCGCAGAATTATTAACCTATACGGTGAAACTGTATTGGATGGAATTATTGTTTTTGAATTCTACCCTCCGATTAAAGAAATAATTTTAGAGGATGGAATTTAGAAATAAAAAGGGAGTGAAACTATGGCAAGAAATGTACAAAAGCGACTTGGTGACGTTCTAGTAGAAGAAGGAATTGTTACTGAAAAACAAATAAATGAAGTGCTAAGAAGAAGAGAAAAAGGCGAAAAAATTGGTGAAGCGCTAATCCGTTTTGGATTTTGTAATGATTCACAAATAGTTGATGCAATGGAATCTTCATTAGCCATTAGAAGAGTAAATTTAGGTCTCGTTTTTATAGATGAGGCCGTTTTGAAATTGTTGGATGAAGACTTTGTTACTAAATCAAAAATAATGCCAATAAATATTCATGGCCGTAGAATAGTTATCGCAACAAATGACCCTCTTGATTTTCCAACACTAGAAAATGTTAGATTAAGAACTGGAATGAATGTTGAACCAGTTTTAGCAACAATTTCAGATATTGAAACTGCGATTGCGAGATATTACGGTTTTAGTAAAACTTTAAAAAGTTTAGGTATTGAAGTTGAAAAAGAGAAAAAAGATGAAGAGAAATTTTATGAAGAGATTTTAGCTGATGCAGAGGAAGATGCAAATGAATCTCCAATTATTCAGTTAGTTAATCAAATACTATTAACAGCTGTAAAAACTGAATCTTCAGATATTCATATTGATCCAACAGATATTGAATTTAAAATTAGATATCGTATCGATGGAGTTTTATCAACTGAAAGAGTTTTACCAAAAGTAATTTTGCCAAAACTTATCTCAAGAATTAAAGTAATGTCTCATATGGATATAACAGATACAAGAACACCTCAAGATGGTAGGATAAAAACTATAATTGAAGGTCGACCTATTGATTTGCGTATTTCAACTTTACCAACAGTACGTGGTGAAAAATGTGTTCTTAGGGTTTTAGATTTATCAAGGGATTCAACTGGTATTGATCGTCTTGGGTTATCCGAATATGAAGAAGAAGTATTTAGGAGATTAATTAGTAGACCAAATGGAATTGTTTTAGTAAGTGGTCCAACAGGATCAGGGAAAACAACTTCATTATACGCCAGTTTAGATGAGTTAAATCACGATGACGTGAATATAATTACAGTAGAAGATCCTGTGGAAATTGAGTTAGAAGGAATTAACCAGGTAAATGTTAATCCGGATATTCATTTTACATTTGCTAATGCTTTGCGTTCAATTCTACGTCAAGATCCAAATATTATAATGGTTGGGGAAATTCGTGATACCGAAACAGCACAAATAGCGGTTAAAGCCTCTTTAACTGGACATTTGGTTTTAAGTACTATTCATACTAATAGTGCAATAAAAACCGTCACAAGACTTGTGGACATGGGAATAGATTCATTCTTAGTAGCAAGTTCGCTTTCTGGGGTTATTGCGCAGAGGTTAGTTAGAAAAGTGTGTCCTTATTGTTCGAAAGATGTTGAGCCTACCGAAAGTGAAAAGGAAATATTTAAAAGAAATAAAATCAAAGTTGATAAAGTAAAAAGAGCTGTGGGTTGTGCTGTTTGTAACAACAAAGGGTATAAAGGTAGAACTGCAATCTTTGAAATTTTAGAAATTAGTGATGAGTTAACGAGAATGGTTTCTAATAAACGTCATGAATATGAATTATTAGAACAAGCAACAAAAGAAGGTACTAAACTCCTAATAGAAGCTGGACTTGAAAAAGTTAAAGCTGGAATTACTACTTTAGAAGAAGTACTTAAAGTTAGTTTGGATTAGGGGTGAACATATGAAAATTTTTGACTATAAATATAAAGCGAAAAGATTAAAAGATGGTAAAATTGTTTATGGAATGACAGAAGCCCCATCAAGAGCTCTTGCTGACAAGTTTTTAATGGAAACCGGATTAAAATCAATTGATATTTATAAGAAGACATCATATCTTGCAATTCTAAATAGAGTTACATTAGATAAAATTATTAAAGAAAGAGATTTAATATTTTACCTTAAACAATTAGCGTCCTTATTAAAAGCAGGAATTAAATTAAACGAAGCCTCAGAAATATTAGCTACTCAGCAAACAGATAAAAACGTAAGAAGAATTCTTTATGGGATTTATTATGAAGTAAATAGTGGGCAAACACTAAGTGATTCATACCGAGAATATCCAAGAGAATTTCCTAAACTTTTAATTGCTATGGTTGAAGTAGGAGAAAAAACTGGTGAACTTTATCCAATCATCAACGATATGGTTAATTATCTTGAAAAGCAATATCGTTTGAAAAGTTCAATCAGATCAACATTGATGTTGCCAGTTATTTATATGGTTGTTGCTTCAGCAGTTGCTGTATTTATCTTGATTGGAGTATTACCACAGTTTAAAAGCATGTATGATAGTTTAGGTGGAGAATTACCTGGAATTACTACATTCTTTATGGATGTTGGAGATTTCTTGTTACTTCACTGGTGGAAACTAATACTTGGGATTATTGGTGCGATAGCAGGTTATAAAACAATACATAAAAAAAGTATTGGATTTGAAAGATTTATGGCATCAGTTTTTATTAGATTACCAATATTTGGTGATTTAATAAAATTAAATAATTTATCAAGAATATCGTCAACATTATCACAAATGTTAAATAAACATGTTCCACTTCAAGATGCGTTAGCAACTACATTTGACACAGTTGATAATAGAGTATATAAAGATTTAATTGTCCAAGCTCAAAAGAACGTAACAAGTGGAGAATATATGAGTGATGCATTTGAGAATCACTATGCAGTTGAAGTCGTTTTTTCAAGAATGGTAAATGTTGGTGAGAAAACGGGTGATTTGGACCGTATGTTACATAGTTTATCTTCGTTTTATGATGAGGATAGTGATGTAAAGATTGAAAGACTTAAGAAGGCTTTAGAACCACTTTTACTACTCTTTGTATATGCGTTAGTAGTAATGATGATTTTAGCAGTTATGCTACCAAGTCTTTATATGTCTAGTCAAATCGGGAATTAAAGTAGAATCTAAGTTCTATAGTACGCTATTAATATTGACAACTAGCCATTTTAGTGGTATATTAGATTTAGAATTTACTCAAAAAATTATACAATTTATGGAGGTATTATAATGGTAAAAAATAACAAAGGGGTAACTTTAACTGAATTGTTAATCGTTATCGTAGTAATGGGAATCATCGCAGCTTTCAGTGTTCCAGCTGTAGGATCAATTATTGAGAATACAAAAAAAGATGCTGTATTAGCAGATGCTTTAACTATTGAATCAGCTGCTAAATTATATTGTTCATCAAACTCTTGTTCAACAACTCAATCTTTATCAAAAACTGAATTAGCTACTTATATTCAAGGATTAGATGTTGCAGCTACACCAGCTACAGCTGCTAAGTATATTGATGATTATACTGCTGTATTAGGTAGTGGAGACTGGACAGTAACTTTAAACGCAGGTGGACTAAGTGAATATGAATTTACAGGAGTTCCATCACAATCAAGTAGAAGCGACGTAGCAAACAAATAAAAAAAGAATGAATTTCATTCTTTTTTTTTTGCTAAATATGGCTATTTATTTATAAATAGTGTAAAATATAAGTGGTGATATGAATGGAAATATTAATATATATATACATTTTTATTTTTGGAACAATATTTACTTCTTTTTTTGTTTTGCTTGGTACAAGGGTGCCAATGAAAGAAACTATTATGGGAAGAAGTCATTGCGATAATTGTAAAAGTGAATTAACGCTCTTAGAAGTAATTCCCCTTTTGGGATATTTAGTAAATTTTGGTAAATGTAAATCATGTAAAAATAAAATTTCACTGGTTTATCCACTAATTGAAGTGTTAAGTGGACTTCTATATGTGTTTTTCTTTTACAAATATGGTCAAGATATGTTAGAATATATAGTAATAGCAGTGTTGATTGCTACAATGACTATCATAACAGTAAGTGACATTTACTATAAAATAGTACCTGATATTATATTAGTGGTCGTTTTTCCAATTATGTTCATCTTAAGAATTCTATCCCCAATTGAATTTTGGTATGATGGAATCATTGGAGGAGTATTAGGTTTTTCAATAATGTATTTGTTTGCATGGTACGGAAAAAAACGATATAAAACTGAAGCCCTTGGTGGTGGAGATATAAAGCTATATTTAATTATTGGTTTATTTTTAGGATATAAAGTACTCTTTTTAAGTCTATTTTTTGCAGCGATAATTGCTTTAATTTATGCTAAAATTCTTAAAAAAGAAGGTTATTTACCATTTGTTCCATTTATCTATATTGGAACATTAATTAGTTACACATATGGAAATACCATCATTGAATGGTATTTAAATTTATATTAGGGAAGAAGGTGTTTAAATGGCTCGATTATCAATAAATTGTTTCTTTACAGATAACGAATTTAGTTTCATTGAAAAGCCGGATGGATACAACATGAAAAAGCTAAAATATTCTTCAGTTAAATTAGAACCTGGAATTATTGAGAATGGAATAATTTATAAAGAGGATAAGCTTTTAAAAATTATTAAAGACACTTTTAAAATGTTTAAAATTAAATCAAGACGAGTTAACTTGATTGTCCATGAGGAACTATTTACATTTAGAACTATTGAAGTTCCAATTATTTATAAACAAAACGAGATTGGTAATTACTTAAAATCTCAAATTGGTAAATCAATTATGATTCCAAGTGAAGATATTATTATGGATTATGTTATTCATAGAAAAAATGAAGATCACTATGAAGTGATTATGTTTTATGCGCCAAGTAGTGAACTTAAGAATTATATTCAATTATTTTATGAAATGAATATGCAAGTAGTCAGAACAGATATTCCACCATTATCTTTACATCGTTTATATTATTATCGTAAAGGTGAAGATTCAGATATGAAATTTGATCAAGATATTATGTTTGTCGCTGTTTTTGATGACACTTATTCAATGTATATCTTTGATGAGGAAATTCCGATTTTTAGTTTAGTTCAAAATGTTAACGTGCGCGGGATGGAAAATGATAAGTATATGTCTTTATTAGATTCAGAAATATCTAAAATTGCCAATTATTATCGCTTTAATATAAATGCTGGAGACCGCATGATTCAAAAATTAGTTGTATTTAATATGACTAACAAGATGACTAACGATGAATTGAATAGTTATTTTGTTGAAGAGGGTTCACCAATGGTTACACAAATATTCGATATGAAAAGAATTAGTAAAATTGTTGATACATTAATTGATCGTGAGTGTTATATTCCTTTAGCCGCATCATTAGTTCAAACAAAGGGGCTGTGGTAAAATGGCTGATCGTAAAGTATATTCAAAAAGCTCAACATCTAGAAGTGATTTTGTTTATGTAAATCTTCTGCCAGATGTTAAAAGAGCTAGACAATTTAATGTAAATATCTTATTAATTGTGTTTTTTACAGTTTTATTAACAGGAGTTATTATCTTTATACCTTATCGTAATCGAACTGAGCAACTAAGTTCTTTAAACGGTGATAATAGTGATTTAAGTTATGCTTTAATCCTTGCAAATGAGGAGTTAAGAGGATATGAAATCAATTTAAATACAATTCATTTCTATAACCGATTAACAGAGGTAGAAAATTTAACAGTTGATGTAAATAGTTATATTAGTGAAGTTCAAGATAAGATTGACACTATTCTTGAAAGTCCGCTTGTAAACGGTGAAGTAGCAAGTTTTAATTATGACTTAGAAAACAATACTTTAGAAGTTGTAGTTAGGTTTTCATCAATCTCAACCTTTACTACTTTAAATAATCGATTTAATGATCTAGATTGGGTTATTAGATCAACAAATACTGAACCTATTCAATCTGGTGTGTTAGTTCTTTATGAGTCTACATATAGTTTGGAGGTTGATTATAATGCTGAGTAGAAAAACAAGTGATATTTTATTCTATGGTATTATTATTGGTATTATTGGAATTATCTTTCTAATTAGATTTATGCTATTAAGTAGTCTTGATAATCGTATCTCTCAAGTTGAAAATCAAAACCAAATTCTGCAAATGCAAATTACAAATGTTAGAACAATTGTTGAAGATAACAAAAATCAACAATTAAACAATATTTATCAGATGTATGAGCAAATACCTGCAGAGTATTCAAGAGATAGTTTAAACTTTTATGTTTTAGCTAAGTTAGAACAAGTTGGAGTAAGCGAAGACTTGATAATGACTAGAAAAGTGTCTATTAATGAAAATAAAACGTTTGAAAGTACTTCGGATTTTAGAGAAATCAACACATATTTTAAAATCGTTGAAGTCAATGTAACTTTTTCAACAACTGACATAAATAATATTATTGATTTTATTGATGAAATTTATGAGTCAGAACAGCTATTTATTATTGACTCATTAGAATATTCTGCACCAGCAGATGAGTTCTCTTCAATTCCAGTTACAATTAGTTTCTTAGCATTTTATGAATTAGAAGTAGAATCAACAAGTTAAAAGGCAAATCATTTATGATTTGCCTTTTTTTCGTACTCTTGTATTTCATTGATTAAACTTTCATAAAGTTCAGTATCTTTAACTTTTTTCTTTATAACACCATTCACAAAAATTAATCCTTCGCCCTTACCACCAGCTACTCCAATATCAGCACCTCGAGCCTCACCTGGACCATTAACAGCGCATCCCATAACCGCAACTGTGATATTTGAATCTATATCTTCTAAATATTTTTCAATTTTGTCAAGTATAGGTAGCATGTTGTAACTTAACCTACCACAAGTTGGGCAACTTATTATTTTTGGTTTCTTATAAAGTCCTAAAGAACTAAGAAGTTCTTTACAAACTTTTATCTCTTCAACAGGATCAGTAGAAAGGCTAACCCTAATAGTATCACCAATCCCCTCAAACAATAATATTCCAAGACCTACGCTTGATTTGATAGTTCCACCGAACTTTGTGCCTGCTTCAGTGATACCAAGATGTAAGGGGTATTTAAAGGTATTGCTTGCAATACGATAAGCTTCAACAGTTTCATATATATCTGAAGATTTTAGACTAAGAATAATATCGGTAAATCCAAACTTCTCAAGGAGCTCAACATGATATTTTGCACTTTCAACCATAGCTAAAGCTGTTGGTTTTTTATATTTCTCTAATATATGCTTTTCAAGACTTCCCCCATTAATCCCAATTCTTATTGGAATGTTTTTTTCAAGACATGCATCAACAACTAACTTTATTTTTTCATCACTACCAATGTTGCCAGGGTTAATTCGGACTTTATCAATTCCGTTTTTAATAACTTCAAGAGCTAAACGATAATCAAAATGAATATCAGCAACTAAAGGTACATTAACTAAAGATTTAATCTCTTTGATAGCAATAGCGTCATCCATATCCAATATGGCAAGTCGAACAATATCAGCTCCACTAGTAGCTAATTGGTTAATTTGTGTTACAGTTTTTTTAATATCTTTTGTGGATGTGTTACACATTGATTGGATTACAACTTTTTCCTGATTTCCAATTTGCACATCTCTAACTTTAATAAGTTTTGTTTTCATACGTTTTTTCATATTATCACCAAGTTTATTATACATTAATACCCTTAAAAAATACATAAATGTGTTGCTTTTTTATGTTTTTAATGATATATTAATTACAGTTTTGTTAGGAGGAATTATTGTGAGAGTTCAATTTACTTTAAGATGTACAGAATGTAAATCAGAAAACTATATCGCTAAGAAAAATAAAAAGCTTCATCCTGAAAGAATGGAAGCTCAAAAATTTTGTAAAAAATGCGGTAAAAAAACTTTACATAAAGAGAAAAAATAATAAACACATTAAAACTTCTTTTAACGAGAAGTTTTTTTATTAGGAGGTTATTTTATGAGAAATCATATTTATGGGATTGATATTGGTGGAACAACAATTAAAATTGGGTTATTTTCTAGATCAGGATTATTAATTGAAAAATGGGAAATTGATTCTGATAAATCTAATAATGGTAAAAATATCTTAAATGACATCGCTAGTTTTATTAAAAATAACGTTATACCTTTAGATGATATCATAGGTTATGGATTTGGAGTTCCAGGTCCTGTAGTTGGTAACACAGTTCTTAATTGTGTTAACTTAGGATGGAAAGAAGTAAATATAAAAGAGAATTTGAAAGACCTTCTTGAAAATGAGAATATCTATGTAGCTAATGATGCTAATGTAGCTGCTTTAGGTGAAACAATGAATGGTGCAAGTAAAGGGTTTAAAGACTCTGTAATGATTACACTTGGAACAGGAGTAGGTTCTGGAGTAATTATTGATGGTAAAATTATTACCGGAACTAACGGAGCAGCAGGTGAAATGGGACATATTAAATTAATTCATGAACACGGGTTAGCTTGTGGATGTGGAAATACTGGATGCCTTGAGACTGTAGCTAGTGCAACTGGACTAAAAAATATTTTCACTGAACTTCTAGCAAAAACAAATACAAGTTCGGTTCTTAGAAGTGTTGAAGATTTCAATGCAAAATTAATTTTTGATGCGGCTAATAATAATGATGAATTAGCATTAGAAGCGGTTGATAAGTTTACATATTATATTGCAACAGCAATTCAGATTATAACGGTATCAATAAACCCTGAAATTATTGTTATTGGTGGTGGCGTTTCAAAAGCAGGACTACCTTTATTAGATAGAATAATCAATCATTTCAAAAATATTGGATTTTCAAGTGTAAAGGATACAAAAATAGTTTTGGCTAAATTAGGAAATGATGCTGGCATCTTTGGTGCTGCAGGGATGGTGAAAGTATAATGGTTAAGCAAATAATTAATAACTTTACAGAAAACACATATATTATATCAAATAATAAACAAGGATATATAATCGACCCAGGTGCAGACGTGTTAGATATCATAGATTACTTAAATAAGGAAAATATTAACCTTAAAGGTGTTTTACTAACTCACGGACACTTTGATCATATAATCTCTTTAAATGATATTCTAACGCATTACAATGTGAACGTTTATGTACACGAGTTTGATCGCGACTTTCTGTTTGATGCTTCATTAAATCTTAGTAATACTACTAAACATAAATTTATTGTTAATGATAAAAAGAAGGTAGTAACATTTACTGAAGGATTTAAATTGAAAATCGGGAGCGAGGAAATTAGAGTAATGCACACACCAGGTCACACCAGAGGCAGTTCAACATTCTTATATAGTAATTATTGTTTTACAGGGGATACTTTATTTAAAGGAAGTATTGGTAGAAGTGATTTACCAACCGGGGACGAAGTGAAAATCAAAAAAAGTTTAAAACGTATGATGAATGAACTAAATGACAATAAAATTGTTTATCCAGGACATGGACATTTTTCAACTATATTAAATGAAAAAATGGATAATATTTATTTAAAATAGGATATATCAAGCGCTATATTAAGCGCTTGATTATTTTTTTTATAAAAATTAGCACTCAAATCTTGACAGTGCTATTATAGTATTGTATAATAATTTTAGCAAACATCAATCGCGAGTGCTAACGGAGGTGATTTTATGCTTACAGAAAGACAAATATTAGTTTTAAAATTTATAGTTGAGGAATTTGTTAGAACTGCAGAACCAATAGGTTCAAGAACACTTTCAAAATTACTTGATTTTTCACCTGCGACATTAAGAAACGAGATGGCTGATTTAGAAGAACTTGGGTATATTGAAAAAACTCATACTTCAAGTGGAAGAATCCCAAGTGATAAAGGTTATCATTTCTATGTTGAATTTATCCTAAATAATCAAGAAAACTTTGACGCTAGCTTCAATGTCATTGATGAACTGTTTAAAAACAAGGATTTTAAAAGAGATGAAGCAATAACTCAAGCGATGAATTTGCTTAGTCAGCTGACAAATTATACAACCATAGCCCTTGGACCAAATGCCTATGGATCAAAAGTGAAAAAGATTGAGTTAATCAATTTATATGATGATCGTGCTTTATTAATCATAATCACTAATCTAGGTCATGTTGAAAGTAAACATTTAATTGTTCCAGACGGTGTTAATGTTGAAGAAATGAAGCGTGTAATCGAGATATTTAATGATGTTTTATTTGATTGTCCGATTGGTAAAGTAAGTGAAAAACTTCATTATGAAATTAATCAGGATAAGATAAAAGATATCTTAATATATAATCAATCAATAATAGATACATTCTTAGAAGCGTTTGCCAAGTTCACTCAATCAAAATACTATTTATCAGGTCAAAACAATATGTTATATCAACCTGAATTTAGTAGTGTAGAGCGGGTAAGAGAACTATTAACCTTCTTTGAAAAAAATGAAATATTTAAACTAGTTAATGACACAACGGCTACAGGTTTAACCGTAAATATAGGGAAAGATAACCAGATTAGTGCAATGCAAGATTGTACAGTAATCACAATACCTTATGATGTAAATGATACTCAAAAAGGAACAATCGCAGTTGTAGGTCCAACAAGAATGGAGTATCAAAAAGTTATTCCATTAATAAAATATCTTGCTTCACACATGTCTAAGTTATACAAGGAGTAGAAAATGGCAAAGGAAAAGAAAGCAAAAGAAGTTAAAGAAGAGGTTTTAGAAGAATCAAAATGTTGTAGTGATGAATCAGAATGTTGCAGTGATGATTCGACTTGCTGTAGCGAAGAATCAAATTGCTGTAGCGATGAATCAACTTGCTGTAGCGCTGAATCAACTTGCTGTAAAGAGGAAACATTAGAAGAAAAACTAAGCAAAGAAGTTCAAAATTTAAAAGATCAATTGCTAAGAAATCAAGCAGAACTTGAAAATTTTAAAAAACGCATTAATGATGAACGAATCAAAGAAAGAAAATATGCTAGTATGGATGTTTGTAAAGGATTACTATCTCCACTAGATACATTTGATTTAGCTTTGAAACAAGAAATTAAAGATGAAGCTACATTAAATTTTGTTAAAGGATTCAAGATGATAGAGGATCAAATATTTAACGCCTTAAAAGATCAAGGTGTATGTGAAATTGAAGCACAAGACAAAAAGTATGATCCATTTTATCATCAAGCAATAATGAAAGAAAAATTAGAAGGCGTAGAACCTGAGATGGTAACTGATGTACTACAAAAGGGTTACATGTTTAAAGACAGAGTACTTAGACCTTCAATTGTAAAAATAAGTGAATAAATAAGGAGTGAAATAAAAATGGGTAAAATTATCGGAATCGATTTAGGAACAACAAATTCATGTGTTGCAGTAATGGAAGGTGGAGAAGCAAAAGTTATTGCTAATCCTGAGGGTGCTAGAACTACTCCGTCTGTTGTAGCATTTAAAGATGGAGAAATCCAAGTAGGTGAAGTAGCTAAACGTCAAGTAATAACAAATCCTGACACAGTTTCTTCAGTGAAAAGACATATGGGAACTAGTCATAAAGAGCAAGTAAATAAAAAATCATATACACCACAAGAAATTAGTGCAATGATTTTACAAAATCTTAAAAAAACTGCTGAAGAGTATTTAGGACATCCAGTTACTGAAGCTGTAATTACTGTTCCAGCATACTTTAATGATGCTGAAAGACAAGCGACTAAAGACGCTGGTAAAATCGCAGGTCTTGAAGTTAAAAGAATTATCAATGAACCAACAGCTGCAGCTCTAGCATTTGGTATTGATAAAACAGACAAATCACAAACTGTACTAGTTTATGATTTAGGTGGAGGAACATTTGATGTTTCAATTCTGGAGTTAGATGAAGGAACATTTGAAGTGGTTTCAACTGCCGGAGACAACCGTCTTGGTGGAGATGACTTTGATCATAAAATCATGGATTATCTTGTAAGTGAATTTAAAAAAGAAACAGCTGTAGATTTATCAAAAGATAAAATGGCTATGCAAAGATTAAAAGATGCAGCTGAAAAAGCGAAAAAAGACTTATCAGGAATCACATCTACACAAATCTCATTACCATTTATTAGTGTTGGGCCAGCTGGACCTGTACATTTAGAAAAAACATTAACAAGAGCAAAATTTAATGAGTTAACTGCTGAGCTTGTAGAAAACACAATGGGACCAGTTAGAAGAGCATTAAAAGATGCTAAAATGACTAAAAATGATATTCACCAAGTATTACTTGTTGGTGGATCTACAAGAATTCCTGCTGTTCAAGACGCAATCAAAAAAGAACTTGGTAAAGAACCGAACAAAGGAGTAAACCCTGATGAAGTTGTAGCAATGGGTGCTGCAATCCAAGGTGGAGTATTAAGTGGAGATGTAAAAGACGTATTATTATTAGATGTTACACCTTTATCTTTAGGAATTGAAACGTTAGGTGGAGTATTTACTAAGTTAATTGAAAGAAATACAACTATTCCTACATCAAAACAACAAGTATTCTCAACAGCTGCTGACAGTCAACCTGCTGTAGACATTCATGTAATGCAAGGTGAAAGACCAATGGCTGCTCAAAATAAAACTTTAGGAAGATTCCAATTAACAGACATCCCACCAGCTCCAAGAGGAGTACCTCAAATCGAAGTTAAATTTGATATTGATGCTAATGGTATTGTTAATGTTAGTGCTAAAGATCTTGGAACTGGAAAATCTCAAAATATTACAATTCAAAATGATAGTGGTTTAAGTGATGCTGAAATTGAAAAAATGGTTAGAGAAGCTGAAGAAAATGCAGATGCAGATAATGCTTTAAAAGAAGCTGCAGATACTAGAAACGAAGCAGATCAAATGATTTTTGCTACTACTAAAGCAATTACAGATTTAGGTGAATCAGTAACAGAAGAGGAAAAAGTAAAAGCTAATGAAAAAATTGATGAACTAAAAAAAGCTTTAGAAGGTACAGATTTAGAATTAATTAAAACAAAAAAAGAAGAATTAGAAAAAATTGCTCAAGAGTTAGCTACAAAAGCTTATCAACAAGCACAACAAGCACAAGAAGCTCAAGCTGGAGCAAACCAAGAAAATAACGAAGCAAACGATAAACAAGAAGACGTTGTAGACGCAGAATACGAAGAAGTTTAATCAGTGAGAAGAAGCAGGGAACTGCTTCTCTTACTCTTAAGAGGTGAGAATATGGATAAAAGAGATTATTATGACGTTTTAGGCATTAATAAATCTTCATCAGATCAAGAAATTAAGGGTGCCTATCGTAAACTTGCAAAAAAATATCACCCTGACGTATCTACAGAAGACAACGCCGAAGCAAAATTTAAAGAAGTACAAGAAGCATATGAGGTACTTAGTGATTCTACAAAACGTTCTCAGTATGACCAATTTGGTCATCAAGCAAATAATGGACAAGGATTTAATTCACAAGGATTTGGTGGATTTGATTTTGATATAAATGATATTTTCTCAAGTTTCTTTGGTGGAGGTGGAGGTAATCAAAGGTCATCTAACCGCCCCCGTAAAGGTTCAGACCTACAAAGAAGAATGGTAATAAGTTTTAAAGAATCAATCTTTGGAGCTAAAAAGAAAATTAAAGTTAATGTTCATGAAGAATGCTCTACATGTCATGGAAGTGGAGCACATTCAAAAAATGATGTAAAAACGTGTTCTAAATGTCATGGAAGTGGACGTATTACAGTTGAACAACAAACATTATTTGGTAGAACTCGTACTCAAGCTGCATGTAATGTATGTGGTGGAACAGGTAAAGAAATAACTAAAAAATGTAGTACTTGTCATGGTGATGGAATTATCACTAAGACAAAAGAAATCGAAGTTACGGTTCCTGAGGGAATTGATCATGGACAACAAATTAGATTAGAAGGTTATGGAAACAAAGGTCATAATGGTGGACCTACCGGAGATTTATATATTCTATTTGAAGTTAAAAATGATACAATATTTGAAAGACATGGTGATGATTTAGTAATGGAAGCACCTGTTACTATATCTCAAGCAGCTCTTGGTGGCTCGATTAAAATTCCAACACCATATGGTGATGTAAAATTAAAAATCCCAGCTGGAACTCAATCAAAAACAACATTTAGATTACGTGGTAAAGGTGCTCCTAATGTTAGAAGTAAACGTAAGGGTGACCAACATGTAATTGTTACTGTTGTTACTCCGTCTAATTTAACTAAAAAGCAAATAAAACTATTTGAACAACTTGAGGAAACTGATTTAACAGATAACTCATCAATTTGGAAAAAGTTTAAAAGTGCATTCAAACTATAAAAGGCTAATTTTTAGCCTTTTTGTTTTTAATCAAAAAAACATATGATATAATCATAAATGGTCATTATTAATACAAAATATAATAAGCTAATTACATTATTTGTGGAATTAGTAATAGGAGTGAATTTTTATGAAAATTGCTTTTCACACATTAGGATGTAAAGTTAATACATATGAAACAGAATCAATCTCAAAATTATTTACAGATAATGGATATGTGAGAGTTAAAGATAATGAGTTTGCTGATGTATATGTAATCAACACTTGTACCGTTACTAATCAAGCTTCCTCAAAAAGTCGTAAGTCTATAAGAAAACTAATAAAAATGAACCCAGAAGCGATTATCGCAGTAATGGGATGCTATTCACAAGTCTCTGAAGAGGAAATAGCAGTAATTGAAGGTGTAGACATAATTATTGGGACAACACATAGAGAACATTTATATGAACTAGTATCTAGAGTTAAAAGAGATAGAGAAAAAATTAGTGAAGTAAAAGACGTATCTAGATATCGTGAGTTTGATATAGTCAACGTCACAAACTTCACAGAAAACACTAGAGCATTTCTAAAAATCCAAGATGGATGTAATAATTTTTGTACTTATTGCATAATTCCTTTTGCAAGAGGAAGAGTGCGCTCTAGAAAAAAAGATGAAGTTCTTAATGAAGCTATCGAACTAGTAAAAAATGGGTATCAGGAAATTGTTTTAACAGGGATTCACACAGGAGCATACGGTGTTGATTTAGATAATTATTCGCTTTATTACTTATTAAAAGATTTAGCTGATATAACCGAGTTAAAACGAATTAGAATTTCTTCTATTGAAATTAATGAGCTAACAGATGAAATCATTGATTTAATAGCTTCAAATTCAAAATTCGCACGTCATCTTCATATTCCATTGCAAAGTGGATCTGATGAGATACTTAAAAAAATGCATAGAAAATATACAAAGGAACAGTTTTTTAGTAAAATTAACGAGATTAAACAAAAAGTTGAAAATATCGCAATTACTACTGATATTATTGTTGGTTTTCCAAGTGAATCTGACAATAATTTTAGAGAAATGTACGACTTTATTGCAAAATGTGAGTTTTCAGAACTGCATGTTTTTCCATTCTCAAAACGAAATGGAACTAAAGCTGCATTAATTAAAGACCAAATTAACGGTATAACAAAAACCTTAAGAGTAAATGAGTTATTAGAACTTAATGACAAACTAGCAAATAAATATCGACAGCTTCAAAAAAAACCTTTGAGTATCATTTTTGAAACTAGCGATGATGAATATACTTATGGACATACAACTAATTACTTAAAAGTTGCAGTAAAGAAAGATGTAACTTTGCATAATACGCTAAAATCATGTCTAATAACAAAATATGGATATCCAATTAGTTACGGAGTAATAGCATAAAAAAACCTTTAGCAAACAGCTAAAGGTTTATTTTTTTTACTTAATTAAGTATCCAATACTAATATCTTGTTCATTTATGTAAATATCATATTCTTGTTCTTCAAGAATTGCTTCTGGTAAATTATGTAAGAACAAAATGAATTGGTCTAAACAATCAAATTTGTTAGTAAAGTTCACAAACTCTTTCATAGGTTTTTTAAACTTCGAACGATAGATTATTTTTTTCTCATTCTTTGCATAAATCTGAATTTTTTTCTTTGATCTTTTAAATAGCTTTCCGTGTGTATAACGAACTAGAACCGGCAGTTCATCAAGTTTATATGCAAAATACTTTTTAACAAGTTTCTTCCCACGACCTTTAAGCTTTTTAAATGAATTAGTGTTCTTTTTTCTTTTTCTCTTAATTTTATCAACTAATGCAGGTCCATTAAACTTTTTAGCTCTTAATTTCTTTGATTTTTTCATAAATCTTTTATTTCCTAAATAGAGGCGCATTGTTTTCCAAATTCTAAAAAGCACTAATAAAATTAATACTCCAATTCCAATACTTAATAGAAAATTATCCTCAACAAAAACTCTAATTTCTTCTATTGGCATAATATCACTTCCTTTTTAATAATTTTACCATACTCTTTTTACCTAAGCAATTAATAAAATTTAACAATTATCACAAATCGCTTTACAAACATAACAATATTTGATATTATAAGTACGGCAAAATAAAGCTAGTTAAAGAGTGGAAGGAGGGAAACCTCATGGCAAAAACAGTAGTTAGAGAAAATGAAACAATAGAAGACGCGTTGAGAAGATTCAAGCGCGATGTTTCACGTTCAGGTACCCTTGCAGAAGCTCGTAAAAGAGAATATTATTTGAAACCAAGTGTATCAAAAAAATTAAAACAAAAAGCTAACAAGAAAAAAGGCAGATAAATTATAAAATGACGGTGATTTCACCGTTATTTTTTTCCAAAAATTTAGACTGATATGGTATAATTACAATATAAAGGAGACTGATATATTGGAAAAACTATACAAGCTGAATACAAGTTTTAATGATTCTAGAGTGTTTCAAATTGTAACGGGGAATAACGACCGTAATATTACAGTGTTATCATCACTGCTTAATGTTAATGTTTATTCAAAAGGTGATGATATATTTGTGGATAGCAATGATGAAGCTGTTATCAAGATCCTTGAAGTTGTATTTGAAGCCTTAATAAAAATTGCTTCAACTAACATAATTATCAAAGAAAGAGACGTTATCTATATTGCAAAACTCGCTGAAAGTAAAGGTGTAGACCAAATAACTAGTGTTTATACAAAACGTGAGTTTATTGTAAAAACATACAATGGAAAGTCTCTATATGCAAAAACCTTAAATCAAAAATTGTATCTTGATGCAATCAATAAGAATGACATGGTTTTTAGTATTGGACCTGCTGGTACTGGTAAAACATATGTTGCCGTTATTAATGCTATTGCTAAACTAAAAACAGGTGAAGTTAAAAAAATCATATTAACTAGACCCGCTGTTGAAGCTGGCGAAAATCTGGGATTTTTACCAGGTGATTTAAAAGAAAAAGTTGATCCTTATTTACGACCATTATATGACGCTTTATATGAAGTGTTAGGTTCAACGCAAGTAGAAGAGATGCTTGAAAAAGGAATTATCGAAATTGCACCACTTGCTTATATGCGAGGTAGAACACTTGAAAATGCATATGTTATCCTTGATGAAGCTCAAAATACAACAACTAATCAAATGAAATTATTTTTAACAAGATTAGGTTTTAACTCTAAAATGGTTATAACAGGTGATATAACACAAATTGATTTACCTAGAAACAAACAAAGTGGAATGATTCAGGCTGTAAAATTACTTGAAAACCTTAAAGGGATTTCAATAGTTACATTTGATCGTGTTGACGTTATTAGACATCCTCTTGTTCAAAAAGTCTTATCGAGGTATGAAAAACATGAAAATCCATTTAATCAATAATTACGATAATAAAAATTACGATTTAATTATTAAACCAGTAATTGACCTTGCATCTCAGATTCATTCGGTTCAAAATGATTTTGAAATTAATATAGTATTAGTTGATAATCAAACTATAAAAAAATATAATAAAGAATTTAGAAACAAGGACTATGCTACTGATGTTTTAACATTTCCTAATGGTGAGTTTAAAAATCTAGGAGATTTGATTATTTCTATTGATAAAGTAGAAGAACAATCAATAGAGTATAATCATTCCTTTAATCGTGAACTATCATTCTTAGTAGTTCATGGATTCTTACATTCAATAGGCTATGACCATCAAACAAAAGAAGAAGAAAATGAAATGATAGAACTTCAAAATGAAGTTTTAAATAAACTAAAAATTAATAGATAGGTGATATAATGAAAAAATTATATGATGAGGCAAAGAGTATCTTGCCAAACAGTTTTGCAAAATATTCAAATTTTAAAGTTGCTGCAGCTCTTGAAATGAATAATGGGGAAGTTATAACAGGTGTTAATGTTGAAAATGCATCATTTGGTTTAACAAACTGTGCAGAAAGAACAGCGTTATTTGCAGCATATACAAAAGGATATCGTAAAAACGATATCAAACAAATCTTAATAACAACAGAACAAGATGACTTTATAAGCCCTTGTGGAGCATGTAGACAAGTTATGAGAGAGTTAATGCCTGATGATGCATTAGTTCATATGTCAAACAACAAAGGCGAAATTAAAACTGTATCAAATAAGGATTTATTGCCATTTGCCTTCACTGATGAGGATTTATAATGTTTAAATCTGGATTTATAACAATAGTAGGGAGACCAAATGTTGGTAAATCAACTTTTATAAATAATGTGTTAGGGCAAAAAATTGCAATTACAAGTCCGAAACCTCAAACCACCAGAAATAATATTTCTGGTATTTATACTGGAGAAGATGCCCAGTTAATATTTATCGACACGCCTGGTATTCATAAACCAAAACATAAACTAGGGGAATACATGACAAGAGAAGCTATAAACACACTAAATTCAGTTGATTTAGTTATGTTTATGGTTGATGCAACTCAAAAAATGGGTCCTGGAGATAAGTTCATTATGAATGAGCTTAAAAAGTCTAGAGCAAAAGTATTCCTAATTATTAATAAACTTGATTTAGTTGAAGATTATGATAAATTGAAAAATAATGTTGGAGAATACAAAGCTGAATATAAATTTGACCAAGCTTTCGCAATATCTGCTTTGAATGGTGATAATATTGATTTATTATTACAAGATATTAAGGATGTTTTAGAAGAAGGTCCAAAATATTATCCAGATGATCAAGTTACTGATCACCCTGAAAAATTTATTATTAGCGAGTTAATCAGAGAAAAAGTGTTAAGATTAACAAAAGAGGAGGTTCCTCATGGTGTTATGGTATTAATAGACAGCATGAAACCTGCTGAGGACAATCCTAACTTAATGGAAATTTCTGCATCAATTATCGTTGAAAGAACTTCTCAAAAGGGAATCATCATTGGTAAGGGTGGAAAAATGATTAAAGAAATAGGAACTCAAGCAAGAAAAGACATCCTACATTTAATTGGAACTAAAGTCTTTCTTGATTTATATTGCCGAGTTGAAAAAAATTGGAGAAACAAGGAATTTCATTTAAGAAATTTTGGATACCAAGACGACAGGTGATAATATGGATAATGAAGGAATTGTATTAAGAAGCTTGGACTACAAAGACTCATCAAAGATTTTATACTTATATACTAATACTGGTAATATTAGTATTATCGCTCATAGTGTTAAAAAGTATAATTCTAAAAACCGTTTTTTAAGTCAGTCTTGCAACTTAATCAAATTTTCAAAAACGAATAAAAGCTTTCCTTCCTTAAAAGAAGCTGAGCTACTAAATAGTTATGATAACATCAAAAATGATATCATATCTTTTTCTTATGTAAACCATATTTTCGAGTTGGTTTCTAATGTTATAAGTGAAGATTTGAATCATCAAAAAATGCTTAACTTCATTAAAAAAATATTACTAATGGTAAATCAAAACTATGATCCTGAAGTATTAACTTTTATATTTGAATTAAAGTTACTATACTTCATTGGATATGGATTGAATTTTACTAAATGCCCAAATTGTAACGAAGAGGAAGACATAGTTTTTAATATTAACGCAGGCGGGGTGATTTGTCGTAAACACATTTTAAATAATGACATTGTTTATGAAGAAAACATTACCAAACTTATCAAGTATTTATACTATATTGATGTTAATAAAAATGATATCATCAATATTAGTACGGAAGATAAATTTTGTGTAAGAAAAGTTATCAATGAATTATATAGTCAATATATCAGTTACAACTCAAAAAGTTTGAAAATAATAGAACAATTAAAAACAACAAATTTTCGCTAATTATAGCTACTTTTTATCTAAATTGTGGTATAATATATAATGCACATTTTTATGCTTTGAGCAAGGAGGAAAAGTTATGAGTAATATTAAAATGGAAGACTTAGTTAACTACGCAAAAAATTATGGGTTTGTATTCCAAGGTAGTGAAATATATGGAGGATTAGCAAACACATGGGATTATGGCCCTTTAGGTGTAGAACTTAAGAATAATATAAAACAATCGTGGTGGAAACGTTTTGTTCAAGAAGATGACTTAGTGGTTGGACTTGACTCAGCAATTCTATTAAACCCAAAAACATGGGAAGCAAGTGGTCATGTAGGTGGGTTTAGTGACCCTTTAATGGATTGTAAAAAATGCAATACAAGACACCGTGCTGATAAGCTAATTGAAGTTCATTCAAAAGGTGATGTTAACGCAGACGGTTGGAGTAATGATCAAATGATGGATTATATCACATCTAATAATGTAGTTTGTCCAAACTGTAAAGAATTGGACTATACTGATATCCGTCAATTTAATCTAATGTTTAAAACATCACAGGGTGTTTTAGCAACAGAGAATAATGATATTTACTTACGCCCAGAAACTGCACAAGGAATTTTCTTAAATTTCAAAAACGTGCAAAGATCATTAAGAAAAAAAGTACCGTTTGGAATTGGACAAATCGGGAAAAGTTTTCGAAATGAAATAACTCCAGGTAACTTTATATTTAGAACTAGAGAATTTGAACAAATGGAACTAGAATTTTTCTGTAAACCAGGAACTGAAATGGATTGGTTTGCTCATTATAGAAAATACGCATTTGATTTTCTTGTTTCATTAGGACTTAATAAGGACAATATAAGATTAAGAGATCACGATGCTGAGCAATTATCACACTACTCAAACGCAACAACAGATCTTGAATATAAATTCCCTTGGGGATTTGATGAATTATGGGGTGTTGCTAGTCGTACAGATTATGACTTAAATCAACATCAAGAACATTCAAAGCAATCTTTAATGTACTTAGATCCAGAAACAAATGAAAAATATTTACCATATGTTATTGAACCTTCTTTAGGAGTAGAAAGATTATTTCTTGCAATATTAAGTGAAGCATATACGGTTGAAAAATTAGAAGGTGATGAAGAAAGAATAAACCTTCAATTAGCTCCTCATTTAGCACCTTATAAAGTTGCTGTACTCCCTTTAATTAAGAAGTATCATCAAGAAAAAGCAAAAGAAATGGAATCTTATTTATCAAAATTCTTTACTGTTACTTATGATGAAGCCGGTAAAATTGGTAAAAGATATCGTCGTCAAGATGCCATTGGAACTCCATACGCTTTAACAATTGATGATTCTAGTTTAGAAGAAGATATGTTCACATTAAGAGATAGAGATTCTATGGAACAAGTAACACTTAAAAAAGAAGAATTAGTTCCATATTTAATGGAAAAATTATATTACTAAAAAGGTGATTAAATGCCAAGAATTAGTGAAGAGGTTATAAAGCAAATAATAGACAAAACAGACATAGTTGATGTTGTTAGTGAAAAAGTTACCTTAAAAAGACAAGGTAAAAGCTACTTCGGTTTATGTCCTTTTCACAATGAAAAAACCCCTTCGTTTTCAGTAGAACCTGAGAAAAAAATATATAAGTGTTTTTCTTGTGGTGAGGCTGGTAATGCAATTACTTTCAAACAAAAATTAGATAACTTAACATATGTTGATGCAGTTAAAGAACTCGCATACAAGGCTAATGTTAATTTTGACTTTACAGAGTATACTAAAGAAGATCCTAACCAAAGATTATATGATATTAATCAACAAGCCTTAAATTTTTATAAATTCTACTTAAAAAGCACTAAAACAGGTGAATTGGCTCTTGAATATTTAAAAGCAAGAGGCATAACCGAAGATATAATTAATGACTTTAACATTGGTCTGGCCCCAGATGAGTTTGATATTTTGTATAAAACTCTTACTGAAAAAGGAACATTAGTCACGGACCTACATGATTTAGGGTTAGTAAAAAAATCTAAAAATGATAATTTTTATGATTTGTTTAGAGAAAGAATAATTTTTCCAATTAAAAATCATAAAAATAATGTAGTAGGTTTTTCTGGTAGAACTTATCATAATCTTGAGGATAAAGACCAACCTAAATACATAAACAGTCCCCAAACAAAAATATTCACAAAAAGCAATGTACTTTATAACATGGATAATGCAATAGCTCATATAAAAAAAACTAACAGAGTTGTTTTGTATGAAGGCTTTATGGATGTAATAGCTTCTCACAAAGCTTTTATTAAAGAAGCTGTAGCATCAATGGGTACAGCCTTAACAAAAGAACATGTAGAGATTATCAAACGTTATACTAACAATGTTATTATATGCTATGATGGTGATAAAGCAGGTATAGAAGCGGCTTATCGGGCAATGATACTTTTAGAAGCTAGACAAATAGATGTTCGAGTTGTTATTTTACGCGATAATTTAGATCCAGATGATTTTATCCAAAAATATTCAATTGAAGCTCTTCAATATGAAATAAACGAAAACAATCTAGATAAAATAGATTTCAAATATCTTTATCTTAAAAAAACCGTTGATTTTCAAAAAACAATGGAAATCGAAAGGTTTAAAAAAGAAGTATTTGATTTAATTAAAAAGGATGATAATTCAGTCATAGAAAAGCATTTAAGAATGTTATCAACTGATACGTCAATTTCAATTGAAGCGCTCAGACAGGATTTTACGCAGTATACGAAAAGATTTACTGCCAGACCTAAAAGAGAAACAATTAAAAAATTTGAAATTGAAGATAAATATGTAAAAGCTGATCGCAATTTACTTAAATACTTTATTGAAGACTATAAATATTTAAAACGATTTAATCATGAATTTAAACCACCATTAATGATAAATATTAATAGTGATAATTTTATAATTAGATCAGAAATAGAATTAATCTATCAAATGAATAGAAGAGACCATGGTGAATTTTTTATTGAATTAGAAGCATTAAGAGAAAGACTCAATCCAAAACAAAATAGTATTATAGATAAAGCACTAATGTTTGATACATTTAGTTTAGAAGAGTTTGAGGACTATATTAATGTAATTCATAAATATAATCAACTATCAGGTCTAAGAAAGCAAAAACTTAATATGAAAAACGCAGAAAACGAAACAGAAAAACTTAAAATCGCACAAGAGTATCAAAAAAGAATAATGGAGGTAAAACATGGACAAAGATAAAATTATTCAAGAACTAATAGAAATCGGTAAAGCAAAAGGGTATTTAGCAGTAAAGGAAATACTTAAATATGTAAGTGACGACTCAGATGAGTTTGATGTAATTTGTGCTGAACTAGAAAAACGTCAAGTTGATGTTGTAAGTGAAGATGAAATGGTAAATATGAAAGTTCCTGATATTGTATTAGATGATGATGACGGAAGTGATGATCCAGTAGCTGAGATAGATTCTGATATTATTTTAGATTTGGATTTTACGAAAGATATAGAAGAAGAATTACTCCATGATAAATCTTTTGAAAACTCAGTATCAATTAAAGTTGACGATCCAGTTAGAATGTACTTAAAAGAAATTGGTCGTGTTGACTTGTTAGAAAATAATATGGAAACTGAACTAGCACAAGATATTGTAAATGCTGAATTAGCTAAAGATCAATTTGATGAAATGATAGCTAATGGTGAAGCAATCACACCTGAATTCAAATTAGAAATAGAACAATTGATGTTTAAAGGTGAACTTGCAAAAAATAAACTTGTTGAGGCAAATTTGCGTTTAGTTGTCTCTATAGCTAAAAGATATGTAGGTCGCGGTATGCAATTCTTAGATCTAATTCAAGAAGGTAATATGGGTCTAATAAAAGCTGTTGGAAAGTTTGACCACACCAAAGGATTTAAGTTTTCTACATATGCTACTTGGTGGATACGTCAAGCAATTACAAGAGCTATCGCAGACCAAGCTAGAACTATTAGAATTCCAGTTCATATGGTTGAAACAATTAATAAATTAGTTAGAACTCAAAGACAGTTAATCCAAGAGTTGAAACGTGAACCTCATCCTGAAGAAGTAGCAGAAAGAATGGGTATTAGTGTAGAAAAAGTGCAAATAATTCAAAAAGTTGCACAAGAACCTATTTCCTTAGAATCACCTGTTGGTGAGGAAGAAGATTCAAGTTTAGGGGATTTCATACCCGATCCAGATACTTTAACTCCAATGGAGTTTACTTCTAAGGAAATGTTAAAAAGAGAACTCGATAGTGTTCTTGAAACCTTAACTGACCGCGAAGAGAAAGTATTAAGAATGAGATTTGGTTTATTAGATGGTAGAAGCCGCACACTAGAAGAGGTTGGACGTGAGTTTGGTGTTACAAGAGAGCGTATTAGACAAATTGAAGCTAAAGCTCTTAGAAAACTAAGACATCCATCTAGAAGTAAAAAATTAAAGGACTTCATGAGCGGTAAATAATGAGTTTATCAAAACGATTAAATGCATGTGTAACATACACAAGCGGATTCAATAAGTTAGCTGATATTGGTACTGACCACGCGTTTTTACCAATAACAGCTGTTCAAAACGGATACGTTTTTGAGGCACTTGCAATTGACAATAAAGAAGGCCCTTATGTTATTGCTTATAGCAATATTAAAAGAGCAAATTTAGAGGATAAAATCAAACCAATTCTTGGAGATGGACTAGCTGCTATTACCGACGATGTTGATGTTGTTGTCATTAGTGGAATGGGTGGGAAACTAATAAGTAATATCTTAATAAAAGACCCACTAAAAAATGTTAAAAGATTAATTTTACAACCAAACAGTGATGCTCATTATATTAGAGCAATATTACCTTTTATTGGCTTCTATATTATAGATGAATTATTTATTAGTGAAGGAAAAAAATACTACGAAGTTATTGTTCTTGAAAAGGGTAATAAAGTATATGATCCTTTAGAAATTAAATATGGTCCAATTCTATTGAAAGATAAACCGTTCTTTTTTCAGAATAAAATTTTCAAAGATATTGAGTACTATAGTAAAGTCTTACCTAATATTAGTAACTTAGAGAAAATTAAAAGTATCGAAAGTAAGCTGAAAGAACTTAATGAGGTGAAACTATGGATGGAATCGAAATAAAAAAAGTAATGGAAAATAACTTCCCAACTTCTTTAGCATACGATTGGGATAATGTTGGACTCCAAGTTGGCACTTTAAATAAAGATGTAACTAGTATATTAGTTAGCTTAGATTTAACCAAAGAAGTTATTGAAGAAGCTATTAATAATAAGTCTAACCTGATTATTGTACATCACCCTCTACTTTTTAGAGCAATAAAAAAGATAACTCTTGATAGTTATCTTGGAAAATGTATTGAAATGCTTATAAAAAATGATATAGCATTATATGTTGCCCATACAAATTTCGATTTAAGCAATGTTGGAATGAACTTTATACTTGCAGAAAAACTAAAACTAAAAAACCACAAACCTTTAGACTATACAACTGAAGAAGAAGGGTTAGGAAGAATTGGTGAAGTCAAAGATATTAGTACTTCTGATTATATAGATTTTATAAAAGTTCTTTTTAATATAAAGGATGTTAGATTTATTGGTAATATTGAGAAAAAGATAAGTAAAGTGGCTGTATGTGGTGGTAGTGGTGCTGATTTATTTATGAAATCAAAACTGCAAAAAGCCGACATATTAATAACAGGAGATGTTTCATATCATAAAGCGTTAGATGCCTTAGCTATAGGAATGAATATATTAGATGTAGGTCATAATATTGAAAAAATATATGCAAATCATTTAAGGAATTTACTTGTAAATGAAGGAATCGATTGTAAAATTGAAATTTCTGAAGTGAATACAAATCCTTATCAGTTTCTATAAAAAATATAATAAAAAAAAGAGTTATAAACTCTTTTTTTTTTATACTTCCGAAATAGCTTCTACTGGACAAACTACTTCACATGCTCCACAATCGATACAATCGTCTTCAGCGATAACGAAAAGTCCGTCACCTTCAGCGATACAATCTACTGGGCATTCAGCTACACAAGCAGCACATGAAATACATTCTTCAGATATTCTTCTTGGCATAGTATATCCTCCTTATATTGACATTATTCAATATACATATTTTATTATTAAAACACCTAAAAGTAAACACTTTTTTACAAAAAGATTCATTATTTTTTCCCTTGTTTAAAAGATTATTACCAGTTTTTTAAATAGGGTAAAAAGCAGTTTAGTTTTTAAGGAAACTATAGCTAATAATTAATACATTAAAATTCTTGTATAATCACAGTAAATCAAGTAAAATAAGGAAGAGATTAGATTTAAGGAGTGATTATAATGATGCAAATTTGGGTAGCAATAATCTATATCGTTATTGCTTTAATAGCTGGTGGAGCACTTGGTTTCTTTTTATCACAAAGATATTTTAAAAAATATTTAAGAGAAAACCCACCTGTTAATGAACAAATGATTAGAGCTATGATGATGCAAATGGGTAGAAAACCATCTGAAAAACAAGTTCGTCAAGTAATGCAATCAATGAATCAAGCAAAATAGAAAAATTAAAACCTTCCAATTGGAAGGTTTATTTTTTTGCATAAAACTTAAATACATATTTACTTATATTAAAGAAAAAAAGTAACTCATTTGAGTTACTTTTTACATCCAATATACTTTTCTTTCTTTACCAGCTCGAATATTTTGATAATTAACTTTGTGTCGGTAAATGACAACTAACATCGTAATGCCTCCAAAGAAACTAAACCAAAAATCCCCTAAAAACAAAGTCGTAACAAACATTGTTACAGCTGCCATCGTAGAAGCAAGGCTAACATACTTTGATAATTTTAAAGTTATAAAGAATCCAAGGGCAGCAACTATTGCGACTAACGGATTGAAAGCGATGATCATTCCACCACCAGTTGCAACTGCTTTTCCACCTCTGAATTTAATGTATACACTGAACACATGACCAATCGTAGCTGCGAATCCGTATGCTAATGGATGTAACAAATCAAGAGAATCAGGTAATATATATTTTGTTAAAATAACAAATATCGCACCTTTTAGGATATCAAAAAATATAACTAATAAACCAACACGTTTCCCTAAATATCTTAAAGAATTAGTACCGCCAGGGTTACCACTTCCGTGTTCTCTTACGTCAATTCCTTTTAATTTTATACCTAGTATTACTGAAAAAGGAATAGCTCCAACAAGGTAAGAAATTAATAATAAACCGTACTTCAAAACCATACAAATCTCTCCAATCGTGCAATTTCTAATTAATTATAACATAATAAATAAAATTTTCCACTACAAAAATCGATTTCGTTTTGTTATAATATTTAGAGTAGTTAAAGAAGGATGTGTAACTAGATGGAAAATAATTTAAATAATTATAGTGCTGATTCAATTCAAATCCTTGAAGAACTCGAAGCAGTTAGAAAAAGACCAGGTATGTATATTGGTAGTACTGATGCTAGAGGACTTCATCATTTAGTATGGGAAATTGTTGATAATGCAATTGATGAAGTTTTAGCCGGATTCGGTAAAGAAATTATTGTAACAATCAAAGAAGATAACAGTATAACTGTTGATGACTTTGGACGAGGAGTTCCTGTTGGTCTCCACCAATCTGGTAAAAGTGCAGTTGAAATTATCTATACAAAATTACATGCAGGTGGGAAATTTGGACAAGCAGGCGGGTATAAGGTTTCAGGAGGTTTACATGGTGTTGGTGCAAGTGTTGTAAATGCATTAAGTGAATTCGTTGATGTAACTGTATACAAAAACTCTGAAGTACACAATATTAGATTTTCTAATGGTGGTACTAAAATATCTGAACTAAAGATGATTGGTGAGACTAAAAGAACAGGAACTTTGGTTTGGTTTAAACCAGATCCTAAAATTTTCAGTTCTACAGTTTATAACTTTCAAACTATATCAGAGAGATTACGCGAAAGTGCATTCTTATTAAAAGGTTTAAAAATAAGTTTGATTGATGAAAGAAGTAAACAACAAGAAACTTTTTTATATGATGATGGAATAATATCATATATTGCTTTCTTAAACCAAGCAAAAACGCCATTTCATGAAATTGCATATTTTGAAGGTGAAAGTCAGGAGATAGAAGTTGAGGTTGCTCTTCAGTTTACAAAGTCTTATTCAGATCAAATTGTTTCTTTTGTAAACAATGTAAGAACTAAAGATGGTGGTAATCATGAAACTGGTTATAAATCAGCAATCACTAAACTCTTCAACGAGTATGGGCAAAAAGTAGGATTACTAAAAAACGGTAATAAGCTTGAAGGTGCAGACATCCGTGAAGGATTAACAACAATTATTTCTGTAAGAATTCCTGAACAATTGTTACAATTTGAGGGTCAAACTAAAAATAAATTAGGAACACCTGAGGCACGAAGTTCCGTTGAACAAGTGGTTTCAGAAAAAATGAAATACTTTTTTGAGGAAAATAATAATTTAACATTTACATTAATAGATAAAGCTATAAAGGCACAACAAGCTAGAGACGCTGCTAGAAAAGCTAGAGAAGAAGCTCGTCTTGAAAAAAAGAAAAATAAAAGGGAAACTAACTTAAGTGGTAAACTTTCTCCAGCTCAATCTAAGAATAAAGAAAAAAACGAACTTTATTTAGTAGAGGGAGATAGTGCCGGTGGGAGTGCTAAACAAGGTCGAGATCGACGCTTTCAAGCAATCCTACCACTTAGAGGTAAAGTAATAAATACAGAAAAAGCTAAAATTGAAGATGTTCTAAAGAATGAAGAAGTAAATACTATAATTCATACTATCGGAGCTGGTTTAGGTATGGACTTTGATATTGAAAAATGCAACTATAATAAAGTTATTATTATGACCGATGCCGATACAGATGGAGCACATATTCAAGTATTACTATTAACTTTCTTCTTTAGATATATGCAAGAACTAGTTGAGCGAGGTAAAGTTTATATAGCTTTGCCACCACTATACAAAGTTACTAAAAAAACAAAAGGAAAATCAAAAATTGAATACGCATGGGATGATGAAGGTTTAAACAAAATCACTTCGCGTTCAAAAAATCATAATATCCAACGTTTTAAAGGTTTAGGTGAGATGAATGCTGCTCAACTTTGGGATACTACAATGAACCCAGAAACTAGAACGCTAATTAAAGTTAACATTGATGACTTAGCTGATGCTGATCAACGTATAAAAATACTTATGGGAGATAAAGTCGAACCACGACGTGACTGGATTGAAAACAATGTTACATTCTCTCAAGAAGATGACTTTAGGATCAAGGAGTAGATAATATGGCTAGAAAAAAAGTACTAGAGCAAATTGATTCATACGTTGAAAAAATAATAACTGAAAATTTAGAAGACATTGTTGGTGAACGTTTCGGACGATACTCAAAATATATTATCCAAGATCGTGCATTACCAGATGTTAGAGATGGGTTAAAACCAGTTCAAAGAAGAATTCTATTTTCTATGTATAAACTTGGAATGTTTAGTGATAAACCATATAAAAAATCAGCGCGTATTGTTGGTGATGTAATTGGTAAGTATCATCCTCATGGAGATACTTCTGTTTACGATGCAATGGTTAGATTGTCACAACCATGGAAAGTTAGATGCTTACTAATTGATATGCATGGTAATAATGGTTCTATTGATGGCGATAGCGCAGCAGCAATGCGTTATACAGAAGCGAGAATGTCTAAGATTAGTGAATATTTATTAAAGGATATTGATAAAAGAACAGTTGATTTTGTTCCGAACTTTGATGATGAGGAGTACGAACCTACAGTATTACCAGCTAGATATCCAAACTTATTAGTTAATGGAGCTACTGGTATTAGTGCCGGATACGCTACAGAAATTCCACCTCATAACTTAAGAGAAGTAATTAAAGCTGTAATCCTTAAAATAGATGACCCAACAACTAGTATGGACCAAATATTAAAAGTTGTAAAAGGTCCGGACTTTCCTACAGGAGGAATAGTTCAAGGGAAAGACGAAATCAGAAAAGCATTTGAAACAGGACGTGGAAAAATACTAATTCGTTCAAAACTTGAAATAATTGATCACAGCATTATTGTTACTGAACTACCTTACGAAGTAAATAAAGCTAACTTAGTTAGAAAAATAGATGATATTAGAATTAGCAAACAAATTGAAGGTATACAAGAAGTAAGAGATGAATCAGATAGAGAAGGTTTAAGAATAGCTATTGATATTAAAAAAGAAGCTAACCCAGAACTGATTTTGAACTTTTTACTCAAAAAAACAGACTTACAAAGAAACTATAATTACAATATGGTAGCTATAAATAATAAAAGACCAGTATTGATGGGAATTTTAGAAATTATTGATGCATATATATTACATCAAAAAGAAGTTACAACAAATCGTTCAAATTTTGAGTTAACTAAAGCCCAAAAACGTCTTCATATTGTTGATGGGATTATTAAAATGATGGATGTACTAGATGAAGTAATTCATATAATCAGATCATCATCTAACAAAAGAGATGCAAAAGATAGATTAATGGAAGCTTATTCGTTTTCAGAAGAACAAGCTGAAGCTATTGTAACATTACAATTATATAGATTATCATCTACTGATATTTTAGCTCTTGAAAAAGAGAAAAAAGATCTAAATAAATTAATAGATGCATTAACTAAAGTATTGCATAACGAAGGCGCATTACAAAAAGTAATAAAAGATGAACTAGAAGACTTCTTAAAAAGCTTTAAAGCTCCAAGACTTACTGTTATTGAAGAGGAAATTGAAAAAATAACAATAAATGAAGAGGATTTAATTACTGAAGAACAAGTCATGGTTGGTGTAACTAAAGAAGGTTATATCAAACGTTCTAGTATTAGAAGTTATAGAGCTACAAATGATGCTAATTTAAAAGAATTTGATACTTTTATGGTTGAAAAAGAATTATCAACATTAGATACTTTATTAATATTTACAAATCAAGGTAATTATATCTTTATTCCGGTGTACAAAGTACCTGATTATAAATGGAAAGACCTTGGTACACACATTAATAATATAGTACAATTAGATTTAGATGAAAGAATCATAAAAGTTTTAGATATTCAAGATTTTTCAAAAGAGCAATACTTATTGTTTGCAACTAGAAATAACCTTGTAAAAATATCAAAACTATCAGATTTCTTAGTATCTAGATTCTCAAAAACAATAAAAGCAATAGGCCTTAATAAAGGTGATTCAGTAGTATCAATTACTGTAACTAATTCTCTTGAAAAAGAAGTTATGGTCGCAACAGAAAATGGACTTGCTATAAGATTTGATTTAATGGAAATTCCACTTACTCAAAATACAGCAAAAGGTGTAAAAGCAATGAATATAGCTAAAAATCAAAAATTAGCATATGCAGTTGCATTAGAGGATAACAATGATTTGCTTGTTTTAACAAATCGTGGAACTATAAAGAGAGTTAACATTCTTTCTATTCCTAAGAAAAAGAGGGCCAATAGAGGTACTCATCTTTACAAAGAAGTTAAATCCAATCCGTATCTTGTTGTTGCTTTAGAAAACTTGAATGCTACTCAGTATAAAAATAAAGTAGGTATCAAGATAATCACTTCAAAAGGTGAAAAAATCATATCAGCATTTGATATTAAAACAGACACAACAGAAAACGGTAAATCATTTATTAAGAAAAAAGAAGGAATACCTGAGTTCATTCAAATTGAGAAAATAGAACTAGATGATACTATTCCCCCACTTAGTGAATATGTTAAAGAAGATGAAGAAACAGAGGTTCAAACAACATTATTTGACTAAAAAAAGTAGCGAAAGCTACTTTTTGTCTTGTAATATACTCAACAACATTAAAAAATGAGTATATTAAACATCAAATATACTTGAATAATTATATAATTATAGTAAAATTATTATATATTTGATATATATTAGAGGTGATATAATGAATTGCTTAAAAAATATTACACACACTACAATACCAAATGACGTAGTTATGGATTACCTTAAGATTTATAAGTCAATCGGAATGAACACTCATAATTATGAGATTCTAAGTCCTGATTATCAAGCAATGAACAGCCAAATAACAAGTTTAGATACTTATTATTTTGCTAAGATATTTGATTTAGATGTGACTGAAACACGGTTAAAATCACTTATTTATAAAGAAGTGCTTCCAAAAAAT
>NQYJ01000011.1 GCA_002285055.1 Candidatus Izimoplasma sp. ZiA1
AAATAAAACTGAACAGTTTATTGTAAATTTAAAGCAAGCAATAATCAAAATTCACTTAGAAACTGATACATTTGAACTATTTACTAATGAAATATATGATTTATATAGATTCTTATATAAAAATGTTTTAAGTGACTCTAAACTTCAGTTCCGAAAAATGGAAAACAAAAAAAAGAATAGAACATTTTTGAGTTCTAAGTATGTAAATAAAAGAGAAGAATTAGAAGATCTTATAAAAGAGTTTAAAAATGTAATTGATTCATCAACTTATGAGTCAAGCTTTGTTATTCTTAATTTTTATATAGATTTAATCAATATAAAACCATTTGTAGAAATGAATGATGAAATTGCATTAGTTGTCTTATATATATTGTTATTAGCTAATGGCTATGAGTCATACTATTTTGTTAGCTTTATGCAACTACTTCATGAAAACAAAGATACTTTTAAAAAAATCGTTTTAACAGCATCTTTTAACTGGGAAGAAGGGTTTGCACAATTATTACCGCTTCATAGATTTTTTAATAAACTTAGTCTAAAATCATTTGAAATATTAAATGAAATTATAAGAGATTATAATTTTGATAAACAACTTAATAAATCAAATAATATTGAGAACACAATAAATAAACTTGATGAAATATTTACCAAAGATGAAATAAGGATACAACATCCTTTTATAAGTGATTCTACTATCAATAGGACATTAAAGAGGATGAGAGATGATGATTTAATTCGGCCACTTGGTAAAGGCCGCGGAGCAAAATGGATTAAACTTTACAAAAGAGAAAATAAAAATAAATTTTTTGAACAACTAAATTTAAAAATATAGGTGATGAAAATGGATGAAAGAATAGATAAAATTATATTAAGTGCTTTAGAAGAAGATATTCCTTCAATTGATATTACAACTGATAATTTGCTAACTGACGAAATAAGTGAAGGTTATTTTATAGCTAAAGAAGATGGAATATTAAGTGGTGTTAGTGTCATGAAAAGAGTTTTTGAACTTGTTGATGATACTGTGTACATTAAAATCTTAAATGGTGATGGTGCTGCTGTAGAAGTTGGAGATGTAATCGCAATTATAAGTGGTAAATCTAAATCAATTCTTAAAGGTGAACGAGTTTCACTTAATATTATGCAAAGAATGAGTGGTATTGCAACAAAAACAAAATCATTTGTAAGTGAAATAGAAAATGATATTACAAAAATTTTAGATACTAGAAAAACTACACCTAATATGAGAATTCTAGAAAAAAAGGCTGTTGTAGATGGTGGAGGCATAAACCATAGGTATAGTTTGAGTGATCAAGTTTTAATTAAGGATAATCATATTAAAGCCGCAAAAACAATCACAAACGCAGTAAAAATTATCAAAGAAAAAGTAGATGCAAATGTCAAAATCGAAGTTGAAGTTGAAACTTATGATCAGTTCTTAGAGGCTCTTAGTACTGAATGTGACATTATCATGCTTGATAATATGGATTTAGAATTAACTAAACGATGCGTTAATACTAACTCAGGTAGAAAAAAATTAGAAGCATCAGGAAATATGACAATTGATAGAATTAAAGCTGTTTCTGAGACGTTAGTTGACTTCATAAGTGTAGGAGCTTTAACGCACTCAGTTAACTCGCTAGATATTAGTCTAAAATTTAATAAGTAGAGGTGAATCATGAAACTAAATGAATTATTAGAAAAAATAAAGAATGAATTTAATAATGTTCTTAACGAACTAGAATATAATGAACATCAAGTTGAAGTCGTTTTAGAAACACCAAAGGATAAAGTTAATGGAGATTATTCAACAAATTTAGCAATGAGATTGGCTAAACCACTTAGAAAAAATCCTTTTGTTATTGCTGAAGAAGTTGTTAATAAATTCAATAAAGATTCAATCTTTGTAACAAAAATTGAAGTCGCAAGACCTGGATTTATTAATCTATATTTAGACAAAAGTTTTCTTCTTGACACTATAAATGATGTGTTAAATAATGACTCAGATTATGGTAATAGTTCAATAGGCGAAAATGACCACGTCAATATTGAGTTCGTTAGTGTAAACCCAACAGGTGCATTACACATCGGGCATGCAAGAGGTGCTGCTGCGGGAGACTCAATGTCTAGAATTATGAAAAAAGCCGGATACGAAGTAACAAAAGAGTATTATGTTAATGATGGTGGAAACCAAATACACAATTTGACTCTAACAGTTATAGAACGTTACAAAGAATTATACGGAATGCCGTTTGCTATCCCTGAAGACGGATATCACGGACCTGAAATTATTGGTATTGCTCAGAAAATTATTGATGAGTTCGGAGATAAATTCTTAACTAATGAGGATTTCGAATTTATTAAAGAATATAGTGTTAATGCGCTTTTAGACATTTTAAAAGCTGATCTTCATGAGTTTAGAGTTGACTTTGATGTTTGGTTTAGTGAGAAATCATTATATGAAAAAGGTGAAGTTAAAAAGACCGTTGACTTCCTTAAGGAAAATGATTTTACATATGAAGAAGATGGTGCATTATGGCTAAAAACATCAAATTACAACGATGAAAAAGACCGTGTTATTGTTAAGAGTGATGGATTATATACATATCTAACTCCTGACGTTGCATATCATAAGAATAAATTATCAAGAGGTTATACTAAACTAATAGATATACTTGGTGGAGACCATCATGGTTATATTGACCGTTTAAAAGCTGCCATTGAAATGGTTGGAGGAAAAAGCGATTTACTTGATGTGGAGATTTTACAAATGGTAAAAGTTATCCAAGACGGTGTAGAAGTTAAAATGAGTAAAAGAAGTGGTAAAGCAATTACATTAAAAGACCTGATAGACGATGTGGGTGTTGATCCAATTAGATATTTCTTTGCCGCTAGAAGTTTAAATACACATATGGATTTAGACTTAGATTTAGCTTTAAAACAAACAAATGAAAACCCTGTTTACTATGTACAGTACGCTAATGCTAGAATAAACAGTTTGTTTAATCAAGCAATTTCAAAAGGTTATGACTTATCTAATTTACCAACAAGCTTTACAACTATAAAAAATGATAAAGCTTTTGACTTATTAAGTCATATTGCTAATTATCAATCAATTATCGAAACATCTGCATTACAAAGAACACCACATAAATTAACTAACTACATATATAACTTAGCTACTATGTTTCACAGTTTATACAATGATGAGGTTTTCATTAAAGATGATGAAACTTATACACTTGAAAGAATTGCCTTATTAAAAGCTATAAAAATTGTATTATTAAACGGACTACAACTAATAGGAGTAAGTGCTCCTGAAAAAATGTAATAAATAGAGGTGCTATGATGGAAAATTGGAAAGTAAAAAATAAAGAACTTAATCAAAAAAATCTTGTTGAGCAAATTTATCTACAACGAGGAATAAATAACTACATTGAATTATTTAATCTTGGTGTTAGTGATTTACATGATCCTTTCAAAATGCATGATATGCAGAAGGTTGTTGATAGATTAAAAAAAGCTATAGATTTAGAGGAAAAAATTCTAGTTTATGGAGATTATGATGTTGATGGAATCACTGCAACATACATAATGTATAAAACACTTCAAGATTTAGGTGCTTTAGTTTATTATCAAATTCCATCTCGCTTTGATAACGGTTATGGTTTAAGTGAGGAAAAAGCCTTAGAAATAATTAATGATGATTTTGAAGTTGTAATTACAGTAGATAATGGAATTAAATCACATTTAGAAGCAGATTTATTTTTAAAAAATCAAGTTGATTTAATAATTACTGATCATCATGAAAGAGAGGTTAACCTACCCAAAGCTTTTGCTATAGTGCATACAGAACTTTCAGATTACCCATTTAAGCCCTTAGCAGGAGTAGGAGTTGCTTTTAAATTATCACAAGCATTAATTGGTGAAAAAGCTCTTGAGTTAGTTGATATTGCTAGTCTAGGAACAATAGCTGATATGATGCCTTTGATAGATGAAAACAGAGCGATTGTTAATCTTGGATTGAGTAGACTTGCAAAAACAAAAAATATTGGGTTAAAAAAACTGATTCAGTTTTTAAATTTAACATTACCCTCAATAAGTGATGTACAATTTAAAATTGCTCCACGTTTAAACGCTTGTGGGAGAATGGAAAGTGCTCATCTTGCTGTAGAACTACTACTTAGTGAATCAGAAAGAGAAGCTAATCAAATTCTTAAAAAAATTGAGGATTTAAATAATACAAGAAAAAAAATAACATCCTATTTGCATGAGTTATCAAACTCAAAAATAGATAAAACATCTCATGCTAATATTGTAAGCTCTAAGGAAATGCATGAAGGAATTATTGGAATAGTTGCTTCGAAAATTGCAAATCAAACTAACAAAGTCACTGTTGTACTTAAAGAAACAAAAACAACCTTTAAAGGTAGTATCAGAAGTTATCAAAACTTTGATTTGATTGAAGCTTTAAAAAAACTATCACCATATTTAATCAAATTTGGTGGTCATCAAAATGCTGCAGGACTTGAAATGAAGAAGGAAAACTATGAAGCTTTTAAAAAAGGTTTTTTAGATTTGGTTCCAAAAAATTTCACAAAGAAAGATATGCATGCCGAGGGCTATATCGACATATATAACTTAGATATTCAAGAAATTATTAACTTAGATCAATATGATTTAAAAGACTCATTATTTATTTTTGAAAACTGTGAAATTAAGAATCGATATTTACTTAGTGATTCGCATTCAAAAATAGTTCTATCTAATAATGTCGAAGCAATAGCTTTCAACAACAAAAAACTATTTTTTGATACTGCTTTAGCATCTAAAATCACCTTTTTAGGTAGATTAGATGTCAACTTCTATCGAAATTTTCCAAAAAAAATAATCTTAATTGATGACTATTTTATTATCGAAAGTAAATAAATACTAAAAATTTGCTATAATATATATATATGATAAACATGGAGGAATAAAAATGAATTTAAAAAACTATATTGCTGATGTACCAAACTTTCCAAAAGAAGGAATTATGTTTAGAGATATTACACCATTAATTGGTAATGGTGAAGCTTTTAAACATGCTACACAATTATTTGTTGATTTTACAAAAGAAATCGGAACAGACATTATTGTTGGACCTGATGCGCGTGGATTTATCTTTGGATGTCCAGTTGCTACACAATTAGGATTAGGTTTTGTACCTGTTAGAAAACCTAATAAACTACCAAGAGAAACAGTTGAGTTTAGTTACGATTTAGAATATGGAAGTAACACATTATGTATGCATAAAGACGATATAAAACCAGGTCAAAGAGTTTTAATTATTGATGATTTACTAGCAACTGGTGGAACTATCGAGGCTACAATTAAATTAGTAGAATCAAGTGGTGGAATCGTTGCTGGAATCGCGTTTTTAATTGAGTTAGAAGATTTAAATGGTAGAGAAAAATTAGAAGGATATAAAGTTTTATCATTAATGAAATACTAAGGTCGTGATGATATGAGAACCCCAGACTTCAATAACTTAAAAGAAATTATCGAAAATTACATAACTAATAAAGAGCATCTTCAATTAATTGAAGATGCTTATAACTATGCATATAACAAGCATAAAGGACAATTACGAAAAAGTGGTGAGCAGTATATTGTTCATCCGCTTGATGTTGCGATAATTTTAGCAGAGTATCATACAGATCCAACAACTATAATATCTGGATTACTTCATGATGTAATCGAGGATACTGATGCAACATACGAGGAAGTAAAAGTTATGTTTGGGGAAGAAGTAGCACTTTTAACAGAAGGTGTTACAAAATTAGGACAGTATAAGTTTAAAGGTAATACGACTGAGGATGAAAAACTTCAGAATCAAGCCAAAAACTATCAAAAAATGCTTTTGGCAATGGCAAAAGATATCAGAGTAATTATTGTTAAACTAGCTGATAGACTTAACAATATTAGAACATTGAAACATTTGCCTGATGTTAAACAAAAAAGAATCGCTACTGAAACTATGGAAATTTATGCGCCTTTAGCACACCGTTTAGGGATGAACGTGATGAAGGCTGAACTTGAAGATACTTCATTTAAATATATTAATCCTGAGGACTACAGAAGAATAGCCAAAATGATTAATGAAACAAAACAAAGTCGTGAAGATGACTTAGAAATTATGCAAACAAATTTAACATATTTATTATCTGAAAATAATGTTAAAAGTAATATAAAAGGCCGAATTAAAAATATTTACTCAGTATACAAAAAAATGAGTGATAGGAAAAAAGACTTTGAAGATATTTTTGATTTATTAGCATTAAGAGTTGTAGTTGATTCAATTGAACTATGTTATGGTTCAATTGGGATAATACATTCTAAATGGACACCAATCCCAAATAGATTTAAAGACTATATCGCAATGCCAAAACCTAACTTGTATCAATCACTTCATACTTCAGTTATCGCAAACGGTAAAGTTTATGAAGTTCAGATTAGAACTAAGGAAATGGATGAAATTGCTGAGTATGGAGTAGCAGCTCATTGGGCATATAAAGAAAACACTACTACAAGAATGACTGATTTAGTTTCTCAAAAACTTAAATGGTATGGTGATTTAATCAAATTTACTAAAGAAAGTGAAAATGATTCAGACGTCTTAAACCTTTTGAAAGAAGACATTTTTCATTCTAACGTATATGTATTTACACCTAATGGAGATATTATTGATTTGCCTGCAGGATCAACACCATTAGATTTTGCTTTTAGGATTCATACTCAAGTAGGTATTAGTACTGTAGGGGCAATTGTTAATGGTAGGATTGTACCACTTGAATACGAGCTTGTAACAGGTGATATTGTTAATATCAAAACTTCTAAAAATTCTTTTGGACCTAACGATAACTGGTTAAAAATTGTTAAAACATCAAACGCAAAATCAAAAATAAAAAACTACTTAAATAAGCAAAGACGTGATGTTTTAATCGAAATGGGTAAAGAAGATTATTTAAAAGTAATACAACAAAGAAATGTCACTATTAATCTAACTGATGAAATAATTGATGAGTTGTTTAACCAAAAAGGAGCTAAAACTGTAGAGGATTTATACTTCGAGATTGGTAAAAACACAATAAGTCCTAACAGTGCGGTTAACTGGCTTCTTGGTGAAGAAAAAACTTCAGATAATGATTTAATTGAAGCTATAAACAGAAATGTCTATATTGATAAAAAATCAGATAGCAATGTTGTTGTTGAAGGATTAGATAATCCATCAATAAAACTATCTAATTGTTGTTCACCAATACCTGGTGATCGTATTACTGGTTATATATCTAAGGGTGTAGGTATTGCTGTCCATAGGACTAGATGTAATAACTTACAAAAATTAGATAAAAACCGCTACATTGATGTTTTATGGGGTAATGATAAAAAGAAAACATATCCTGTAAATATCAAATTGATTGTCTCTAATCGAGATAATGTTCTTGCTGAAATTATAAACTCAATTACATCAACTAGAGGTAAGGTTCTACAAGTAGCAGCTTCAACTAACAAACGAGAAGAAGGCGTAATTAAGATTAAATTAGAAGTTCACAATAAAGAGGAACTTGAGAATATAATTCTAAATTTAAAGAAAATAAATAGTATCTATTCTATTGAGAGGCTGATGAAATAATGAAAGTCGTAATCCAAAGAGTAACAAACGCTTCATGTAAAGTTGATGGAAAAGTTATTTCAAGCATAAAAAATGGATTATTATTATTTGTTGGGTTAACACATGGAGATAATATTGATAATATAAAATACCACGCAAAAAAAATCGCAAACATGAGAATTTTTGAAGATGAAGAACAAAAATTAAACAAATCTGTGATGGATGTTAATGGTGAAATCCTTTCAATATCACAGTTTACATTATACGCATCAACAAAAAAAGGTAATCGTCCTGGATTTACCGATGCTTTAGAGCCGATATTAGCTAAAAAACTATATCATCAGTTTAATAATATTTTAGAGTCTGAGTATAAAATTAACACTCTTGCGGGTGAATTTGGAGCGCATATGGAAATCGAACTAATAAATGATGGACCCGTAACAATAATCTTGGAGGATATAGACAATGCAAAGAGTTAGCTTGCCAAATCTTCATACAAAAAGATTACTTTTAAGACCAATAACTCTAGATGATGTTGCTGATGTTTTTGAATATGCTAAGGACCCTCAAGTTGGACCTAATGCTGGATGGAAACCGCACGAAGACATCGAAGAAACTTTTGAATTTGTTAGGTATGCAATCAAAAAAAGAGATTATGGACAACCAGGAATATATGCAATTGTTCATAAGGAACATAATAAAGTTATCGGAACAATTGAAGTTCATACCTATCGTGTATTTAAAGGTGAAATCGGTTTTGTATTAAACCCTAACTACTGGAACCAAGGAATTATAACAGAAGCTTCAAAAGCACTAATTATTTATGCATTTGAAATCCTTTGTCTTAAACGTTTAACATATGGCTATTTTCCATTTAACGAACGTTCAAAAGCGGTTTGTAAAAAGCTTGGATTTAAAGAAGAAGGATATATGCGAAATAAATTTATGAATTACGCAAATGAAGTTTTAGATGAAGTAGTTTCATCATTAACTGATGATGATTACCATAATGGATATCTAGATTGGGTTAAAGACTTTAAAAAGGACTTATTTATTGACTAGACGCTAATTTAGTTATATAATCACTATTGTAAACCTACGAAAAAGAATAGTATGATTTTAATTGTTTTACTAGAGAAAGATACACTAGGTGGAAGTATCTAAAATATATGAATCAGAAGACACTTTTGAGGGCTTTTTTGAAAATTAGTAGAAAAAGACGTTTCCTGCGTTAAAGGCTAGTGCTAGATTTCTAGAACTAAGGTGGTACCGCGGATAATTCGCCCTTAGATTAAGGGCGATTTTTTTATAAAAAAAGGAGTGATATTATGTATCAAAAAGTAAAAGGAACTTATGATTTACTACCAAAAGATACTGCAAAATGGATAGCTGTAGAAAGAGCTATTAGAAACGTTTCAAAACTATTTAACTACAAAGAAATTAGAACACCAATCTTTGAAAAAACTGAACTATTTCATCGCTCAGTAGGCGATTCTAGCGATATCGTTTCGAAAGAGACATATGACTTTTTAGATCGTGGTAATAGATCAATTACATTACGACCTGAGGGTACTGCTGGTGTAGTTAGAAGCTACATTGAGAATAAAATATATGCAGAAGCATCTAGTATTTCAAAAATGTATTACATGGGACCAATATTTAGATATGAAAGACCACAAAAAGGGCGTTACCGCCAATTCTCTCAATTTGGAGCAGAAATGTTTGGAAGTAACTCACCGATGGCTGATGCTGAAGTTATTAGTTATGCTGTTAGTATTCTAAAATCCTTGAAAATTAATGATGTAACAGTTCACATTAATTCCTTAGGTGGTAAAGAAAGTAAAATGCTTTATCGTGAAGCATTAGTTAAACATCTTGCTCCAGGAATTAATAATTTATGTGGTGATTGTCAAACAAGATATCAAAATAACCCACTTAGAATCCTAGATTGCAAAGTTGATCAAGAAAACGAGTTATTATTAAATGCACCTAGTACAATCGATTATTTAACAAATGAAGACAAAACGCACTTTGAATCTGTTTTAGCCTTCTTAGATGTAATGAAAGTTGATTATGTAGTTGATAAAAATCTTGTAAGAGGTCTAGATTATTATACAAATACAGTATTTGAAATTAAAACATCCATAGCTAATTTAGGAGCTCAAAACACTATTTGTGGTGGTGGTAGATATAATAACTTAGTAAGTGATTTATCAGGACCAGCAACTCCTGCAGTAGGTTTTGCGTTCGGATTCGAACGATTATTACTAGTACTTGAAGCTCTTGAATATCAAGGTGATATTGATTATACACATTTATTTATTATCGGATTAGGAGATTCAGTTAAGGAAGATGTTATGCAAATGACAAATCGTTGTCGTATGGGTGGACTTATTACTGAGACTGATTTGAACAACAAAAACTTGAAGCAGCAATTTAAACAATCAGAAATAAACAATGCTCGATTTATCGCAATATATGGTGAAAATGAAAAACTTGAAGGTAAAATTAATCTTAAAGATAAACAAAATAATACAGAAGTTACAATTGATAAACACCAACTATACAACTATATTGTTGCTGAGTTAATGAAACCAGCTCCATCATCTTGTAGTAGTTGCGGTGAAGAAGATTCATGTGATACTTGCGGAGGAGAATAACAATGAAAAGAACTCATAATAATGGTGAACTAAGAATTAACAATATCAATGAAATGGTTACTTTAAAAGGTTGGGTATCGAAAAAACGAGACCTTGGTGGTCTTGTGTTTATCGACCTTAGAGACCGTTATGGAATCACACAACTTGCTTTTAATCCTGAATCACCACTTCAAGAAAAAACTTTAGAAATTAAAAGCGAATATGTTCTGGAAATTACTGGTAAAGTAATTGAAAGAAGCAGTAAAAATAATCAAATTCCAACTGGTGAAATAGAGGTTGAGGTTCTAGAGTTAAATATTCTAAACAAAGCTAAACAAACACCTCTTATCATTGCTGATGAGACTGATGCTTTAGAGGAAACAAGACTTAGATATCGATATTTAGACTTAAGAAGACCTATTCTTCAAAAAAACTTTATAACAAGACATAAAGTTACTACAGCAGTTAGAGAATTCTTAAATAGTGAAGATTTCTTAGAATTTGAAACTCCAATTTTAACTAAATCAACACCTGAAGGAGCAAGAGATTATCTAGTACCTTCACGCATTAATCAAGGTGAATTTTACGCATTACCACAATCACCACAAATATTTAAACAACTGTTAATGGTATCGGGATTTGAAAAATATTATCAAATCGCTAAGTGCTTTAGAGATGAAGATTTAAGAAGTGATCGTCAACCTGAGTTTACACAAATAGATATCGAAACTTCATTTATGGATCAAGAGCAAATATTAGAAGTAAGTGAAAAAATGATTAAACATGTTATGTCAACAGTTAAAGGTGTTGAACTAACTGAAAAATTCCCGAGAATTACATATGAAGTAGCAATGAATAAGTATGGTAGTGATAAGCCAGATACAAGATATGAAATGTATTTAGAAGATATTACTGATTTTGCTAAAAAAACAACTTTTAGTGTTTTTCATGATGCTCTAGATGCTAAAAACGTTGTTAAAGCAATTAAAGTTCCAAACTTAGCTGCTGAGTATTCTCGTAAAAAATTAGATAAACTAACTGATTTTGCTAAAAAGTTTAAGGCAAAAGGATTGGCTTACTTGAAATATAACGAGGGTATATTAAGTGGTTCAATTGCTAAATTCTTAACAGAAGATGCAAATGAAAGTATAATTAATCAAATGGAAATCAATGAAAATGATTTAGTTCTAATTGTTTCTGGAGAACTTGATATGGTAAATAATGTTTTAGGGCAATTAAGACGTCATATTGCCAAAACACATAAAATGTATGATAGTGAAACATATGATTTTCTTTGGGTAATCGACTGGCCTATGTTTGAATATAGAGAAGAACAAGGGCGTTATTATTCTTTGCATCACCCATTTACAACAGTCCAAAAAGAGCATTTAGATTTGCTTGATAAAGACCCTGCGAAAGCATTAGCTTACTGTTATGACCTAGTTGTTCAAGGTCAAGAACTTGGAGGTGGAAGTATTCGTATCCACCAAGAAGAAATTCAAAATAAAGTATTTGATATTTTAGGTATCTCAAAAGAAGAACAACAACAAAAGTTCGGGTTCTTATTAGAAGCTTTAAAATATGGGACACCTCCACATGGTGGGATCGCATTTGGGCTAGATCGTCTAGTTATGTTGTTAGTTCATACTGAAAACATCCGTGACGTTGTTGCATTCCCAAAAACAAATAGTGCTCAATGTTTATTAACAAGTGCACCAAGTAAAGTTGATAACGAACAACTTGATGAATTATATATAAAAACAGTAGAATAAATATAATTATAAAATAATATATATTATGTTATAATTAAGGAGATAAAGGATGTGATTTGATGGATGATAAAAATAAATTTCTATCTGATAAGTTTTTACACAAAACAATAAAAGTACTAGTAATAATACTTCTATTTCTAGCCGTTTTATTTATGGCATCACAATTTAGTGATTTATGGAGTACTATCACAAATGCGATTAAAACAGTATTAGTGCCAGTATCTTTAGCTTGGTTAATATCGTTGATCGTTTATCCGATTATCAGATTACTCGAAAGAAGAGGAATTGGACCAAGGTACTTAAGCGTAACAATTGTATACTTAGTTACAGCTGTTTTAGCTTTATTAGCTTTAAGATATTTAGCGCCATTCTTTATAGATCAAGTCCAACAATTCTTTGAAAATGATTATCCTAATATAGCAGCTTATTTCCAAACAGATTTTAGAGCTGACTTTATCTTAGGTACAGATATCTACGATTGGATTGTAGGTACAGTTAATAATTCAACAATAGTTGAAGATACAATTAGTGGATTAGTAGATAATCTAACAAGCTCGTTACCTTCAACATTTATGAATCTTGTTACTGTATTGTTCATCTTACCAATCTTATTAATATTCTATTTACTAGATTATGAGTTAATAAATGATTCATTACGCTCGATTGTTCCTTTAAAATATGAAAAACAATCAAGTGAACTTGGTTCTAGATTAAATCAAACTGTTGGAGCTTATATTCGAGGGCAATTATTTTTGATGCTTGCAATCGGAATAGCAGCTACAATATTATATAAAATAATCGGATTGAAATATTTCTTCATATTTGGGATTATTGTTGGGGTTACTAATATTATCCCTTACTTTGGAGCTATTATCGCAATGATACCAGTTGTTGCATATGCAGTTATCACAAAGGACTCAGGACCAAATCCAATAATTGTAGTCGGAGTAAATGTTATACTACAGTTTGTAGAAGGTAATATCTTCCAACCTCTTATCATGGGTAAACAACTTGAAATTCATCCGATAATTATCATTGTTTCCATACTATTCTTTGGTAGTTTGTTTGGAACATTAGGAGTTATCTTTGCATCACCAATGGCTGCGACTATAAAAGTGCTTATTCACTTCTATAAAGAGCAAAGGGAAATAAGAAAAGAAGAAATTGTTAAGGTAACCACCTAAGTGAAAAGAAAAAAAGTATATAATTTATTTCAAATATATTTAATTTTGTTTTACACAGCCAGTTTCTTAATTATTCCCTCAGTCTTAGTTGTAAGTTATATCTTTGATTTACAAGTATTTGCTTCAACTAACCGTATAATCTTAATTGCTGATGGACTTGGACTAATTTTCTTTATAATAGGTTCATTACTAATATTAATTAACCGAGATAAATTAGAGCGTAAACTAAAACCAACTTATCATAGAGAATTTAATATCTTATTAGTTACTGTTTCTCTTGGTGTTTTAGGGATAAATGTTTTATATCTATATTTAGGTGGCGACATTATCTATATACCTCACATTATGATTCCATTATTTGTATTTAGTTACTTAATAATGTTTATTATAGGTGATCGATATTTTAATGTTGATTTATTAAAAAAATAAATGGCTACTTAAGGTAGTCATTTTTACAAGGTGAATATAATGGAGTTTGAAAGAACAATAAAATTATTTGAAGAGGAAAAATTTAATATTTTAAAAACTAAATCAATTCTTATTTTAGGCATGGGTGGAGTTGGTAGTTTTGCATGTGAAGCAATTGCTAGGAGTGGTATTAACAATATTATCATTGTCGATAAAGATGTTGTAGATATTACTAATATTAATCGTCAATTGATTGCACTGCATTCAACTATTGGAAAATCAAAAGTGGAACTAATGAAAGAAAGAATATTAGATATTAATAAAAATGCCGTAGTAACAACTTATCATCAATTCTATAATTTTGAAACTAAGGATCAAATATGGGATAATCAAATTGATTTTGTTATTGATTGTATTGATACAATCACTTTTAAAATTGATATAATTAAAGAGTGTTTATCAAGAAATATTCCCTTTATTTCATCGATGGGTCAAGCAAATAAAATGCATCCTGAACTATTAGAAATTGCTGATATTAAGGATACAACATATGATAAGATTGCTAAAGTTATCCGACTAAAACTAAAAAAAGAACGAATATATGGTAAAGTACCAGTTGTTTATAGTAAAGAAACTAGTGATAAAACATTTATTAAAGAAGAAGGACTTCCTTCAAACAGTTTTGTTCCATCAAGTGCAGGACTTTTGGCGGCAAGTTATGCAATAAATACTTTATTAAGCGAGGTAAAATTATGAAAACAATAGTATTAGCTGGTGGATGTTTTTGGGGAGTGGAAGCTTATTTTAAACAGTTAGATGGTGTTAGTGACACTGAAACTGGATATATTGGTGCAAAAGGAATGACAACTTACGATGAGGTTTGTAATCATTCTGGACACGCTGAAGCGGTTTATATCGAGTATGCCCCTGAGATTATCTCACTAAAAAAACTTATGGATCACTTTTTTAATATTATTGATCCGACATCTATTAACAAACAAGGTCCTGATATTGGAATTCAATATCGCAGTGGTATCTATAATTACACTTTAGAGGACTTACCATTCATTAAAAACTATATCAATGTAAGACAAAAAGAGTACTCTAAACCAATCGTTATCGAACTAGATACGAATTTAGAGTTTTATAAGGCAGAAGATTATCATCAAGATTATCTTGAAAAAAATAAAAACGGTTATTGCCATATAAAACTAGATTCATATAAAAACGTTGAGTAAAATACTTGTAATTGGCGCACAAAACATTGATATTTACGCAAAATCAAAAACAGAATATACACTTCATGATTCTAATAAAACGAGTATTCATCTTGCCCAAGGTGGAGTCGGTCAAAACATTGCTCTTAATCTAAGTAGATTAAATAATGATGTCCATTTTATCACTGTTTTTGGTGATGATTATTTTAGCATGATTGCTAAAACATTTTTAGATAATACAAAAATTAATTACAAAAAATCTTTAACACTTTCAAATAAATCAAATTCTATTTATATGGGGATCATGGATCAAAAAAATGATTTGTTTTTAGGGTTAAATGATATGGATATCTTAAAAGATCTATCAATTACTTATTTAAGAACTCTTCATGACTATATTGATGGTTTTAAAGACATTGTAATTGATAATAATCTCGATCAAGAAGTAATTGAATATTTACTAAAAACATATAACTACAAAAATACATATATTGACGCTGTTAGTGCATCAAAAGCAATTAAACTTCAAAAACTGACTAATTTAATTACTTACTTAAAAGTTAATAAACTTGAGCTTAATGTATTAACTGATAAGGAAACAATTGATGAGCAAATTGTCGACTTACAACGAGCAGGCATTAAAAATGTTGTTATAACTGATAAAGAGCAAAACTGTTTAGTTGTAAGTGATCATGAGAAAATTTTATATCAACCCCTAATCAAAGAAAACATTGTTAATGCAAGTGGAGCAGGCGATGGTTTTTTTGCCGGGTTTATTCATGACATAATTATTAATAAAGACACTTTACACGCTTTACAATATGGTAATATAGTTGCCTATATTACATTAGATTCAAACGATTCAACTAATAAAGATTTATCTATAAAAAAGGTGGAAGAAACATATGAAGAATTATTTAGAAATTAGTGATAAAGTAAAAAACGCACTAGAAAAAAACTTACCAATAGTAGCCCTAGAATCAACTATCATTAGTCACGGTATGCCATTTCCAAAAAATGTTGAAACAGCGCTTAACTGTGAAAAAATTATTGAGGAAAATGGTGCAGTACCAGCTACTATAGCTTTAATTAATGGAAAGTTAAAAGTTGGGTTAACTGTTGAGGAAATTACATACTTAGGAAAAAAAGGACTTGAAGTTCATAAAACTTCAAGAAGAGATATAGCTTACAACATCGCCAATAAAATTGATGGAGCAACGACTGTTGCTGCTACAATGTTTGTTGCTGCTTTAGCGGGAATTAAAGTTTTCGCAACAGGAGGAATCGGTGGAGTTCACCGTGGAGCTACAGAAACATTTGATATTTCAGCTGATTTAGAAGAACTTGCTGAAACTAATGTTATAGTTGTTAGTGCTGGTGCTAAAAGCATTTTAGATTTAGGATTAACAATGGAGTATCTAGAAACAAAAGGTGTTGAAGTAGTAGGGTACCAAACAGATATTTTACCGGCTTTTTATTCTAGAGAATCTGATTTTAAAGTTAATTTTAATATTGGAACTCCTAAAGGGATAGCTGATGTTTTTAAAACTAAATTAGAGTTAAATATGCGCGGAGGTATGATGGTTGCTAATCCAATTCCAGTTGAATACTCAATGGATAAAGCAGTTATTGATCAAGCGATTAATGAAGCAATAATTGAAATGGATAAACTAGGAATAAAAGGGAAAAATACAACGCCTTACCTTTTATCAAAAATAAAAGACATTACAAAAGGTAAGTCTTTAGAATCAAATATTAAGTTAGTTTATAATAACTGCTTATTAGCTGCAAATATCAGTAAATATCTATAAAAAGGGGTGATTCTATGAAACGTACTGATTATATTAAATGGGACCAATACTTTATGGGTGTTGCTATCCTTTCAAGTATGAGAAGTAAAGATCCAGTTACACAAGTAGGAGCATGCATTGTAAATAGTGATAAGAGAATTGTTGGAATTGGTTATAATGGTTTCCCAAGAGGTGTTGATGATGATACATTCCCTTGGACTAGTGGTGGCGGGTTTTTAGATAATAAATATCCATATGTTGTTCACGCAGAACCTAATGCGATATTAAATGCGACAGTTCCACTTCATGATTCATCACTTTATGTAACATTATTCCCGTGTAATGAATGTGCTAAGCTAATTATCCAATCAGGGATTAAAGAAGTAGTTTATCTTGAGGACAAGTATCATGAACGCGAGTCATTTGTGGCAAGTAGAAAGATGTTTGACAGCGCCAAAGTTACATATCGTCAAATGGAAAAAATGGAAATTTGTATTAAATAATGAAGGAAGTATTCTTAAAAAGAAAACGAGTATTTTTAATATTGCTGATTCCTTACATTGGGTTAATCTTATTATCAGTTATCCCTACAAACAATACAACAATTGGACCTGGAGAAATGAATCCCGTTCAAAATTTCATTGATTTTGAGTATCAAACTGACTTAAACAACAAATATTATACAACATCTGTTTTTTCATTTGATAATGCAACCCCTTTAATGGTATTATTATCAAGGCTAAACAAAGATGTTACCTTATCAAGAATGTCGACATATTACCAAGATACAAAAATACTTGATCGTTATTCGATGGGCTATTTGATGAAGGAAGATTCAATTAATAAAGCAATTCTAAATGCTTCTAATTATTTATCACTTGAATATACATCAATTGAAAAGAATATTGTATATTTAACTTATAATTATATAACTAATGACAATTTAAAGATTGGTGATGAAATAACAAGTGTTAATGGGTCCACAGATATCTATAATGCAATTGAGATTGCTCCTTGTAATACAGAAAGCACATTTGTTGTAATTGATGAGGACTCGAATGAAAAAACGCTTATACTAGAAAAAAGAGAACATAATGATCGCTGTAGTTTTGGTATCTATGTTGATTCAATCACAAAGATTATAACTCATGAATATGATTATGATATATCAAGTAATGCAGTTATGGGACCTAGTGGTGGCTTACTTCAAACACTTTATTTAATTGATCTACTTGGCGCAGATTTTCTTGATAATGATTTATTAATTGGTGGTACTGGAACAATTGATATATTTGGAAATGTTGGTCCTATTGGTGGCGTTAAACAAAAAATAATTACCGCTTCTAAAAATAATATTGATGTTTTTTTTGTTCCTCACCTAAGTGATGAACAAGATGATAACTATATTGAAGCACTTCTTACTTATAACCAACTAGATACAGATATGGTTGTAGTAGGTGTTAGCACTTTAGAAGAAGCACTTGATTATTTGATGGGGGTGAACTAATGTTTTTAAAAGCGTTAAAAGAACTTAGTGAAGTCTATACAATAAAGGAATTATTAAAAAGTATCTTAGCTGGTTCTATTATCTTAATACTCGAATTAGTTTTAATTGCTTTGCTTGCTGGAAACGTAATTACTATATTTTATCTTAATCATGTAGTTATTATTGAAATCACATCAATAGTTGTGTTTATCGCAACGATGTATGCGGTTCATATATCTTATGAAGCATTATTAAGTTATAATCAATCATTAAAAGAAACAATACTGTATATTAAAAAAATTGATATAATAGTAACACCATTACTATTAGCCTTATTAACTCACTTAGTATACTTATTTATATAACAAGAGGTGAAAATATGAACAAAAAGACTATTATTTACTCATTAGTTACAATAGTGATACTAATCGTTATTGATCAACTAACAAAATATTTAATTGTTAGAACAATGGATGAAGGACAATCAATAGAAGTTATAAAAGACTTCTTTTACATTTCTAGTCATCGTAATTCTGGAGCATTATGGGGTATAATGCAACAACAGATGGTAACATTTTATTTAGTGACAATCGCAGCTTTAGGGTTCTTTTATTATTTACTTAAAGATGCTGATTTTACAAATAAAAAATTCTATTCAATCAGTATTATTTTATTAATTGCTGGTGGAATTGGAAACTTTATAGATCGTCTTATTTTTAAAGAAGTTGTCGACTTCTTAAACTTTTACATTTTTGGATTTGATTTTGCAATATTTAACTTTGCTGATATGTGTTTAACTGTCGGTGTGGCAATGTTTGCAATAGATGTGTTGATATTAGATGGAAAACGAAAAAAGTCTCTTAGCAACTAGTATTCATCAAAGATTAAGAATCGACAAAGTGGTTTCATCTGAATTTGAAGAATTATCAAGAAGTAATGTTCAACATTATTTAGCTCTAGGGGCTATCTTGGTGAATGGTGAATCAGTTAAACCAAACTATAAAGTAAAAGAAAACGATTTAATAACAATCGATATCCCAGAAGCAGAAGAAATAACTTTAGAAGCAGAAGATATTCCTCTAGACATTGTTTATGAGGATGAGGACTTAGTAATAGTAAACAAAAACTATGATATGGTAGTTCACCCAGCTATAGGAAACTATACAGGAACATTAGTAAATGCTTTAATGTTTCATGTAAAAGATTTTAAAGCTATAAAAGGTGAGATTAGACCAGGAATTGTTCATAGAATTGATAAGGAAACAAGTGGTCTTTTAGTTGTTGCTAAAAACAACGAGGCACTTGAGATTATTGGTAACCAATTACGAGAAAAAACTGTAAAAAGGGAATACCTTGCTTTAGTTGAAGGTGTTATTCCTCACAACTTAGGGAAAGTGAATGCTCCTATTGGTAGAGATAAAAAAAATCGCCAGAAAATGGCGGTTGTTGATAATGGTAAAGAAGCTGTTACTAATTTCAAAGTACTTGAAAGATTTGAACATTATACTTTAATTGAATGTGTTTTAGAAACTGGAAGAACCCATCAAATCAGAGTTCACTTAAACTATATTGGGTTTCCTATAGTAGGAGACAAAAAATATGGGCGTAAAAAAACAGATACAACTCATGGTCAATACCTTCATGCTAAAACCCTTGGTTTTATTCATCCATCAACAAAAGAATATATTGAATTTGATTCAGAAATTCCCGAGTTTTTTAATGCTAAACTAGAAGAACTGAGAAATGCCTGATTTATACACTCATTCAAAAATAGCTTTTGAAATTGTGAAAAAAATGAATAAAACCGTTGATAAAAGAATCCTCGCGGTTGGTGCTCAGGGTCCAGATCCTATTTACTACAATAATTTTAGTAAAGAGGCTAAGCATTACCGTGAAATCGCAGATCGCATGCATGACACAAAAACACAAGATTTTTTTATAAGTATGTTAAAGTATTTAAAAGATAATTATACAGAAGATTTATATGATTATACTATTGGCTTTATCGCACACTATGCTGCAGATACTGTGATTCACCCTTATGTTTATCACAAAGTTGGATTTTATGTTAAAAACGACCCTATTTATAATCAGTATCGTGGATATCATTTTAATTTTGAAAGAGGAATTGATGCTTACTTAATTAAGCGAGATAAAAAAATATCGCCTCGCAAATATAATCTAACTAAAATTGAAATGCCTTTAGAAGTTATTAGTCCAGACGTTAGTAAAATGTATAAACATTCACTAAAAGAAGTATACAACTTTGATGAAGGTGATATAGTCTTTGATAACTCATTAAAAGCAATGTACTTTAATGTTAAATATTTGATTAAAGATAGATTTGGAATTAAAACAATAATCTATAAATTTTTAGATTTATTTATTAAAATGGATTTAAATTTACGTGATTTAACATTTTTTAATCGAATCAAGAATGTTGATTATCTAAATAAAAACAATCAGACATGGTATCATCCAATCACGAATGAGAAATCTACAAAATCAGTAGATGAACTTTATGAGGACGCAATTAATCGTGGCATTTACTTAGTTGACCAGGTTGATAAATACCTTAATGATGAAAACCATGAAGAATTATCAAAAGTCTTCATAAACCTATCATATAATTCAGGTATTGATTGTAAACTTGATCAAACAATGACAAACTTTAATATCTTTAAAAAGGAATAAAATTATTCCTTTTTTTATTTGAAAAAAATTTAAAACTATGGATTACTTAAGCGGGAGTATACTTTAATAGAAGTGGTCAAAAATCACCACTTGAATGTTTTAAAAAATCGACTATAATTAGAGTAAGATAAAGAAAAGAGGTGATTGAAAATGGAAAACTTTAAACTACATAAAAACATTATATGCATTGATTTAAAGAGCTTTTACGCATCAGTAGAATGCGTACTTCGTGGCCTTGATCCTTTTTCAACACCACTAGTAGTGGCTGACAAGTCTAGAAGTAATGGGAGTGTAGTTTTAGCGATTACACCATACCTTAAAAGTCTAGGTGTAAAGAGTCGTTGCCGTGTCTTTGAATTGCCGACAGATGGCAAAATAATATATGCTAAACCAAGAATGAAAAAGTATCTAGAGTACTCAACTAAAATCATTGAGGTTTATTTGAAGTATGTCGCTATGGAAGATTTACATATTTATAGTGTAGATGAAGCTTTTTTGGACTTGACTAGTTATTTAAAATACTATGATATGACTGACTATCAAATGGCACAACTTATCTTATCTGATATTTATGAAACTACAAAATTACCAGCAACTTGTGGAATTGGACCTAATCTGTTATTAAGTAAAATCGCGCTAGACGTTGAAAGTAAAAAATCGCCCAATTTTATCGCTAAATGGGATTATGATGATGTACAGACTAAACTTTGGGAAATTACACCCCTTTCAAAAATGTGGGGTATTGGTCGAAATATGGAACGTAACTTAAACCGCCTTGGTTTATACAAAATTGGTGATATTGCTAATTACCCTCTTCAAAAGCTTGTTAAATACTGGGGAGTTATGGGTGCTGAACTTTATTATCATGCACACGGAATTGATATGTCAATTATCAATGAAAAACTCGTTTATAAACCAAAGACTAAAAGTGTCGGAATGGGGCAAACTCTGTTTAGAGATTATTACAAAGATGAAATTGATGTCATTATTAGGGAAATGACTGATGAAGTTACAAAAAGATTACGAGAAGTTGATCAAAAAGGATACACAATAAACCTGGGAGTAAGTTATTCAAAAGAACATGGTGGCGGGTTTAATCGCCAAATAACTTTAACATTCCCAACAAATAACGAATCAGAAATATATAATACATGCCTTGATTTATTTGATCAGTACTATGAAGATCTACCAATCAGGAAAGTATCAATAAGAGTAGCTAATTTAGTAAGTAATTATTTTGTACAAATGAATTTATTTAAAGACATGACTAATGTAGTTAAAGACTATAAACTACATTCAGCTATGGATAATCTCAAGTATAGATTTGGTAAAAATGCTTGTTTAAGATCCACATCACTTTTAAAAAAATCAACAGTCATAGACAGGAACACGATGGTAGGTGGACATAATGGATAACTATCAATATGTTGATCGTAAAATGATGAAATGGGTTCCATTTAACGCATTACTTGAACATAGCGATTACCTAAAAGCAATGTTAGACGGAAAAGAACTTAGAGAAAAACCAGTTTTAAGTGAAGATCAATATAATGAATTAAACTATAAATTAGAAGAATCATATATTAACAAATATGCAGTTACACTAATAATCTATGAATCAGGACTTTTAAAACGTGTTAAAGGAGTAATTTCGCTTATTGACATTAATAACCATCTGTTATTTATTGATGGAACAGCAGTAGAAGCAACAAAAATTATTGAAATTATCGTTTAAATACCAAAATCTATAGAATTAGTTTTCTAAACAAACTTATATTTATTATAAAATAAATTAAAGGGAGTTGAAAAAATGAGAAAACTAAAATTTAAAAGAAAAAAATAAATAGTTGCATCAATAATGAAAAGTCATATTTATATTCAAGATGATCAAATAAAGGATTTATTACTTGAAGATATTAGTTTAAAAAAAGTAGGAATCCTAAAAAACGGACAAGATATTGAACTAGATATACCACTTGATGATGTATATCTATATGTTGTATATGATAAAAACTTTCCGAAAACATATAACACAAGATTTTTAGTAAAAGAAGATTATGGGGATGTTGAATTAATAACTCAACCAAAATTTAACCCTTTTAAAGGAAACCCATTTGTAATTTGGCGCAGTAAATAATATAAATAAAAGCGGAGATAAATCCGCTTTTTTGATATAATAAAGCTAATAACTAAATTAAAAAATAAGTTTTTAGGAGGTAAGTATGATTGAACTAGAAAAACTAACCAACATTCCGACAATAGATCTTGGAGAAATATATTTAAGAGCTGTTGAATATGAAGATTATAAAGATATGTTTGAATATGGAAATGATCCATATGTAACTAAAACCCTAACATGGAAATATGATGAAATAGATGATGCAATAAATTCTGTTAAGAACGTATTTTTATCAAGACCTAGTAGATTATTGCCTTCTGCATATGCAATAGTGTATAAGGCGAACAATAAAATGATCGGAACTTGTGACTTTCATACAATTGATTGGGATTTAAAACAAGGTGAAATCGGTTATGTGATTAATCGTAAATATTGGAACAAAGGGTATATGACATTATGCTCTAAAGCCTTAATTGATTTTGGATTTAATTATTTAGAACTTGAATCAATTATCATTACCCATGATGCAAAAAACACAAGCAGTAAAAGAGTTATTGAAAAATCTGGATTTAGGTTTGTAAAAGACTTTATATCAAGCAAAACTAGTAATTTAAGTAAACTATATCAAATCAAAAAAACTGATTACAGAAAATAAAAAAGTCTTCATCAATAATATGATATAATACAAATGAGGTGATTGTATGACAAAAGGTAAAAGTCAGATTGTCTATGACTATATTGAACAAAAGATTATGCTTGAAGAGTTAAAACCAGGCGAGAAAATACCTTCTGAACAAAAATTATGTGACTTACTCTCAGTAAGCCGCGTAAGTGTTAGAAGCGGCATTGAAAGACTAACAGCGATTGGTTTATTACATAAGGAAAAATTTGGTGGAACATACGTTGCATCAAATAAACAAGACAACTTCTTAAAAGTGTTAACACCTACATTCATCCATAATATTAATTATCTAGAAATGTTAGAATTAAGACAAGCATTAGATGCTCTTAGCATTGAACTTTGTTTAAACAACGTCAGTGAAGAAGGAATAAATATTTTAAAAACATTATTACAAGAAATGGAAGATTTTAAAGAAACCGAGGATTTTTTCATCTTAGATCGTAAATTTCATTTGACAATCTCTAAATTCGCCAAAAACAGATTACTTCATAATATTAATGAAATAGTTTGGGATGTCGTTGAAAAAATGTCTAAAGACCAATATCATTCAATAGGTAATGAGGAAAGAATAGTTGAACATACAAAAATATTAGATGCTATTATCAAAAAAGATCGTGACTTAGCAAGAATATACAGTGTTAGACATTTAGAACGTACAATTAACGCCATTAAAAAGTAACCACTATTTATAGTGGTTTATTTTTATGGAAAAAAATACTTGTATACGCTTTCATGTTTTGCTATAATCAATATTGTAATACAATTTACACAACATAGCTCTGTTATCTAGATTAAATTGTCATATAATTGTACTATATCGTGTTAATTGTAATACAAAAAAACATTATAGGAGGAAATACAATGGAAGCACTTTATTTAACTTTATTACTTGTTGTATCTATTATCTTAATAGTATTAGCTACTTCAAAATATAAAGTACACCCTTTTATCGTTTTAATTTTAGCAGCATTCTTTGTAGCAATCGGAGTTGCGATACCGCAATCATTTGGTTGGTTACAATATGAAGGTAAAATTATCGACTGGGTTGGGATTGAAGGAATTATTCGTGGTGGATTTGGGGGAATCCTAGCATATATCGGTATCGTAATTGTTCTTGGTACTGTTATAGGGGTAATTTTAGAAAAATCAGGAGCAGCAGTTAAAATGGCAGATGCTATTTTAAGAGTTGTTGGTCCTAAACGTCCAGGTCTTGCGATGAGTATAATTGGATGGATCGTTAGTATTCCAGTTTTCTGTGACTCAGGGTACGTTATTTTATCTTCATTAAGAAAATCGGTTACTAGAAAAACTAAAGCTTCAGCTGTAATGATGAGTGTTGCACTTGCAACAGGTTTATACGCTTCTCATACACTTGTTCCACCAACACCAGGACCAATAGCTGCAGCAGGTAACTTAGGTTTAGAAGACAAATTAGGTTACGTTATTGGTGTCGGTATCTTTGTTTCAATCTTCACAATGTTAGCTGGTTATGCATGGGCTAAATACATTGGTGGTAAAATTGAAATTCAAGAAGATATTGATAACAAAAATGATTTTGAAAATGGTTTAAATTTAGATGACTCAGAAATGAATGAAAAATATGGGAAATTACCATCAACATTTATGGCATTTGCGCCAATCTTAATTCCTATTATTTTAATTGCAATTGGGACAGTAGCAACATTCCCAACTCATCCATTTGGTGAAGGATTTGTATATACATTATTTGCAACTTTAGGGAAACCAGTTAATGCTTTATTAATCGGATTCTTTATAAGTTTAGGATTATTACCAGCATTCAACCAAGAAACATTAACAGGTTGGATTGGTGAAGGAATCAAACAAGCGGGACCAATCATTTTGATTACTGCTGCAGGTGGGGCTTTTGGTGCAGTTATTAAAGCTACACCAGTTGCATTAGTTTTAGGTGATGTACTAAGTAGTATGAGCTTAGGATTATTAGTTCCATTTATAATTGCTGCTGCATTAAAATCAGCACAAGGTTCTTCAACTACAGCATTAGTTACAACTTCAGCTATTATGGCATCTTTATTAGTACCACTTGGTTTAGATTCAACAATGGGTGCGGTATTAACTGTAATGAGTATTGGTGCTGGGGCAATGACTGTTTCACATGCTAATGATTCATATTTCTGGGTAGTTGCTCAGTTTACAGGTATGGATGTTAAAACAGCATATAAAACGCAAACAATGGCAACATTGATTCAAGGTATAGTAACATTAGTAGTCGTATTAATTTTAGGATTTATATTCCTATAAAAATAAACAAAAAAGTTTTAAAAGGGTGATTAGACATGAATATACTTATAGCAATTGATTCTTTTAAAGGATCGTTATCAACTATTGAACTATCAAATGCAATTGAACAAGGAATTAAAGAAGTTTCTTTGGATTATTGCATAAAAAAAACACCGATTGCTGATGGTGGTGAAGGAACTTATCAAACATTAGTAGATGGTCTTGGTGGAACATTAGTAGAAGTTAATGTTAAAGATCCATTATTTAAAAACATTACATCAGAGTACGGTATTTTAAAAGATAATACAGCCGTTATTGAAATGGCAAGCTCATCTGGATTACCTCTTGTTCCTGAACACTTACAAAACCCGCTTAATACAACAACTTATGGTGTAGGTGAAATGATTAAAGATGCAATTATCAAAGGTTGTAGAAACTTCATTATAGGTATTGGTGGTAGTGCAACAAATGATGGTGGTATTGGAATGCTTAATGCTCTTGGTTATCAGTTTTTAGATCAAGATAACAATGAGTTACCAGCAATTGGTAAATCATTACCTTTTATCAAATCAATTAATGATTCAAATAAACTTAAAATCTTAGACGAATGCAAGCTCTTAATTGCTTGTGATGTTGATAATCCTTTTTACGGACCTAGAGGAGCTGCCTATGTTTATGGGCCTCAAAAAGGTGCGACTGAGGAAGATGTCATCTATTTAGATAATGGCTTAAAATCTTTTGCCAAAGTCATCACCAATAAATATGGTGTATCAATCGACAACCTAAGTGGTGCTGGAGCAGCAGGAGGATTAGGTGGAGGTTTTAGTGCTTTCTTAAATGCAACATTAAAACCAGGAGTAGACATTATATTTGAAAAACTTGAGATAGAATCATTAATAAAAGATGCTGACATAATATTTACAGGAGAAGGTAGACTTGATTTTCAAACAGTTATGGGTAAAGCTCCAATTGGTGTTGCAAAGCTAGCTAAAAAATATGATAAAACAGTTATTGCATTAGCTGGTAGTGTAACTGATGAGGCTTACAATGCTCACGATTATGGAGTCACATCAATGTTTTCAATTTTAGATCAACCATTAACACTTAACGAGGCAATGGATAAGGAACGTTCTTATCACTTAGTTAAAAAATCTGTTAATGAAATCATCCGTTTAATAAATAAATTATCAAAATAAAAACCCACATTTGTGGGTTTTTTTATACTGCTGTTTCAACTAATTTATACAAAACATAAAGGTTAGCAAATAAAATCGGATAATAACCTAAGAATAATGGTGTGAATGCTCTTTTAAAACTTATGTTATTCATTGTTTCATCAGTCATTATTTTACTTTTAACAACAAATAATAGTCCTGAAATAAGTGTTAAAGCATTAATAACTCCAACAAATGTAACGACACTTGAAACACTGCTAATTATATCAAATGGATAGGCTACAAATATTGATATATATAGTAATAAATAACTTACTATATAAAATACCATTAACATATAAATTTCAATTTTTTTACTATTACCTTTGATTTCAAATTTCTTATAACTATAAACAACATGGATTATTGCTGGTAAAATCATAACGATTAAACTCGCCATACCAAAAATAAATATTACTGTTTGGTTTTCACCAACATTATTGATTAAATAGGTAAATGGTAAAAGTATACCAAGTCCTGTTAAGTATTTAAAATTCATCTTAAAACCTTCTTTCAAATGATATTATACCATTTATTTGATAAATTATATGACAAAGATATGAAAAAAACTGACCATAAATAAATTTAAAGGTCAGTTTTTAATTACAATTATTTAACTACTGGTTCAGTGAAAACTCTAACTTGAGCTTCTTTATCTAATAAATATAAACCGCTATCTTTAACTAATTTAATTTTATCAATCATTTTACCAAAACTATCTTCCTCTTCAACTTGTTCATCAACAAACCATTGGAAGAATGAAATTGCTGCATAATCTTTAACTTCATGAGCAATTGTCATTATGTTATTAATTCTTGCAGTAACTTTTAACTCATGAGCCAAAGATGTTTCAAAAACATCTAATAATGATTTAAATTCATTTTCAGGATCTGCAAATCCTCTTATGTTTACTCTTCCCCCACGTTCATTTAAGTATGCAATCATTGTTTTTGCATGGAATAATTCTTCTTGATATTGAACACCCATCCAGTTTTCAAAACCTTCTAATCCAAGAGTTGAAATATAACTTTGCATCGCTAAATAAATATGAGCAGATTCAATTTCGAAATTAATTTGATCGTTTATTGCATTTTCTAATTTATTATTCATTTTTAATACCTCCATTTTTCTATTATATTATAACATCTTAAATAGCTTTTTCAACTATTCTTTAGCTAATTCTCTAGCTTTTTCAAGGGTCTTAAAATTAAGTTTAGCTATCTTTCTTAAAAATGGTTCCCCTTTTGATTTGATTATCCTAGCAGCAAGTAAATCAACACTAGAAGAAGCTCCTTTTAAAAGCTCTAAATCAATTTCATCACTTAACTTATCCATATGTTTTAAAAAAGCATAACGGGCAACAATACTTCCCATTGCAACACTCGCAAACTTACTTTCAGCTTTTTGTTTTAAAGTTATATCCTTATAAACATTATCCTCATCAACCAAATAACCAAAGTATAGTTTTTGATTCGCAAACTCATCAACAATAACCTTTGGTTTTAGATTAATCTTATTAGTTAGGTTAATGATAGCTTTATTATGCATGTATGCCTTGATTTTGTTCATGTTATAGCCTTTATCAGTTAAATCGTTATATAACTCATTGTGAAGAGTTAAAAGGCTGTAAGGGTAATTTTCAGTGATTACCTTACCAAGTTCTAAAATTGTATCATCTTTAATCTTTTTTGAATCATCAATTTTTAATTTTTTTGTGAAATCAACCATACCTTCACTTAAATAAACAGCGCATACAGTTATTGGTCCAAAAAAATCACCAGTACCGACTTCATCACTACCAATTGAAGAAAGGTAATAATCGTTCTTTATTACTGGAAGTTCAATCTCGTCAATAACAACATCTTTTCCAAACATTAATGCCCACATATCATATTCTTCTTTTGCATCTTTACCTTGGAACATAACTTTTAAACTTTTATATACAGTGACACTAATATAATCAGTCTTCGCAGAGAATATTACTGATGGATTTTTTGATTCAGTAATGTAATCTTTGTAAAAAGTCATGATCCTTTTTAATTCAATATTATCAACAATCATCACAAAGTTCAAAAAACCACGCTCCTTTACTATTATTTTACCATAATATTTGATAAAATAATAAAGGATTAGGAGTGATAAAATGCATTTTGACAAAAAAGCACTTGAATTTGACAAAATATTAGAAGAACTGACAACTTTTTGTCAAACTAATAAGGGTAAAGAATTAATAAAACAAATAGAACCAACTGATAATCCCTTATTAATTAACCGTTTATTAAAAGAAACAAATCACGCATTAAAAATAGTAACTAACTATTTAGATGCTCCTTTTGGTGGAATTAGAGATATAACTGAGACACTTAAAAAAGCAAAAATATATTCAGTATTAAGACCAAATGAATTTATTGATATTATTGGTTTAATTGATGGGACATCTACATTAGTAAAATATTATGACCAATCGATTGAAAATGAAATAGTTGATGAGTCCTTAAATCCATATTTTAATAACCTTGTGGTTCCTAAACATTTAAAGAATAACATAAATATGGTTATTAGTGAGCGCGGTGAAGTTTACTCAAATGCTTCAAGTGAGTTATCAAGAATTAGAAACCAAATCAATATTAAAGAAAGAAGAATCACTGAAAAACTAAACTTAATCCTAAATCGCGATAAAGATAGTTTAAGTGAATCGTTTATCACATTTAGAAATGGTAGATTTACTTTACCAGTTAAAACAAGTGATAAAAACAAATTTAAAGGAACAATCATTGATTATTCAAGTAGTGGTGAAACAGTTTATATGGAACCATCAGTAATAAATGATATTAACAATGAAATCAGCATCTTAAAAATTGATGAGGAAAAAGAAATAGAAAGAATACTTAGAGACTTAAGTTTAGAAGTAACAGAGAACTATGAAGTATTAAAACTAGACTTTGAAACTATTAGTGTTTTAGATACAGTATTTGCTAAAGCTAGATACGCAAGTAAATACGAATGTACGATGCCTATAATCACTGATAATGAAATTAATCTTATTAAAGCAAGACATCCACTAATAAATCAAGATGAAGTTGTTGCTAATATGATTACTTTTGAAAAGAATGAAAAAGCAATTTTAATTACAGGACCAAATACTGGTGGTAAAACAGTAACTTTAAAAACAATGGGGCTGTTATCAATAATGACTCAATCAGGTTTATTAATTCCTGTAAGAGAAGAAAGTAAAATTATGATATTCGATAATATCTTCGCAGACATTGGTGATGAGCAATCAATTGAACAATCTCTATCAACGTTTTCATCACATATGACAAATATCATAAAAATATTAAATGATATAACTCCAAATTCACTTATTCTATTAGATGAACTAGGTAGTGGTACCGATCCAAAAGAAGGAGCAAGTCTTGCGATTGCTATTCTAGATTACTTAACAAAGTTTGATATTAAAATTATTGCCACTACTCATTATTCAGAACTAAAAGCCTATGCTTATAAAAAAGAAAATATAGTTAACGCTAGTGTTGAGTTTAATGTTGATACATTATCACCAACATATAAGTTAATCCTTGGAACACCTGGTAAATCAAATGCACTACTTATTAGTGAGAGACTAGGGCTATTTAAAGAAATAATTGAAGATGCTAAATCAAATATATTAACTCAAGCAAGTGAAGTTACTGATTTAATTAATAAGCTTGAAATTAAAGGTAATCAATTAGAAGGTAAAATAACTGAATATGAGTTACTAATTGATTCTGAGAAAGCAATTGTTAAAGAAAACCAAGAACTTACTCAAAAATTAAGAGAAAAAGAATCAAAACTAAAAGAAAAAATTATATTAGAAGAATCATCCCTAATAAAAGAAACAAAATTTAAAGCAGAAGAACTTCTAAAAGAGCTTCAAGCTAAACTAGATGATGATGATTTGAAAGCTCATGAAATTGCAGAACTAAAATACAAAGTTAAAAATCTTAGAGAGCAACAAACAAATATCGAGAACAACGAAAATATAATTTATGAAGTAGGAGATTTTGTTACAGTCTTAAAATTTAATCGCCCTGGAGAATTACTAGAAAAAACTAAAGGTAACAAGTGGATTGTAAAAATGGGTTCACTACAATCAGTTTATAAAGAATCAGAATTTCAGTTTTTAAAGAAAAAATCGACTAAAAAAACTAAAAAAGCTATTAACACAAAAATAAAAAAACATGTTAAAACTGAACTGGATTTAAGAGGTATGAGATATGAAGAAGCATTAATTGCATTAGACAAGTATATTGATGACTGTTTAATTGGCAATATCCCCTTTGCTACTATCATTCATGGTTATGGTACATTAACTATAAGAAAGCTTGTTAAAGAGTACTTAACATCAAATAAACTTGTTAAATCTCATCGTGATGGTGAAGGTAATGAAGGTGGAAACGGAGTAACAGTAGCATATTTTTAATAAAAATCACGCGAAATGATTGCATACTAAATAGTAAATTAGTATAATAAGTGTGTATTTTAAAGGAGGAGAAAAAAATGGCTGTAATTTACGCAGATGTAAATGATTTTGATGAAAAAATTAAAGAAGGATTAATTGTTTTAGACTTCTATGCAGATTGGTGCGGTCCTTGTAAAATGATTGGTCCGGTATTAGAAGCTATTGATGCTGAAAATGAGGATATTAAAGTTGTAAAAGTAAACGTTGATGAAAACATCTCTTTAGCACAAAGATATGGAGTACAAGGTATTCCTGCTTTATTCGTTTTAAAAGATAGCGAAGTAATTGGACAAAGAGCTGGTTTCATGCCTAAAGAAGCTTTAGTTAATTGGGTAAAAAGTCTATAAAAAATACCAAGATAAAATCTTGGTTTTTTTTTTACTTTAATGTATAATCAAGTTGGTGATAATATGGATGGTATTTTATTAGTCAATAAACCTAAAGATTTTACATCACATGATGTTGTAAGTGTCTTAAGAGGTATATTAAAAACAAAAAAAGTTGGTCATACAGGTACACTTGATCCAGATGCTACTGGTTTGCTTGTTATTGGAGTCAATAAAGGAACAAAAATAATGAAGTTTCTTAATAGCGATGAAAAAGCATATCAAGCTAGTGTCTATTTAGGAAAAACGACTGACACTCTTGATAATTGTGGTGAAGTTATCAAAGATGAACCAATTACTGAGGAAATAAAAGACATAGAAGCAGTATTAAAAACTTTTGTTGGAGATTATACTCAAACTCCACCTATGTATTCAGCAATTAAATACAAAGGTAAAAGATTATATGAATATGCTAGAAAAGGAATCATCATTGATGATATCCCCTCAAGAACCATAAATATAAAAGAAATCAGACAAACAAGTCCTCTTAGAGATATAGATCAAAACTATAAGATTTTTGATTATTATGTTCATGCCTCTAAAGGGATTTATATAAGAACTTTGTCTTATGATATTGGTAAAAAGTTAAATGTTCCTGCTTATAATTACTCATTACATAGAGTAATAGCCGGTAACTTTAATGTGAAAGATGCATTTACATTAGATGATATAAGAGCTGGTAAACATAAAATAATCGCATTAAGTGATGCATTAAGCATTTTTCCTAGTATAATGATAAATGAAAAAACATTATCGAGAGTTCTATCAGGTATGAGTTTATATAATAAATACTCAATAACTGATTATGCTAGAGTTATAGATAAAGATAATAACTTAATAGCTATCTATCGATATGATAAAGAAAAAGACTTACTACTTGCAGAGAATGTCTTTTATACAAAAGGTGATTACAATGGAAATTATTAAATTAAATGGTGTAAAAATTGAAAAAGATAGTATATGTGCTATTGGTTTTTTTGATGGAGTTCACTCTGCTCATAAACAACTAATCAATAAAACAATTGAAATAGGGAATCAAATGGGGCTTAAAAAAGGTGTTATCACTTTTGATGTTCACCCAAAAAGTGTTTTGTTTGATTTAGATTATAAGTATTTAACACCTTTAAATAAGAAAATCGAAGTTCTTAAAGAATTTGATTTGGATTATTTATATGTTATTGAATTTAGTAAGGAAAAAGCAAGTTTATCTCCAGAGGATTTTATCAACTTTTATTTAGGTGGTATTCATACAATCGTCTGTGGTTTTGATTTTAAGTTTGGTGTTAGGGGTTCAGGTAATGTCGAAACTTTAAAAGCTTCACATAACTTTAATACAGTTGTGGTAAAAGAAGTGACTTTCGATGGCTTCAAAGTTGGTTCTACACATATTAGAGATTTAATAAACTCAGGACAAGTAGAAAATGTAATTGACGTATTAGGAGATTATTATTCAATTAAAGGTGAAGTTATTCATGGGGCAAAAAAAGGTCGCATGATTGGTTATCCAACCGCAAATGTTGATACTACTAATTATTTAATTCCAAAAAAAGGTGTATATACAACACTGACAAAAGTAGATGGTGTTTGGTATAAATCTATGAGTAGTATTGGACATAATCCTACATTAAATTGTATGGTAAATGTTAGTGTTGAATCACATATCTTTGATTTTAATCAAGATATATATGGTAAAACGATTGAAGTGAAGTTTGTAAAACGCCTAAGAAACGAGGAAAAGTTCGCATCAATAGAAGATTTAGTTAAAAAAATTGATGAGGATAAAGTTCACTCGTTAGAAATATTAAAAAACATCTAAAAACACTTGAAATGTAAATACATTATGATATAATTATTACGCGCCTAGACTTTGTTTTACGTTCCTCTAACGTACTACTAGGTTTATGGTAAGAAAAAAATAAAAGGAGGAAACAACAATGGCATTAACAAAAGAGCAAAAATTACAAATCGTTCAAGATTATAGAGTTAAAGATGGGGATACAGGAAGTCCTGAAGTTCAAATCGCTTTATTAACTACTGAAATTAATGAATTAAATGCACATTTAAAAACTCATATTCATGATCATCATTCAAGACGTGGATTACTTAAAAAAGTTGGTCACAGAAGAAACTTACTTAAATATTTAGCTAAGAAAGATGTAGTTAGATATAGAGAGTTAATTAAACGTTTAGGTTTAAGAAGATAGTTAAAATTAAAACGAGTGAAAACTCGTTTTTTTTATTAAATAAATATCATTATTAATAGTTGACTATGTTATAATTGTTTTGAGGTGATTTATATGAAAAATAGGGAAAAAAGAATTAGTTTATTAATTAACCTTGCGATAATATCACTTGTGTTATTATCATTTACTTTTGCATCTGATTTATTTGGTAAACAGATTAGTAATTTCTTTGGTGCTTTTAACGCAATATTCTTTCCATTGATTGTTGCTTTATTTATAAGCTATTTAATGGCTCCACTTGTTAAGTTGGTTGAAAAGTATATGAAAATCAAACAAAAGTGGTTGAGCGTCGTTATTGTCTTTTTAATTGTAATTGTTTTACTAGGGTTATTTGTATATTTAATTGGTGATATTATTTACGTTCAAGCTATATCATTTATTGATAATGATTGGGATAGTATTGTTACATGGTTTAACACATTAATTAATGATAATGCAACAATTAGTGATATTTATGCATCAGTAACTAAGTATCTAAATGTCGATACTGTTAGTCCGGTGTTTATTAATCTATTTAGTGTAGTTAAAAGTTTAACTTCAATTGTTGTTAGTATTGTTTTAATTCCTGTTTTTTTATTCTTTATTTTAACTGATAAAGAAAAAATATTTGAAGGTATATTATCTTTAGTTCCAAAAAAATACCAAACTCACGCTAGAGAGCTTGGTCATCGTGGAAATGTAGTTATTGAGAAATATTTTAATGGACGTTTCTTATCAATGTTAATTATGAGTATCTTCTTTACGATCTTGTTCTTTATTCTAGGATTCAAAGAAAGAAGTATCTTCTTTGGATTTATGTTAGGGTTCTTAGATATTGTTCCTTACATTGGTCCGTTTGTTGGTGTTGTAATTCCACTACTTTATTCATTTACAGTAAAAGATAGTTTGTTATTTGGTGAGTATTCATGGATTGCAGTTTTAGTTGGTAATGGAGTTGGACAAGGACTACAATCAAATATTATTCAACCAGTTATTATGGGTAGAGAAGTTAAATTACATCCGTTATTAGTTTTATCTAGTTTTGTATTCTTTGGTTCATTAATGGGGATTACAGGAATTATATTAGCTATCCCAATAACGGGAATGATAAAGACTAGTATGGAGTATTATGTGGAGCAAAAAGAACTCCATGAAACCATAAAAAAGACTGAAAAAAATAAATCGTCAATTTGACGATTTTTTTTATTGACAAACCTTCAAAAGAAGAGTAATATTCTTTTTGTTTAAATTAAAAATCTAGGAGGAAATTAAATGCATATTGGATTGTATTTTATTATATTGTTTGTTAAAATTTTTGAGGTTACTTTAGCTACCACGAGAATAGTATTAATCACAAAAGGTGAAAAAGTAAAAGGCTCGATTATAGCCTTTTTTGAAGTTATCATTTGGGTTTCACTTGCAGCTACAGTACTTAATAATATTACTGAAGATCCATTTAAAGTAGTCGTTTATGCTCTTGGGTTTGCAATTGGGAATTTTACAGGAAGTTTACTTGAAAGTAAGCTTGCTTTTGGTAATGTAAATATTGAAGTTATTGTTAAAAAAGAACGTGGTAACGGACTTGCTAGTGAACTTCGTGAAAAAGGATTCGCTGTAACACAAGTAGATGCATATGGAATGACTGAAAGACGAGAAATATTGTATATGCATATTCCAAGAAAAAAAGTTGACTCAACTTTAAAACTAATTAAAAATTATGAAAAAAATAGTGTTATAACTATTAATGATATAAAACCAGTTTATGGTGGTGTATTTACAGTACGAAAATAAGTCGCCTTAATAGTATTTTATTATAAAGTATCTTATAATTAAAATAGGAGGTGGTTTTGTGGGAGAAAAAACGAAGTATTTAGAAGAATTAATGCAAGAGAAAGATGAACGAAGCAAGAATATTATTAGCGCAGCAAAAGAACTTTTTGATGATGTTGGTATTATTAATGCTAAAATGAGTAAAATAGCTAAGAGAGCAAAAGTCGGAGAAGTTACAGTTTATCGTTATTTCAAAAATAAAATGGAACTTGCTACTGCAGTTGCTAATAGTTATTGGAATGAGACTACAGAGATTTTTGAAGAAAACTACACACCTAAGATTATTATGGCGAAAAATGGATTGGCTAAAATTAAATTATTTTTAGAAGTTTTCATTATGTTTTATGAGGATCGCAAACCGTTTCTAAAATACATGCATGATTATGATATATATATGAAAAACAATAATGTTACTGATAAGAAAATCTTATTTGATGATAATATAGTTGACGCTAAAAATGCGTTTATTCAAATCTTAAAAGAAGGCCAAATAGATGGTAGTATCAAACTAGAAATTGATCCTTTAAAGCAATACTCATTTGTATCTGAGGTAATGGCTGGGACAACTACAAAACTTGCTCTAAGATATGGTTATCTGCCAAGTGAGTCTGATTTTTCACCAGTAGAAGTAATTACTAAGACAATTGATATGTTCATCAACTACATAAAAAATTAAGCTTAGATATTGTATCTAGGCTTTTTTATTGTAAAAATATAATATTTATTACTATCAATTTAGCAGCTTATATGATAATATAATAAATTGTAGATAATAAGGAAAAAGAAAAGAGGACTGAATATGACTGATAGAAGAATATTCGAATTTGATTTTAATGGAAGAAAATTAATTGTTGAAACAGGACATGTAGCTAAACAAGCTAATGGAGCTGCGATCATCAGATATAATGATACTGGTGTTTTAAGCGTTGTTGCTGCTTCAAAAGAACCATCTAATTTAAATTTTTTCCCATTAATGGTGATTTACACAGAAAAAATGTATGCTGCAGGAAAAATCCCTGGTGGATTTTTAAAACGTGAAGGTAGACCTTCAGAAAATGAAACATTAACATCAAGATTAATTGATAGACCAATTAGACCATTGTTCCCTGATGGTTACCGTAACGAAATCCAAGTTATTAACACTGTTATGAGTGGTAATTCTGATTACACACCAGAAATGACAGCAATGTTTGGTAGTAGTTTAGTATTAGGTTTAAGTGATGTACCATTTGATGGGCCAATCGCTGGTGTAATTGTTGGACGTATCGATGGTGAGTTTATTGTAAACCCTACTATTGAACAACTAGAAAATAGTGATATTAATTTAACTGTTGCTGGGACTCATGAAGCAATCAATATGGTTGAAGCAGGAGCTAAAGAAGTTTGTGAAGAAGACATGTTAGATGCAATTATGTTTGGTCATGAATGGATCAAAAAATTAATTGAATTCCAAAATACAATTATCAATGAATTAGGTAAAGAAAAAATGCCAATCGTTATTGATGAAGTTCCTTCAGAAATTAACGATAGAGTAAGAGAATTAGCTACTCCTGAATTAGTAGAAGCTGTAAAAATTCAAGAAAAAATTGCTCGTAATGAAGGTATAAAAACTGCAAGTGATAAAGTTATTGCTTTATATGAAGAAGAAAATACAAGTTTAGACAAAGATGATTTAAAAGCATTAATTAAATATGTTAAAACTGTTCTAGACAAAATCGTTAAAGAAGAAGTAAGAAGTTTAATTACTGTAGAAAAAATCAGACCAGATGGTCGTAGAATTGATGAAATTAGACCTTTACATAGTGAAATCGATATCTTCGAAAGAACTCATGGTAGTGCTATGTTTACTAGAGGGCAAACTCAAGCTCTTAGTATTACAACATTAGGAGCACTAGGAGAACATCAAATTATTGATGGTATTGGTGACAAAGAAAATAAACGCTTTATGTTACATTACAACTTCCCAGCATACAGTGTTGGTGAAACAGGAAGATATATGAGCGCAGGACGTCGTGAAATTGGACATGGAGCACTTGGTGAAAGAGCATTAGCTCAAGTTATGCCAGATGAAGAAACATTCCCATACACAGTTCGTATCGTATCAGAAATACTTGAAAGTAATGGTTCAACATCACAAGCAAGTATTTGTGCTGGTTGTATGAGTTTAATGGCTGCTGGAGTTCCAATTAAAGCACCAGTTGCTGGTATTGCAATGGGACTAATCAAAAAAGGTGAACATTATTCAATTTTATCAGATATCCAAGGTATGGAAGATCACTTAGGGGACATGGACTTTAAAGTTGCTGGAACTAGTGAAGGTATTACTGCATTACAAATGGATATTAAAATTGATGGTTTAAGTAAAGAAATATTACAAGAAGCATTAGCTCAAGCAAAAATCGGTAGATTACACATATTAGAAAATATGATGACTGCTATTAACACACCAAGAGTTGAAGTTTCAAAATTTGCACCAAAAGTTAAACTAATGTCAATTGCACCTGATAAAATAAGAGATGTTATTGGACCTGGTGGTAAACAAATTACTAAAATTATCGAAGCTTGTAAAGATGTTAAAATTGACATCGAACAAGATGGTCGTGTTACTATAATGCATGAAGATTCAGAATACATCAACAAAGCTATCGCAATGATTGAAGAAATCATTAAAGAAGCTCAAGTTGGAGAAGTTTATTCTGGTAAAGTAGTAAGAATTGAAAAATTTGGTTGTTTCGTGGAATTATGGAAAGGTACTGATGGTTTATGTCATGTATCGAAATTGGCTCACGAAAGAGTAGAAAAAGTTGAGGACGTTGTTAAATTTGGTGATATTATCAATGTTAAAGTTATCGGTATTGATGATAAAGGACGTATTGATTTATCAAGAAAAGCAACATTACCAAGACCTAAATTTACTCCTAAACCAACAGTTAAAACTGAAGCTAAACCTGAAGTTAAAACTGAGGCAAAACCAGAAGTAAAAAAAGAAGAAGCAAAAAAACCTGAATAAGGTTTTAGATTTGCTATAATACCTTTGTAGGAGGTGTACAACATGAGAGATAAAAACGAAATCATCTGCCATTGTCAAGAAGTGACTTATGGTGATATTGTAGAAGCTATCCAAAACGGAGCTAAAACAGTAGAGGAAATCGGAGATAAAACTGAAGCGGGAATCACTTGTGGTGGTTGTATCGAAGATTTAGAAGAGATTTTAGAAGAAGAATTAAAATAAATTATTTTTAATCAGACATTGGGTAATCGAGCCTAACGGTTAGGAAAGTCCATGCTAGCACAGACTGTGATGTCTGTAGTGATTGTGATAGAGGAAACAATAACTCTATGCACGAAAGTGACGGCTGAGAAAGCACCTGTTAAATGGTGTTAGTATCTTTAAAAGTGCCACAGAGACGAGCTTCTAGGGAAACTTAGAAGGTGGAACGGGTAAACCCCGCAAGCTAGAAACCCAAATTAAGGTAGGGGCACTCTAACGAGGGAATCGAACCTCAATGGAGACGCTTTTAGCGTAGATAAATGATTACCACCTAGTAATAGGTACAGAACATGGCTTACATATGTTTGATATTTTAAAAGACGCATTTTGCGTCTTTTATTTTACTAGAAACCTGATATAATACATTAGAAAGGGTGATTGCATGAAAATAATAATAGCACCAGCAAAAACAATGGATGTAAAAATATCTGAATATTTAGTTGATACTATGCCCCTTTTTGAAAATGAAAGCATAAAACTTAAAGCTAAACTCAAGAAGAAATCAAAGAAGGCAATAGCTGAAATGTACAACATAAAAACAAAAATTCTTGATCAAACATATGATTACATTCATAACGAACATGATTTTGGTCATGCAGTAATGTCTTACACTGGCCTTGTATATAAAAACCTAAATACTAATGATTTTACTAAACCAGATTTTGAGTATTTGAATAATTATGTATATATACTAGATTCACTATATGGCTTATTAAGACCGTCAGACTTAATAACATACTACCGTCTAGATTTTAATACTAATCTTGGAATGGATCTTTATTCTTTTTGGGATAAAGTGTGTAATTATATCCAAGATGATCAAATTATTAATTTGGCATCTAAAGAATACAGTAAAATGATAAAAAAAGACATGATAAACATACAATTTAAGGAAGAAAGCAACAATAAGTTTATTAGTAAGGCTACTTACTCTAAACAAGCAAGAGGTACAATGTTGAACTATATTGTTAAAAACAAAATAAAATCTCCCAACGACCTTAAGCAGTTTAACTCTTTAAATTATAGTTTTAATGATAAACTATCGGATAATAGTAATTATATTTTCACAAGAAAAGCTTAATAACGCTTACATATGGCTTTATGTAGGCTTTTTATTTAATGAAAACGCTTTAGCACGATAAAGTGTTGTGTTATTAGCTGATTCTTAGTATACTTTTCATAAAATTACTTAAAAAGAGGTGAACGGATGAAAGAGTTAAAACAGAAATATGGGCTTTTAACAGCAATCGCAATGGTTGTTGGAATCACGATAGGTAGTGGTGTCTTTTTTAAAGCCGATGATGTTTTAGTAAGTACAGGTGGGAACTTAGGATTAGCTATCTTAGCATGGTTGATTGGGGGATCAATTATGGTTATAGGTGGTTATACATTTAGCCTAGTTGCTGCCAAAGTTAGCAAAGTAAATGGATTAGTTGATTATGTAGAATCTGGGTATGGGGAAACTGCAGGATATTTCGTTGGGTGGTTTCAAACAATTATTTATTATCCAACATTAACAGCAGTACTAGCATGGGTAGCAGCTTTATACACTGATGGGCTTTTAGGTTTAGATGGTGCTGGTATATGGTATATTACATTTATTTATTTTGTTAGTGTATTTGTGCTTAACTATCTTTCACCAGTCTTAGCTGGTAAATTTCAAGTAAGTACAACAATATTTAAATTAGTGCCATTGTTGTTAGTAGCTATTGTAGGTAGTGTTGTTGGTCTTGCAAATGGTGTAACAGTTCAAAACTTCCAAACATCTGCAGAAGGTGTTACTGGAGGCGGTTTAGCAGCAGCAGTATTAGCAACAGCATTTGCATATGAGGGTTGGGTAATTGCATCTTCAATAAATGCAGAACTAAAGGATCCTAAAAAGAATTTACCTAAAGCGCTATTCTTTGGTAGTTTAATTGTAGTTTTTGTTTATATATTATACTATTTAGGATTATCGGGTGTTCTTGAAAATCAAGTATTTATTGATGAAGGTAATAACGCAGTAAATATTGCTGTTAATAATTTATTTGGTAATTTTGCTGGAACAACATTAACAGTGTTTGTAATTGTTTCATGTTTAGGTACACTAAATGGATTAACAATGGGTGTATCTCGTGGAATGTATAGTTTAGCATATAGAAACAGAGGTCCATTACCAAAAGTGTTTAGTGAAGTTAGTGAAAAATCAAATTCTCCTGAAGCAAGTGTCTTAGTTGGTGCTTTAATAACGTTTATTTGGGGAGTTGTATGGTTTGGAAACTTCCATGGTTGGTATGGTGAAGGCAAATTCTTAGATACTTCAGAACTTCCTATCGCAATGTTATACATTGTATATTTATTTATATATATATGGGTGATGAGAACATTTACCGAACTTAATTTCTTCAAGAGGTTTGTTGCTCCAACACTAGCCTCAATTGGTTCTCTATATATTATCTATGCAGCAGTACAAAAAGATATGTTTTTAACATTCTTTGTAATCTCCTTATTAGTAATGCTAGCAGGATATTTGCTTGATAGGAAAACAAGAAAAACGGCTAAATAGTCGTTTTTTTTTGATATAACGCTAAATATATTGTAATTATTTACTAAATATTGTAAAATTAACTAGCTATAAAGAATTGAGGTGAAAATATGAGTAAAGAAATAGATTACAAATCAATAATTAAACGTCAAGAAAATATTAGAAATTTCTCGATAATTGCTCATATTGATCATGGTAAAAGTACTCTTGCTGATAGAATTTTAGAAAAAACAGGAGCAATAACTTCTAGAGAAATGAAGGATCAATTACTTGATTCAATGGATATAGAACGTGAACGAGGAATTACCATAAAATTAAATGCAGTTCAAATTAAATATAATGCGAAAGATGGTAAAGAATACATCTTTCATTTAATTGATACACCGGGTCACGTCGACTTTACATATGAAGTGTCACGTTCACTAGCAGCTTGTGAAGGTGCAGTTTTAGTTGTTGACGCAGCTCAAGGAATTGAAGCTCAAACATTAGCTAATGTTTATTTAGCATTAGATAATGATTTAGAAATATTACCTTTGATTAATAAAATTGACTTACCAAGTGCCGATGCAGAAAAAGTAAAGCATGAAATTGAAGATGTTATTGGACTTGATGCTAGTGAAGCTGTTTTAGCTAGTGCCAAAGCAGGTATAGGTATTGAAGATATATTAGAGCAAATCGTTCAAAAAGTACCAGCACCTATTGGAGATCCTGAAGCACCTTTAAAAGCTTTAATCTTTGATTCATATTTTGATGCATATCGTGGGATTATTCCATCTATAAGAATTATGGAAGGAACACTTAGAAAAGGTGATAAAATCTTTATGATGGCCACAAAAAGTGTTCATGAAATAATTGATGTTGGTGTAACAACACCTAAAGAACAAAAACGTGAGTATTTAGGTCCAGGAGATGTTGGATTTTTAACAGCTTCAATAAAAAGTGTTGGTGATGTTAGAGTTGGAGACACAATAACACACTTACATAATAAAACAAAAGAACCACTACCTGGATATCGTACACTAAACCCGATGGTTTTCTGTGGTTTTTTCCCAATTGACTCAAACAGATATAACGATTTAAGAGAAGCATTAGAAAGACTTAAACTAAATGATGCTTCGTTAGTATTTGAACCAGAAACATCACAAGCTTTAGGTTTTGGATTTAGAACTGGATTCTTAGGATTACTACATATGGAGATTATCCAAGAACGTATTGAACGTGAGTTTAATATTGATTTAATTGCGACAAGTCCAAGTGTTATATATCATATCTATTTAACTGATAAAACTGTTCTAAAAATTGATAACCCAAGTGATTTGCCAGATGTTCAAAAAATCGAGCGTATTGAAGAACCATTTATCAAAGCAACGATTATGACACCAAATGAGTATGTTGGTAACATTATGGAGCTTTGTCAAAACAAACGTGGTAACTTTATCGATATGCAATATATTGGTGATACTAGAGTTCAAATAACATATGAATTACCATTACTTGAAATCGTTTATGATTTCTTTGATAAACTTAAATCATCAACTAAGGGTTATGCTTCATTTGATTATGAGTTTATTGCTTATCAAGAGAGTAAACTTGTAAAAATGGATATTTTACTAAATGGTGAAATAGTTGATGCCCTAAGTACAATTGTTTATAAGGACTTTGCTTTTAGAAGAGGAAAAGCTATAACTGAAAAACTAAAAGAAATAATTCCAAGACATATGTTTGAAGTGCCTGTTCAAGCTGCAATTAACGGAAAAATCGTGGCTAGAAGTACTATTAAGGCAATGCGTAAAAATGTTCTTGCAAAATGTTATGGTGGAGATATTTCTCGTAAGAAAAAACTACTAGAAAAACAGAAAAAAGGTAAGAAAAGAATGAAGAGTGTTGGAAACGTAGAAATCCCTCAAGAAGCATTCTTATCAGTGTTATCTTTAGACGAATAAAATTTAACTCATAACTCTTGTTATGAGTTCTTTTTTTATGATAAAATACTACTAGGTGATATTATGTTAACTTCTTTATATATTCATATACCATTTTGTGATAATATATGTACTTATTGTGATTTTAAAAAAGAAATAGCTAGTTCAAACAAAAAAGCTAACTATATAAGTGCATTGATAAAAGAATTAAATTATTATAAAAATGACGTTAAGAAAGTAAAAACAATCTATATTGGTGGTGGAACACCATCATCATTAGATCTAAATCTTTTAGAGAATCTCTTCACAGCAATAGAAGAGGTAATCGATACTAAAAATCTAATAGAGTATAGTATTGAAACAAATCCAAACGATATTAATCAATCGTTTGTTTCTTTAATTACAAAATATAATGTTAATCGAGTTAGCATGGGCGTCCAAACATTTAAGGTTTCACTTTTGAAGTTATTAAATAGAAATCATAGTATTGATGATGTTTATAATGCGGTTTCGCTACTTAAAAAAAACAATATTAGCAAAATTAATATTGATATGATTTTCTCGATACCAACGTCTAATATTATAGATTTGCAAAACGATTTAAAACACATTAAAAAGCTTGATGTTACTCATATTTCATATTACTCATTAATCTTAGAAGAAAAAACAGTTTTAAACTGTCAAATTGAGCAAAATAAATTTAGTTTATTAGATGAAGAAACAGAAGCTTTAATGTATAATATAGTGTTAGATAATCTTTTAGAACAAGGATTTAATCAATATGAGATTAGTAACTTTCAAAAGCAAGAGGATTACTCATATCATAATCTTACATACTGGACTAATAAAGAATATCTAGGGATTGGTGTAGGGGCACATTCCTTGTTTAATCAACAACGTTGGTTTAATACAAATAATGTAAGTGAATATATTTCTATGTGTGAAAATAGTAATTTCAGTAAAAATTCATATTCATATGAAGAACTAAGAGAAGTTTTAATGCTTGGTTTAAGATTAACTAAAGGTATCTCAATTACAAATATCAATGAAACATATAAAATTGACTTATTACAGCAATATCCTGATCTTATAAAGTATATTAATGAAGGTCTCCTAGTAATAAAAGATGATTATTTATCTTTTACTAGAAAAGGGTTATTACTTGGTAATTTAGTTTTCGAAATATTTTAGGGGTGAAGATATGTTAAAACGACTTTTGAAGGAATATGAGTATTACTTAAAAATTACAAAAGGACTTAGTCCAAATACAATTGATTCATACTTGAATGATTTAAAGGAGTATCGTGAGTTTTTAGTGAAAAACTATAATATTAAAGATCCCAATAATATAAGCAAAGACCAAATTAGGAATTTTATAGTAAGACTAAGAAGAAAAGACAATAAGTCTTCAAGTATTTCAAGAAAAATTAGCGCTATAAGAAGTTTTCATAAATATTTATTACTAGAACGTCTTGTTGATGCTAATGTTACCCAGGGCATAAGTTTGCCAAAAAAAGAAAAGAAGCTACCTGTTGTTTTAAGTATTAAAGAAATTGAGTCTTTGTTAGTAGCATGTGGTAGCAATACACCACTAGATATTAGAAATAAGGCGATGATTGAGTTACTTTATGGTAGTGGTTTAAGGATTACTGAGTTATTAGAATTAAGACTAAGTGATTTACACTTAAATATGGGATTTATTGATGTTTATGGAAAGGGTAACAAAGAAAGAATAGTACCAATTGGTGATGAAGGTAAAAGTGCTTTAATGAAGTATTTAGATAAATCAAGACCAGTTCTTAAAAAGACACCAGGCGACATCCTTTTTGTAAATAGTAGAGGTGATAGTATCAGTCGTGTTGGTTTTTATAAAACTTTAAAGAAGTTAACTTTGAAGGCTGGAATAATGAAGGATGTAAGTCCTCACTCATTAAGACATAGTTTTGCAAGTCATTTATTAGAAAACGGAGTAGATTTAAGAGTTGTTCAAGAATTACTTGGGCATGAAGACATTTCTACTACGCAAATATATACACATATAACTAAACAAAGATTAAAAGAAGTGTATGAAGAGTTTCATCCTCGTTCATACAAAAAGGAGGAATAAATAATGTATAAAAGAGTATTTTTAATTGTTATTGATAGTGTGGGCTGTGGTGAATTACCAGATGCTGCAGCATATGGTGATGAAGGAGCTAACACTATTAAACATATTAGTGAAGCTACGAATGGAATTTATTTACCAAATATGGAAAAATTAGGGTATGGCCATATAACTGATATTATGGGAGTTTCAGCTAAGAATAAACCAGTAGGAAACTATTCTAAAATGAAAGAACTTAGTGTTGGAAAAGATACAATGACTGGGCACTGGGAGTTAATGGGTTTAAGAATTACAGAACCATTTATTACTTTTACTGATACAGGTTTCCCAAAGGAATTAATTGATGAATTAAGTGAAAGAACAGGTCGAAAAATTGTTGGGAATAAGGCCAGTAGTGGAACAGTTATTTTAGATGAATATGGTGAGCATCAACTTAAGACTGGTGATTTAATTGTCTATACTAGTGCAGATTCAGTCCTACAAATCGCAGCTCATGAGGAAAAAATAGGTTTAGATGAACTATATAAAGCCTGTGAAATTGCTCGTGAAATGACTTTGAGGGAAGAATGGAAACTAGGAAGAATTATTGCAAGACCATTTTTAGGAGATAAAAAAGGTAGTTTCTTAAGAACACCTAATCGTCATGATTATGCATTAAAACCTTTTGCTGATACAGTTTTAGTACACCTTAAGAACGCAAATAAAGATGTTGTATCATTTGGTAAAATTAATGACATATATGATACTGAGGGTATTACTGAAAGTTATAAACAAACATCAAATCATCATGGTATGGAAAATTATATTAATTATGCCAAAAAAGATTTTGATGGTTTAGCATATTTAAATTTAGTTGATTTTGATGCTTTATATGGGCATCGTCGTAATCCTGAGGGATATAAAGAATCATTAGAAGAGTTTGATATCCAATTAGGAGAGTTAATGAATGAACTAAGAGAAGATGATCTTTTAATTATTACAGCTGATCATGGAAACGACCCTACTGCACCAGGTACAGACCACACAAGAGAATATGTTCCTTTATTAGTTTTTAATAAAAAACTTGAGGGAAATGAATTAGAAGTTAGAGAATCATTTGCTGATATCGGAGCTACTATTGCTGAAAACTTTAAAGTTGAAGCTCCCCAATATGGTAAGAGTTTCTTAAAAGAATTAAAATAAGTGAATACAATATCAAATAAAAATCCCATTGATTGGGATTTTTATAAGAAAGTATTAAGAATAGGTAGTCCAATTGCTTTAGCTCAATTGCTTAGTAGTTTGCTTGCTGTTTTTGATACTTTTATGGTGAGTGTTCTTGGTGATAATGCAGTTACTGCAGTTGCTGTTGGTGGTAATTTTTCGTTTTTAATGATTATGGTTTTATTTGGTTTTTTTAGTGGGTTAGGAATATTTGTGGCTCAGTTTTTTGGCGCAAAAGAAGTAGGAAACATTCAAAAAGTATTCTACATATCAATAGTTATCGGGTTAATTGTTAGTAGTATTTTTTTTATTGCAGCGTTTTTTTTCCCCGAAAAGATAATCAGTTTATTTAATCATGGTCAAGATGCAACAAATGTTTTTGAGCTAAACCAGATGGGTGTTAGTTATTTAAAGGTAGTTGCTTGGTCATATCCTTTAATGGCCGTTAGTTTTGCGATTAGTATGGTAATGAGGAGTGTAGAAAGAGTTTGGTATCCTCAGTTTGTAGCAATTGGGATTGTTCTAATAAATACATTATTAAACTACTTATTAATTGAAGGTAATTACGGATTCCCTAATCTTGGTGTTCAAGGCGCAGCTATTGCCACAACTACTGCAAATTTATTTGGATTAATAATGTTAATAGGTTTTACTGTTTTTACTAAGAGTGAAATGTTTAAAATCCAGTTTAGACTATATAAGGAAATTAGTCTTAGTTTTTTTAAGAGATTAGCTTCAAAAGCATTACCTGTTGCATTAAATGAAACATTTTGGGGTCTTGGAATGAGTACTTATTTAATTGCTTATGGTTATATATCTACAGAAGCAATAAGTAGTGTTCATATTAGTAATCAAATCATGGGGTTATTTTGGGTTGTAAATGCTGGAGTTAGTAGTGCTTGCGCGATTATGATTGGTAAGAAGCTTGGTGAAAATCATCTCCAAAAGGCTAAAGAATGGGGCCGTAAATTTGTAAAATTATCGTTTGTTTTTGGAATCGTCTTTGGTGTAATCCTATTTATGCTAAGTGATACAATTGCATACTCATTTAAAGGTAATAGTATTACTGTTCAAGAAAACGCAAGTATGATATTAAAAGTATTTAGTTTCTACTTGCCTATTAAATTTTTAAATGCTTTGCATATTATTGGAACTTTAAGAAGTGGTGGAGATACTAAATTTGCTTTTATGGCTGAAGCTATACCTTTATGGTTAGTTGCTATTCCTTTAGCATTTGTTTTAAGTATTTATACATCAATCCCTATTTACTTAATAGTTTTAATAGTAAATATTGAAGAGATAATAAAACAAGTTTTACTGTTCTTCCGTTTTAGAACATATAAGTGGGTAAAGAATCTTACTGAATAAAAAAAGCACTTCATTGAAGTGCTTTTATAATGTTTTTAATGCGTCTTTTTTTCTTTCATTTAGTTCTTTTGTCAGCTTTAATAATGCTTTTTTGTTCTTTTTATTAAGGTCCTTTTTATGTTTATTTAGACCCTTAGAAGCATATTTAAGGTATTTCTTGTAAGGTGAATGCACCTTTTTTATAGTCTGAATAATCTCTTTTAGTAAAATTGAAGAGTTGTTATATTTTTTAAAGTAATTAGCATCTAACTGTTTAGCTAATTCTTTAAACTTAACTTTATTATTAGCTACTAAAACACTGTAATCCTTTTTAATATCTTCAGGAGTACGATACACTTGATCCTTAAATAATAACTGTGGTAACTCAGAAGTTGCTTTTTGGAGATTTTTTTCTATCTCGTTACTTTCGTTATCAATTTTACTGATTTCAAGTTCAAGATTATTTCTTAGATTTTCAGTTTGATTTTGATGAGTTTCCAAAATCTTATTTTTTAGATCTTTTTGTTTTAAAACAAAATCATCAAACTCTTTTGTAGAAATACTATCTTGTAGTTCGTTTTTGATGTTGTTGATTAAAGTTAAAGGTTCAGATATTTTTTCCTCATACAACTTAGATGCTTCTGATTCAGCTTTTTTTAATCTTTGTAAAGCGTTATCAATTGCCGGAGTATTAAGAGCTGGAAGAAGACCTTTAGTTTCTTCTGTCTGTTTTGTTTCTTTAATTGTATTGTATTTGAATTTAGTTTTATCAAGTAAGTCAGTAAAGCTATCAACAGTAGTTTCTTTTAGTTGATTAGCTTCATTTGTAGCTTCTAATGCACGTTGATTTGCTTCACTCTTAATTCTTTCATAACGTTTAATCTCTTCATCATTATCCATCTTATTAGAGATATCATCAATTAGTAATTGATAAGAGTTTTTTAACTCATATATTTTTTGCTGGATATTACGATTGTCTTTTTGATCTGTGAATAATACTAATTTATAGTTTAAATCCTCAAGTTTTGCGTTTAACTCTTTATTGAGTTTGTTCTGTTCATATAAGTAATTTTGCTTAAGGAAATCAATTTTCTTATTAGCATATTCAAGTTCTTGATTTAAAGTAAGATTGATGCTTTCAAGTCTAATATCGAATTCACTCTTTGCACAGTTAATTTGTTGATTAGCAAACAACATTTGACTTTCTAAGGTTGTTTTAATAAATGCGTCATTGACTTTAATTCCCAAGTTAATTCTTTCAACTTGTTCCTCGGCTAAAGAACGTTCACTTTCATAAAGCGATTGAACTTTAAGTAATTGTAATTCATGTTCTTTTTGAGCTACTTTAACTAATGACTCTTGGAATAAGATTTTAGTATTTGCTTCTTCCTCAAGTTTTTTATTTTTAATAAAAGTCATTTTCTCTTTTTTTGTTATTTGTTTATCAATTTCATCAATTTTATCTAGTAAAGTTAATTCAAGCTCAGCTTTTTTTACTTCATAACGATGAAAATGTTCGTTTTTAGTTTGTGATAAAAGTGCTTGCTTAATTCTTGTTAATCTCAAATACTCGATTTCCTTTAAAGAAAGAAGAAGTTCCTTAAAGACTTTGTTTAACTCTAAATCCTTTATTTCATTGTCTTCCATAACTTCTAACTCAGATTCTCTCATTGCGGATCTTAGCTTATTAATTTCCAAATCTGTATTTAGTTTGAGTTTAAGAATTTCCTCAATATTGCTTAGTAATTGTTTTGCTAAATCTTTGTCACTAATAATACCTTCATAGTCATCTTTCATCTTGTATAATATTTTAGACTCTTCAAAAGTGATGTTTTCAAGTTTTAGCTGGTGATTAAGTTTTAAAAGCTCCGTTTGGTACTTTTGCTCTTCTTGATGAATTTGAGATATTGTTTTAGAACGTAGTTTTCTAGTTTGTTTGTCTGTTAATTTTTTTGTTTTATCAATTGTTGAGGATATTTTTTTGTTTTTAATTTTTTCATACTTGTCCATTAGTTTAGAGAGTTCATCAGCATTTTTAAGTTTCTCAGCGTTGATTATGAGTAATCTGATTTCTTTAAGTTCATTTTCTCTCTTTAGTAGAAGTTCTTTTTCCTTCTCAATTATCTCTTTGTTTTTTTCGACAAGTTTTGCATTTACACTATCTTCATACAATTTTAAATTATTCTCTAGATAAGTAACTTTTTCTTCGTGAGTAATGTTAAGTATTTCAATCTTATTATTGATTTTTTCTAATATATCTAAGTGCTTTTGCTCTAGTTTTTCAGTTAAAATCACTTCATCTTCAATATCAGTAAAAACTGATTGTGTACTATTTAAGAGATCAACAAAAGTATTATGGTTAGCATCATACTTTTGCTGAAAATCAAGATTAAGATTTTTAATGTAATCCTCAATCTCATCTACTTTTTCTTTTTTTAATAATGTAGAATTGTTTTTCTCTAAAAACAACTGATTCATTACCTCAATGATTTTATCAGCGATAGCTAACTGTTCGTTAAAAAGAAGAAGGTTTTCTGATTTAATAGTTTCTTTTATTTGTTCCTCAAAAACGATAGTTTCATTGATATTACCTTCCAAGTTATGATATTGAGTATCAAGTTCATTAAGGGTGTTTTCTAAAACTGAATGTTCAAAAAATCTAACAACTTGGTTTGCATCAAATATTTGATTTTCAATTTCAACCATTTCGTTTAACTGAAGGATGATTGTTTCCTTAGTAACATTATCAATTGATGATGAAAGGTGTTCAATATCTCTTTCTAGTTGATCAAGACGATCTTTTGCATCATTGATACGTTGATTGTTACCAGTTTTAATTTCCATATTGGCATTTAAAACTTCTTCAACAAGATTATGTAGTAATTCTGTTTCTTTTTGGATATCTGAGTCAATATGAGTTGATATTTCTTTATTGGCTTTAGATATTATTTTAGGTAGTTGCGATTTATTTGCCACAATCATTCCTCCTCTCTTTATTTCATTGATTCGTTAATTTTCATTAGTTCAACTACTGTTTTACTATGCTTGTTTTTTGAAAGTTCAAACAGTGCGTTTTTAAATGATGCTATTGTTTCGTTTATACTTTTTGAGTTTTCTAGGATATTTTCACTAAATTTCTGATATATCGTTTGATAATCTTTAATACCATATTCAGAAGTAGTGTTTAATTTACTAAATGATTCATGGAGTTGGTTTAATTTTTGAATGTTGATTTCCTCTATTAAACGATTAATCTCGGTTTTAATATCAATTAGACGTTGTTTTCTTATTCTAATATCGTTTTCTAAGTCAAGAAGCTTATCGCCAATTGCCTCTTCAATACGCGGTCTAACTGTAAATATATTGTTTTCGTAGTATGTCGTTTTAACTCTTAAATCTTCTTTGTATTCTTTTTTAAGTCTTTTGAATGTTGATTTGTGTTCTTCAATTAATTGATTATTTTTTTGGATATTGGTTTGGTGAACATTAGCTGTTTTAACTAATTGATCTTCATATTTAGATTTATTAGTTTCAATAGCGATTGTATAGATACGTTCTTCATAATCAAATATTTTGTTAGTTTCATCTTTGTTTAATTGAAGTTTATTTTGCTTAGCAGTGTATTTATTTGCTAAATCAGTTTTTTGATCATCAAAATCACGATTGGTTTTTTGATTTTTTTCTTGGATCAAAGTTTTTAATATATTTAGTCTTTCATCAAAGCTTGATATTAGTTCTTTTTTTTCAGCAATAACTGTTTTTACTTCTGTTAAAGCTTTATCTTTAAGAGCTTTAATCTCTGCTTTTAGATTATCAACTTCAAGGTTTGTTTTTTTAGTATTTTCGTTTCTTTCATTTTCTTTTTCTATTTCTTTATCATTTAGTTCTTGTTCTTTTGGTTTAATGTTTTCATTTACTAAAGCTAATTCGTTTGCGATTGCTTTATCATAATTCTTCTTTGCATTAAGAATTCGTTCTTTATCAAGTTTTGATAAAGGATCAAACACATCGTTAATCTCACTAACAATTACTAACTCATGGTTAGACATAAAATCAGAAATGTCGTTTAATAAATGAATAGCCTCATTTTTGATTATTTCGATGTTCTCTTGTTTTATAGTTTCAAGAGCATTAAACTTGGTTTTTAACAAGGTATCATATATCTTTGTTGTTTCTGATTGTTTAAGCTTAATATTTTTGTTTTCTTGGTTTATATCCGTTTTAATCTTTTTAATTAGTTTTGTGAGTTTTTTATCAGTCGTCTCAGATTGATGTCTTAGTTTATTAAGTTCTAAATCATACATATACTTAGTTGATAAATTTAACGCTTGATACATAGCGTTTATATAGTCTTCTTGAGCTACTTTTAATGTACGGTTATTTTTTATAAAGTCAATTAACTCTATATATGTGTAATCATTTGATACAATATCAGATTGAAGATTTAATAAGATATCTTTAAAGTTAGTAGAAGCAGCTTTTAGTTTTAACTGTTTGTCTTCTTTAATTGCATCTATTTTTAAGATGTTTTTTTGTGGTTCTTTGATTTCGTGGTTGTATGCTTTTTCAATAAGTTTTAGTTTTTCATTATGATTATCTTTTAAAGTTTCAATTTCATGTTTTAGAGTTGTGATTAGTTCACTGTATTCATATTCAAAAGTAGTAATAAACTGATCTTGGTTGAATTTGATTTTTGATATTTTTTCATCAATTCTCAATATTTCCTCTTCAAGATGTTTGTTAATTACTTCGGTTTTATAGTTTGCCTCTGTTTCAATGTTGTCGATAGATGCTTTTATTGATAGATTTTCAAGAGTAATTGATAGCTCATCTTCTATTAAAGCGATTTGATTCTCTATTTCTAATACTTTTTGCTCTTTTTCATAATTAGCTTTGAGAAGTTTTTCCTCTAATAAAGTATTATTATTTCTAAGTTTTGCAATTTCTTTAGCTCTTTTATATTTTTGTTCAGCTTTTTCTAAGTTATTTTCTAAGAACTCTTTATTCTTAGCATCGGTTATAAGTTTATTATTTTCTGATAATTTTGTTAGTGTATTAAGTTCCTCGGTCTTAATGTTAAGTTTAAGTTCCTCGTTTAATACTAAAATGTCATAGTCCAT
>NQYJ01000012.1 GCA_002285055.1 Candidatus Izimoplasma sp. ZiA1
ATATATCTGATAAAAGATCATTCTGATAATAAAAATAAGCATTTATAGCTTCTTTAAGATATTCATGATCTTTAATAGATACATTAAAACAATCTTCATTTACATTTAATCTCTCAAAGATTTTTTTTACTAAATAGTGGTTGGGAATAATCTGGTTATTCTCAATTTTAGATAGATAACTAATGCTACATATCCCTTCAGATAGCTTTTCTTGTGTTACATCTTTTATAATTCTTTGTTTTTTTATAAAAGATCCTATATCTTTCATTACCTGTCCATCAAGTATTTTATTCCTCTTTTTAATGATTTTACTGTCTACACTTTTTACATTCATCTCCTCACCTCATAATCATTCTAATATAATAAATATATAATTATTCGAGTTTACTATTGAAAAAAAATTATATTAGTTTTACTTGTTATCAATGAAATACATATATATAAATATGTAATCATTTAACTACAAAAAAAAGAGACAAAATGTCTCTATATATTTGGAAAGCGACATATATGTCTTAATTTGCACTGTTCACACTTTGGATTTCTTGCTGTACAATGATATCTTCCAAAGAAAATGAACTTATGATGTGTTTCACTCCACTTGTTTTGCGGTATTTTTCTCATTAATTTTTTTTCAACTTGCAAAACTGAATCAGTATTATATGCAAGTTTTAGTCTTTTGCTTACTCGATCAACGTGTGTGTCAACTGCGATCCTAGGAACATTAAACCAAACGCTTAAAACGACGTTAGCAGTCTTTCTACCAACACCTGGTAGACTTTCTAGTTCTACTTGGCTTGATGGTACTTTAGAATCAAACTGGTCAACTAGCATAACACACATTTTTTGTAAGTTATTAGCTTTGTTTTTATATAGTCCGATTCGTTTTAAATCCATTTCTAACTCTTTAATATCTGCATCAATATAATCCTGTGGCGTTTTATATTTTTTGAATAAGTTATGTGTTAGTAAATTGACTGACTTATCTGTAGTTTGAGCACTTAGCATTACCGCTATTAAAAGTTCTAAACTGTTTGTGTGATTTAACTCGCACTCTGCATCAGGAAACATTTCGTTTAAAACGCTTAATATTTCTTTTACTCTTTCCATATTTTATTAAAGTCCTTAAGTACACTATTTTTTTGTCTTTTAAAATCATCTTTATATGATTTGTTAAGTAATAGATTATCAATATATTTCATTGAAACTTTATTATTCTTCATTGCAACTAATAACGCTTCTTCAATTTGCTCTTTTGTGTAATTATCTTCTGATAACCATTTAGTTATAATTTGAATATCTAAAACACTTAGTGGTTTTTTTAGTTCTGTTTCTAGCATATCTACTAAATCAGATTCCATAACCTTTTTAGTACTGCTTTGCTCTTTTTGTTTTAATTCAAATTCAATCATGAGGATTTTTTCAATAAAGAAATCTAGATTAAAACTCTCTGATTCTTTCCCGTTTTTTAATTTAATAAGTTCAAATTTTACATATCCTTTAGCAGTTAAGTTATCTAATTTATTAGCGGTCTTAGTTTTTGTCAGTGAAAGAATTTTTGATAGTTTTTCTGGGTTTATAAAAGTGATCCCTCTTTTTAAAAGAGAGTGTAACTTAATGATTATAACTGCATCTATTTCATCTAAATCCATTTTGTAGTAATTGTTTAACACAAGTTCATTAAAATCAATTATGTTTTTTTTCATTAATAATTTTATATCTTCTTTTTTCAATTATCTCACCTGACCTTGTAAATTAATTATATCATAATATGTGGTTTAAAAAAGATTATCAATGATAATCTTTTTATTAAAATTTCAAGTGTTTCATTGCTAGCTTTTTAAGAGCTGCTTCAGCTGCGTTTTGCTCAGCTTCTTTTTTAGATTTACCTTGACCTTCACCCATAACTATTCCGTCCATATAGACTCTAGTTATAAATGTTTTATTGTGTGAAGGACCCGATTCCATCACAACTTTATATTCAAGTGTTCTTTTATCAGATTGAACTAATTCCTGTAAATGTGATTTATAGTCTACAAAATCATCTACTTTGTCAATTGATGATAACGGAACGACTATTTTATCAAATATTTTAGTTGCTTCAGCTAACCCTTTATCAAGATAAACTGCTCCAATTAAAGCTTCAAAAGCATCTGCTTGAAGAGCTATACGTTCTCTTCCGCCACTTTTTTCTTCACCATGTCCAAGGAATAAATAGTCCTTCAAATTACATTCTTTTGCGTATTCAACTAGTGCACTTTCACAAACGTTTTTGGCTCTTGTTTTTGTTAAATCACCTTCATTAAAATCCTTAAATTTTAAATATAGATGTTTACCCATTAATAAATCTAATACTGCATCACCAATAAACTCAAGACGTTCATTGCTTTCTGTCTTGTTTTCATTAGCATAAGATGAATGTGTTAATGCAGTAATTAATAGTTGTTTATCATTAAAATCTAGGTCGAAATACTTTTCTAACTCTTTAGTTTCTCTCATTGAATATCATTTTCAATAATTGCGGTTACTTTTGTTAGTACGTCTTTTCTAACGATATTAGCTGCTTGTCTAATCCCGTTATAAAATCCAGTTTTTTTACTCGACCCTTGAGCTTTAACTACTACACCATTTAAACCATAAATCATTGCCCCACCGATTTCCTCTGGTGATAAACGATTTTTAAAATTTATAAGATTCTTTTTGCTTAAGAATGCTCCAATTTTACCAAAGAAGCCTTTTTTAACTTCTTGTTTTAGCATTTTTGATAAACCAATTGCTGTACCTTCAATAGTTTTCATTGCGATATTCATTGTGAAGCCATCGCTTATTAATATTTCACAAGGTGGATCTAATATTTCTTTAGGTTCTACATTACCATAAAAATTAATGTTTGGGTTTTCTTCAAAAAGTAAGGCAACTTCTTTATCAAGTTCTCTACCTTTACCTTTTTCAGTTCCAATATTCAATAATCCTACTTTAGGCTTTTTAATCCCTAAAACTTCTTGTGCATATACTACAGCAAAATAGGCTTGTTGAACCATAAATTCTGGTTTGATTTCAATGTTTCCACCTGCATCTAAAAGGATAGTTGTTCCTCCATGGATATTAGGTATTAATGGAGCAATTGCTGTTCTCTTCATTTTTTTGATTCTTCCAACTAAAATATGAGCACCCGCAATCAAAGCTTGAGTTGCTCCACTACATACAATAGCATCATTTTCTTTTGATTTAACACTGCTTAAAGCTTTAGCCATCGAACTATCACGATTACTTCTAATAGCTCTTATAGGATCTTTTTCACCCATTCCTATGACACCAGTTGTTGGCACTACTTTAATTCTATTTGAATTGGTTAAGTATTTAGATACTTCATCAATGTCTCCATATAGTGTAATTTCAATATCGTCAATATTTTCTATTGCTAACATTGCTCCTTCTACTTGTTCTTTAGGCGCGTAATCTCCACCCATTGCATCTACTGCGATTTTTATCAAAGTCATCACCTCAAAAATATTATATCATATATTAATCCAATTTCGTGTTTCTAAGTTCCTTTTTTAAGTATTTAAATATTGGTGTATATAGCTTATTGTAATAAGAGTTTTGGTCTGTTAATATTTCAATTGCGTCTTCTCTTGCCAATTCTAAAATTTTATAATCCTTTAGCAAGTCCGCTTTTAGAAATTTTAAGTCACCTGTTTGCTTAAACCCAAAGAACTCTCCTGGACCTCTTAGTCTTAAATCGTGTTCACTAAGAACAAAACCGTCATCCGTTTTTTCTAAGATTTCTAGACGTTCTTTTGCCTCTGTGTTTTTATTATACACAAGAAGAGCATTAGAAGGTTTTTCCCCTCTTCCAACACGACCTCTTAGCTGATGTAATTGGCTTAAACCAAATCTTTCAGCATCTAGAATAACGATTAAACTTGCGTTTTTATTATCCACACCTACTTCAATTACTGTCGTGGATACTAAGATATCAATTAGACCATTATTAAAGTTCTCCATTACGATATCTTTATCATCACTACTGATTTTGGAATGTATTAATCCAGTATTAAAGTCTTTAAATTGCTTTCTAAATGTTTGAAATACTTGTGAGGCATTGCTAAGATCTAAAGTCTCACTTTCAAGAATTAGAGGAGTTACAATATAGACTTGTTCTTTTTTAAGTAAGGTTTCATGAATTATATCATAAACTAAATCCATTTCGTCTTTAGTAAATAATTTAGTGACTACTTTTTTTCTTCCCTCTGGTTTTTGTTTAATAATACTAACATCCATATCACCAAAGAAACTAATAGCAAGGGTTCTTGGGATTGGTGTTGCACTCATATATAAAACATCAGGTAAAAACCCTTTTTCTCTCATTTTTTTTCTTTGATTAACTCCAAACCTATGTTGTTCATCAGTAATTACAAAACCAAGATTATTATATACAACATCATCACTAAAAAGAGCATGTGTCCCAATAATTATCGTGTTTGGCTTAGTAATGATTAAGTTTAATTTTTCAGTTCTTTCTTGTTTGCCAATCTTACCTGTTAACAATACGATGTTAACGTTTAAATTATTAAAATATTTTGTGAATGTTTGGTAGTGTTGTTTTGCTAGAATTTCAGTCGGAGCCATAAATGCAACTTGATATCCAGATAAAATAACTGCGTAAGCTGCAATACTAGCGACCACTGTTTTCCCACTACCAGTATCACCTTGTAGTAATCTATTCATCATATAAGGAGACTTAATATCTTTAATTATTTCATTGACCATGTGTTTTTGATCATCAGTCAAAGTAAATGGTAATTTTTTGATATATTCTCGTAAGGAATTAATATCATATTTCTTAATATTAACCTTTTTACTTTTAGCTTTTAATTTCATATAATTCATCTTCATTTGAAATTTAAAAAGTTCTTCATATTTAATCCTACGGTCAATATGTTTTAGATTGCTTAAATCACCAGGATTATGAACTATTTTGATTAGTTCCTCAAAGGTAATTAGTTTGTATTTATCAATTAAAGTTTGAGGTAAATCTTCTTTTAATAAATATGAATACTCAACTATTGCTGCTTGAACATATTTGTTAAACTGTTGATCAGTTATGTTTTCTATATTATATATGGCTTCAATATGATCATGATAATTTTTAAGTAATTTTAGTGTTGTAGCATTAAAAGTGTATTTTTCTCTCTCAATTTTTCCTGTAACTACTACTTCTTCAGAAACGTTAATCATTTTAGATAAATATTCACGATTAAAAATAACTACTGTAAAGATTCTTTCCTCAATATTGATTTTAAATTGAAGCTTAGTTAAGTTTCTTCTAATAAAATGTACTATTGGTTTTGATATGACAGTACCTCTCAAAGTAACTGTTTCATTATCAATAGTGTCTTTTAATGTCTTTTGTTGATACACAACATAACGAGATGGGTATTTATACATCAAATCAAAACAATCGTAAATATTATTACGATTGAGTTTTTCTTTCATTCTAGGTCCAATTCCCTTAATACTTTCAAGTGTACTCATATTTATCACCACACCTAAATTATACAAAAAAAATAGGGTATTTTACAATACCCTATTCAACTGCGATTATATAAGAATAAATATCTTGGTTCCCTTGGATTAATTCAACTTCAACTTCCGGGTACACTTCTTCAACAAATAACATAACTTGTTCAAGTTCTTTATCTTCAACACCCTTACCAATCATAACAGTAACTATTTCAGTATCTTCATCAATTAATTTTTTGAATAATTCGCTTACTGTAGCTACTCTATCAGTATTAGTAGTAACGATTTTACCGTTTAAAATTCCCATAAAATCATCTTTTTTAATGTTAAATCCATTAAATTCAGTGTCTCTGATTGCATAAGTCACTTCACCACTTTTAACATGTGAAATTAAATCTTTCATTTCTTTAATGTTAGTTTCTAAATCTTGATTCATATCAAACATTGTTAAACTTGCATATCCTTGAGGGATAGTTTTAGCAGGAATAACTGTAACATCACGATCCTCAATAAACTTAGCAGCAGTTTCAGCACTTAATAACACATTACCATTATTAGGAATAATGATGATATGATCAGCATTTAAACTTTCAACAGCATTTATAAAGTCTTCTGTAGATGGATTCATAGTTTGACCACCATCAATTACACAAGAAACTCCCATTTCTCTAAAAGTATTTTTTAGTCCATCACCATTAACAACAGTAATGATTCCATATTTTTCTTTACGATCACTTTGATAAACTGAATGATCATGACCACAGTCATGCCCTTCTTCTCCAGTGTGTAATAGCGTTTCAGTATGTTGTAAACTCATATTTTCAATTTTTAGTGTTGCAAAATTACCATATTGTTGTCCAAAGTTTAATACATCCCCTGGAGTTTTTGTATGAATATGAACTTTACAAATTTCTTCATCATTTACAATAACTAAACTATCTCCAAATCTTTGTAGACGTTTAGTGAATTTTTCTTTATTGAATTTGTCGCCATTTTTAAGTTGAATAATGAACTCTGTACAATAACCAAAATCAGTATCACCTTCATAAGTATCAAATTGGTTTGCCATTGATGCAACAGTTTCCATTTTTTGATCTTCAAAGATTTTTCCTTCAAGTGCTGCCATCATACCTTCAATAATAACTATAAAACCTGCTCCACCACTATCAACAACTCCAGCTTCTTTTAAAACTGGTAGTAAATCTGGTGTACGGTCTAATGATTCATATGCTTCTTTTATATATATTTGAAGTAAGTCTTCTAAAGTAATGTCCTCAGTTACTGATTCGCTTGCTTTGTCAGCTGCTTCTCTTGCAACAGTAAGTATAGTTCCTTCTACAGGATTTATTACTGCTCCATATGCTTGTTTTACCCCTTGTTGTAAACCTTCAACAAAATCTTTAACAGTAGCCTCAGTTTTTTCTTTAAACACTTTAGCAAACCCACTAAATAATTGTGATAGTATAACCCCTGAATTTCCTCTAGCTCCCATTAATAATCCACGTGATAATGTTTTTCCAATTTTATCAACAGATACATCGTCTAAAGCTTGAATAGCTTTAACACCCGACATCATAGTTGATTGCATATTGCTTCCAGTGTCGCCATCTGGTACTGGGAAAACATTAAGTTCGTTAATTCGTTGATGATCATTTCTTAAATTTATTGTCCCATTAGTGATCAATAATTTAAGTAAGTTACCATCAATCATAGTTGAGCTCATATAATTTCCTCCGTTATCGTTTATTATGTCAATTAATTATTGTTTATTCTTTTATTAAAATATACTTTTCATATTGTATCATACTAAATATCTAAATGCAAGAATATACCATATAATTAGAATATCAAAGTATGAGTGTTTATTCATATATAAAGCCATTTTCGAGCATATGTCAGACATGCTTATCAGCAAGTTATAATACAAAAACACCTATAAAACTTAGATATAGAAACAAATACTAAGTTCTATGTTATTTATCAAACTTGCTTGCAATTTAGTGATAAAAAAGATACTATAATATAGTACATATAGAAATTAACAAAAAAAAACAAAAAAATATATTTTTTACTTGCTTTTTTCAAATTTTATGCTAAAATTATTAATGCTTGTGAAAGAGAAATCGAATGGAGGAATGTATAATGGCTAGAGTATGTTACGCAACAGGTAAAAAAGGAATGAGTGGAAACAATCGTTCTCATGCCATGAATGCTTCAAGAAGAACGTGGAAAGCTAACTTACAAAAAGTTTCTATTATTGATGAAAATGGAGAAATTAAAAAAGTTTTAGTTTCGACAAGAGCTTTAAGAAGTGGTTTAGTTAAACGCGCTAAATAAAGTACTATAATGCCGATTATAGTATCGGCTTTTTTTATGGCAATTTTGGAAATATCCCCCCTCTTTAACAGTATTTCCCCCTCTTTTTTTATAAAATTAATCCCCCTCTTTTTATAAAAAAACTTTTAAAAAAACACTTTATTTAAAGTGTTTTTTTTATTATATTTTTTTAATTACTACTAAGATAAGACCTTTATCAAAACTCACGGTACCTGTTCCTTCATTAGAAATACAAATCGGATCATCAATCAAAAACTCATGATTGATTAACTCATATTTAAATCCTTGTAAATTGAAGTTAAAAGTATCCTCGAGTGCAAAGAACGAAATATATTGATTCTTTTCACTTATCTCATATTTTCCTTTACTCAAAACAAAAGTAATTTCAGTATCATTTTCCATAGTAATATTACCAAGTTTAAGTAATGAAAGATTTGCCAAGGTATGGTCTAATCTTTCACCAAGTCCTCCATAAATCAGAATTTCCTTAGGATCGAGTTTCAAAGCCTCTTTAATTGCTAAGTAAGTATCTGTATAATCCTTAGTACTTGGGTACTTTAAAACATTTTTATGATTTAGGTAATATTCGTATGTTTCATCTAATGAATCAAAATCACCTAAAGCTAAATCAATTTTAATGTCATTATCTATAAGAATTTTTAAAGCTTGATCTACTGCAATAATATATTCATTGTCTTCTTGATTATATAGAGTATTAACATCGTAATTAAGTGGACCTGTAAATATTTTAACTATCATTATTTTAATGATGCAATTCTTTTTTTAGGTTCGTCACTATTAAATACATAACTTCCAGCAACTAATACATCAGCACCCATGTCTTTACATAGTTTTCCTGTTGTTTCGTTAATCCCACCATCAACAACAATTAATAAATTAGGGTTATGGATTTTACGAAGTTCATTTAAAGAAGCTATCTTATCAAGAGCACTATCCATAAATTTTTGGCCACCAAATCCAGGTTCAACACTCATTACTAATACTTGGTCGATTAAAGGTAATAAATCAACGATTTCTGCGACTTTTGTTTGTGGTTTTATTGATATTCCCACTTCAACATTTAAATCTCTTAAAACGTTAATTAACTCAATTGGATCTTTTACTGTTTCTATATGAAAAGTAATACGATCACTCCCAGCTAAAACAAACTCTTTTGCGTATTTTAATGGGTCCGAAATCATTAGATGTGTATCTAATATTTGTTTTGTATATTGTCTTAACCCTTTAACAACTAAAGGTCCGATTGAAATGTTTGGTACAAAGTGCCCATCCATAACATCAACATGTAACCATTTTGTTTCTTCTACTCGTTTGATACTATCCTTTAGATTACCAAAATCAGCGGATAGAATCGAAGGTGCTACTATCATCTAATCACTCCTATATTTCTTTTTAGTACTTTCAATTTCTTCAATAATTTGTAAATAATTCTGATACCTAAATCTAGGTATCTCTTTTTTTTCTACTAGTTCTTTTACTTTACAACCTGGTTCATTAATGTGTGAACATCCACGGTATTTACACTCATGTGAGTGTTCAAAAAAATCAACAAAGTTTTCTCTAACAATATCTTTATCAAAATCAACAAACTCAAGTTTAGAGAACCCCGGTGTATCAGCCACATAACCATTAAAAATTCTAATGAGTTCTGTATGTCTAGTTGTATGTTTACCGCGTCCAAGCGCTTTTGATATTTCTTGTGTCTTAATATTTAAATCTTTATCAATAGCGTTTAAAAGGCTAGATTTTCCCGCCCCTGTTTGACCTGAGAAAACACTTATTTTATCATTAAACAATTCTTTGATTGCTGTAACATTTTCCTTTGTTTTTGAACTAACATAATAAACATCGTAATATTGTTCATAATATTTAACTTTGTTTTTTAGTGTCTTTAGTTCTTCATCAGTTAGTAAATCAATTTTGGTAATCACGATTACTGGTAAAACTTGATTATATTCTATAAGCAACAAAAAACGATCTAATAAATTCGGACTAAAATCAGGTTCTTTTGCACTGTTGATTAATATTACTTGATCAACATTACAAATCATTGGTCTGTATAAATCATTTTTTCTTTCATAAACCTTTGTGATTAAGTCTTCGTTATATTCTACTCTATCGCCAACTTTAGGACTAATATTTTGAAAACGAAACTTACCTCTTGGTGTTATTACATGTTGTACAAAGTCTTTTGAAGTAACAGTGTATTTTCCACCAATTAATTTTGTTATTATTCCTTTAATAAAATAACCTCCTATACTTGATACATTTTCATTGCTTCTTGTAATGATACTTTTTTAAGTTTTCGTTTAGCGCTAAACGCAGCTATAAAGAAAACTACATTATTAATTACTAAGGCAAGAATAATGTGATACCAAGATATTTGTAATGGTAAGATTAATTCGTAGTATCTTGCCATCATAACTTCCATTAATTTTAACATACCAAACGTGATAGGCACAGTGATTAAGAAAATTATATTTCCATAAAGGCTATATCCACCTAGTATCATTTTATTTATTTCATTCTCATTATAGCCGATAACTTTAAATAATGAAATATTATAAAAATTATCTTCAATTGTTAGTGCTGTTAAGATGTAAATAATTATTCCGCCTATTAAGATTGATACATACATCAATAACCCAATCATTAGACCAAATATTTTTTGCATTTCTTCTGATTGTTCTAATATTTTATCATTACTAAGGATTAATGCATAATCTTCATCACTAAGTTCAATGTCTGAGTAAACAGAGTTATAGTAACCATCAGTACCAAATAGTTCTGTACTTAGTAATTCTCTATTAATATAGATTTTACTTCCAGAATATTCTTTAGTGATACCTTTAACAGTTACATCAAAAGTAAACTGTCCTATTTTTAAAGAGAAACTATCATTTACTTTTATGTTCTTAATCAGAGCTAAAGATTTAGTAATTATAATTCCATCATCAAGTTTAGTAGTAATATCATCGTTTTTCATATCAAGAAGCGGGTGTAAGAAGTTAACTGTATCAATTCCAACAACACTGACTTCTGAGTTGTTTAATAAGGCAGAAGGGATTGTGATAACTTTGTCTTGGTTTCCGATAGTAGAAGGACAAACTTCCTCACAAAATCCAACATAGTTGTAATTTGTATTATCATAATAATCCAGTAACATACGATCAAATATATTAACCATACTAAAGCTAAAATAGATTAGAAAAGCTGCATAGAATAATCCAATTAAATATACAGTGAATTTCATTAAGCTTCTATATAGTAATAAATGTTTAAGTTTTTTTGTTACTCTTTTTTTTCCAAGTAGTTTAGAAACTACCATTGTTAGTTTATTTTTATTACTTGAAACCGTTGGATTTAATAAATCAACTGGCTTTTGATTTAATATCTTTCTTATAACTAAATAACTAAAGAAGAATAAAAATGCAAAAGGCACAATTACACTTATAAAAAATGTCATTAAGTTTTGATCAATATTTTGTGATGGTAATAAGTAAAATAATAAGTATAGATTTTTCATAGTATCACTGAACCAATAACCAATAAAATATCCAAAGATTAATGTTGGTAGTGCAAGGATAGATATATAAAATACATATGGTAAAGCTATTTCACTATTTTTATAGCCTAGAGATTTTAAAATACCAATTGCTCCACGTTGTTTTTCTAATATTTTTGATACCATTATTGCAACGATTAAAATCCCAATTGCGATAATTAAAACACTAAGACCAAGTCCTGTTACTTGACCTCCTTCAATTTCACCATAAATAGCTCCACTTCTCATATTATTCTTTGTTTGAATCATATTAGTAACAAAAGTATTTATGCTTTCAATATTATAGTATTTATCAATTACTTCTGTTTTAAATGATTCTTCAGTGTAGTTTGTGTATGTTCCTCCTACTTCAAACTGAATTTGTTCGTCAAAGTTTTCAAAGTCATCATCAGTTACTAATGCAACTGTTTGTGATTTATTATCAAAGATGAAGGCATCACCAAACATCGCAAGAGAGTAATCTGGAAATAATACAAAACCACTTATTGTATACGTTTCATTGTTGATGATAATTTCATCATTAATTTTTAAATTGTTATTTTTAGCATAAGCTTCACTAATAGCAATTTCTAGACTGTTAATAGGTTTATTACCACTAACCATAAAGCTTTTATTGATAACACTCATATCTTTTAGAATTCTAGCTTTTGTTGTGTTTCCATTAAGCTCATAAAAGATATCCTTATATTCTCTAACTTCTAGTACAATATCATCAATTTGTGAAGTTATTAAACTTAGTCTGTTGTCTAAAATGTTGTAGTAACAACTTTTGTCAATTTGTTTTAACATAGATAAAGTAAAAACTTGCTCAGTTATCAAACATGTTTCACTTAAATATAGTTCTTCTTGTTCAGTAAAATAATCTGCTAGATTTACTGCAAAATCTTCTTGATTTGAGATTTCAAAATATTCTTCTGTAGGATTTAGTATCCCACTAACACCGTAATCCATAGTTGAGTAGATAAAACTACTAGATGTTATTATAACTCCTAGTAATAATAGCTGGATGTATTGTTTCTTTAATGTTCTAAAGACGTTCTTATATAACATTATTAGTTCCAGTTAATCTCGTAAGCTGATAAACGGTTTTTATTTTCTTTTACTTCAACTATTTCAGCACTGTTTAACTTGATTATACGGTCTGCCATCATTCCAATACTTGGATTATGGGTAATAATTATTAAAGTTGTTTTGTATACTTCGTTAAGTTTTTTTAGAACACTTAATACTTCTTTAGCAGTTTCTTCATCAAGTGCTCCTGTTGGTTCATCACAAAACATTATTTTTGGTTTTTTAACAACAGCTCGAGCAATACTCACACGTTGTTGTTCCCCTCCACTAAGTTGATATGGATATTTATGTTTTTGATCAAGTAATCCTACTTGTTCTAGAACTTCATCAATTTCAAAAGGATCAATTCCCACTTCTCTTCCTACTTCAACATTTTCTGCAACATTTAGTGTTTGTAGTAAATTATACTGTTGGAAAATAAAACCCAGATTATTTCTTCTAAATTTTGTTAGTTCTTTTGTGTTCATATCACTAATGATATCTTTATCAATTGAAATTTTACCACTTGTTGGGGTATCTAGCCCACTGATAATATTTAACATTGTTGATTTACCACTACCACTAGGCCCTAATACAACTATAAACTCACCATCTTTAATCTCTAAATTCATATTTTTACATGCATAGGTTTTTATTTCGCCTGATTCATATATTTTTGTTACTTCTTCAAGTTTAATTCCCATTTTATTCGCTCCCTATCATTATTAATATTTTTTTAAACTTTAATTTTATGTTTCCTAAAAACATTGTTCTTGTTATTTCTTTTTCATATAAATACATCATTAGTTCATACATAATTGTTGAGTATAAAGTCTCGCATAAAAATTTTATATCAGTTTCCTTAATTACTTTTCTTTCTTGTAATTCTATGCAAATATTTTCAATGTTTCTAATATATTGATAATCAAGTTCTGCTAGCTGTTTTGTAAGTTTGGGTTTTTTTCTGGCTAGTTTAATCATACTAATTCCTAGTTCAGTTATTAGTCTTTTAGGAAATATTATAGTTTTTTTTAGAATTTTTTCAGTATAATTATATAAGATTTCACTAGCGTATTCGCCTTTTAACTCACTGTCATAACTAAAATCAACAATACCTTTAGTAAACGATTCTAAAAATATTTCTCCCTTTGACTCAAAATAATTGAAGAGAGTTCCTTCTGCAATACCTACTTCTTGAGCTATTTTTTTGGTAGATGTTTCTTCATAACCATTTTTCTCAAAAGATGATTTTGACACTTCCAATATTTTGTTTCGTATCTCATTTTGTTTCTCTTTACTGATTCTCGCCATATATCCTCCTTAATATGAGTGTACTTATATGAGTTCACTCATATTATAAAACTAAACACTTATTATTTCAAGAACAATTATATTTAGTTTGAATTTTTGACTATTTCATCTACAAATTATATAATAGATATAACAGGAGGCATAAACTATGGACAAATATGGGAAATTAGGTATCATTCCTTACTTAGGTATTTTAGTAGTTCCGGCTTTACTTTATCGAGATGTAATGTTTTTAAATTTTATGGAACCAGCTGCTGATCAAGAAGCATTGGGTTATCAGTTTTTAAGATTTTTTGTTTTATCAATTGAAATGATTATTATTGGGGCAGCATATTATGGCGTTAGAAAAGAAAACACGGAATACGTTACTGGTGTATATTTACCAAGGAAAGAAAAACGTTTTTCTTCAATTGTACTTATCCTAACATCGTTTTTAATGTTTTATGAAAACTCCTTTATGAACTCGTTTTACGCTTTAAATATTATTGTTTTCGTAATATTGATTAGTAGTGGTATTTATTCATTAGTAACTTTTGAATTAGCAGTATTAAAAAGAAAAAAAGGATTGAAGAGTTAATCTTCAAACCTTTTTATTTATTCATTTCTTTACTTCTTAATTGTCCACAAGCGGCATCAATATCTGATCCTTTTTCTTTTCTTAAAGTTGTATTGATTCCTCTTCTTTTTAAATGATTAAAGAAGGCGTTAGCTCTTACTTCTCTACTTCCTCGATAATCAAACTCATTAACTGCGTTATATCTAATCAAGTTGACATAACAGTTAATTCCTCTTAATAAATTACTTAGTTCATTAGCATGAGCTACTTCGTCATTAATACCCTCAAGCAGTATATACTCAAAAGTTATTCTACGATTTGTTTTTTCAACATAGTATTTACTCGCTTCAATGACTTCTTTAATACTATATCGATCATTAATTTTCATTAACTGACTTCTAACTCGGTCATTAGGTGCATGTAAACTAATAGCAAGGTTGATTTGTGTTTCACGATCTGCAAACTCATAAATTTTTGGAACAATACCACTTGTTGAAACTGTGATATGTCTTGCCCCTATTTCTAAACCATAAGGACTATTAATAATATCAATAAACTTCATAACATTATTATAGTTATCAAAAGGTTCACCAATTCCCATAACAACAACGTGACTAACTCTTTCTTTCGTTATATCGCTTACTTTAAGCACTTGTAAGACTATTTCAAAAGGTTCAAGGTTACGTTTTTTCTTTTCTAAGCCAGAAGCACAAAATGTACAACCAATATTACAACCTAGTTGTGTTGTAACACAAACACTATTACCGTATTCGTGTCTCATTAATACTGTTTCTATTAAATTTCCATCACTAAGTTCAAATAAGAACTTTTCAGTTTTATCTCTACTGACTTGATGTTTATTTAACTTTAAATCTTCGATTTTATAGTTTTCTCGCAAATATTCACGTAGTTTTTTACTTAAATTTGACATTTGTGAAAATTCATAAACTCGTTTTTTGAATATCCATTCAAATATCTGTCTTGCGTTAAATTTCTTAAAACCATCTGCTTCCAATTTTGTAGCAAATTCATTTAAATCTTCATTTATAATTGATTTCATTTTATCACCACCGATATTATAACATAATAAAGACTTTCAGGCTCTATATTAGTTTATGTTTTTTTTATCCACGTTTTTTTGGTTTAACAAAGATACTTTTAATAAATTTTTTGATTACTTTCCAAGTAGTTAACCAATATATTTTCTGTTTTTTCTTTAACATGTTTTCTACTAAGAACGGTGTAACCTCTTCAACTGTATTCCCGAGGATGTTCATTATCTTCATACTTTCTTCTGTGCTATTGTTTAATAATAAATCAGTAAAAACCATACCAGGGGATAATGTTCCAATTACAATATTCTCATAATCTTTCATTTCTTTGTTTACGGCATTACTAAAATATCTTAGTAATCTTTTTGATGAACCATAAATGATTGTTTGTTCAATCATTCTATCATCACTCCCCAGACCTTCCATATTGTAAACATAGCCGTGACCTTGCTTGATCATTTCTTTTAGAGCAACCTTTGTTCCGTTGATCATTCCAATAACATTAATATCAATAACTTTTTTAATATTTTCACTGTCAATATCAATTAGTAAAGCTCTATCTTGATCTACTCCTGCGTTATTAATAAAGATATCAATTTCTCCAAATTTGCTAATTGCGTCTTTTAAAGCTTCTTCAATTGATTCAATATTTCTAACATCACATATGTAAGTGTTGTATTTGCCTTCTAAATCAATAACATTAACAAATGATTTTTCATTTGTTCCGGTAAAAGATACTTGATGACCTCTTTTTAAAAACTCTTTAACCATACCATTTCCAATACCTCTGGTACCACCAGTTATAAAGATATGCATAAAATCATCTCCTTTTTATATTTATATTATAAAACATTGTCTATATCAAAAAAAGAGAAATCGCAAATGCGACTTCTCTTTAGGGGGAATATGAAAATAATTAATACTTTGCAGAATTATCCATTTCTGGTAAGTATTTAATTAGAATCAATGCTAATAATCCAATTCCAAGTTGTGTTAAATTTCCAACAATAGATGCTAAAGATGCAGCAAATGTTGTTAGGAATATTGCTTCATATAAATAATATCCTACTAACATAATAATACTTCCTGCGATAATAGCTAGGATATTTTTTGTAAAATTAGTTCCTTGATTTCCATTATCTTCACTTACTTTACCAACTGCATAACCCATTAAAAATCTTACTACTAAGCTTCCTGGAGCCCAAACCATCCATGCTCCACCACTAAACAAATCAAATAGAGCCATACCGATTCCACCTGAAATAGCTCCATACTTTTTTCCGTATTTTAAGGCTATTGAGAATAAGGCTATATTTCCTAAATGTACTAGTCCTCCAGTTGAACTAAATATAGGTAATTGACTTAGATATACACTTACAAAAACGATTGCGATAAACATTGCTAAATAAACTAATTGTCTTGTGTTCATAAATTCTCCTTTTATTATGTTGATGGGTGTATTATAATATAAGTATGTGTACTTTAAAATATACAATATTATTATTTTTGAGGTGGTCAGATGAAAAAGAATAAAAATTATAATCTTCCTCTTTACAAACAAATATATAATGACATTGTAAACAAAATTTACAATGGTGTTTTAGCGGAAGGAACTAGACTTGAATCAGTAAGAAATTATGCTAAAAAGCTTAATATAAGTACTACTACAATCGAAAAAGCATATAACCAACTTGTCATTGAGGGATATATTGAATCACGAGCTAGAAGTGGTTTTTACGTTTTAAAAGTCGATAATGTTGAGTATCAAAATCTTCACCATATTGAACCAATTGATTTTGATTATTATACTAATGTTAATATGACTGATGATTTATTTGATTTTAAGGCATACAAAACAGTTATTAATCGAGTTATTAATTATCAATCTGATGATTTACTTGCCTTATTTGACCCTCGCGGTGAACATGTTTTACGTGAGGAAATCAGAAAACATGTTTTAAATGAAAGGGATATCCAGTGTGATGTTAACCAGATAGTTATCGGTCCAGGTATTCAAAATTTACTTCATATTCTATTAAGCATCTTAAAAAGAAAAAGTATATGTTTTATAGACCCGCCATTTGATAAAGCAATTACTGTATTTAAGAGTCATGATTATTTAGTTAACTCTCTTGGTACAGTGGATGAGTTATTCGATTCAAGAAGTGATTTTATGTACTTGTCTCCATCTAATACCTACCCTTATGGCGAGGTTATTAAAATCAAAGAAAGATTAAGACTAATAAAACAAGCGGAACTTAATGACTCATTTATTATTGAGGATGACTATAACTTTTTTATAAGATATAACAGTTTTATCGTCCCTTCTATCTACTCATTAAGCAATAGTGATCGTGTTATTTATCTTGGTTCTTTTAGTAAGCATCTTTCACATTCACATCGTATTAGTTATATGATTTTACCTAAGCCTGTATACGATATATATAAAGAGGTTTATGATAAGTTTTCTCAAGGAGTCTCTAAACTTGATCAATTAGTTTTGGCTGAGTTTATGAAGGAAGGTTTATTTAAAAGACATACTAAAAAACTCTATTCTATCTATAGACATAAAAATGAACTTGTTTTAAAAGCAATGGAGAAATATGCTAATTCTGATATTGATTATAGTGGTGTTGAATCTAATCTAAACGTTATCATCAAGTTTAAAGATAATACATCAAAATCCCAGTTCATTACGAAATGTGAATTACTACATTTAAAAACCTACTCAATAAATAACTTAAACTTAATCTTACCCTATGCAGGTATTAAAGATGATTTGATTGACAATACAATTAAGCAATTATTTAGCTAAATAAAAAAGCATAACATTTATAAATGTTATGCTTTTAATTTTATCTTAAAACTGCATTGTATTTTTTTTCTACAGCATTTAGTATGTTAGCTGTTAATTCTTCAACTTCCTTAGTTTCTAAGGTTTTCTTAGGGTCAGAAAATTCTAACTTAAATGCTAGTGATTTTTTATTTTCACCAAGTGATTCACCTGTAAATAAATCAAAAACTTTTGCCTCTTTTAAAGTTCTCTTCCCTGCTTTTTTGATTTCATCAAGTAACTCTTTAGCAGATATACTTATATCAACAACTAAAGCTATATCTCTTGAAATTGTTGGGAATTTGTTTATCTCTTTGACTTTTTTGACTTGTCTTCTTGATTTTAACATTTTGTTTATATCAAGTTCAAACACATAAGTTTCACTAAGACTATTTTGCTTTTCATATTGAGGGTGTAATCTTGCGATAAATCCATACTCGTTTTTAAAGTCTTTAATGACAGCTGATTGTCCAGGATGATAATTCTTAGATAGAATGGCTTTTTCAAAATCTAGGTGACCTAAGTTCAATCTATCAAATAAAGAAGTTAATATTCCTTTTAATGTGTAAAAGTCAGCAGCTTCAATTTTAGCATCCCATTTTGTACTCGATAAAACTCCGGTAATTGCTCCACTAATAACTTCAACTTCACAATCTTTTGTATATTTTTTTCCAAGTTCATATACAAATACATTATCAAGTTTACGAGCTCGATTATATTTAATTACATCAACAATTCCATTTAATGGTGTATGAGTTAATGTAGTTCTATCTTCACTCATCGGCATTTTTAAATCAACTTGATTTTCATCAACTTCTAATGTTAAGTCACTAATGTTTTCCTTTTTCATTAATGAGTAAGTAATTACTTCATTTAATCCAAGTCCACTTAAGTGTTTTCTTAGGTTTCTTTTGAATATTTGTAGTTCACTTAATTTACCTATAGAAACAGTTGATGGTAATGATAATGGTAAGTTATCATACCCGATAATTCTTCCAATTTCTTCAATAACATCTTGATATGTTTCCATATCTTGTCTTCTTGAAGGAGCTAACACTTTAAATGTGTCATCTTTTTCTGTATATGTAAGTGATAATTTATCTAGAGTGTTTGCAACTAGCTCTTTTGAATAATTAGTACCTAGCACTTTATTAATCTTAGATAGTGTTACCTCAATTAACTTTTCAGATTTATTAGTATTATCAAAACTACTAATTCCTTTTAAAGCTGTTCCGTTACACAGCTCAACAAATAACTCAGTTGCGTACTCTAAAGCTTTTAAAGTTCGAGCTGGATCAACTTTTCTTTCAAATCTTGTAGAAGCTTCACTTCTTAAGTCTAAACGATTTGAAGTTTTACGAATATGATAAGGATCAAAATTTGCACTTTCTAAAAGTATTGTTTTAGTTGATTCGTTTATTTCAGTAGAAAATCCTCCCATTACTCCACCAAGAGCAATGCTATCTTCTCCATTTGTAATGACGATATCATTACTAGTTAGTTTTCTTGTAACTTCATCAAGAGTAATTAACTCTTCGTTGTCTTTAGCCATATCAACAACTATTTTATTAGTTTTAACCAAGTCATAATCAAAAGCATGAAGTGGTTGTCCTGTTAGTAACATTACATAATTAGTAATGTCTACAACATTACTAATTGGTCTTATCCCTGAGGCAATCAATCTTGCTTTTAACCACTGTGGGCTTTCTTTGATTTCAACATTTTTTATTAATCTTGCGTAATAAGAAGTACATTTATCAGTTTTAGTTTCAACAACAAGTGTGTTTTCCTCATCACTTTCTTTTACTAATGGTTCTTTGATTAATAATTTAGTATCTAGTAGTGCTTTAGTATCATAAGCAACACCAATCATACTTAATAAATCAGCGCGGTTAGGCGTTAAATCAAGTGCGAATACTTGGTCATTGTAGTTTAAGGCATCAACTGCGTTCATCCCTGGTTTTACAAATGAGTTAATAACGTGAATACCTTCTTCTTGGTGGTATTTACTCTCAATACCTAGTTCTGTTAAACTACAAATCATTCCATTAGATTCAATACCTCTAATGCTTGATTCTTTTATCTTAAAGTTACCAGGTAATATAGCACCAGGTAATGCAACAATTACATGTTGACCTTTATCAACGTTTGGAGCTCCACAAATAATTTGTGTAACTTTATCACCAATATTAACTTGACAAACACTTAATTTGTCAGCATCTGGGTGTTTTTCTTTTGATTCAACATATCCTACTACTAAATTTGTTGCATCAACTAAATTATAATATTCTTCAACCTCAGCACTATGTGTATTAAATAGTGTTGTAAGTTCTTCTACATTTTTATTAATTTCTACTAGTTCTTTTAGCCAGTTCATTGAAACTTTCATATTAATCCTCCTTTAGAAATTGATCAATTTTATCGATAATTTGATTTCGGTTTTCCTTATCAAAGAAAAGGAAATGACTTGAGTTTATTTCATATCGATCAATATCTGTTGTTTCTACTCTACCTATAATCCAATCAATTGCTGATTTTTTTACTACTTCATCTTTTAATGTTTCAACAATGAGTAATTTTTGAGTAATGTTTTTAATGTGTTTTTTTGCGTATCTTAAATATAGTTCTGCGTGGAATAACTCAATTTTGGGTATTAGTTGAAATCTTCTAATAAATTCACTAAAGAAAACACGTTGAACTCTTGTAAGATCAGTTGCAGCACTTAAACTTTTAGCTACTCCTGTGAAAAACTTACGGAAGTTAGGGTTTTTTAGAACCGGACTTATTAGGACAACTTTAGAAATTTTCTTACATCTTGATGCAAGAACTGAAGCCGTTGATGCTCCTAAACTATATCCAATTAAGTGGACATCACTAAACTTTTCATTCATCATTTCAATTGTGTTTTCAACAAATCTAATAAAATCTTTTACTTTAGCTTTCGGGAAGTAATCTCCTACAAACATTCCAGGCATATATCCTGGGTAATAAACAAAATAATCTTCGTTACTACTAAGTCGCTTATATAGAGATTTTAGTTCTGCGCCATTTGTTCCAGCACCATTTACAATAACAATTAACTTTTTATTCATTAGTGAATTGCTTGTTAAACCTTAAGTCATTTAAGTAAAACATTCTGATGTCATTAATCCCGTATTTTAACATTGCAATGCGTTCTACTCCCATACCAAATGCAAATCCTTGATATTTTTTACTATCATATCCACTTGCTTCTAAAACTTTATCATTAACCATACCAGCACCTAATATTTCAATCCATCCTGTATGTTTACAAATATTACATCCTTTACCATTACAATTAGCACAACTTACATCAACTTCTACTGAAGGTTCTGTGAATGGAAAATATGAAGGGCGCAATCTAATATCACGATTACTACCAAACATTTTTTTAGCTACTTCTAATAGTGTCCCTTTTAAATCAGCCATTGATGTTTTTTCATCAACAACTAATCCTTCAATTTGCATAAATTGATGAGAGTGAGTTGCGTCATCATCATCTCGACGATATACTTTTCCTGGACAAATAATTTTAATTGGTCCCTTTTCACTATTATCAAGCATTGTTCTTACTTGTACTGGTGAAGTGTGTGTTCTTAATAATGTTTCATCAGTTATGTAAAATGTATCTTGCATGTCTCTTGCTGGATGATCTTTTGGTAAGTTTAATTTTTCAAAGTTATACTCATCAATTTCAACTTCTGGACCTTCCATCACTTGGTAACCCATTCCAATGAACAAATCTTCGATTTCTTCTTTGATTTGTGTTAATAAATGTGTTTGCCCAATCCCAAACTCTTTACCAGGTAAAGTAACATCAATTGTTTCTTTCATTAATTTTTCATTAATAATAGCTTCCTCAATAATTACTCTTTGATTATTAATGTACTCATTAATAGCTTGTTTTGCTTCATTAGTAAGTTTACCAAAAACAGGTTTTTCATCATTTGGTAAATCTTTCATCATTTTTGCAATTTCTGAAAAAGAACCTTTTTTCCCTAAATATTTAGATTTAAACTCATTTAGTTCGTGGATTGATTTAACAATCAATACTTGTTCTTTTGCTTCAGCTATCATGTTTTCAAGTTGTTGTTTTACATTCATTAGTTTCACTCCTTTTATAATAAAAAAATCGCCCTAAAAAGGACGAATTAAATTCCGCGGTACCACCTATATTCTCGTAAAACGAGCTCTTTATCCTTTAACGCAGGAAACGGATGTGATTAGCATCTCTTAGAAGGCGAATTCATTAACCAAAGTTTAGAATATTCTCAGCATCTATTCTTCTCTTAAAAACTCATTATGTTAATTACTAAATCCTCATCATCGATTTCTCCACTATTATATATTAAGGATAGTTTTATTTCAAGTTAAATCATATAGGAGTAAAAAAAATACAACTTTGAAGTTGTATTTTTATTTATATGTTAGTCTTTAAATATTGCGATTAATCTTAATAACTCAATGTATAGCCAAACAAGGGTAACAATTAATCCAAGTGCCAAAGTCCATTCATACTCCTTTGGAGCCCCTGATTCTACCATTCTTTTTATATCATCAAAATCTGAAAGTAGATATAGTGAAGCGATTACTGTGCTTAATACCGCAATCCCTGTGTATAAACCATAACCACCAGTTGTACTTAAAAGTCCAAATAATGATCCAACAAACATAAATAATGATGCGATTATTAAACCAATTAACGCACTAAACAAAAACTTCTTAAATTTACTTCCTACTCTTATAATTCCTGTATCAAATAAGAATAACATTCCAAATAATACACCAAATGTACCAAACACTGCAGTAATTACGACATCATTTCCTTGTGTAAGAGCGTATATCGCGCTTAATACACCTAAGAATGTCCCTTCTGCAATAGCGTAAATAATTGAAAAAACCATTGATAATCTCGGGTTTCTTAACGCTATAAATAAACTAACCATTCCAATTAATGGTGCAGCTATTAAAAAGCCAATACCACCTGTAAATGTTCCTGTTTCAAGTATTGCTCTACCTGAAAACATTGCAAATACAGCTACAATCATAAGCAACAAAAACGACTTAACTGTGACCCCTGTATAAGTAACTTGATCTGAATAATCTAAATCAAAATCATTCATTCTAGTATATACCGGATTTGCTCCTCTAAATCTCATAAAATCATCTCCTTGATAAGAATTATATCACAAAATTATGAAAATATTATGAAAGTTCAAAAATACTCATTTGTGAGTTATCAGGTAAACTATCAAAGACATTTAGCATCTCTAATTTTGTAAATAATGTAGTTGATAATGATGTTCTATCTTTAACATCATCTTTACTTGTAAAATCTTTTTCTTTTCTTGCTTCTACTATTGAGTTAGCTACTTTTAATCCCAATTGTTCAACGGTAATAAACGGGATATATAATGATTTTTTATCTTCACTTATAATGAAGTTTCTAGCTGCACTTTTTTCAAGAGTTATTGGTTTAAAACTAAATCCTCTTTTAACCATTTCAAGTGCTATTTCTAAAACAGTATACTGTCTTTTTTCTGTTTCTGATGCTTTGTTTCCTTTTTCTTCAATTTCATTCATTCTTTTAGTAATAGCATATTCCCCACCACTTAATGCATAAACATCAAAATCACTTGCTCGTTTACTAAAGTAAGCTGAATAGAAATGAATAGGACGGTGAAGTTTAAACCATGCAATTCTCATAGCCATCATAACATACGCTGTTGCATGGGCTTTTGGGAACATGTATTTTATTTGTCCTGCACTCCAAATATACCAATCAGGTATATTTTTTTCCTTCATTATTAATTTATAGCCTTCCCAAGCTTCCTTGTTTTTAGCGGCTTTTCCTTTACGGATAAACTCACTTATTTCAAAAGCTTGCTCATTAGTTAATCCTGATTGAATTAAGAATACCATAATATCATCACGACACCCAATTACATCTTTAAATGGAATTTTACCGAATTTAGTCTTACCAGTTACTAAACTTTCAGCATTATTTAACCATACATCTGTACCATGTGATAATCCTGAAATTTTAACTAATTCTGCAAAGTTTGAAGGTCTAGAATCTCTTAACATTCCACGTACAAAACCAGTACCCATCTCCGGGATACCAAAACTTGCAACGTCACTATTTAAGTCTTCTTTAGTTAACCCAATAATTTCAGTTGAATTAAGAAGTTTGTAAACTTCTTTATCATCAAGAGGAATATCTCTTGCATCTGCAAATGGGAAATCAAGAGGATCTTTTTCTACAAAGTCCATTAAGTATTTAATCATCGTTGGATCATCATGACCAAGAACATCTAGTTTAAATAAATTTTCTTCAAATGAATGATAATCAAAATGTGTTGTCATCCAGTTTGATGAGGTATCATCAGCAGGAAATTGATAAGGTGTAACATCTATAATTTCTTTGTAGTTAGGTACAACAACAATCCCACCAGGATGTTGTCCTGTTGATTTTTTTACACCAGCAATTTTTTTCGCTCTTCTCTCAATTTCTGCTTTTCTAAGCGTTTTATTTGTTCTTTCTAAATAACCCTTAACATAACCAAAGGCAGTTTTATCAGCTACTGTTGAAATAGTACCAGCTCTAAATGCTCTGTCATGTCCAAATATTTCACGGATATACTCGTGAACTTTACCTTGGTAATCTCCAGAGAAGTTTAAATCAATATCTGGAACTTTATCTCCTTTAAATCCTAAAAATGTTTCAAAGGGAATATCATGACCATCTTTTTTTAGGTCTTCATCACAATGAGGACATTTCTCATCAGGTAAATCAAAACCACTATCCGCTTTATCTAATATTGTTTGGAACTTGATTTCATCATCTTTAATTCCATATCTTGTTTTAGCTTCTGTTGTCATTTTAAAACTAGAAAACTGACATTTAGGACAAACATAGTGTGGAGGCATTGGATTTACTTCCGTAATATCCATAAGTGTTGCTACTAAACTTGAACCAACACTCCCTCTACTACCTACTAAATATCCATCATCAAGTGATTTTTTAACTAGTAAATGTGATATGTAATAAACAGTTGAAAACTTATTTTGAGTAATACTATTAATTTCCTTATTAATACGGTCTTCTAATATTTTTGGTAAGTTTTCTCCATAAATACTTTTAGCTTTTTCACTTACCATTTTAATTAATTTATTTTCAACACTTAAAATACCATCAAGTGCTAAGAAATCATCAGTCGGTGCATAAAGTTCATTAGAAAATGCTGTAACAGGTTCTAAACTATCCACAATTTTATTTGGATTCGTAATAACTATTTCTTTTCTTATATCTTCATCTAAATATTCAAACTCACTTAACATTTCTTTAGTTGTTCTAAAGAATTGTGATGGTATTGTTTCATACCTTACAAGAGGATGTCTCCCACCTCCTACTACCGGAGTTTGAACATAAATTTCGCGATAAACACTATCTTTTTCTTCAAGGTGGTGAACATCTCCTGTTACACAAACAGGAATGTCTAATTCTTTACCAGCTTTTAAAATTTTGTTGATTGTATCTTTAATAACTTCTTCGACATTATCAAAGTTTTCACCAAGATACATATAATCACTTAAAGGTTGAATTTCCAGATAATCATAAAACTTAGCAACTTCTAAAAGTTCATCATAGTTTTTATTTATAGCGGTTTCAAAGAAATGACTATTCATACAACCACTACCAATTAATATACCTTCACGATTTTTGTCTAAAACTTTTTTCATTATTCTAGCTTCTTTATGAAAGTATTTAGTATTTGCTAAACTTACAATCTTAAAAAGATTTCTCAAACCTTTTTGATTTTTAACAATCAAGTTAACATGTTTGCTTATTGAGTGTTTATAAGCGTTAGTATTTTTTGTTAACTCGTTTAAGTCTTTTAAATTCTTAATCCCATAGTTATTAAACTCTCTTAACATATGCAAGAAAATATCAGCTGTTGCTCTTGTATCATAAATAGCTCTATGATGTTGAACTAAGCTTACTTTTAAGAACTTGGCTAGAGCTTTTAAGTTAAATCTAGCCATTTTATCTGCATACAAATTACGAGCTACACTTAAAGTATCTATAACGGTATACTCTTGATCATATAAATCATGATCTTTTAAATTTTGAATTATATGACCCATATCAAAATGAGCGTTATGAGCAACTAAAATAGAATCTTTAAAAAACTCTTTAATCTTAGGGATAACTTCATCTATTTTTGGTGATAAAGCAACATCACTTGATGTTATTGATGTTATTTTTGTGATTAATGGTGATATTGGTCTTTCTGGGTTGATCAATGTTTCAAACTCATCAATAATATGATTATTCTTTATTTTCACTGCACTAATTTCAATCATTTTATCGTAATTTACACTTAAACCTGTTGTTTCTATGTCAAAAACAACATATGTTTGATCTTGAATTAATCCATCAAATGGATTTGTGATTATTTCTAAACTTTCCTCATCAACAAGAGTAAGTTCAACTCCATAGATTGGTGTTACATCTGTTCCTTTAGTTGCTTTAAAAAGTTCTGGGAAAGCTTGAACATTTCCGTGGTCTGTTAAAGCAATTGCACGGTGTCCCCATTTTGAAGCTCTTTTAACATAATCACTTACAGATGTAATCGCGTCCATCGTTGACATTTTTGAATGAAGATGTAATTCTACTCTTTTTTCATCTTCAGTATCAGTTCTAGAATCCTCATTATGAACTGACTCAGTTCTTTCAATTACTTGAGCATTAACACTTACCTCATCTAAAAACTTATCAAATTGAGCAAAACCACTTACCTTCATTAACATTCCAGCTTTAACACCAGCTAAAAAAGCAGCTTCATCTTTATCTCTAACAAACTTCTTAACGTGAATTGAATCCTCTAAGTCACTTACAATAAATGTAAATAAATTAGTAGCTTGATTAATCTTTCTAGATTCAGTACTAATAACTTCTCCCTCAAATACAAAGTTAGCTTTGTCATTAAGGTTTAAGTATTCTGATAGTTCATCATTTGATACCGGAATATCACTTATTTTATTTGTGATTTTACGGATATATTTATCACGGAAAGTCAAAAACACTTTTTCTAGTTTAGGTTTCACAGCTTCCTGTGAAACTGTGTTTTGATATACTTTATTTTTTTGCTCAATACGCTCTGTGATAGTTTCTTTAGTATCACAAATTCTTGTGGATAATATACAATTAAATCCACAAACTGATAACTCTTTTTTTACTTCATAAAGTAAGTTAGTTACATAAGTCCCATCTTTAGGGCATACTAATTTTATTTTATCTTTGTCTATTTCAATTTCAAAATCGATAATTGAGTTAAATCTTGGTTTTTGTTTAGATAATGTTCTTAAAACATAATCATAATATTCTTCTACTTTTGAAAAATTATTGTTTTGATAACTAATACTGTATGTAACATCAGTTAAGAAAGCAAACTTACTAGGTAAATTGTTAAGTCTTCTTAAAAACAAATCAAATACATCAACATCTAGTGGTTCTAAAAAAGATATATCAAAAAACCAACTATTGTCGGTTTTATTTACAAGTAATTCGTTAAGATCGCCTAAAATCTCTGTTTTTTGGTCATTTAATTCAAGTAGATTTAATAGCTTTTTAAATCCGTCATTCATATAAGTCACTCCTATTAATTCATAGAATTATTATAACATAGATTAGGTCTTAATTTAATTTTTCTAAAAAAAAAGTGGATAATTTTCTACTAGTTTTATTATAATAAATTATTAATTTTATTTCCATGATTTTTCAAAAGCCACTACTTGCGATTTAGTTTATTCAGGGTCAATTTTGAGTTAACCATCTTCTTTAATTACATTAGCTCTTAAAGAACATTTTAGAGCAAATTTATTTTTAGAGTCAATTTTTCTGTTAGTGAAGTATTAATTATTCAATTTAATAATACTACACTATTTTTCAGCCTTTTTTTATCAGCAAATATTGTAATGTATTTATAAACTTAACTAACTATTTTTGTAATTTAAAAAGATTATATATATATGTATATGTTATAATGTACTAGAAGGAAGTTACAGTTTTTAAGAAAGAAGGGATGGGTTTTATGAAAAAAATATTAGTTTTACTTCTTATATTGGTAGGTTTAACATCATGCGAAAAGGAAAAAGTAGTTAATAAACTTGAATTTGAACATTTAAGATTAGTTGAAGAGATTAAAACTGATGATCAGTACTTGTATCAACTATATAAAGTGGATCAAAGTTATAAAGTAATTAAATTTGGGATGGATGGCAAATTAGTTTCTGAGTTTATATTAAGTGATGAGATTTTAGATCTTGATGAAAATAGTTATGGGGTATCTACTATCTCACTTTATGTTGAAGATTCTAATGTTGGATTAATATATTCTGTTGATAATGATGATAACTTATATTTTGCATTATTAAATAATGATATGACAATGGATAAAGTATTGGTTGTTGATTACTCTGATCTAGTTCTTAATCCAAATGATAATCAGTTATTTTTAGTTGATGATGAACTTTATCTTCTTAATGATTATGAACTTGTTAGTTATACGATTATTAGTGAGGGGTTAAACGAAGTTAATCGACTTGATTTTAGTGGACTGTCTAATGTAAATTTGGCAATTGATGATTCTCTTTACCTCTTAGGGACAATATCAGAAGACTCGTTAGTTGTTGGTCTTCAGGATTTAGAAGAGACAAGTGGTAAAGTGGTTTTGAAGATAGATAGTGACTTAGCTTATGATTCTTTTATTAAATTAGATACGAGTATTGAAGAGGCAAATATCACAGTTAATGATGTTATTTACATCTACGGGAAAACTATAACATCACCAGTAGTTGTTACATATAGTACAGATTTAGTTATTGAGAATAGTTATAGTCTGGGTTTAGGAACTACAGGATATATTTATGGTATCAATAATCTGCAGTTTAAGAATGATTCAATATACGCAGTTATGGAAAAAATAAACTCGGTTGTTACAATTTTCAAACTAGATATTGAGAATGAGTCTTATGAAGAACTTTATACTGAGCAGTTTTTGTTTAGTCTACCTAATTATGAGAATATAATCGATGTTACTGATAAATACATTTTAATTAATAATGAAGATTACTTATACGTTGTTAATGCTAAATAAAAAAATAAAACATATGCTTAAGGCATATGTTTTTTATGTTCTAAATTTGGTAAAACTATTTTATATTTCATAAAAAAATAGTAGATATAATCTACTATTTTTTTTCAAATTCAATTTCTACTTTGTCTGCCATAATTTCTTCTAATGCCACTCCTAGTGGTTTAGATGATTTAGGGTCAATTGATGTATAATCATCTTCTTTAATTACTTTAGCTCTTAAAGCAGATGCATAAGCTAATTTATATTTAGAGTCAATTTTTGTTAGTAAATTATCAATTGATGGATAACGTAATCCTTCTTTATTCTTTGCCATTTATTTAACCTCCAATATTTCGTTGTATTTATAAATAGAACGTTCTGTTTTTGCATGTTCTGCACGGATAATAGCCATAATACGATCAGCTGCATTCATAACTTCGTCATTAACAACAATATAATCATATTTATGGGCAAGTGGAAATTCCATTTCCGCTTTATCCATTCTTGCTTGAATCTTTTCAGGGGCTTCTGTTCCCCTTCTTTGAAGTCTTCTGTGTAATGCTCCTTTATTCGGTGGAGCAATAAAAATAAACACACCATCTGGGGCTTTTTCTCTTACTTGTAAAGCACCATTTACTTCTATCTCTAATACTACTTCTTTCCCAAGAGCGATTTGTTCATCGACTTTATCCTTAGGTGTTCCATAGTAATTACCGACAAATTGGGCGTACTCTAGGAGTTCACCATCTTTTATTCTTCTTTCGAACTCAGCTTTTGAGACAAAATAATAATCCACGCCATCAATCTCACCTTCACGGGGCGGTCTTGTTGTCATGGAAATTGAATATACTAAATCATGTCCATCCATCTCAAAAAGTGCTTTCCTGACAGTCCCTTTACCAACGCCTGAGGGACCGCTTAAAACTATTAATAACCCTCTTTCGTTGAGCTTCATCGAAAAAGACCTCCTAAATAAATCATTATTTAATATAATAACACTAATGTAAGGTAAATGTAAATGTTTGAAAACATTTTTTTTATCTTTTTTTGTATGCTATAATATGGACGGTGATAAATATGAGTATGGATGGACTATTTTTAAACAAAATAAAAGAAGAAATCAAAAATGAATTAGTTGGTGGTAGAGTTAGTAAAGTCTACCAGTTAAGCAACTATGACTTTTTGTTTGTCTTAAGAAGTAAATCAAAAAAGCAAGAATTAGTAATAAGTGCAAGTCCTGAATATTCGAGAATTCACTTAACTAAATTAGCATATGATAAACCAAGTACACCTCCAACATTTTGTATGTTTTTAAGAAAACATCTTGAGGGTGGAAAAATAAAGGATATCAAGCAACATAATAATGATCGAATTATCATTATTGAGTTCGAGACTAGAAATGAGCTTGGTGATTTTATTGAGCTAAAATTAATTGCTGAACTTATGGGAAAACATTCTAATATTATTGTTACAAACAATGATTTAAAAATTATGGAAGCAATCAAACATGTTTCACCTTTTGATGAGCAAGCTAGAACTGTTCACCCAGGAGCTACATATACATTTCCAGAATCTACAAAAAAAGATCCATTCAATTTAGATGAAGTCGATAAATTCTTTAAAAACAATGATAACTTCAATGCTTTTGAAATCAGAAATAACTTTGAAGGACTATCTCCACTATTTACTAATGATTTATTGTTTCAATTTGAAAACTCTAGAACTGATATATTTGAAATATATAAGAGATTGTTAAGTGATACTTTAGACCCAACTTTGATTAAAGGCACTAAAAGCACATATTACTTCTATGATCCATTAAGCATCGAAGGGGATAGAGTAAAATATGAAAGTCTTAATGATTTAGTTGATGCTTTTTACTTTAAAAAGGATGAGCAAAAAAAAGTTAAGCAAAAATCAAAAGACTTAGAACTTTTTATTAAAAATAATATCAAAAAACTAAAATCAAAAATAAGAAAACAAAAATCTGAGCTTGAAGATGCAAGTAATAAAGATATTTACCGAGTTAAGGGTGAACTTATCAAAGCTAACTTACATCTTATTAAAAAAGGGGATACTTCAATAACCTGTTTAAATTACTATACAAATGAAGACATTAAAATTATCCTTGATGAAAAACTTAACCCTATTAAGAATAGTGAAAAATATTTTAAGAAATTCAAGAAACTAAAGAATAGTGTAGTGTATTTAGAGAATGAAATCTTATTAAGTGAAAATGCATTAGAGTATTTTAACTTATTACACTCTCAACTTGAAACTTCTAGCTTAAATGATGTGGATGAAATCAGATTAGAACTAGAGCTAAAAGGCTATATTAAAAAACGTAACAAAAAAGGTATGAAAAAAGGTAAACCTAACTTCTTAACATATTATGATGAAGATGGTTGTGAAATATTAGTTGGGAAAAACAATATCCAAAATGACTACATATCAAATAAATTAGCTGAAAAAACTGATATGTGGTTCCACATAAAAGATTTTCCTGGAAGTCACGTTGTTGTTAGAAGCAGTGAAGATTTGAGTGAAACAACAATTAGGACAGCCGCAATCTTAGCAGCATATTATTCAAAAATGAGAACTAGTGGTAGTGTTGCAGTTGACTATACTAAAATTAGATATTTAAGAAAAGTTCCAAAAAAGGATAATTCTTTTGTTACATATAAAACGAATAAAACAATTTATATAGATCCTACTGAGGAGTTTGTTCAAAATTTAAGAATGAAAAAATAAATCCTATGTTCAAATGAACATAGGATTTATTTTTTATCTAGATTTATTAATTATTTCTTTTCTAACCATACTTATGAAGTCTTCAATATCAACTGTTACTTGAGCTTGTTCTCCATATTTACGATATGTTACTTGGTTGTTTTCAACTTCATTGTCACCAACAACTAATTGATATGGTACTTTTTTAGTTTGAGCTTCTCTTATTTTATACCCAAGTTTTTCTTCTCGTAAATCAAGTTCACTTCGAAGGTCATTATCAATGAACAAATCATTTAGTTTTTTTGCATAAGTTTGGTGTACATCAAGTGAAACTGGGATTACTTTTAACTGAACAGGAGCTAGCCATGTTGGGAATGCTCCTTTGTATTGTTCTAATAAAATACTCATTAGACGTTCCCATGTGCTTATTAATCCACGGTGAATTACTACTGGACGATGTTTTTCTCCATCACTACCAATATAAGTTAAATCAAATCTTTCTGGTAATAAGAAGTCAAGTTGAACAGTACTCATAGTGATAACATGTCCCATAGCAGTACGAACTTGAATGTCAATTTTTGGTCCGTAGAATGCCGCTTCTCCAGTCATTTCTTTATATTCTATATTGTTTTCATCTAATAACTCTTTTAATAATCTCTCAGCAAGATTCCAAAGTTCATCATTATCATGGAATTTACCTTTTTCTTTATCTCTTAAAGCAAGTTCAATGTAATCAATTTCAAGTCCCAAATCATTGATGGCTTCAATGATTAAATTATATGCATCTAGAACTTCTTTTTTGATTTGATCTTCTCTAACAAATAAATGAGCGTCAGTTAAAGTCATTGCACGAACACGTTCTAAACCACTTAAAGATCCACTAGCTTCGTAACGATGTTGTGTTACTATTTCAGCATATCTAATTGGTAAATCACGGTAACTTCTTAAGTCTGATTTATACACAATCATATGATGAGGACAACTCATTGGTCTTAATACAAAAGTTTCACCATCTCGTTCCATTACTGGGAACATATTATCGCGGTAATGTGACCAATGTCCACTGATTTCATATAATCTTTTAGTACCTAAGGCTGGAGTTGATACATGTAAATAACCAGCTTTTTTCTCTAATTTATACACATAATCTTCTAATACTTTTCTTACTGTATAACCATGTGGTAACCACATAGCTAAACCTTGCCCAGCATCATTGTTTAGCTCAAAAATTCTTAATTCTTTACCCAGTTTTCGATGGTCTCTTTCTTTTCTTTCTTCTAAGATATTTAAATGTGTTGCAAGAGCTTCTTTAGTAAACCAAGCTGTACCATAGATTCTTTGAAGTTGTTTATTGTTTGAATCCCCACGCCAGTAAGCACCTGCTAAACTTAAAAGTTTAAAATGTTTTACGTTTTTAGTAGAACCAATATGTCCACCACGGCATAAGTCTGTAAACTCACCCTGCTTATAAACACTAATAATTTCATTTTCTGGTAATTCATTTATTAATTCTTGTTTATATTCATCATGTTTAAATAGTTCTAAAGCAGCTTCTTTACTTAACTCACTTCTACTAATGAGTTCGTTTTGGTTTACAATTCTTTGCATTTCCTTTTCTATTTTCTTCAAGTCTTCTTCTTTTAATTGAACACCAGCATCAATATCATAATAGAAACCTTCTCTAATTGCTGGTCCTACTCCAAACTTTGCATCCTTAAATAGTCTTTTAACTGCTTGTGCCATTAAATGCGCAGCACTATGATTTAGTACTTCAAATGCTTCCTCGTCTTTGTTAGTGATAATTTTAATTGAAGCATCGTTTAAGATTGGACGATTTAGATCATATAATTCATCATTAACATATCCTGCTACACTGATTTTTTTTAGGCTTGAAGATATTGCTCCTGCAATTCCTTCAATAGTTATTCCTTTATCAAACTCTTTGATTGATCCATCTGGAAAAGTAATTTTTAACATATTTATCTCCTCTTTTCTTTATATCTGATTGCGTTTATCGCATCTTTTTCTATTACAGCATCTTCTAAATTAATATTATAAATATTGGCAATATGTGCAACAAAATGTAGCACATCATAAAGTTCATGTTTCATATTGGTGAGTAAGGTGTCACTAGGACCATTAATTGATTCTTTTCTTACTTCTACTGCTAATTCTCCAACTTCTTCAACTAGTTTTAACATCACTTCTAGTTTAAGCTCTGGATGATGATCAACTTTTAAGATATGATCTTGTACTTCTTTAAGTGTCATTCCTTTTTGTAACATAACCTCACTCCTTTTCATTTATTGGTACAAAAAAACGTCCTTAAAAAATTAAGGACGAATATATTTTTCCGCGGTACCACCTTTGTTCTAGATAAATCTAGCACTCTATCCTTTAACGCAGGATTACGGGTTCTTATTAAGACCTACTCCAAGGTAGTAATTAACAAATATAATTAAGTAGCTTACACCATTCTACTCTCGCTTAAAATTAGTGTTTTGTTAATGTTGTCCTCTTCATTGTATAAATACATTATAATACAATAATTTTTTTTGTCAAAAAGTTTTACAGTTTATATTCATCTGAAAGTGAGACGATTCTTGAAACGATTCTAAATGCTTTCATCTTTTCAGCTTGTTCACTAGATTTAGTTAAATACTTTCCAAGTTCCTTTTGACTAACATTAGAAGAAAAGAAAGTTGGCATTTCATCTAACAAACGGTGTTGTAAGATTGGTCCAAGAACTTCATCTCTTACCCATGGACTTTGAGCTTCGCCACCGATATCATCTAACATTAAGATATCTACATTCTTAAGTTTTTTTACAATTTGCTCAAGTTTACCATTGCCTATTGCTGATTTTAATTCTCTTACTAAATCAGGAAAATAAGCAATAATTACTGTATATCCTAGTTTAATCATTTCATTAGCAAGCGCTGCTAATGTGTATGTTTTACCTTTTTGATAAGGGCCTTCTAAATAAAGACCTTTCATTTTTTCTCCAGTTGGATAAAGTTTTATAAATCTCATCATATAATTATATACATTCATACGTTCTTCTGTTGTCGTATAATAATCTTCAATGTCAGCTAGTTCAATTCTTTTTGGCATGTACATAGAATCTAATAAACGACGATTAGATTTATAATTATTTTCTCTAACTTTGTATCGGCATTCGCTGTAAGCTAGTTTTATTGCCCCAAGTTCATAAACCAAAACCGGAGTTAAGCCTTTTAAGTTTAATTTACAAGAATCTATACCAACACATTCATTACATATATTAATTTCATTATTAAAAACTAAGAGATCGTTTAAATGGTCATCTAATTGATGACTATTTAAATCGTTATGTATCATAAAATCATTAATATCTTGATTCTTTAATAGTTCTTCAATTAATTCTTCTTTAAAATCCATTCTATCACCTACAAGTTTTTAATATAATCGTCTAACCAGTCAGATTTAATATCCTCTGGTAGAGTTTTTGTGTTTTTTTGATATGTTCTTGGTTGATTCATTTGTTTGTTTCTGTTTTTAATATATTCTAGTGCAGCTTCTGCAGTCGAAAGATCATTTCTAGACCATTCTGAGGCGATTTTTTCAAAGTAATTAAAACTAGGAAAAACGTTCTCTTTAATTCCTAATACATATGCGATTAAAACATTAATTACTTCTTCTTTTAAAGATGTCTTTTCATATAGTTGTTCAATAACTTTTATTTCACTAGATGCTGCTTTTTGCCCTGATTCATTTTCTAGTAATTTAATTGGTGAAACTGTTTTAAAATAGTTTAAATAATCAGTTTCATTCATTGAACTTTTTTTAGAAGTAGTATCAACTTGTTCGTGTTTTAATTTTCTAACTTCCTTGTTTGTTGAACGTTCAAAGTTATACCATTTATTAGCACTTTTACTTAACACATCTAAATCAACAGTTCTGTCTTTAGTAATTGCATCCATAAACACTCTTTGCATATCAATTTCATCAAAAGAATAAATATAGGCAACTCTTTTAATAGCATCTCTAACTTTTTGAGTTATTTTTCTTTTATCAACATAATTTTTAGATAATCCATCAAAGAATAATTCAAAATCAAAATCAGTTTCCAGTGTTAGTTTTGATTTTGATTTGTTTAATAGCTGATCCTCAACATTAATCATTTCTTCTACTGCTTCAAAAACATCACAAAAATTGTTAGTGATATTTTCAAATCCCTCTTTTTCAATTTCGCTAATCTTAAATAGATTAATTAGTTTTTCAAAGTGGCTTTCTCCAATAATTTTATACAAATAGACACCTAAAGAACCATCTTTAATAAATTCTTCTGCGGTTAAAGGTGCTTTAATTTCATATAAGTATTCATCATTCTTTTTATAGACGATAACTAAACCAAGTGCTTCTAGTTTTTTTCTTGCTTCTTCAAAATCTTTTGGAGTAACTTTAATAAGATCATATAAAAAATCATGAAAGTAAACTGGTGATTTTAACTTTGATCTTTCAATTAAACTCCAAAGTGTTAGATATAAAGTATATGCATTTTGACCAAGAAGTGGTTGATAAAGAAGCGTAAAAACATTACGCTCGTCGTTATCTAAATTTTGATATGTGATTAATGTAAATTTGTTTAGTCTTGAATACATAACTTCACTTCCTATGGATGTAGTCCAACACCCTTAAATTGATGGTGTTTATCTAAATAATTATACAGGTTTATAATTTCTTTATATGGTTTATTACGACCTATCAGTTTATAGACTTGTACTTTTAAGTCTATCCCCGTTTCAAGAGGGTTAAACTGTATCACTGTAGCTATAATATGTTGGTTGTTTTTTTGAAGAAATATCTCCCCGAATTTATCACTTACTTTTGTTATAATAAAACCCTGTTCTTTTGCATACAATTCTAAAGACTCTTTTATTTTTGTGTATTTCGTACGATAATATCTGGTTTTATAGTGTTTATCTAAATGATTTTCTTTTGTTTCAGCAACAGTGGCTAGATAGTTAGATAAACTCAAAATTTACTTTCCACTTTTTCTAACACTTCAAGGAATTGTTTTTTTGTTTCTAATATTGATAAACTATTATCAATAACATATGTGCTTCTTTTCACCTTTTCACTTAAAGGCAACTGTGATTTTATTTTAAGATTTGCATATTCCAAATCGATTTGATCACGACTCATTAATCTATCTAATTGATTTTCAAAGTTAACAAAAACAGTAATTGTTTCATCAACATATTTATCAAACCCTGATTCAAATAATAAAGGAACATCAATAACAATTATCTTAACTTCCATTTGTTTATATCTAGCAACTTCACTCATCATTATTTTTTTAACTCTTGGATGAACAATTAAGTTTAATCTATTTCTTATCTCTTCATTTGAAAAGATAATTGTAGCTAGTTTTTTACGGTTAATTTCATTATTCGATAATTTGATATCATCACCACACATTTCGATTATTTCATTGTAGGCTTCAGTATCAATACTTAGTAACTCTTTTGCAATTTTATCAGTATCTATAACGGGAATATTTTTCTCAATAAACATATTTGAAACAGTTGTTTTCCCACTTGCGATACCGCCAGTTAAACCTATGATAATTGACATAAATTTTCACTCCTTTATCCAGTAAATTGATTATATCATAAATTCAAATAACAAAAAAGAAGCTTTGCTTCTTATTCATTATTTTTGACATTTCGGGCAAAAATATGTACCTCTACCATTAACTTTAGTTTTTATAATTGGTGTTTGACATATTTTACATGGTTCATTTTCTAAAGTGTGGACATTGAGTTCGTTTTGAAAACGTCCAGTCACTCCTAAGCTTGATGTATAGCTTCTAATTGTCGTCCCACCAAGTTTTATAGCTTTGTCTAATACAATACTCGAATATTTTATAATGTTGCTTAAATCATTGTTTTTTAAGGTATTTGATTTAGTTATTGGATTCAGTTTACATCTAAATAAAACTTCATCAACATAAATATTACCAAGACCAGTGATTATTGTTTGATCAAGGAGCGCTGATTTGATGGGAATTGATTTATTTTTAAGTTTGGTTTTTAAGTAGTTTATTGATAACTCATCATCAAAAGGTTCAGGACCAAGTTTGTTGATGGGTGCGGTAGTATAAATATCAGATAAACTTCTAATATCCATAGTCCCAAATTTTCTTGTGTCATGATATCTAAGAGTTGAACCATCTGTAAAATAAAAGATGATATGTTCGTGTTTTACTCGATCTTCTAATGTTGATTTAATAAAATATTTTCCTTCCATCCTTAAATGACTAATAAGAGCTATATCATCTAGGATAAAGATTAAATATTTACCTACTCTTTTAATATCTTTAAATGTTTTATCAACTAAGTACTCTTTAAATTGTTTTACACTGATATCTTTAATAATTCCATCATAAAACACATCGATATCTCTTATTTTTTTATTTAATATTAAATTCTTTAGGGTTTCTTTAACTGTTTCTACTTCTGGTAACTCAGGCAATTTTATGGTTGCGATGAACTTTTGATTCATCATACCTTTTAGTAACTTCTTTAAATCCATCTTCGTACCCTAAAGCGATAATGCTAAAAGCATTAAAAAGTTCTTTTATTTTTAGTATTTCATTAGTTAAAGTTGTTCTATCTGTTAGTGGATAAACACCAATCCAAACTGCCCCAAGTCCTTGGTTAACTGCTTCTAATAAGATATTAGTTGTGCAGCTTGACATATCCTCAATAATAAAGTGAGGACTTTTGAGTGTTTGTTTGAAGATTGGTACTATAGCTTTATCACAAACACTTAAAGGATGAGCTCCTTTAGATATTTTTGAGAGTTGTAATAGTAGTTTTTTATCATCAACAACAATAAACTCCCAAGGTTGTTGGTTTTTAGCACTAGGTGCTTGAAATGCACTTTTTAAGATTGCAGTTATTTTTTCTTCTTCAACTTTTTTATCTAAAAATTTTCTTACTGATTTTCTTTCCATTAATAAACTCATTGTTCACCCTCCGGATTAACGTGGATCGTTACATGACATACTAATCCATCTTCTTTAATCTTATCTTGAACTCTCTGAGCAATATCGTGTCCTTCTTTAACAGTTATTAAAGCATCTACTTGTATATCAATAATTGCTTGATAATATGGTCCATATACAATCATATCTAAGTTATCAACATCAATTACACCTTTTACTTCTTTAGCTATTTTTAAGTATTTTTCTTGAACATCATTTCTAACTCTTTTTCCTTGAACACTAATAATTGCCTCAAGACCAATTTCAATTGCTATTTTAAAGATAAATATTGCGATAAAAACACTGGCTATTTTATCTCCATATAACAAGAAATCAATTTCAAAGTATGAACCTATTAAAACTGATCCAACTCCAAATAACACAACTAAACTTGAGAATACATCAGTAAATGATTCTTTTCCTGATGCTGTGATTATTTGTGAATCAAGTTCTTTCCCTTTTCTTAATAAATATCTTGCTAAGAATGTTTTTATAATAATAACTAAAACAATTATTATCAATGCAAGAGGACTTGGTACACTTAAAACATTTTTAAACTGACCTATTACTGTTTTTAGTAAGTTAAATCCCATAATTGAAATTGAGATACTTAAAAATAAACTTAAGACATACTCAAACTTACCATGACCAAAAGGATGGTCTTCATCAGCTGGTTTATTAGCATGCTTAATTCCTAAGATTACAAAGACATCGCTCATTAAATCACTTACTGAGTGAATTCCATCTGCGATTAAACTAAAACTACTAAAGATTACTCCAAATAGTAATTTGATTGCAATTAGGAATATATTTACAATTAAACTTTTTGACATTATTTTTTCAAGTTTCATAGTATCACCTTACTTAGTTTCGTATAGATTTTTTCCTTTATGTTGATCAACAACTAAAGGAACTTTTAATGATATGCAATTTTCCATTGTTTCTTTAACTAATTTTTCAATTATTTCAACTTCATCGTAGTGAACATCAAAAACAAGTTCATCGTGAATCTGAAGTAATAATTTTGATTTTAATTTCTGTTTTGTTAATGCTTTGTCAATATCAATCATAGCAATTTTAATTATGTCAGCTGCACTTCCTTGGATTGGTGCGTTCATCGCATTTCTTTTCCCAGCCTCACGTTGCATATATGCACTGCTTGATAGTTCTGGTAAATATCTTCTTCTGTTATAAATAGTTTCTGCATAGCCTTTCACTGTTGCATCACTAACAACTTTATCCATATATGCTTTAATTCCTGGGAATCTAGCATAGTATTTTTCAATAAACTGACTAGCTTGTTTAGGAGTTATATTGATGCCCTCACTAAGACCCCAAGCACTTTGTCCATAGATTATTCCAAAGTTAACTGCTTTAGCTACTCGTCTTTCTAAGCTTGATATTTCTTCTTTATCAAAGATTAAAGAAGCTGTTTTTGTATGAATGTCTTCGCCGTTTCTAAATGCTTGAATTAGATTGTCTTCATTAGCCATATGTGCTAAAACTCTAAGTTCAATTTGTGAGTAGTCACTAGCAAGTAAAAAATTGTGTGAAGAAGGAATAAATACTTTTCTTATTAATCTACCTTCTTCATATCTAATAGGAATGTTTTGTAAGTTTGGTTCTATACTTGATAAACGTCCTGTTGAAGTAAATGCTTGACGGTAGATAGTATGAATCTTATTGTCTTTTAAAATAGAATTTTTTAATCCGATAATATATGTAGAATGTAATTTTGTAAGCATTCGATACATCATTATTTTTTCAATAATTGGATGGTGGTCTAATAGTTTTTCAAGCACTTCACTACCAGTTGAATAACCGGTTTTAGTTTTTTTAGAAGCTTTTAAACCAAGATCTTCAAATAAAACTTCACCAAGCTGTTTAGGACTTGAGATGTTAAATTCCTTATTAGCTAGCTCATGAATATCTTTTGTTAGGTTTTCAATTCTTCCAGTTAATTCTATATTTAACTCTTCTAAATAATCTTGATTAACATTAATTCCAGCAACTTCCATCTTAGCTAGTACACTAGCAACAGGAAGTTCAATTTCATGAAATAATAAATACTGATTGTTTTCTTTTAGTTCAGTTAAAAGTTGTTCTTTTAGTTCTTTTATTGCAATGGTTTTTTTGACTGCGTATTTTTGGTACATATCATCAAGAGGAATTTGATACTTAGCACCTTTTCCGTAAATTTCTTCATAATAAGATACGTCGTTATAATCAAAATTACTAACAACCACTCTAAAATCATCTTTTGTGTTTGATGGATTTAGGATATAGGCCGCAAGTAATAAATCAAAATTAACACCACATATATCATAACCATCATTTAATAAAATAACTTTCATCATTTTTAAGTTATATACACTTTTGTTCATTAGTTCATCACTTAAAAACATTTGTAAACTAAGTGATTGGTGAATCAAATTATATGGTACAAAAAAACTTCCTAGTTTATTTGTTATTGCAAAACCTAAAGGTATTGCTAAATGGTAATTAGAATTAAAAGATTCAAGAACAATAAAAGAATCATCAACTAGGATCTTATCTAGTTCAAATGAATCTGTGATTAGCTTAAAATTAAAATCTAAATTAGGTTTTCTAACAACTGTTTTGTTTATCCTTTTAATTAAAGAATGAAATTCCATTTCTTGATAAAATTCTATTAATGATTCATTATTTGGACCACTGTAAGCAAAATAATCAATTGGTTCCTCTACTTCACAATCAACTTTGATTGTCGCAATCTTTTTACAGAGTAATGCTTGTTCAAAATCATTTCTGATTCTTTCTCCAAGTTTACCTTTGATATTATCCTTATCAGCAATTACATTTTCAAGATTTTCATATTGATCTAAAAGTTTGACTGCTGTTTTTTCACCAACACCCTTAATTCCAGGTAAGTTATCACTAGCATCTCCCATTAATCCTTTTAAATCAGTGATTTGTGATGGATAAACTCCCATCGCTTCTTTTAATGTTGTTTTATTATATATTGTAAAGTCTTTTAAACCTTTTCTTGAAACTTTTAAGTACACTTTATCATTAACTAATTGAAGTAGATCTTTATCATTACTAATGATTTCGATTTCATCAAAATCATTATAATATTTTTTAGTAAAAGTACCGATGATATCATCAGCCTCAATTAACTCCGTTTCTAACATCTTAATCCCTAAATGTTCTAAACTTTCTTTTATTAAGGGTATTTGCATTCTAAACTCATCAGGCATTGGTTTTCTTCCACCTTTATAGTCTTCAAACATTTCATGTCTAAATGTTGCTTTTCCTTTATCAAAAGCAACCATGATATGTGTAAAATCATCATTTACTATAGAGTTCATCATATTAACAAACCCAAAAACAGCGTTTGTGTACACTCCTTTTGAGTTTTCCATTAAATTCCCTGTGTAAGCTGTCGCATAATAAGCTCTAAACATTATATTTGAGCCATCTATTAAGATAAGTCTTTTCATAATTACACCTCTTTTACTTCTTAATTTTACCATATAAAGAAAAAAAATACTCAAGTTTGAGTATTTTAATTTTTATACATTCTCTAAAAAACTTACGATATCGTTAACTCTTTTGATTTTTTGTGCTTCAGAATCTGAAATCTCAACTTCAAACTCTTCCTCAATTGCCATAATTAACTCGATAGCGTCTAATGAATCAGCACCTAAATCATCGCTTAAATCAGATTCTAATGTAACTGTTTCTTCTTCAATACCTAGTTCAACAGCTATTAATTCTTTAACTTTTTCAAATACCATTCAAAACACTCCTCCAAGGTCTAATTTAATAATAATTATAGAGAATAAAAGTTCATTTGTCAATTAAGGACAACAAGTTAATGACTTATTTAAGATAATATTTAATATTTTCGGTATTAAACTCAATAAAAATTCATTTTACCAAAACATTTAACATGCACTTAACCTATAGTAATTTCATTGTAATCAAGTTCATTAGAGTACTTTAAATCATTTCCGTATACTTGTGTTAAAACCTCTTTTTTTACAACTTCCTTAGCATTTCCGCTAACTAATATTTTCCCATTATCAATTAAAATGGCGTTACTCTTTAAATATAGAGCATGGTTAGGATTATGAGTTGATAATATAATGGTTTTTCCAACACTTGCAACCTCTTTTAAAATATTTAGTATAAGATTTTGATTTTTAAAATCTAGTGCTGATGTTGGTTCATCTAAAATCATTATTTTTGTATCTTGTATATATGCCCTACATATAGAAACTATTTGCTTTTCACCACCTGATAATTCATTCACTTTTTTTTCTAGAAAATTGACTAAACCAAACTTCTTTGCAGCATCATTGACTTTTTTCATACTTATTTCTGTAGGTGATTTATAAAACTTTAATGTATTCATAAGCCCAAAAGACAAGTATTCTTTAACCAAATAGTCATCACCAACATTTAATCCCTGGGCAACATACGAAATATATTTGGACCTTTCAAGGTAAGAGTAATTAAAAATGTCTTTACCGTTTATATGTATATATCCTTCTTTTGGTTTAAAAATACCAGAAAGCAGTTTTATCAAAGTTGTTTTTCCTGAACCATTTAGCCCGATTAACACATTTATTGTATTTGGTAAAAAATCCAACGAAATATTATTTATTACATTTCTTTTTGTATAGCCAAAAGAAACCGAGTTTATACTATAACTATCCATTGATAATTCTCCTTTTTCTCAAGAGTATAAGAACAAATATCGGTGCTCCTAGAAACCCTGTTATTGCTGATAAAGGGATTTCCGCCCCTGTAAATGACCTAGATAAAATATCTGTGATTACCATAAAGATTGCTCCAAAAGTTATAACCAAAGGAATTGTATGCTTTGTGTTTTTTCCAACAAATAATCTTACAATGTGTGGAACAACCAACCCAATCCATCCAATAACTCCAGCGAAAGCAACGCTACTTGCTGTCATTAAAGTTGCAAGTACAATAATAATAAATCTGTATAAGCCATAATTCAGACCTTGAGTTTGTGCTTCGTTAGGACCTTGTGCTACTATGTTAATTCTCCATCTAATCATAAATAAAATACTAATACAAGTAATTACGATAGGTGCTAAAATTAAAACGTCTCTCATTGTTGAATATTCAAAAGAACCCATTAGCCAATATGTTATTGTTGCTAATTGTGTTTCTGTTTCTGCTAAATATTTTAAAAGACTAAGAGAAGCACTCATAAAAGAGGATACAATAATCCCAGACAGTATCAAAATTGTGGGAGAGTGATCCCTCATTATTTTAGCAATACTTACTGTTAATATCATTGCTCCAATTCCAAATACAAATGCATATAGACTTAGCCACATACTTGTAACACCTAATATAATTGCCAGTGCTGCACCAACAGATGAACCGCTTGAAACTCCTAAAAAGTCTGGCGAAACTAATTTGTTCTGAAAGGTTTCTTGATATACTAATCCTGCTAAACTTAATGAACTACCAACTAAAATAGCAATTAAAGTCCTTGGTAATCTTAGATTAACTATTATACTTCTCTCAACTGGGTACTCATTAGACTTAAAAATGATCATTCTTATAAAAGTATTAATAGATATATGATATCTACCTACTATTAAAGCTGTAAAGAATAATAAAATTAACACTATAACCAAAACAAGGTTATAAACTATTACCTTTTTACTACTCATTTTCGGTATACATTTGCTCTCCAAGCGGACTTAATCCATCAAGCATATAATTCACTTGTTGATCTGTTAGTATTACCCCGAAATATGTTTCAAAACTAACTTTTGTAAGATTTACTATGTTATAGTCAAATAAATCAGAATACAATTTATTTGCTTGATCATAAACAAATAAAGGAAGAACAACGCTGTTCTGCTCCCACATTACAAATCCAATCGGAATATTATAAATATTTTCATCTTCAACCGCATCAAGTAATTTATAAGGTTCTGTAGTTTTTATATCATTAATTAACTTATTTTGATAAATACCTCCTATTACAAAAACATCAGGATTAACAGCCATAATTTCTTCAGCTGAAGGTTTGTTAGACTCAAATGTACCTCCTAGATAAGTCATATTTAAATATTTACCATACACAGTCTCTAACAATGATGAACCTGTATCAGTATATCCAATACCTTTATATTTATCTCCTCGAACATAAAAAATACTTCTTTTTTCATTTTCATTTGCTGTTAATATGTTTGTTATATCATCTAAAGCGACTTGTAACTCGTTTTGCCATTGCATTACTTTATTAGATGTATTTGGCCAAATTTGTTTAATCAAATCTGATAAATAAAACAAATATTCATCATAGTTAGGATTTCCGTATAAACTAACTGTTATTGCGTTAACTCCTGAGTCCCTTAGTCCTTCTGCAATATACTGTTCAGGAGCAAGCACCAAATCTACTCCTCTGCTCATAAATAATTCTGCACTCTCGTTATACTCATAGCTATAAAAATCATCAACATCTGCATAAATAACTTCAACCCAAGGATTATTTAAAACACTATAATACATCCCATCAACCGAGTCACCCAATCCAAAGCCAATCATCATATCTGCTGCAGCTCTTGCAATTACAGCTACTTTTTTTGGATTTAGTGGAACTTCTACACTATCTCCAACCATGTCAACTACTGTAACAGTAGTTGACTCATTAGATTGTTCACAGCTAATTAAAGTAACTGAAGCTATGAGCAAAATAACTAATAAGAATAGTTTTTTCATTTTCTTATTTCCCCCCTGTATTTTTTATATTTAAAAAGCTCGAGAATACTCAAGCTCTATTTCTCCCCTAAACATTCTTAAATATATTATATCATAAATACTCCCAATTTATAGATATGCATAAAATAATTTTAGCTACAAAACTACCATTCATAATTATAGACGAATATCTATATCTTTTTACTTTTTCAAAACTAATAATTTTTAAAATTCTTCTATTGTTCATGCAAAAATCAATAAAGTTTACACATAACATCTACAAATAAATTTAGTTAAAAAAAGAGGTAAATTATTACCTCTTTTCTAGCTTTTTTCTATTCAACAACCATTGAACAATTCATAAAAAAGTTGGCTGTCATACTAACCTTAATTGTTTCATCATCAATTTTTCCACTTAGATTAATGTACATTGCAAATAACACTTTATTAACATCTACAACTCGATTATCTATATAAAGATATAAACTTTTAGGACGATTAACTACTCTGATAATATGCCCTTTATATTCTGCTTCAAATGTTGTGATTGCAACTACAAAACTATAAACAATCATTAAGATTCCAAAAACAAAGGCAGATGCTAAAAAAGCTACTATTGATATGGATATTGAGAAAATAGTAAAAGCTAGTGGTATTAATATTGATAGTTTAACAAATAATGATGGCCCACTTACTCTATTAACAACAAGTTCTTGAGTTTCAATTTTTTCAGAATTATCTTCTAACTCATCCGATACTAAATCATCAATTGAAATATTATATAGTTTTGATAATTGTTTCAATGCGATAATATTTGGGAACGATTCTCCTCTTTCCCATTTGCTTATCACCTTATCTGAATAATTTAATTTTACAGACAATTCTTTTTGCGTAAATCCATTCTCAGTACGCAACTTAACCAGTCGTTTTGATATTATGTTTTTTTCCATGTTTTGTCACTCCTTCAAAAATAATTGTAACTTATAATCAAAAAAAAATACACAAAAACAAGGGTTTTTAGCCTCTCTAAATTGTTTAGCTAAATTCTACATTTTGTAGAACTTTATTTTCACTTTAGTAAAGGGTTTATACAAAGATCAAAAAAATCAAAATTGTAATTAGAAATTATATAAAAAGTGTGATAAAATTTTATTAGAGTATAAAAATCTATCTTTAGACGTTTACGGGGTGAAAACATGAAAAATTCAAAACCAATAACACACAAAATTGATACACTAGGATTAACTGGTTCTGGAATTGGTATGTGGTGGATCAAGTATGAAAACGGCAAATATTTTCATTATCAAACAGAATCTTCTTGCAGTATTTTTAATTTAGATTTAAACGAAACTCCACCTGTAGAAATCTATGGAGCAAAATGGAAGGAAAACTTCTTAAATGTTACTTCCAAAGAATCAACATATAAAAAAGCGATTTTAGATGGTCAAAATCAGATCATGAAACTTTTACAGGGTGAAATAGATTATTGTGAATATACTATACCTTGGCTTGACTCAAATGGTAATGATATTCTTCTAACTGACAAAGTTTATCTCATTGACAAAAATTTTGATGGAACAGCTAAAACTATTTCGGGGATGACTATTAATGAATCAGTTAGAAATGCAATTAGAGATAGATATCACAAAATTGAGGAACAAAATCTTCAATTAATTAATACAGAAAGAAGAGTAATTGATCTTGCGGATCTACTAGTATGGAGTATAGACTTTTATGATTTTCCAAAAGGCGATTATTTTTTATGTAATGATGCTTTTACCGACAAACTAGATCTTAAGAGAAAGTCCAATGGATATGTCCCTTTAACAGATCTCTTTAAAACGACATGTGATGATGATGAAGGTCGTATATCTATGGAGTTGTTAAAATCAAACTACAAAAAAACACTTAATAATGAACAAGATGAATATACAGCTGTTTTAGTAAAACACAAGAATATAAAAACCAATGAAATATTTTACTTAGAGCATTACACTAGGGTAGACGAAAGAAATGAAGACGGTACTTTATCAAAAATAAGTGGTTACTTAATTGATGTAACAACTAGTCTAAAAATAAAAAGAGAAAACGATGCTTTATACATGAAAAATAAAGAATTACTTCTTGCTCAAAAACTAGCAGTAAGTTCTGGTGAGGTTATGATTTGGTTTTTAAATAATCAAACAACACCAAAAGAAGGTTATTTTTATGGTAATGAAATCATCTTTAAGAAATTAGGCTTAAAAAAACACTTAGATGATTACTTCTTAATTAGCGAGTTTAATGAAACAATATATCTAGATGATGAAGAGGGTAAAATTCTTTATGAAGAACTATTAAGACTAGATAACGATGTAGTAAATAACAAGTTAAACTCTTACTCAAAAAAACTAGTGAAACATAAGAACTTAATTACAGAAGAAATTTTATACTTAGAGCATAATTTAATTGTTGAAGAACGAAATAAAGATAACACCTTAAAAATCAGAGGTGGATTTATTACAGATATAACAAAAGAAACGCTATACAGAAAAGAAATTGAGTTTTTAGTAAAACATGATCTTGTAACTGGATTATATAACCGTAATATGTTTGAAGAATTTACTACTTCTCCTAACATCCCAAAAAACTACTCTGTTTTTGTTATTGATATTGATGGACTAAAATTTATAAATGATGCTTTTGGTCATACAACTGGGGACAAAGTAATTAAAATATTAGGAAGTATTTTAATAAAAACTTTTAGTCATGATTCAACGATATACAGAATTGGTGGAGATGAGTTTACAATTGTCTCAAGCGATGTTGACCAATTTAGTCTTGATTCAAGAATAAAGGATTTGAAATCATTGATTAAATCTGAAACAACTCACACTAAATACATTTTCAACATTTCAGTTGGATACGAACTGGTCCTAAAAAACAATATGGATTTTAGCTCAGCGTTTATTTCCGCAGAAAACATAATGTATCGCAGAAAATTAGGTGTTAGAAGTAGTCGTAAAAGTCAAACAATGGAAACAGTATTGGAAACATTAAACACTAAAACAGAAGAAACAATTGCTCATTGTGATAGAGTCGGGGCTTTTGCTGTTGAAATAATGAAAGCATTAGGATTTACAAGAACTAGTGATTTAGATGATATCAAATTATTATGTAAAGTTCATGATATAGGGAAAATAACTATATCTGAAGAGATATTATCAAAACCCGAGAAACTTACTGATGAAGAATACACTAAAATCAAAAGTCATTCAGAAGCGGGATTTAAAATTGTCAAAAATATAGTAGAATCTGATTTGATTGCAAATGGTGTTTTATACCATCATGAACGTTATGATGGTAAAGGTTATCCATTCGGATTAAAAGGGAAAAAGATACCATTATACGCTAGAATAATATCTATTTGCGACTCATATGATGTCATGATTGAAGGAAGACCTTATCAAGTAAAAAAGACTCATGATGAAGCTATCGAAGAAATCTTAAGATGTTCAGGAACACAGTTTGACCCAAAGATTGTAAAAGTATTTATTGAACTATTTAATTAAATTTAAAGAACCTAAAATAACTTATGTTATTTTAGGTTCTTTTTTAGTTTTCTTGGTTATTTATGAACTGGGTATTGATTATCTATTGAGTCTAAATTACTAAAATCATAAAGATACTCATTAAAGAACATATTATCCATATAAAAATCTTCAGAATTAAACTCTTCATTTGTTGTTGAGTGAAGTAAATAATAGTCATAACCGTTTGGATTATTTACTATAACTGAATTAAAACTAAATATTTGATTTTCATTGTAGTAACAATTATTTATCATTTCAGATACATAATTTCCAATTGAGATAATTCCTAAACTACCATCGTATGAGTAATCTAAATTATAAACATTTACATCAGTAAATGAATTATAGACTTTTGTCGGTTGTGCAATATCACCAACTAAGCCTCCAGTATAACCGTATGCACTAATATTTCCAGATGCATATGAGTAATATACTGCATTGTTGTTTGCATTTGCATAACCTACTAATCCCCCTGCAATTGAATCTTCATTTGATAAGATATTTGTTTTAGCATAACTGTTGATAACAGTTCCATTATCCATATCACCAATAAGTCCACCGATATAATAACCAACTGAAGCTGAATTAACAGCTAAATCAATATCTGATATTGTTGATGATAGTTCTACATATCCTCCATTTAAACTTCCTACTAATCCGCCAATCGATGTCTCGTTTAAATAATAAATAGTATTTATAGAATTAATATCTATATTAATATCTGTACTACTTCTTGTAATAACGCCATCGTTATTACCAACTAATCCACCAACATGAACTACTTTAAATCCATTAGTAGTAACACTAGAATCTCCAATAATATTAATACCTTTAATTACACCTTCGTTATTACCTATCAAACCTAAATTGACTTGGTTATCAATATATTCATTGTTTATAGTGTAGTTAAAATCTTCAAATGTCACATCCATTATAAATCCATAATTGTTACTAACAAATCCAAAATTTGGACTAAAACTACTAGTAACATCAGGAATATTATTAGTCATTGTAACATTACTTAATTTGAATCCATTCCCATAAAATAGCTCGGTAATATTATATAATCCAGGGAAAGTACCTGCCATATCTATATCATTAGCAAGGACATAAAGCCCACTTGGATTTGATGATATTTGTGAAAAATCATCACTACTATCCAAATAGATAATATCAACTGGATCGTATCCATAGACAAACTCTTTATTACTATAATCTTGTGATACTTTAATTGATTCACCATTTCTAATAAAATCAATTTCCTCAAGTTCTATAATGTTTTTCCCCTCAACAGCATCTAAACTAAAACTAAAATGTGTCGGAGAGTACATTATAATATCTAAGTATGTTAAATTATTTGCTCCAATGTGGATATTTGTATAATCAAGTGCATCCTTGTTTTGAAGATAAACAGAATATGTAACTTTAGTATCTCCAGTAATATCTACAATATCACTTGAGCTTTCTACTTTTACAATTTCTATAGTAGCATCAGCATCAACACTTGAATTTTCCTTAAACACTTCAAGTGTTGAGGAATAATCTAAGGTAATACTAGTGATGTTTTCATCTATTAGTAAGTCAAGGGTTGATATATCAATATCTAGTAACCCCTCTAGTGTTGCTTCACCAATATTTATTGTAATTACTGATTTATCATTATTACTAACTAGTGAATTATAAACCACTTCATTAATAACAACACCTGAAACCAAAACTTGATCCGGGTTATTAAGGTTTATATTAAAGATAATATCCTCGCCAACATTGATAATCATTGGAGCATAGATACTTTCAATACTATAGGAAGTGAAAAATCAAGACCATATATCACTTCATCATAGTGATAAGTGGAATCATTTAAATCCTGATAACTATATATAAACTCTAGATGATAGTTCCCATCAGCTGGGATTGCTGATAACGTTACTTCACTTCCATAAGTAAAGATACTACTATCAACAATATTATCAAGCTCATCATAGACATATATATTAGCATTGATAATTAAATTGTTTGGATCATAATAATCATAATTAAGAACTACTTTATCTGGATAAACTAAAGCCTCAACATTAAGAATCTCAGGCTTATTTAATCCTATTTTTAATGTACTTATATCACCAACACTATAAATAGCCTCTTTTGTTGTCTTTGAGATAGGATCATAATAACTATATTCAATCTCTAGATTATAAGTTGTATTACTTAGTAAATCACTAACTAAGATATTATTTATTCCTTTATCACAACTTATTGTTTTTATCAAAGTTGTGTCAGCTTTTAATAAACAAGAAATATTACTAATATCTCCGGTAATATCTAAAGTATAACTTATCTCACTTTCAGTGCTATTACTATTAACTACAAAAAAGTTAGGAGCAACAACTTGAATATTTTCATCTGTTTTTATGATAAGACAGTCCTTTGTAAAATCAACATTATTACTTCCATCAAAGTATTCTGCCGTATAACATATACTATAACTAGTGTCACTTAAAAGGTTATTAAATGTATATGTAGGAGAAGAAACATCGATTGTTTCAATCAAAGTATTACCGTTCATTAACTTAATGCTATTTGAGTTAATTTGATTATCAGGATCATTTATACTAGTACTTATACTAATTGAGTTATCACTCTTACTTGTAACCAGGATACTAACAACAAATGTTTTATCGTTTGTAGACTCTTCAACAACATTAACTGTTCTTGTTAATGTATATAAAGAGTTATTATATGTCACTCTATAAATAACATAGTATTCACCAATAGTGGTGCTATCTATGTTCGAATTAACTTCAACATCTAAATCTAAATTTAATGTGTACCCTCCATCTAAATAATCTGAGCCAACAACAATATCGACTTCAGATTCACCTATTAACAAAAACTCCAACGTTTCACTAGTTTCTCTTGTATCAGGATTACAACCAACAAGAGTAGCAACTATAATTAAACATAGTGCAACAATAATTCTCTTCATAAAATCACCTTCTTCTTTTCTATTTTACTACTAAATGTAAAAAAAATAAAGTTCGTATTTTTAACAATAATTATTAACTTATTTGTTGCAAATTTTAACAAATAGGATTAAAATCATTTATCATACATTGATAGAGGATTTTAATTTAGTACATTGAAATCTTAAAGATTTAACAACAAAGTTTTTAATAAATCATTTCAAATTACATTTATCCGAGGTATAAAAAAATGAAGATTGAGATATTTAAAAAAATATTTAAGTACAATGAGGAAAAGAATGAGTTTCTTTTAGAAATGTCTTTAAATAATTTTGATGAAATGTTTGATGATTGGGATGCGTCTATAATTAGAAAAAAAGATTTAGATCCAGAGTTAGTTGATTACTTAATAGAAGCCGTTACTGAGTTACCTTATAAAGCTAAAATTGGGATATCATTTAGACTCCATAAAAAACATAAAGATATCCGCTTAGAGGAAATAACTAAAACTGTTTTCACTAATTACTTTACATATCAAATTCATCTTAAAAACCGACAAGTATATCGGCTGTTAAAAAGGGCTTCTATATACTTAATTCTTGGATTTATTTTTATCTTATTTGCCTACAATCTTGAAAATAACACTACTGAAATTTTGTTCGACGTTTTGGCTGAGGGCTTATTTATTGGCGGATGGGTTTTTGTTTGGGAAAGTATTTCCTTGCTATTTTTTAAAATAAAAAGTGTTTTGAGTATAACTAAAAAATATTCAAAAATTATTAATTCTAGAATTTATTTTAATTATTTAGAATAAAAATCAGATAGTCTCTAAATCATATTAAACTAACTTTACAAAATCAAAGCATAATTCATAAAAAACCTTTCAGAAAAGTACTGAAAGGTTTTTATTTTATTCTTTTAACTTTGAAATTAATTGAGCTTTATTTAACTGACTAACACCTACTAAGTTTCTTTCTTTTGCAATAGCTTTCAATTCTGCTAAGGTTTTAGATTTATAATCTATTGCTTTTGTCTCTACTGTTTTCATTATCAATTTTGTTTTATCAATATCTTTTTGAAGTTGCTTAGTTTCCTCTAAAACCAACTTGTTCTCTTGTTTAACTTCTTTTACTTCTTTTTCTAGTTCCTTGATTTTAGTATCTTGTTTTGCAGTATCTACTATTTTACTATTTTTGATTTTTTTATTAACCTTATCTCTTTTCTTATCTCTTTTAACTTGTTCTGCAACCCCAGCTTGTAGATAAATAGCTCCTACTAATAATAGTAGTACACTCACACCTAAAACTAATGCAGTAATACTGTTTAATGGATAGAACATTAAGAAAGCACCAAATGTAACATATCCTAAGTTAAAAATATATTGAACGATTCTTATTTTTCTTGTAGCAATATAGTTTATTAATAAGTATGATATACCTCTTATATAAATAATTAGACCAATATAAAGTTCTATATTATTTTTATAAACTATCATTAACCCAGCAAATAAGAAGTCAAGTAGTAGTTCAAGGATTAAAATTAATGAAGCATTTTTACTTGTTATTTTTTTAAATGAATATAAAAATCTCTTTAATGATAATAAGATCAATAAAACACCTATCACAATCGGTAAAAAGTCCTCAATCCATCCTAAAAAATAACCTAAGAGTGATAATAAAATAAGTAAACTTCCTAGTACAATATTTAAGTACATGTTTTTGAATACTATTTTTTTCATTCTTTTACCTTCTTCCTTTATATGCCTATTATACTTCTTTTTTATAAATACTTGAGAGTAAACACATTCTAACTATAAGGGTTATTAGATTTATGAGTAAAAAAAGAATCAAATCTGTATCCTTTCGATTTGATTCTTTTTGGTAAAAGTTTCTAGTGTTTTTGATCTAATCTATGATAACTACAAATGCAAAGGTTGTGAGTTTTACTTTGAAAGTTTACTAATAAACTTCTTATATAGGATAAAAAGCCATACTAACACCAGTAATAGAGCTAATATAAAATAGTAATAACTCATATCAATAGTGAATTTTCCAATCCAAAATGATGGTAAAAATGAGAAGTAATACTGAACATCTTTTTCTAAGATAAATGGGATAAATATACCTATCATTACTACACCTGATAATTTCGCTAGGGCTAGACCTTCAATCTTATTTTTAGAGTAAGAAAAGACTATTAACGTACTTGTAAGACTTAATAAGCAAGTTAATAAACTTACTGATAAAAGCATTACTAGACTCCAAGTAGTTAGTGAAAAGATGATTAATATTAAGATTGACATAAAATAAGCAATTATCAAAGGTAAGATAATTCTAGAAATTAAATAACCTTTTTTACCAAGAGGCGTAACACTTAAATGATTAATAAGGTTTAAATCATATTCATCTAGCATACTCATAGATGCCGCAAAACTAATAAAATATGGTGTTAGTACTAATAGGAGTAAATCAAATAGTAAGAAATATTCAGTTAAAATTACGTCTTTATCAAAAAAAGATGTTAACTTAAGTTCAAGGAAAGGAATCGCAAACTTAAAGATAGAACCAATCAGAAAAGGAGCAATTAATATCATTATGATCATTCCATCTTTAAAAAGTTCAACAACAAAAACTTTAAAAGATTTAATTATCGCTTTCATAACTACCTCCACTTTCATTGTTAAATTTGTTCTTTACTACTTTTAAGGCAATTAGAGTAATAGCGATTAAGTATAAACCTAAGGATAAGAGAGAAATCCATAAATGACTTCCATTAATAATTAACTCAGAAATAGCGACAGCGGGATGAATGATAAACCATGGTGATTCAAGAAAAATAATATAGAATGCACCTGGAAGAATAATAAAAACCATCGCAGGAATAATTCCTAAGATAAACTGGTTCATGGAACTTGTTTTAAAAGCAAGGATTAGACCAATTGCAGAAAAGATTAAGGAACCAATAAAGACACCGATAATAAAACTAAGATAATTATTAACTGTTCCAGTTAAAACCCCAATCAGTAACGCTGAAAAGGTAGATAGAACCGCAAGTGATATCATTTTTGATATTAAGTATTCACTTGGTTTAATTGGTGATATATATAATGAATTAATTGTTCTTTCAGATATTTCAAAATGAATGATTGCCCCCATAAAAACTAAGCCAAGCGCTGTTGGATCTGTTAAAATCATAACCCAACTTGCAGTATCACTTATTGAATCTGGTAGGGCTTTAATAGTTACTATATATATAAAACTAAAGATAATAAACAAAAGATAGAATCCATATCTAGCTTGAAAAATAATGTCGCCTTTAATTAATTTTAATAATCTCATTGGAGAGTTTTCCCTGTTATTTCAATGAAGATATCGTTTAAGTTAGGTTCACTACTATGGATTGATAGTAATCGATTTTCTTTTATAGCGTTTTGAAGCTCAATATCATTATAAGTTTCTGATAACTTAATACTAGCTCTTTTATCAACATTACTATCTTGATATGTATAGTTTATCATTGCTGCTCCTCTTGACATTATTAAGTTTTTAGGAGTATCAATAACTTTAATCTCACCATCAACGATAAAAGCAACACGATCACATAACTCTGTAGCGTCATGCATATTATGTGTTGTTAGAATTATTGTTTTTCCTTTAGCTTTTTCCTTTAATATAATTTCTTTCATAACTTTTGCGTTTGTAGGGTCTAATCCACTTGTTGGTTCATCTAAAAACAATGTTTTAGGATCATGGATTAAAGCTTTAACAAAATTCAAACGAGATTTCATTCCCTTTGAATATTCAGATACTTTTTTTGAAGCATCAAACTGTAGCCCTACTTTTTCTAGCAATGATTCAGGGTCTTTTGCCTTTTTATATAAAGATGCAAAAAACTTCAAGTTATCAAGACCACTCATTTTTGCATATAAACTTGGAAATTCAAAATCAACACCAATATTTTCATAAAAGTCCATATTAGCATTTTTAACTTCTTGATCATTAACTATAACATTACCAGAATAATTACTTAAAACACCTGTAAGAATTTTTTGTAGAGTGCTTTTCCCAGCACCACTAGGACCTAAAAACCCAAATATTTCCCCATCTTTTACATCAAAATTAATATTAGTCATGTACTCTTTTTTTGTATAACTAAAAGCTAAATTTTGTACTTTAATCATGATTAATCTCCTCAAATATCTGATTAACTATCCCTTTAATTGATAGTTTAAGTGCTTCATCATAGATGGTAGTACCTACTTCTTTTTTATGTAAAACCGAAGTCATTACAAGGCGTAATGAGGCACTATAAAGTTCTGTTTTCTTTTTATTAAAATTAGGGATAATACTAAGGATACTTTCCATACTTATATCATCACCTTCTATATGTTCTTTAATAACTTCATCAGGTAATTGTTTAAATGTTCTTTCTAAATCTCCATTAGTCATAAAAGTCATCAAAAAAGATGATGTTAATTTTTGGTATACCTTAAAAATTAGATCTGTTATTTTTGATGGTGTTATATCATCTTTAATATCTAGAACAGTTTTGATGAACTCACTTTGTAGTTCATCATGTTTGGTCTGAAAAACTTCATAAATAAGCATCGCCTTAGATGGATAAAACAAATAAAAAGTACCTTTTGGAATATTAACTGTTTTAACTAAACTATCAACAGTAGTCTTTTTAGCCCCATACTTTAATAGACTAACTTCTACTGCTTCATGTAGTTTTCTTTTAATATTAATCCTCTCTTTTTCTGATAGTGCTTTTGGCATATAATACCTCCTGTGACTATTTTATTAATTCTAGTCACAGTATATATGATAAACTTAATGATGTCAATAAATGATTTATTAAAACATATAAAAAGCCATACAAATGGCTTTTTATAACTATTTTATTAAGAGGGGTTATTTAAGCTTCTGAATAATATTTAGCTTGCGCTGTCCACATTTTGTTGTATAATCCTTTAGCGTTTACTAATAAATCATGGTGACCTTTTTCAATTATTTCACCTTTATCTATAACGATTACCTCATCACAAAACTTACAACTACTCATTCTGTGAGAAATAAATAACGCTGTTTTATTATATACAAGAGTGTTAAATTTTTCATAAATATCTGCTTCTGCTTTAGGATCTAAGGCAGCTGTTGGTTCATCAAGAATTACGATTCCCGAATCTTTATAAAGTGCTCTTGAAATCGCTAGTTTCTGAGCTTCACCACCAGATATCTCAACACCATTTTCTTTTGATCTTTGATAGATGATAGTGTCAATACTCTTAGGCATTTTATCTACTCGTTCACTTAATCCTGTTTTGCTTAAAGTCTCATGAACTTTATTTGCATCTCCATTTAGTCCTGAGGATACATTGTCTTTTATACTATAAGAGAACAACTTAAAATCTTGAAACACTACTGAGAATAAGTTTTCACACACTTCTTTTGAATAAGATTTAAGAGGGATGTTGTTAACAAGTATTTCCCCTTCAGTTGGTTCAAAAAGTCTACATAATAGTTTTACTAATGTTGTTTTACCAGCACCATTCATTCCAACTATCGCGAGTTTTTGTCCTGCATCAATTTTTAAATTAATGTTTTTTAAAGTATATTCCTCTACATTTGGATATCTAAATGAAACATCTTTAAACTCTATTGAAAGATTGTTAATATCAATTTCTGATATCTCACCGTATTCTTTGGTAGATTCTAGATTAAGGTATTTAAAATAATTATCTAGATAATTATTAAATAAATGAACCTTAGAATATCTTTCAACAATTAAAGTTATTGCTTGAGAGATAATTGTGATTGCTGCAACATATGCAACTACATTACCTACACTAATCAATCCATACATAGCCTTCATACCAACAAAGATATATGAAACTAAAGACAGTAATTTATTACCAAAAATGGATACTGACATTAATTTAGATCTAAATACTGAGAAGTCTCGCCATAATTCATCAGCATTTTCTCTAACAGTTTTAAGCTTACTAATGAACATCTTTTGAAGGTGATATAAACGGATATCTTTACCATATTTGTAATTTGAACATATTTGATAAAAATAACTGAACTGACGATTACCCTCAATATTAGTCATCATAATTTCATATGACTTCTCGTTATTTTTTTTCATTACATATTTTGAAACTAAAGCTGGGATAAATAACGCCACAACTATGATTAATACACTAAAAGGGTTATTTAGTACTTTTAGTAAGAATGAGCTTTCTTCTATTTCTTTTACTACTAGTAAACCAGAAAGTAAAAACCCACCATAGAAAATACTAAGTACTGATGATAATAATTTACTAAGAACATCTTCACAATACTGTTTAGGATCACCATTACCACTGCATCCTTCTTCTGCCATTTGAATTAGTTTCATTGTTTCATTGTCTTCAAGTAGTGAATAATCAATATTAAATGTTTTAGAAGCTATTTTACTATCTAAATTATATTGCAGTTCAACTGAATAAACCTTATTATAGTAATTTAATAAATTATTAGTTATGCCAAGGAATAAATTGATAGCTATCATGAGGTACGCATACCCCATAATCTCAGAACCAGGTATTCCATCAACTATCCCATCAATTATTAGATAACTAAAGAATATTGATATATAAGGGAGGATTGAGGAAATAACCGCTTGAAGGATGAAGACATAAAAATATCCTTTAGAAGCCATTTTTATTACTTTTAAGACATGAATTGTTTTACTAATATTTTCTTTAAGAGATATATTTTTCATTTTAAACACTCTCCTTATAATATTGAGCTTGTGTATCATATACACTCTTATATAGTTTTGATAGTTTAATTAGTTCTTGATGTGTTCCTTCTTCAACAATTTTTCCTGAATCAAGATAAATAATACGATCACAAAACTTAGTTGATGAAAGACGATGAGAGATAAAGATTGATGTTGAATCTTTAACTAAATCTTTATATTTTAGATACATTTCTTCTTCAGCAATTGGATCAAGAGCGGCAGTTGGTTCATCTAATATTAGGATAGGAGCATCTTTATATAAAGATCTAGCTAACATTAATTTTTGGTTTTCACCACCACTTAATCTAATACCTGATTTATCAAATGTTTGCGTTATATAAGATTTCTCCTTATTTTCAAGAGAATCGATTTTTTCTTTTAATCCTGCTTTAAAAATTGCTTCTTGAAGTTTCTTACTATCAATATCTGTATCACTACAGCTGATGTTGTTTTCTATTGTTAATGATAATGGTTCTGAATCCTGGAAAACAACAGAAAATAACCTCATATAATCATCAATGTTATATTTGCTAGTATCAACTCCATTAACAAGGATGGATCCGCTATCAGGTTGGTATAAGCCTACAATTAATTTAATAATTGTCGTTTTACCTGCACCATTACTTCCAACTAAAGCTACTTTTTCACCAGCATCTATCTTAAAAGATAAATCTTTAATTGTTGGAGTTTCTGCACCTGGGTATGAGAATGTTACATCTTTAAATTCAATAGTGATTGGTTTAGTTAAATCACTTGATTTAATTTCACTTTCTTTATCATATTGATTATCATGAGTTAAACATTTTCTAAAATCATTAACTCTAATATTTGTACCTCTTAATTCATTTAGTGATAATGTGAAGCCATTTAACCACATTGAAAACCCAGTTACGATTCCTATTAAAAATGTAAATGTCGTTAAATCAATACTTCCATTAACCACAAGGTTAAGTAAGATTAAATATCCAGCGATATCACGAATGAATAAAAAGATTGTATTTGAAAGGTTAGCGAATAAAAACTTACCTTCAATACCTTTGATAATATTTTTTCTGTTTTTAGTTAATCTTACAAATAATTCATCAAACCATTTACCAATATTATAGATTCTAATATCCTTACCATAATTAGGATTTGTTGAATCTTTTGATAAATAATATTTTTCTATAAATTCATCTCTCATACTGTCATTCTTTTTAAGCATATATTTATTAGCACGTTTTGTAAGAAAGAAGTTAACAATAGACATTGCTAGTAATATCCATAAAACTAATGGAACATAAACAGCAATCAAGCATGCGTAAATAATCATTCCTACAAAATTTATAACTAATAAAGGAACTTGTTTAAGCATCATCTCAATACCATAAAAATTACTGCTTATAGCCGCAAAAGCTTTTGAAATGATAGTTCTTCTATCTTTAGCTTCCACATTCATATAATCAGTTTTTAATTGATGTTCAGCTATTTTGATCCAAAATGTTGAAGCTCTTGTAAATGTATTTTCTGAATTATATCTTGTGAAAGACCAAAATCTTACTGCTTCAAGAATATATGCAGCTAATATTAAGCCACAGATAACTAAAATGTAAGTTTCCACATCAACATTATGTGTTAGTGAATAAACTAATAACGTTGTTATTACGACAGTAAAAAATGGCACAAGAAGTTCTGTAATAAAATTAAGTGATAAGAACCATTTTATTCTTGGATATTTTTTAAATGACTCCTTGTAAACATAAATGATATTATTAAATAATGAATATTGCATAATTTCCCCCTAAAATTTATTCAATTTTTTATTGTACTGTGCATCACACAATACCTTCAATTACACACTACCATTATTTTTTATAAATATCAAGTATTTTTTTCAAATAAAAAACTAAAGAAGTAATGGATATCCAAACTTCTCTAGTTTTATTAGGTTAATTTAAAATCTATAAATTATAGTATTTAGCTTGTGCACTCCACATACTGTGATATAGACCATCACTTGCTTTTAGTAATTCTGCATGATTACCTGATTGAATTATTTTGCCTTTATCAAAAACAATAATCGTATCACAGAACTTGCAACTGCTCATTCTATGAGATATGTAAATTGCAGTTTTATTTTTTGTTAGTTCATCAAATTTAGTGTATATTTCATACTCACTTAAAGGGTCAAGGGCACTTGTTGGTTCATCTAGGATAACTAATGCTGTATCTTTATATAAAGCTCTCGCAATAGCTATTTTTTGGGCTTCTCCACCAGATATTTCAACACCTTGTTCACCAAAGTTTGAATATAGATATGTGTTTATGCCATCAGGTAATTTATCAATTCTCTCTTCAAGTCCAGCTTGTTTTAAATAATTAATTATATCTTCATCACTTCTCTCATGTCCACACATGACATTATCTTTAATTGTTGTTGAGAATAATTTAAAGTCTTGGAATACTATTGACATTAGATCTACATATTCTTTATAATCATATTTTTTTATGTTGATTCCGTTAAGCAATATTTCACCTTCAGTTGGATCATATAAACGGCATAATAATTTAATGAATGTTGTTTTACCAGCTCCATTAGGACCGACAATAGCTAGTTTCTTACCAGTAACTATTTTCCATGAGACATTATCTAAAATGATGTCTTCTGTATTAGGATAATGGAAAGTAACGTTCTTAAACTCAAACTCAAATTTATTGTCTTCTCGTTTTTCAATTGGTAAAGTTCCTTTATACATTTTTGTTGTTGTTTCTAAGTATTCTTTGTATAAGCCTAAATATTTAGTTTGTGTTGTAGCTCCTGATATATTTGATACTAATCTAACAATTGCAGTGTTAAATGCAGTTACGGCACTTACTAAGAGTAACACATTACCAACTGATATTAATCCTAGTAATGCTTTAATACCAATGATTGTATAGGCTGTATAAAGAATAACATTGTTAAGTAAACCACCTCTAGCATTCATCCATCCTGAACGATGGAATATATTACCATAGGATTTAGATATTCTAACGCTAAAATCTTTTATCTTTGAACCAATTAATTTATCAATATGAAATAATCTAATATCCTTACTCATTTTATAATCACTTGCTACTTCTAGTAGATACAAGAATAATCTATTTACATATATGTTTTCTTCAAAAACATCGTGATGTAATTTGTTTACATTTCTAATTATTTTAAAGTTAAGTGATACAGATATAATAATTAGGATCATTAATCCAACACCTAGTAAAGGACTGTTAAATATTTTTTCAATTCTATCAGGATTAGTTAAATCTACTGACATAAATAATGCTGCCATTATTGTGAATGAATAAATGATAGCTATTATCTGTTCAACTGCTTCTCCTAAGATGTTGATAAAGGTACCGATACCACCTGAGAATAATACACCTTGATTTGCACTTGATATTTTATCTTTTATTTCTTTTGATTCTAGTTGTTCAAAATCTAGGTTAAGAGTTTTCTTAGATATTTCACTATTTAATCGTAAACCAATTAAATTTGTTTTTTGTTCACAGAAGAAAGTCAATACTGTTTTAGATACTAATAAAATCGCAGTAATGATTATCATTTGATGAACATAATTCATAATTGATGATTTACTTAAACCATCGATGAAACCATCAAGAATTAAGGCACTATAGATAAATGCAACAAAAGGTAATGAAGCGTTTACTAAAGATTTAAGAATTGTAAGAGGGAAAAACAATCGATCTGACTTGTTTGATATTTTTATTACTTTAACTAATTCCTTAAAGAAATTACTTTTTGTTTTCATCTTCATTTTCCTCCTTATCACTATCTTGATAATACTGACTTTGAACTGTAAACATTTCTTTATACTTTCCATTGTTTTTAATTAGTTCTCTATGTGTTCCAATTTCCTCAATTGCTCCAGCTTCTAAATATATTATACGATTACAAAACTGTGTAGAAGATAATCTATGAGAAATGAAAATAGATGTTTTATTTTTAGTTAGTGAATCATATTTAAGATATAAATCTTGTTCTGCTAAAGGATCTAAAGCTGCAGTTGGTTCATCTAAGATTAAAACAGGAGCATTCTTATATAAAGCTCTAGATAACATCAGTTTTTGCATTTCTCCACCTGATAATAATATTCCTTTATCATCAATTACTTGAGTTAAATATGTTTGCTCTTTATCTTCAAGTGAAGCTATTTTATCTGATAATCCTGATTTTTTTAGTACATCATTAACTTTATCATAATCAATAGCTTCAAGAGGTTGACCTGATATGTTTTGAGCTATAGAGAATGGCATAATATTAATATCTTGGAAAATTACTCCAAATAACCTGTAGTAATCATATCGATTAAAGTCATTAACACTTATCCCGTTAATCAATATTTCTCCAGATGTTGGTGTGTAAAGTCCAGTTAATAGTTTAACAATAGTTGTTTTACCTGCACCATTAACACCAACTAAAGCTATTTTTTCACCTGCAGCAATTTTTAAGTTTAGATTACTTATTGTTGGTTTTTCAGCTTTCGGATAAGTGAATGACACGTTTTTAAATTCTATTGAAAGTTTTTGATCTAATAAACTATCAACATCCTCTCCTTCACCCATATTGATTTTATCGTCCATATCAATATATTCTCTAAAATTATTAACTCGTATGTTTGCTTCTTTTAAACGACCATATGTTCCTGATAACTGAGTTAACCAAACAGCAAAACCAATAACAATACCCATCATGAATGTAAATTCAGCAGCATCAATTACTCCATCTAAAACCATTGTCACTAATATTGTATAGGCAATTAAATTTCTAATTACTGCAAAGATGGAATCAGAAAGATTAGCTATTGAATATTTTGCTTTTTGTTTCATTACTAAATTAGAGAATTTTTTAGTAAAGAACTTAATGCCTTTATAAAACCAATCTTCTAATTTATAGATTCTAATATCTTTAGCATTTACTAATTTATTAGCTTCTTCTTGATAGTACTTTAATTTTGTTCTGTAGATATTAAGTTTGTTAGCTGTACGTTTTTCGTAGTTACGGGCATAAGTATTTAATACTAAGTTCATAACTGACATTCCTATTAATACTAAAACTATTAAATAATTTATAGATAATATATAAGAACTAAAT
>NQYJ01000013.1:0-21244 GCA_002285055.1 Candidatus Izimoplasma sp. ZiA1
ATTATCCTTAAATACTTTTAATGCATTCACAGCATTAAAAGTAGAGAAGACTGTGTAACCTTCATTATTTAATATGGTTGTTAATATTTCATTAATTTCAATATTGTCTTCAACAATCAATATGTTTCTCATAAAATCACCTCAAAAGTAAATCTTGTAAAATCAGAATATCTCACTTTAATTATAACAGTTGATTAGAGTAAACTGAAAAACTATGCTTTCAATAAATCTCTTTAACTAATAAAAAAAGTTCCCATAAGATATAATGGAAGCCATAGAATAGACACATTAAAAAAGGAATCTATTTTTATACTTTTTTTATTTACTTGAAAGTTAGGTAAGGAACAATGTGTATTAAACCATTCACAGAGCAAGAAATGGAGATACTAAAAATAATCATGAAAGAGATTAAGCACAGGAAAGTAAAATATACATTTAAATCTGAACACTTGGGGATATCAAAAATTGAAGATAATTTCACGAGTCTTGAGGTATATGAGAGGACTGAAATTGATTTACCAATTATTGATAGAAATAATATGAAATAAGTCCAAAACAAATGGACTATCGAGTGTCATTGGGCTTTAAGCAATAGAGAAATAGTCATTATGAAGACCACTCCAAAGATAATTATGTTTAAAAAGCTGTTGGACCAAAAAAATCTAGGGTCTGGTAGACTACAAAAAAAGTTAGATATGATAAAAAAAGGAGTGTATATATACAAATGCAAAAAAATAAAGAAAAAATCCTAGAAAACGGATATCATCTTTATTTTTGTCCTAAAGTGTTGGCAAAAGAGGAGTACGAGAATAACATTGTCTAGCTCTAATTTATTAATAAATGAAGTATATGACAACAGAAATTATAAGAAGAGATTTAGGGAATCAAAGATTTCCTCTTTAAACAATATGGGATTATCATGAAAATAAAAAAACTCAAAAAATTGTAGGGAAGTGTAGCATCATTTGCCCTTCAGCAAGTCAATCCCCATGCAAGTGAAAGACTAGAAGTATCAAGAATCATCGTATGCTTGTCACATAAGTCAATCATAAATACAAACCTGGTGACAATTTAACGAATTTTAACTGACATTGCTTATTTCAAACACTGTGGAAATAATACAAGAGGATTCCTATAAGATATCACAGATAACCAAACAGAAAATATCGTAGTAATAGAAACTTCAGATAACCTAATGTAACATCCATTCTATATCTCGTATGAGAATTTTAGGGACAACGTACTTAGAGTCTTTCTTTGTCATATACAAAGAATAAGTAAACTTAAGTTAATGTGTTCAATTGAGAAAATACTTAGGGAGATTAATTATTTATCTGATTATCACATCGAATATAAGCTGTAAAGAAAACTGGACAGATAACACATATTGAATACAGAAATAGCCTCATTACAAAAGGAATCTGCACCTAAATTAATACTAGTCTTTTTTTATAGTCCCCTTGATACTGTATCCACATTATAGTTCCTTTCCTTTACTCTCTAAAAAAATAGGGAGATCTATAAATTAGCAGAACAAATATTTGTTTCTGTATTTGAGTAAACTCACCGTTATATAGTAAAAAAAATTACTTGAATCAATGGTACTTAATGTATGAATTTATAGATTTCTTAGGAGATTTCGTAGTCTTAAAATCATTTGGATACTTACCAACAGATATAAACATAACTAAATTTTCGTAGTTTTTTATACTCAAAATATCTCTTATTAATTTCTCTGTGTTTTTACTTAATTCAGCGTTGAGAGCACAGGTTCCAATTCCATAATATTTAAATGCATATAGCAAGTTCATCGAATACATTCCAGCATCAATGAAACCTTGATTTCTTTCATGCACATTCGAAAAAAATCTGTTATCTGATGTAATCAGAAGTAACTTTTGAATATTTGTACCATAACCTTTTAAACCTTTTTGTAGAGTTAACACTTCTGTAATTTTATTTTTATCTGAAATTACATGTACTTGCCATGGTTGCCTATTACAAGCAGAAGGAGCATTATTTGCAAGTGAAAAAACATTTGTAAGTTCTTTTGATGATACAATTTCACTTGAATAATCTCTTACACTGGATCTAGAGTTTGAAAACTTAAAGAAATCTAAATGTGACTCTTTTATTTTTCCACTTTTTGAATTATTAACCACATTACAATCTATAACCAAGTCTGAGCTAACTTTAAACTTCTGAACAATATCCTTTAGATAAGAAACATCAACAGCTAAATTATTATGCTTTTCTATATATGCAGTTATAATATTAATGGCATTACTAAAAACTTCAGAATTAATTACTTCTGTTCTTTCAGAGTATTTTTCCATATTATAGACTAAATCACTTAATGCTCTTTTACCAAACCCTGGCCTGAAATTTATATTTGTTAGACCTTTTTCAATTGAATGTGAGTTGATAATTATTTGTGCCTCAAGATTCGCTAAGCTTGAATTAAAAGAATATACCGAACTCATAAATCTTTTTCTATCTTGATCAAAGGCATTTTTAGCAATCCACATATACTTTTTCTTTTGTAAAAATTGAATAATTTTTTTTGGTAAAACTTTGTATAATACTTTTTTTATCATATCATTTCAATCTCCTTAGCTTAGATTTAAAATACTTCAATATCTTTGATATAAGCGTCTTTAGATATTTTTAATCCAACTATATTAATCCATTGACCTACAATATTACTATACTCTATTGGTTCCATTATATCCAATCCTCCACCATGATAGAATGTTAACTCTCCGAAATAGATTTTTCCATCCACATTATATAAATCAACTCGTACAAATCTAAAAGGCTTAGATAAAATTCGAGCATATTCTATCATAAGATCAAAATTTTCAGGCTTTTCAAATTTAATACTAGGGTTACTTTTAAACTTCACGGTAGCCGGTATTAACTTTAAATCCAAATCATATATATTTGTAAATCTTGAACCATCATTATTATACTCACCTGTTTTAGTAGTGATATTTTCACTATACAACAACAATTTAGGCTCACCCATAAAGCATAAAAACTTATAGTCTTTTGGTAAGTTTCCTTTGTTATCCTTTATTACTTCCTCAGCAATTATCCTACGTTCAATGTTCTTATAATGCCATTCTCGTGATCCTACATAATAGTTTAGACTTAACCCAAAATTAAACTTTTTTACAAACTTCCTCTTATTAAACTCCTCACCTTTATTGTATATAAAGTTATAACCGGATGTGTGATTACATTTTAATATTGATGGAGATGGTAATGCATTAAAGTCAATATCTCGAGCATCCTTATATACCCCATATTGATTTATAAGAATTTCTTGAAGTCCAACCTCTTTGACATAGTCTCTAACTAAATCTTTATCAGCACATTTTGTTAGCAAATCATCTCTAATAGCTAACTTTAAGAACCATATTTTTTCATTAAAATTCTTAGGGTTTTCTAAATTAATATCTTTTCCTGTGATTTTCTTATATTGCAAATGAGCATACTCGTAATCAGACAATGAAAGCAAATTGTATTTTCTTCTCCACCTAATCTTTTCGACCATTAACTCAAGAAAGCTAATTTTACTAGCATATTTCATTAGTATTCTCTTTACATTCATTTGATTTTCCTCTTTCTTTTAAGTTTATTTAAATATTGCCTAATATTGTTAAACGTCTCAAAAAATATCTCGTTTTTTAATAGAATTGAAAACATTATATAAGTTATCGCACCAATAATAATTTGAGTTGTAATCAGATAGTATATGTTGTCAATATATACAGTAGGCACTTGAATTACTCCAAACATAATTGATGAAATAGTTAATGATGGAATTATATCATAAAATAATTCTTTAGGTGTATAGGACAGATATTTCTTATTTGGACCCATATTAATTAAAAGAGAAACAAAATTCACAATTAAAGCTCCAAAGGCAATATAATATAGACCAGAATAAATAGTTATGAACAAAATAATAATCTCAAATAGTTTCCTAATCAAATCTAACTTCAAAACTGTCGAGCTTAGTCCAATACCTTTTAATGCCTGATTATTTGTAGCTAAAATAGGAGTAATCATATAGACTAAACTATATACTTGTAAGATTTTAACTGAAGATATCCATTTATCAGTTAAAAGGATTATGATTAGCGGGTTTGCTATAGAATATAGTCCCAACATAACAGGGAAAATAAAATATGATAAGTATCTAATTGATTTCCGTACTATCTTTTTTACAGCATCATAATCTCTCTGTCTCTCAGAGTAAACAACCAACATCACTGATTGAATTGAACTGTTTAATGAGTTCAAGATAAACTCAGGAAATTGCTTTCCTCTATTATAGTGAGCCAAATCAGATGTAGTATATATTTTACCAATTAGAAGGGTTCTTATTTGTAAGAAAAAACCATTAATAATATTAGATGCAAAAACATTTGAACCAAATTTAAATAAACTTTTTAAACTTTTATAACTAAATTCATTACTAGGATACCATGGGACAAAAATGAACGAAATGATAACATTCACAGCATAGAAGACAATTTGCTGTACAATTAATGCCCATATCCCATATCCTTCAATTGCCAAAATTATGGCAAAAAAACCAGATATAATCATTGAACTAAAACTTATGAAGAACATTCTTTTAAACATAAGTTTTTTAGTTAAGAATGCTACTTGAATAGAATTAAATGCCCCAAAAAATAAGACAAGATTTAAAGTTCTTATATACAAAGATAACCCCTTCATATCATAGAAAATCTCAAATAGAGGGCTTAAAAAGTAAAATAAAATATAAAGCAATAATGAGACAAGGAAACTAAAATAGAATATTGTGTCATAATCCTTCTTTAATGGTTTTTCTTTCTGAATAACTGCTGTATTAAACCCCCCCTGGATAAAAATCATTGATAGATTAATTAAAACCAAAAGTATTGCATAAACACCAAACTCTGAAGGCATTAAAATTCTGGCAAGAACAATATTAAACGTAAATGATATTATACTAGTTGCAAATCGTTCTAATATTTTCCAAGTAAAAGAATTAACTATATTACCTTTTGTCATAATTACTTTCCGACTTCTTTACTACTAAATATTTCATTAGAATTAGCAATTATTTCTAATAAATATTTTTCTGACTCAGCTCTAATTGTGTTAATTTTTTCTTCTATCAATGAATAATTTAATTGACTTTTAAAGATGTTTCCTTTAGTAACATTAGAGATATTAATTGCTCTATCTAACACCCCAAAATCTTCGAGCATGTTTTCTATTCTATCTGCTCTTTTCGTAGGTAATAAGCTAACAAAATCTTTATTAAAAATCATTGAAAATATAGTTCCATGAAAAGAGTTTGTAATTATGTATTTAGCATTTCTAAAGTAATCTAAAAATTGAATAGGACCAGTCCAATCCAACTTCCCAACTTCATTTACAGAAACAAAGTCACTTGAAAAATTGTAGACTGGAACATCAAGTATTTTTGAATAGTAATTAACCCACTTATATGTATCTTGGTTTTTTTCAAGTATATACACCAATGCGTAATCTCCATTAAGAGGAAACTTATCAACACTAAATTCAGACCAATCTTTAGCTGTTAATAACAATGTAGGATCAACTGAGTTAACACAATTAATCCCAAACTCATCCTTTAATATATTCACAGACTCTTTTTCTCTAATTGATATATAATCAAATGAACTCAATTTTTCTATTACATAACCGATATTTTTCTTTAACACTGAAACATCACCAAAACTTGCGGCATAGCTTGCTTTAGTAGTAAATCCGTCAGAGATAAAATCAAGAAAATAAGCATTTGTGCTTTTTAAAGAAATATCAGGATTGAACACTTGGTCACTACCAGTGATAACAATATTAAACTTTTCTTTCATTCTAACTAAATCATCAATACTCTTATAATTCTTTTTAGTTAAAATCATATTCTCTCTGGAAAAATCGTTGAACTCACGAAATCTTCTTAAAGATTGTGGAAATAATTTCTTCGGAAGACATCTTATGCTTTTTATCAATATTTTTTTTACTAAAATCTTTATTTTTCTATTTATAGATTCGTCTTCTAAATTAGGTGTGAAATTAATTATTTCAACTTCGTCAACATTATGCATCTTCAACAAAGTTTTTTGCAAAGCAAATGTTTGTAGTGCTGCTCCGTAATTATGTGCATTGTGATATGTGATTATTCCTATTTTCATAATTATTCTCCTTCTTTATAGACAAGCTCTAAATCTTTAACGTTTTGTAATATATCAAATCCATTACTTTGAATCTCAACACTATTATCTATGTGTCCTTCATTATTTTGAAGACGACTCACTACTTCATCAGCCCATTTTTGAGATGATAAATCTAACGAAAGATATGTAATAAGCTTTGAAAACTCCATATCAGACGGTACATTACTAGAAACAAAAGTCAATATTCCATTCGATATAGCTTCCAATGCAGATATGCAAAATCCTTCATTGAAAGAGGGAATTATAACCACATCAAACAAGTTCATTAACTCACTTACATTTTCCTTTTGTCCTAAAAATAAGATATACTTTTCTATCCCCTGATTTCGTGAATAATCAAGAATTTCATCATGTAAAGGACCAGAGCCTATCATGACCAATACAAACCTACCATCTATCTCTCTAAGTTTCTTGAATATATCAAGTAAGAAAAACAAATTCTTTTCTTGGCTCATTCTCCCAACATTTCCAACTACAATTTTGTTACTCAAGCCGTATTGTATTAATAGCTCTAATCTTTTATCATTATTAAAACGAAAATTTTTAATATCTATTGCTGGCTTTAGAATTGTTGAAGAGACTTTAAGATTCTTACCAAACACACACTCCTGCGCTGATACGCTACTAGATATAAGCCTAGTAGCATATTTATTATGCAATTTTCGACTTAAAAATTGTTTTACTCTAAAAGTAACCTTCTTATTTTGTTCATTAGTATGTGCATGAGCTACTCGATGCTTTATCCTAAATCGTTTGGCGATTATTAAATCAAAGTAAGAAGTAAAATTTGTATGAGAATGAATCACTGTATAATCGCCATTTACTATTAAAGTTTTCAAAGAAAAATAATACTTTATTGGATGTTTCGATTTTAAAGGTAGTTTATAAAATTTCGAGCCCATCTCTTGAAATTTAACAGCATTATATCCCAAAGTTTCCATAGTATATACAAAGTCAAAATGGAAAGCATCCCTATCCATCACTCTATAATAATTAAGTAACAAGACTGATATTCCTCCTAAGTCTGCTCCATTAATAATATGTAATACTCTAATTTTCCTTTTCATTTTTTTCCTCATTTCATTACTCTAAATTTTACTCTTGCTAGTACTTGAATTGTTATTGCAATAATAATCCAAAATTCTGCAGAGGCTAATAAAGATCCTTGGATTGTAATAATAGGGAGAAATCTTACCCCAAAGATTAGTATGAGTTCTTTAGTATACCTACTACTTGTTTTTATAAATGATATGATTGTTATAATACTGAAAATGAAAAGAAATAGGAAACCAAAAACGTACCCAAAACTTGAAATAACATCATAATAGAATCCATGAGCCAACCCATTATCTAATAGCACATATGATGACCCAATACCATACCCAAATACTGGTTTATTATTAATATACCCAGTTAGAGAGCTGTGAATTAGCTCTCTTCCTGAATCATAAGTTAAATTATTATTAATTATATATCTTAAAGTGCGACTATCTATATCAAACAAACTCAAAAAATTATTAAAATTTATTGCAATATCCTTCAAAAACATTAATATTATTAGTCCAAAAAATATAATAATAAATATTTTGAGCCATCTTTCTTTTCCACTACCAAAAACAAACTTAATAACTAAAAAAACACCTATTATGAGTATCGGAAATCTTGAAGCAAATACAATAATCGTAACCAAGAGGATTAGTACAATCAATAAATCTATCATTTTATGATCTTTAAACCATTTTGAGATAAAGAATATGGTTGGAACTATTGCGGTCTTTCCAAATGACATACTATACTCACTTGCATAACCAACGTCTCTTGAAAACAAAAAAATAAATGCCGATAGAATAACAAAAAAGAAAATATAATAAGATGATTTATAAAACCACTTAATCAAAATAGACATATCCTTTATTATAGGAATAATAAACAAAATGGGAAGAGAATACAACAAAAAATCTTGAAAGTCATCAACAAAATAACTATACTGAAATACGTCATACCTGAAGAAAGATAATAATATTGAAATGGCAATAAAAAACACAAGTAAGAAAGAAACAATCGAGAATTTTATTGCTCTTATATTTTTTATAAAAAACATAAGATAAATCATAACTAAAATACTAAGTATTAATATATTAAGTAAATTATTATACTTCAAAATATATATTGAAGATGATACTAGTGCATTTTTACTTAACACTAATGCTGTCTGTACTGCGATTATTCTTGAAACTCTGTTATCAAGAATATCACTACTTATCGATTTACTCATAAAAAATCACCTTTTTTTAATTTGTGGCTTTCTCATATATATCCATATAAGTTTTTGATATCTTTTTCCAACTAAATATTCCACATGATTTGATACAATGATTACTTACATCTGAAAAATCCTTTTTTTCAATAAAGAACTTGATTTCCTTTACGAGTTCCTCAACATTATTGTATTCAACTCCTGAACCAATAGTTCTTTGCGAAAATAACCCGTCAAAGCCTTGATTCTTAGTATACATTACTGGAAGTCCTCTAGACATTGCCTCGGCATATACTAAACCAAATGTCTCATATTTAGATATCATTACAAAAATTTGATTACAACTATATTGTTTAGTAAGTTCCTCACGAGTTAAAACTCCATGATAGTTAACAAATCTAAATGTGTTTATCTTTCTAAATATGTTTTTACTTACTACCTTACCAACTATATTCAAAGTAACATTATAACCATCACTTATAAGTTGCTCACAGGCTTTTGCAATCATTAGAACATTTTTGTTCTTATCAATATTAGCAACATGTAGAATATTAATCATTTCATCATTTGGGGGAGTTCTTTTTTGGTTTTTTTCTATCAACCAATAATCATCTATACCATTTGTTACAACCTTTGTTTTTCTTTCTATTTCGTCTTTATATTTTGCCGGAACATACCTACTAATTAATTGCTCTTTGTAAGATTGCGACAAAACTACTATACGTTTTGATTTAAGTAGAGTTTCCACTCCTCGTTTTCTAAGAAAAAAGAAATATCTAAAGAAGAAGTTGATATCTGTATTTCTTACAGCAACAATATAAGATTTATTATTCTTTTTGTGACACTTCAATGCAACAAAACCATCTGAAAAAAGTGAATGAGCGTGAATAACATCATAATTATCTAAACAAAATTCATCATTTAATTTATTGTAAGTTTTATTTATTTTTATACTAAAAAAAAACTTATCTATGAATCTATGTGTTTTAATAATTTTAGTGTACTCCCCATATCTTGATGCATCAAACATAACATTCTTGCTTGTTGGAACGTATACTCTGACTCCTATTTTATTAATCAGCAGTTTGTCAAACAAATTTTTATAGAAGGACCCTGTAATAAAATAAGAACATATGTGCAAAACATTCATTATACATCTCTCTTTTCTTCAATAAATATAAGTATGATAACTAAAGTCTCCAGTATCTATAACCCTGATCAATTAGTTCAGAAAGTGTAAACATACTTTTTATATCGATCAAGATTTTTTGAGTTGGATTCTTATACAGTGGAAGTATTTCATTATGAGTCATACTTTTATACTCATCATGAGCTACTGCAAATACTAAAGCATCACTATTTTTTGCATCAGACATTGCTGACAAGGTAATCCCATATTCATGGAAAACCTCATTGCTATTAGCATAAGGATCTATAACAATAGGCTCGATACCATAACTTCTCAACTCATGAACTATATCGTTTACTTTTGAGTTTCTAATGTCAGGACAGTTTTCTTTGAAAGTTATCCCTAAAATAGTTATTTTTGCCTTCCTTACTACAATGTCTGACTGTATTAATTTTTTGATTATATTTTCAGTAACAAACCTTGCAACACTATCATTAATTTTTCTTCCAGACAAAACTATCTGACTATGATACCCAAGTTTTTCAGCCTCATATACAAAATAGTATGGATCTACACCAATACAATGACCACCAACTAAACCAGGAGTAAAACCCAGTGCATTCCACTTAGTATTCATAGCTTTTACAACCTCATTTGTATCAATTCCCATTCTATCAAAAACCATTGCCAACTCATTCATAAAAGCAATGTTTATATCTCGTTGACTGTTTTCAACAACTTTAGCTGCTTCAGCAACTCTAATTGAAGAAGCCTTATGAATTCCAGCTTTGATTACAAGTTCATAAATTTTGGCAATTTCATTTGTTGTTTCTTCATCCTGACCTGAGACAATTTTCATTATTGACTCTAATGTATTAATTTTGTCACCAGGATTAATTCTCTCAGGTGAGTATCCAACCTTAAAATCAGTTCCACTCTTTAAACCTGACTCCTTCTCTAAAATAGGAACACATATGTCTTCTGTAACTCCAGGATATACTGTAGACTCATAAACAATATATGATCCTTTTGTTAAATTTCGACCTACTATTTTGCTGGATTCAACCACCGGATTTAGGTTAGGAGTTTTATCTTGATTAATAGGTGTAGGTACTGCTATTATATGAAATTTAGCATTTCTAATTTGACTTTCGTCAAATGTAAAAAGCATTTTAGATTCTTTTATTGCATCATCACCAACTTCATGTGTAGGATCAACTCCAGATCTATATAATTCAATTTTTTCTTTGTTTATATCAAACCCAATTACATTAAGTTGCTTAGAGAATGCAACAGCTATTGGCATACCGACATAGCCTAACCCAATTACACTAAGTATTTCCTTTTTTGATAATAACTCATTAAATATACTCATTTTATCTCTCCTTTATTTTATAGAAATGAATTTGATTCATAACAAATAATCTTTTTTATTTTTTTTACTAGTCTCTGCTAAAGACATCTCTTGTATAAACTTTACTTGCAACACTCTTAATATCATCATGAAGTCGATTTGCAATAATTAAATCGCTCGAGTTCTTAAACTTACTCAAATCGTTGATAACTTTATATCCCATGAAATTATCGATAACCAATGTTGGCTCGTAAATCACTATATCAATCTCTTTTTCATTTAATTTTTTCATTATATCCTGAATAGCTGATTGTCTAAAGTTATCTGATCCACTTTTCATTATCAATCTATACACTCCAACAGTTTTTGGTTTTTTTGAGATAATCATGTTTGATATATGATTTTTTCTAGTTTCATTTGACAGAATTATTGCCTCAATAATATTTTGAGGAATATTCTTATAATTGGACAATAACTGTTTAGTGTCTTTTGGCAGACAGTACCCACCGTATCCATAAGAAGGATTATTATAATGACCCCCAATTCTTGGATCATAACAAACTCCAGTGATTATATCTTTTGAAATTAAACCATTAATTTCTGCATATGTATCAAGTTCATTAAAAAACGCTACTCTCATTGCCAAATATGTATTAGAAAACAACTTAATTGCTTCAGCCTCTGTCGAGTCTGTAAAAAGAATGGAAATATCTGTCTTAACAGCCCCATCTTTGAGAATTTCAGCAAACTTTTTCGCTTTTTTTGAACGGCTACCCATTATGATTCTTGAAGGATACAAATTATCATACAGTGCTCTACCTTCTCTTAAAAATTCTGGAGAAAAAATGATTTCCATTTTTGGAAATTCTTTATTCTTTCTCTCTGTATAACCTACTGGAACTGTGGATTTAATTATTACAATAGCTTTTGGATTAATACTGTAAATATCTTTTAAAACTTTGTCAACTGAAGAAGTATCAAATTGATCAATTAAATCATCGTAATTTGTTGGTGTTGCAACCACTATAAAATCAGAACTCCTGAAGCCTTCTTTATTATCCGTTGTAGCTATTAAATTTAGTTTCTTATTTTTAAGATAATCTTCTATTTCATAGTCTACAATTGGAGACTTTCTACTATTAATTAAATCAACTTTTTCACTAGAAATGTCAACGGCAATCACTTCATTATTTTGACTAAAAAGTACTGCATTAGCTAATCCTACATATCCTGTACCGACAACTGTTATTTTCAAATCTCTCACCTCAAAAATTTATTTTAATCTAAGTACTTTAATAACTATCCAAACAATAATGTGGTAAACAGAAGTTAAAAAAGACAATTCTTCAATTTCTCTGTACAATTTCCAATGATATTTAATCAAGTCCATTTTATTGCTTGAAATTGAGTTCTGTCTTAACCTATAATACATTAATGTTTTGTCTAAACCATATATATAATCAGTGCTCTTTAGCATTTTTAGCCACAAAGCATCATCATTTCTTTTTCTTATATTTGGTACAAAAAACTTACCCAACACTTCTACATTATAAATCACAGTAGAATTACCAATTGGACAATCAAGTAGCACTCTTCTATAGTTAGCCCTTTCTATCGCCCTTATTACTTTGTTGTTTTCTACACCCTTTTCATTTATTTGAGAATAAGAAGTGCATGAAAACATGTAATTATATGAACTCATAAAATTTAATTGCCTAGTTAATTTTTCTTTATGCCATAAATCATCACTATCTAAAAATGCAATAAATTTTCCACTTGCAATTTCAATTCCTTTATTTCTAGCTACTGCGGCTCCACTATTAAGTGATAAGAAAATGTACTTAATCCTAGAATCTTTTTTAGCATTATCCAAAATTATAGAACGAGAATCATCAGTAGATTTGTCATCTACTATAATCAGTTCCCAGTTCTTGTAGCTTTGTGAAATAACTGAACTAATTGTTTCATTTAAAAACTCTTTAGAATTATAGCAGGGAGTTATTATTGATACTTTTCCATACATTAAGAATCACCTACTTATCTTTCTTATACCTAAAACTATAATTACCGTTAAGAGCATAATCTTTAAATCCTGAAGTAATGAGAAATTCTTAGTAGACTTAATATTATATCTCATTTTTTCAGGTAAAATATCATTAATATATTGATAATCAATATCTTTTGTAGAGTCTAACTTGCCTGCTTCATCTTTATAATGCAAACTTGCATATGATGTAATACCTGCAGGAAATAACAAAGTAACATACATTTCTTCAGAATACTTGTCTACATATTTAACCACTTCAGGTCTGACTCCTACAAAACTCATGTCACCCATAAGAACATTATATAGTTGAGGTAGTTCGTCAAGTTTATATTTTCTTAGTATTTTCCCAATCTTAGTTACTCGTAAATCGTCTTTTGTTGTTATTAATTTATTTAAATCTGTCATATCAACCCTCATAGTGCGAAACTTGTATATTTGAAATTTTTGACAATACTGAGTAACTCTTTCTTGCTTAAATATTATTGGTCCCTTCGAATCAATCTTAATGAGACAAGCTATCAATAAAAGTATTGGAGAAAATATTGCAATAAGCACAAAACCTGCTATTATATCAAATACTCTCTTTACAACCATGTATAATTTTAGTTTTGTAACATCCTTATATAAGTTTTTTACTGGATTATTTTGCATAATTCTTGGTAACTCATGATACTCTCTTAATATCATTTTCTTTGACCTAAAATTTTGTAAACTGATTGATTAAAGTTTTTACATATATAATGTATATCATCAGAAGACAAAGTGCTATAAAGTGGTAAACTAATTACATTTTTGTATTTCTTATACGCATTAGGATAATTACCTATATCAAACCCTAATAATTTATAAGCTGTCATTAATGGTAACGGCTTATAATGGACATTAGAGGATATACCTTTTAGTGCCAATACATCAATTAAATGATTTCTTTCTTCCAGTGAAAAATCCTTTACATTACATACTAAGAGATGATATGAACTTTCAAAGTTTGCACCCTTATGTTGCATGACATCAACAATTTTATTATCTAAAAGCGTATTATAAAGTTTGAAATTCTCACACCTCTTCAATAACATACCTTTATATCTTTTTAACTGAACTATTCCAATAGAGGCTTGTATGTCAGTCATATTACTCTTATACCCCGGATAGACAATATCATACTCCCACGAACCCAACTTTACTTTTGAAAGAGCATCTTTGGATTGACCATGAAGACTATATAACATAAATTCATTATATAAATCATCATCTGACAAACCAAATGAATTAGTCCAAACTATTGCTCCACCTTCTGCAGTTGTTAAATTTTTAACTGCATGAAATGAAAAACAAGTAATATCAGCAAGCATACCAGAAATTTTTCCATTTAAGTATGCACCAAAGGAATGTGCAGCATCAGCAATAACTGCAACTCTACCTATTTCTTTTTGTCTATTATTGTTATGTTTGTATAAATTTTTTTTTCTCTCTGCAATCTCAAATATTTTATTATAGTCACATATTACACCAGCAATATCTACTGGAATTATTGCCTTAGTTTTTTCATTTATTGCATTCTCCATTTGATTGTAGTCAATTTCAAATGAATGCTCACAAGTATCTATCAGAATAATCTTTGCACCCACATGATGTATTACAGAAGCTGATGCAGTATATGTGTATGCTGTGGTAATCACTTCATCTCCAGGTCCAATGCCTAGTATACGAAGAGCATTCTCTAAAGCCGCTGTTGCAGAGTTTAAACACACTGCTTTTTTAACGCCAATATATTTTGCAATTTCGCTTTCAAAAGCCTTTGTTTTGGGACCCGTTGTAATCCAACCAGATCGTAAAGTATCAACTACACAACTGATTTCTTCTTCAGTAATATCCGGAGGTGAAAATGGAATGTTTCTATTCTCAATCATAATTCTCAATACCTTCTTTCACTTAAACTCAAAAAAGTTCAATATCTTTTCTTTATCGTATTTATTTTTACTAAGTTTACTTATAATTAAATCTTTATCTGCGAAACTTGAAATCAGTATCCCATCATGTTGCACTGTTTCTATATCATTAAATTGTATAATTTTAGAAGTAACTAACATTTTATTGGTTTTCTTCACATCGTCATCAATAACACCTAAAACTTCAATATCTATTTCATTATCAAGTAAAATAGTTTGAAGTAAAATCTCAGCTACTTCGCCTGCACCATAAAGAATAACCTTCTTAAATCCACTCTGAATTATTTGATTAAGGAAATCAACAATATTCTTTTTCGCAGAATTGTAAACTTTTAAAGACTCATTCAAATACTCAATATTTAGTAGTTTCTTTCTTTGATTACCTTTTTCAGTAACAAAATACTCCACAGTTTTCGTTGAAAGATATATCCTATTTATGTATCCTTTTCGCTGGTATTCAACTAAATAATTGTTTACCATAGATACAACTACACCTATTTCTAGACTTATCTCTCTTTGAGTTATATTTTTATCCTTCTCTATAAGATCCAAAATCATAAATTCCCTATATAGTGCTGTAGGTTTAAAAAAAGAATTGTGTATCATAATTTCACCACCAATTGTTCTAAAAATGAATAATAATATTATAGTATAATATGTTTTCTTTTTCAAGCAAATACGCGTATTTTTGTTCTAAAAAAGAATAATCAGTATTTTTAATTTTCATGCAAATAAAAACTCTTAAATGTTTAAGAGTTTTTATCTTAGATTGCTTATTTTTTCTAACAATAAATGTATTGTTCCATTCTTAATATGTTTTAATAAAAACCCTTCTCTAAACCGATCACTTCTAACAATATATGTTAAATATCCAGTAAGAGTTTCTAAAGAAGTTGAGTCATCAAAATCAGATAAATCTTTGACACCTTCCACTACACTTTTGTAGTTATTATTAAGTAAAGGTGAATCATGAAAATCAGTAATAAATTCTGTTACTTCATTACTAGTTTTTACATAAGGAAAGATCCCTTTTTTTATAACCATTTCTCCGGCTAAATCATTGTTAATAGCTCTTTTAAAAAATTCGAGATGTTTGTCAAAGTTTTTCATGTAGTCGTCCTCTTTCTTACTTATAAGTAAATTTCATTATATCATATAAAATAATTTTTTGAACATAAAAAAAGCCCTAGTATGGGCTTTTCTATATTTTTATAATATATATATCTATAAGAATCTAGTTATCTCTTTTACTTCTTTTCTTGGAGTTGGTTTTGGATGTGATTCTTCATATCCATAAACTACTAAAGCTGCTACTGTTTCATCTTCTGGTAAATTTATGATTCTAGCTATTTCAATATCGTCAATAACTCCCATCACAACACTACCTACACCATAAGCATAAGCTGATAGGCAAAACTGATGAGTTGCTATCCCTGCATCAAATACTTCCCATGGGTTTTTTGATGAATTTGCTAAACCATACTTATCAAGTGATCCACTTTTTCCTTTTACATAACTTATAACAGCAACACCACTAGCTTCTTGAAGTGTACTAATGTTATATACAAAACCTTTAACACCCTCACTAGCTATTTGTTTTATTATTTCAGGGTTATCTATAATTGTGTATCTAGCTATTTGGTAATTTGCCCATGATGGAGCATATTTACTAAGCTCAATAATATCATTCATTAACTCTCTGTTTACTTTATCTTTTTTAAATTTTCTAATACTTCTTCTTTCCTTTAATAAAGTTTTAGCATCCATTATTTTACCTTCTTTCTACTATTTGTATAAAACTTTTTTAGATATGCTTTATATTAAAACATATCTAAACAGTTATCAAGTGAAGAAATCATAAACTAAAGAAAAAGAACATAAAATTCTATGTTCTTTTATAATTTTATGCATTTACTAGAGATTTAATAAAATCTTTAGCATTATTATAGTCTTCTTGGTTTGGTCTTGTTTTATTAATTCCACCTATATATTTTAAGAATACATTCGTGTTAAAACCAAGACAACTAAAATCACCAATATTTTGATAACCTTTTTCAGTAAGAATTTGATTTAAGGCCTTATGATCTCTAATCATTTTTTTATATGTATACACTCCGGCTGTTGAGAAAATAAAACACTTTTTATTTTCTACAACAGGTAATGTTTTAGCAAACTCTAGTAGTTCTTTATAATGTTTTCCACTATCAATACCTGCTCCAAAACCTATTAACTCATAATTGCTAAGTTCATCTACTTTTATTTCTTTAATACTCGAAATACTTGATTCAACTACAGTTCCCATTTCTTTCGCAACTTTTAATGTGTTATTGTGATGCCATGAATGAACAATAAATTTAACTTTCATAATTATACTCCTTAGTTCGTTTATTAATAATGAAATAGATAAACAATCCAATTTCACCTATCATTGAGAATAGTAATAAGAAATTTACTAACCATCCATATAGATCACTGTTTATCTCTAAAAATCCTTTAGTACTTTCTAAGAAGTACCCAATACTTCCTACCATAATAAATTTTCCTAATAGACTAGGGACAAACTCAGATTTAACTACTAATAAACCTAAACAAAGTAAGTGTAATGCGAAGAACACACCCCATACTAATACCCCAAATTCATGAATGTTAAATAGATAATATATTAATGTATCTATTTGTGCATTTGTATATGCAGTGGCATAAAGTGCATTATCCATTAGGGGAATAATAGACGCTAAGACTAATACATTAACACCCATTATTATAACCATACCAAATCTTGAGAACGCGGCTGCTAAAGATAGAGGTTTATTAACTCTTTTAAATATTGTATATAACAATGTTACAAGTAATACTTCAATCATGATGATAATAACTTCTCCGAGTATACCTATTTTAAACAATAATTGATTATCTAATAGGTTTAATGCTGTTTGACTAATATCTCCATCAACAATTATTTGTGATGGAATATACATAATAACAAATGGTCCTAATAAGACAATTAAAATGTATAATATCCCAGCAAGTTTTGTTTGGTTCTTTAAAGTTTTCATCTTTTCTCCTAATTTTTACAAGTTATAACTAAATTCTTGTTTAATATATAATTAATTCAGAATTGAATTAATCTTTAACCTTTTTTCCATCAATCTCTTCAACAAAGAAGATTTGATCAACTGGAGTATCAAAGACAATTGCAAGTTTAAAACAAAGTTCTAAAGTTGGTGAATATTGTCCTTTTTCAATCGCAACGATTGTTTGTCTTGAAACACTCACTGCTTGTGCTAAATCTTTTTGTGTCATTTCATCTTTTAAGAATCTTTGTTTTCTGACATTATTTCCAATCGTTAATTTTTTCATTATTAAAACCCTCTTCTGTAATATCTAATCATCATCAGTTCTGAAACAAGATCTGTTAAGAAACCAGCAACCATAATAACAATAAAGAATATATGATTACTAACATCAAACAGTTGTGTTGCTAGTGCAATAATAAATCCTAATGAAAATATATACATCGCTGTTGATGATGCTTTCATATTAAAGATTCTATCTCTTTCATCTAGAGAACTTAACTCATCTTCAATATCATTTCCTTTAGCAGTTTGAACAATTGATTCAACAATGTGGAAAATAATCATAATGATTATTCTTGCTACTATTGAAATGGGAATAAATATTAAAACTATAATTGCCCAAAATCTAAATATATTTTCATCATCTAGTAATCCATTTAAGTATTTTTGATAGATAACTATTGAGTAGATAGTAGTTATCAAAATACTACTAATTATATTTGTAATTCCTTTTTTTTCTTGATATGACATAATTTACCTCCAAATTTTGTAATTGTGTCGTGTTTTATATACACATTGTATTATATACTTTACATAATGTCAAGTATAGTTTACTTTATAATTGAATTTTTTAAAAAAATCTCCAAAATAAAAAAGATAGCTAAATTAATAGCCATCTTTTTTTAGACGTTTTAATCTTTAAATAAATACTCAATTACCTTTGGAAATCTTAACTGCCAGTCATTCTCATTATGTCCTGCACCTTCGATGAAAGTAAATGATAATTTACTTTCTGGTAACTTTTCTTTTAAAGTTGCATAAACTTCATTATTTGAATCTATATAATGTTTACAGTTTTCTTCACTTTCTGATTCTTTACTACCTACATCTAAATACATTTTTTTAACAGTAGATAAATCAGCTTCATTAATCATTTCTACTAATTGTTTTCTTACTGGTACAAATGCATTTGAAATTCCAGCAAACATTGAGAAATGTTCAAGGTATTTAGTAGCTGCGTAATATGTAAGAACTCCACCTAAAGACATTCCTAAGAGCGCAGTGTTTTCTCTATTATCTAATGTTCTATATTTCTCATTAATCATTGGTTTAACTTTATTAACCATAAAGTCCATGTAGTTACTAGCTTTCCCACCAACTGTATTTCCTGTCTTAGGATTTGTAAAAGTTACTGGTAAAAATTCATTAGTTCTTGCTTTTGTTGAATCAAGACCAACTAAAATCACTTCAGGATATTCATCACTTTCCATATAAAGATCCATAATTCCAACAGCATCTGGATCATCCTTTTCATAATCATTAAAAGCGATATTCCCATCATGCATATATAATACAGGATACAACTTGTCGCTTTCTTCATAACTATTTGGTAATGATAAATAAATTTTTACTTCTCTTTCTAACTCCTCAGAGTACATAGTTATTATTTTATAATCTCTCATAGTTCCACCCATTCTTTAATTTATTTACTCACTAGCATTATATCAAATATAGTTTTAAATTAAAACTACCAGTTATTATTCTGTTTTAATTGCATCAAACATTAAAAAACTTGTTTCAATATCAAACTAATGGTAATATTTTATTGAGCAAAAATATTACCAACTTCATGAAAACAAATCAATATTCTAGGAGGAATAAAATGATTTCAGCTTCATACATTAAATTAACTATTAATGATTTAACATCAGACCATATCCTTTATAAGGATGATAACTCTAAACGTTTAATTGTAATTTTTCCTGGTGGTAGTAACTCATGTGATCAACCTGTCTTACATTATTTAAGACATTACTATTTACATAATAATTCTGATGTCCTTTGTTTATCATATTCAAACATCACTCTAGATGATGATTCTATTGAAGTACAATTTAAAAAAATTGCTTACGCACTTAAAGAAGCAATTGTAAAAGTAAAGAAAGAACATAAGTATGATGAAGTAGTATACATTTGTAGAAGTATGGGAAATATTGTGTCTAATGACATTAAAAATAGATACCCAGAAATGATTGAAAACAGTGTTTATATCTCACCTACTAGTGAAGGTCTAAACTACATTAAAAAGTATCCAGGTTTAATCATAAGCAGTACAAATGATAGTTATCTTGAGGAAAAAGATTATGATACTCTAGGAACTTTTAATGAAGAAGATGTTATGATATTTGAAGGTGCAACCCATTCATTATCTACAGATGATGTTTTTGAAACAATTGATATTTGTAAAATGACCGTATCAAAAATAATTAATTACATCGAAAACTTATAATAATAAACCACTACCAAAAAACTGGTGGTGGTTTTTTTATCATGTTAATCTAAAAACAAAACATAATCATTGACAGGATGACACCCTGTCATCTATAATGGTATTAACAACTTTATTTAAGTAGTTTGGAGGAAAGATTATGCCTAAAAATGCATTCTTTAATATTAGTGAAGAAAAACGAAAAAGATTTATTGAAGTTTCAATTGATGAGTTCACCACAAAATCATTTGAAACTGTGAGTGTTAATTCAATAATTAAAAGACTAGATATTCCAAGAGGTTCCTTCTACTCTTACTTTGAAAACTTAGAAGATTTATTTACATATTTATTTAAATCAATAAGAGAAGACAGAATTATCTATGCTAGAACTTTAGTTAACGATTCTAATAATGATTATTTTACATTCATAAAGAAATTATTTGCTTATGATTTTGATAAATTTAAAAGTGAATGTAAATATTCATTGTTTAGAAACTATATTCACTACATCCAGTTCACTAAAAAAAAATCTATTAAGGATTTAATAGTTATAGATGGTGTTCAAGGTATTGCTAATGGTTTAAGATTTGATGAAGTGTTTAATATAAAACAATATAGAATCACATCTGATGAATTCTTAGATGTGATTGAACTTATTATTGTTATTATGATTAATA
>NQYJ01000013.1:21287-64223 GCA_002285055.1 Candidatus Izimoplasma sp. ZiA1
TATTAAATCCTTAATAGATTTTTTTTAATAAACGAATGACTTACATAGAACATGGATTAAGGAGTACAAGACAATGATTACTATCCCTTTTATAATATTATTAACATTAGTTTCTTTGTATTTTGGAAAAACGATTAGAAAGCAAAATACTAAGCTATATGTAGGGTTTACTGTTTTAGCAATATTATCTTTTCTTTTAAGATATAAACTACCATTCACAGAACCACTAAACCAAGGATACTTAGGTTTTTCATTTTTGTATTTAGTTATGTTTGCAGGTGCACTTAAGAAAGGTTCAAGATTAAGTAAAAGTTTAATGAGTATTAGAAGAGAATATTCAATTATTGGTTTTATCTTATTATCACCTCATTCATTTAAATATTTAGTAGAGTTTCTAAATGGAGATAGAAGTTTTGAGTGGTTTGGAATTTTACCATATATAATTATGTTACCTTTGTTTGTTACATCATTCATGATTATTAGAAAAAAAATGTCTAATAAGGCTTGGATCAAACTTCAAAGATTTGCATATATAGCATATATCTTAATATTTATTCATTTAATAATCGTTGCCAAAGCACCCAACTTATTTGTTTATATTATCTTGTTTATTCCTTATATTGTTTTAAAGCTAAAAAAAGAACTAAGTTAAGATTGTAATACTTAAACATAAAAAAAGACACCTAGTGAACTAGTGTGTCATTTTTTTTACGTTTTCCTTTTCTTTTCTTTTTCTTTTTTTTAAGTTCCTGTTTAAACAACTTAATAAGACTGTGAATCATATTTTTTCTCCTGTCTCATAAACATATCTCTTTTATCATTTAAATATAATTTCTCATTAACTTTAAATATTACTTTTGATGATTTATAAACAAAAAATGAAACGAGAATATAATAAACAGGTTTAATAATAAAGATAAAACTTGTGTCTAGCTGATTTAAATATTTGCCATCAATCAACTCATAGATGAAGATTCTTTCATTATATGTAATAGCGGGTCTAATATATAAAGCCCAAGCTAATATGAGTAAATTACCGATAATAATTACAAATGATAAATTTTGATTATACTTTGTGGTTTTTAGTTTAAGTAATCCCATAAATAGTAATGAACCATGACTAAATAATGCTATATATACATTAGAGTGTGAGTAGAACTCATAGGTGTTTCCTCCTGTTACTAATACTGTTAAGTAATAAAAGACTCCAGCCATGACAGCAGAATAAACTGCCCAGATTTCTATATATTTAATTCTAAGGATAAAGATAACTGAAGATACAAAGTAAGTAATTGTAGAAAACTCAACAGGTATTTCCTTTGGTCTTAAATAAAACATATATCCATTAATACTAATTAGTAATATAGATAAAACTAGTATAATTCTATTTTGCATGTATTCTTTTTCTTTTGAAACTATCGAAACAAAATATAAAATTCCAATAACAATAAGTAATGCAAATGTGTTTAAGCCATACATTTTACTTTGATCCTAAACAAACCATTCAAACACATGCCAAAACTCAAATGATTTAGCTGTTAGTGCACAAATACCATACCCAAGAACAAATGATATTGCAAAGGCATTAAGTGATAATTGAAATATAAATCTTACTCTTCTTGAATGTTTCTTAGATAACTGAGGACTACTCGGTAGTGATGGAAGCATTGGTTTATTTACTGAAGAGTTTATTGAATTTTTGTGGAATCTAATATATTTTTTAATTATTTGCTTTAAATACAGATTACAATAATAAGTTAAAATAATACTAAGTACAGCTAAACTTACCATTGATATCCCCATAACCGCTCCACACCAATAGGGTAAATAAGGAATTAAGCCAAATGGATTAATTGATGTAAATAAACTAAACCCTATAGCAGCAGCACTTAATGAAAATGCTAGTAACACAATCACAAATGCAAAAAACAATATAAAGAACTGAACTACAATTATATCTATAAAAATTAAGCCAATAATAGTAACTAATTTTCTATTAGCCTTTTCAATTTCATTACCATCCATGTACTGTTTAGCAAGATCAAGTGGATCACCCAGTTTTATACATACCTCTTCTTCACTATATCCATCTCCTAGTTTATAGTCAAAATGACTTTCATATTCTACCAAGATTTCATCTATATCTGTAATCTTTAATTCAATCAACTTCTTTTTTAGCTGATTTATAAATGTACTTTTTTTCATAACTTAATCCTCCATTAATTCATTAATATTATTTACTAAAGATTTCCAACTTTGCTTTTCTTTTATGTACTCATCTTTGCCAAGTTCTGTTAAACTATAGTATTTTCTTGGTGGACCACCTTTACCTTCTGTAAGATATGTTTTAAGTAATCCTTCATTCTTCATTTTTCTTAAGACAGGGTAGATAGTACCATCAGCAATATTAATTAACTTCGATATTATTATTGATAGATCATAACCATAATAATCTTCTTTATGCAGTAAAGCTAATGTACAAAGCTCTATTAGACCTTTTCTATTTTGAGTTTTCATCTAAACCTCCGTTTAGTAGTATTTTTTTATCACTACTATACATTTTATAGTATTGAAATAAAAATGTCAATGGGAAATTCTGTAATTTCTAATATAGGTTCAGTAAACAAAACCGATAATGATAATATCTATCTTTATTATTATGCTATAATAAATATATATTTTTTCTGTGATTAATATTATCTTAAAAATAGAGTTGACTCTCCCCTAAGAGGATAGAATAAACTATACATATAACAAGTTGTTTTTACTAAAGGAGGATTCAAAAATGTATAAAATAGGACAGTTTTCAATCATCACAGGTTTAACTGTAAAAGCTTTAAGACATTATCATAAGGAATCACTACTGATTCCTAGTAAAGTTGAAAATATTACTGGTTACCGTATGTATGATAAAACACAGATCATTGAAGCTAGAAAAATTAAAATTTTAAGAGATTGTGGTTTTAGCATAAAAGAGATAAAAGATATTTTTTCTCATAGTGATGATTTAGAGGATATACCATACTACATTGAAGAAAAACTTGCTTCTTTAGTTAAACAAGAAATGAAAATCAGAAATATTAAAAAAAGTTTATTAGAAGAAACTTTAGAAAAGCGAGGAGTAATTATGAGTGAATATCAAGTATATGAAAAAACAGCTGAAGAGGAACTAGTGATAAGTACTAACTACGTTGGTAAATATGAAGATTGTGGAAAATATATGGGAACACTTTATAAACTAGCAAAACAACATTCTCATAAAAAACCATTAAATTTATATTTTGATGCTGAATACAAAGAAGATGCTAGTATTGAAGTTTGTGTTCCTGTTAAAAAGAAAATTAAAGTTAGTGGTGAAGTTAACCTTAAAACACTAAAAGAAACTAAAGGACTAGCAACTATTCACATTGGACCATATGATAAAGTTGGGGATGCATATCAAGCTATTAGTGATTATGCAAATAAGTTAGGCATCGAGTTAGATATCCCTTCAAGAGAAACATATTTAAAAGGTCCTGGAATGTTTTTTATGGGGAACCCAAATAAATACCGCACTGAATTATTTATCCCAATTAAGGAATAATTCTAATCAAAAAAATGGAAAAAGTATATAAACTTTTTCCATTTTTTATTTTCATTATTATACTAAAGAAAGAGGGGGGGATAGCCAAAGGTATAACCTTATACATTGATTATAATATGACTATTATCTATTAACAAGCAACCCTTGGTTGCGTTAGTTATTTAGCTTATGTTCTTCTTTTACTCTATTTATAGAAGTATAAGTTTTTCTTTGTTTCAAGAAAGTGCTCAGGTTTTTGATATAGTTTATTTGCTGGAATATTATCCTCATCAGTTATTAAGAATGTATTTCTTAAATGATTTTCTTTTTGATAATTAAGATAAGCATTAATCATTAACTGCCCTACTCCTTTATTACGATGTGTTAAAAGAACATCAACACTATGAATATAAAGCATAGATTCATTATCCATTCTTTCTAACACATAGCCCCAAGATAATCCTATAACCTTTGATTCCTCAACTACAAAAAAACAAATGTTACTTTTATTACTTATGAACTTGTCTACTTTTTTATCATCTAAACTTAGTTCTCGTAGGTTTGGGAACTGTTTTACATAATGTTTATTACATTCATCTAAAAATTTTACTTCCATGTTAAATTTCTCCTTACTTTATATATTTTATTATAGAGGATATCAAAATGAATATCACTTATATTTTGATATTTGACTATTTCTTTTTTTAACTAAATAGGCAATAAAGGATATAAAAATTCCAAAGAATCCACCTGTCCATAAACTCATGGTTATAATAAACATAGTTTTTGCATTAGGCATAGTTGGGATAACTACTAAAAGAAAAAACATTGGGAATGATATCATCATTGCTAAAATAGGAAGAATAAAAATATACCATAGTCTAATTTTACTCATTCTAAAACTTAGTAGTGGTATAAATACTAATGCAAAAGCTGTTGCCGCTAATAATATTGGGTTATCCATAAATACTCCTTTAAAAAAATTTGATTATTCATTTATAATAGACTAATATTATCTTTATACCTTAATTATAATACAAAAAGACATAATTGATTACCATTTTCTTGACTAGAACCAATCAATAATTAATCCAAAAAAAAGTCCAATCGGACTTTTTTAAAATACTCTGACTTCCTAAAAATGTTATTGATAATAATTTGATTGGGCATTAAAAAGCTTGTAGTAAATACCTGTTTTATTCTTCATTAAGTTTGGATGCGAGTCATTTGCGACAATACTTCCATCACTTAAAACAATGATTCGATTGCAAAAGATACTACTACTCATTCTATGTGATATGTAGATTGTTGTCTTATCTTTTACTAGTTCGTTAAAGTGTTCATAAATTTCAGCTTCACTTATTGGATCTAATGCACTAGTAGGTTCATCAAGAATTGCAAGTGATGAGTCTTGATACATCGCTCTTGCGATTGCCACTTTTTGTTTTTCACCACCAGACATATCAATACCGCTTGCACTATAAACTTTTGATAAAAAGCTATCAATATTATTTGGTAAGTTTTCTATCTTTTCTTTTAATCCTACTTGATAGAGACATTCTCTTATGTAGTCTTTATCTTTTTCCTCTAAATCTACGTTCTCACTAATTGTAAGAGCAAATAATTTAAAGTCTTGGAATACAGCTGAAACTTGTTTTATAAATGATTGATATTCATAATCATTTATATTTATACCATTCCATAATATTTCCCCTGAGTCTGTAGTATAGAATCTACTAATAAGTTTTACTATTGTTGTTTTCCCTGAACCATTTAATCCAACAATACTTATTTTTTCACCTTTACTAATTTTAAAAGAGATATTTTTTAGGATAACTTTATCAGTGCCTGGGTATGTGAATGTTACATTTTTAAACTCTAAGGTTTTAAATTTTGCACATTCTACTCCCTCATGCGATGTCGTAATACCATCTTCTTTATCAAGAACTTCAAAAACTGAGTTAAGCAGGATTACGTTTTGTCTTATTTGTATTAAGCGAGAGGCAAATCCATCAATTGCACTAGATACTTTCATTGCCGATGCTGTGAGTAGAATGTATGTTCCAACACCTAGGTCTTGGGTAATTGCTATATAAGCAACAAATCCATAAATTGCGATTATTTGCATATAGTTTATAACCATATAATACATTTGGAATCTACCAATTGTTTTTTTATAGTTAATAATTCTTTGACATGTATCATCAAGGAAGTGATTAAATCGTTTGTTCATTAACTCACCAAGAGGATAAATTCTAAAATCCTTTTGGTAATTAGTTTCTGTTACTACGTTTGAATAATAATTATATTTTCGATTAGTTGATCCAACTTCTTTATAATACTCTTTTTGTTTTTTAGAAGAGATTTGACCTACTATAAAATGAATTGATACACCAACTAAAATCAAGATAATTATAATTGGATTAAAGAAAATAATTAAGGTGATTAATGAACAAATAATAATAAACTGAGTTATTAGTTCAATCATATGTCTTAAAAATATATTAAGAGCATCAAAACTGTCAATCGCAAATTTAGCTTTATCAACAGCATCTAGATAATCTGGATTTTCCAGATATTTAAACTCCACATTCATAACTTTTTGAACCATATGAGCTCTCACTTTATGTTCTAGTTGATCATGAGCTATTTCAGTGTATGCTGAGAGAGTAATTTCTAAAAACCTTAGCACAACCTCAAAACCAACGATAATAGCAGCATACATTAAAGCTGTGTTCATATCAGATTTAGTTAAGCTAGTAATTATTAATGATAATCCATATACTCCAACTAATGCTTTAGATGCCATTACTAATGCATTGATAAATGACAACACATAGAAACGTTTTGATAGTTTAAAGGTTAGTTTGAATAGTCTAACTGTGTTTGACTTAAACATAGTTTTGTTCTCCTTTGTTTTGGTAATATTTTCCTTGTGTTGTAAACATTTCTTTGTATTTGCCTTCTTCTTTCATCATTAATTGATCATGACTACCTTCTTCAAGAATAATACCATTTTCAAGGAAAATAATATTATCACAGAATTTAGTTGAAGCTAACCGATGTGAAATCATAATCGATGTTTTGTTTTTTACCATATCATTAAACTGCTCGTAAATTCTCTTTTCTGCGATTGCATCAAGAGCTGCGGTTGGTTCATCTAAAATTATTAATTTTGTATTTGCTTTATAAAGTGCTCTTGCTATTGAGAGTTTTTGTGCTTCTCCACCACTAAAGTCAACCCCATCTTTCTCAATAACTTTTAATAAATTTTGATTTTCACGTTTTTCATACTTATTTATTTTTTCTAGTAAGCCTGCTTGTTTTAAAGCGGCTAACGCTCTTTTTCTTTCATCTTCACTTGGGTTTTGACCAGTAATGTTTTCAAGAATTGTTGCTGCGTAAAGATTAACATCTTGAAAAACTACAGCAATATTTTCTTGGTATGATTTTATGTTTAAAGATTTTGTGTTTATCCCATTAACAAAAATGTCTCCACTGCTTGGTAAATAGAAACCACATAGCAACTTAGCTATTGTTGATTTTCCACTACCATTAATTCCAACTAGTGCCATTTTTTCGTTTTTAGATATCTTAAACGATACATCAACTAAAACAAGCTGATCACTTGCGGGATACTTAAAACTAACATTTTTAAATTCAACATCCATATCTTTAAAATCACAAACTTGACCTTCATCAGTATCATTACTATATTCACCATTAAAGAAGGCTATATACTTTTTAGTTCTATTAGTTTCTTCTTTTAATCTTGCAATTTCTTTAAAAGTTGTCTGAAGTTTTATTGAGATAGCTAAGACTGACATAATAGCCATTGATATTGTCCCTAATGTAAGTGCTCCATCAAAATAAGCTTTTATAACAAAGTAATATGCAAGTCCATTAGTTATAAGTAAAAACAGTACATCATATACGTTATACTTATATTCATTTAAATCTTTTTTTCTTAATATACTTAAAAAGTCATTAGTTTTTTCAAGAAATCTATTATATAAAGATTTTGTTAAATTATTAATTCTAATATCTTTTCCGTAAGCAAAATCATGTGAAACATTATAATAATAATCCTTGTTTCGGTCTTTATCACATAATTCCTCGTAATTAACAACCATAAACTCTTTTGCTTTTAAAGCTAAAAAGAATTGAGCTATAGCACATAAAAAGGCTACTGCGATAACTATTGGATTAACTAATCCAAGAATTATGATAAATCCAATGATACTAAATATTTCTGGTAGTTGACGAAACACAATTAATAATGTTCCATGGTATCCTCTGTTCGAATATTTCATTGTATCAAATGCTTCACTTCTTTTTTTATGGAAATTAGCATCTTCTAAATGAGACATAGATACATTTTTAAATTTTTCGGTATAATTTCTTTTTCTACGCATACTACTAGCTAGAAATCTACCATCAGCAATGGATGTGAACTTAATACTTAATACTGTTAGTATTAACGAACTTACACCAAACATAACTACATACGTTAAAGTTAATCTTAAATCTGAATTACTAATTGCATCAATAATATATCTTGGAAATATTACCGCAACAAGGGGAATAGATCCAGTTATTATCATATTAAACAAAGAGACCCATATCAAAAACATCTCTTTGTCTTCTCTTAGTACATCGATATGAAATTTAATTACATCTTTCATCTTTACAACTTTATTCATCTTTCACCTCACAAAATATAAATCCTATCTTAATAGTATTTTAGAACTCAACACTTATCAAGCAACCACTAGTTGAATATATTAACTACTTTTTTAGGATAGATACTCTAAAATAAATTAAATCATACCTCTTTATTATTTTTTGGGTATAAAAAAAGCTATTTAATCAATTGATTAAATAGCTTTAAAAACAATAATTTACTAATCATCAGATTCGTCATCTTCATCTAACTCATCATCAATCTCATCCATTGAGTTAGTTATAATTACGCCAGTTAAAGCATCAACATCCAACTCATATTCATCGTCTTGATAATCAAAGTCAATATTATAATAAGCTATACCATTCTCGGTTTCTTTATCAATTTCTAAATCTGAAATATCGAACTCGTTAATACCTAACTCAGCCAATATTAGAATCATAACTGCTTCTTCGCTTAAGACTTCAGATGGGAACTCAACATCGTCATCATCATCATCGTATACCACAGATCCATCTTTAACATTAATTAAAACCTCGTACTCATCAAAATCAGTATTAATTTTAATCTCATAGACCATTATTCCATCTTCTTGTTCTAAATGAATTTCATACTCTGTAACATCATTAACATCTAATGTTAAATCTAATAAGGCTAGATTGTATGCTTCACTTGATGTTATATTCCCAAGATCACTAGCATGACCAACTTTATCAACATCTTCTAATACATAATTTTTAGATTCTAAATATAGATTCAAATCATTTATTGAAAGTTTAGCTAAACTCTCTACTGTAACTCTTTGGTCAAGATTAGTAATATTAAGAATGAGTTTTGCCTTCGATTCTGAGATGTCTAATCTTTCAGCTAAAGCTTTAATCTCATCTGTATTTAATAATTCCTGAGTTATTATTGAACCATTAATTGAACTAACATTTAAAGCATTACTTACAGTTTGAGTCGCAACTGTTTTTAATTCGTTTTCATGTAAAATATCATCACTTTTTATAGAAATCAAAACCGAGTTTTTAAAATCATCCAAATATCCTTTTGATACCATTGATCCAATTAAAGCATATACTGCGATATTGTAGTCTACATTTATTAAATCCATGTCACCTACAATAATAATTGCATCATTATTATTCATGATAACATTAATAATTTTGTCTTCTTCGTTAAGTTCTAGGACTACACTAGGGTTTACATCAATGGCAATTGTAGAGAAGACATTAGATGTATTTGTAGAACCCTGCCCTAATATTACAAATAGCGCAACAAGTAATAAACTAAAAGATGCAAACGAATATGAGAATCGTTTATTAAATAACAGATTTTTAACTTTGTCTAAAATCGATTCTTTTTGATTTGGGTCTTTCATTTTTGGACAATGTTGCATTATTTTATCAAAAATTTCTGGTTTCTTTTCATTAAATTCTTCATAAATTTTCTTTTCAATTTCTTTATTTTTCATATTCGTTCACCTCCATCTCTCTTTTTAGTTTTGCTAATGATCTTTTATACTTAGATAATACAGTTGATAAGGGCATATCCATAATTTTAGCAATATCTTTATGCTTAACATTAGACATTGAATGCATTACTACTATTTGTCTTTCATCTTCCTTTAATGTTCTTAGTAATATTTCTGTAAGTTGTTCTTTGTGTAAATTTTCTTCTATATGATCCTCAGTACTAACATTAAAACTATCATCTAAATTTACATGTTTGTGTTTTTGCCGATTTCTGATTATCATTAGTGCATGATTTCTAGCTATTGTGAAAATCCAGGCCATAGCTTTACCTTTGTCTTTGTATTTTGAGGCATTGTTGTAAACACTAATATATGTTTCTTGAACTACATCCTCAGCATCACTTTGATTTGCTAAGATAGACATAGCTAAACCAAAAACTGCACCGCTAGATTTATTATAAAGTTCTTCAAATGCCAGAGAATCATAGTTTGCAATTCTCTTAATCAACTTGTCACTTATAACCAATAACTTCTGTTTATATTTGGTGTTCATATTACACCTCTTTTCATGTAGAATTATATCCAATTAATTATATCATATCCATCGAGGCGTTACCAATATGGCTCATTAAATAATGAACATTAGCTGATATCTTATATGATATCAGCTTTTGTTCTAAAGGATTATAATGTTTGATTAGTTAGTTTCTTCTTCGTCTTCTTCGTCTTCTTCGCCATCGTTGTCATCATCAAAATCAAAACCGTGTTCATCCATTGAATTTGTATAGATTTCTCCTGTTAAAGCATCAACTTCAACTTCATATTCTGTACCATTTATTTCAAACTCTACTTCGTAATAAGCCACACCTTTTTCCATTTCTTGGTCAACTTCTAATTCTGTAATTAGTGAAATTTCAATTCCTAGTTCAAGTGCAATCATCTCTAGAACTTCTTGTTCTGATAATGAATCAAGAGGAAAATCATCTTCGTCGTCGTCATCATCTTCATCTAAATCAATAAAAACAGTACCTTCTTTTGCATCGATAAGAATTTCGAATTCTTCCGTTTGTGTATCGATCTCTACTTCATAAATAATTGTTCCATCTTCTTGTTCCAATTCTATTTCAAGCTCAACTACATTTAACTCTTCAATACCAAGTTCTCTTAATGAAATTTGATAAACTTCTTCAACACTAATAATTCCTAGTTCACTTGCATTTCCGATTTTATCTGTATCTTCTAAAACAATATTTTTTGCTTCTAATAATAAATTTAAATCATTAATAGAAAGCAAAGCTAACTCTTCAACTGTCATTCTTGGATCTGCTTTAATAATATCTAATACTAACTCTGCTTTAGCTTCTGATATTTGTAGTGTTGCTGCTAAGTCTTTTGCTTCTTGATCAAAATCTAAATCTTGGGTAATTACTGAACCATCTATTGAAGCTCCAGTTAATGTATCACTTACCGCTTTAGTTATTTCTGTCATCAACTCATTTTCTTTTATTTCATCATTACTTTGAACAGATAATAAAACTGAATTTGTTAACTCGTTGATATAACCATTTGAGACCATTGATCCAATTAAAGCATTTACTGCAATATTATAATCAACTCCAACAAAATCCATATCTCCAACAATAATAACCGCATCATCATTATTTAAGATAACATTTATAACTTTGTCATCCTCACCTAACTCTAATATAACACTTGGGTTTACATCAATTGCAATTGTAGAAGCTGCAACACTAGTTGTTCCAGCGCAAGCTGTTAATACAAACATTACTGTTAATAATAATCCTAAACTAATAATTTTTCTCATTTTTTTTCTTCCTTTCAAATTTGATTTCACTATACTAATGCAGAAAAATGATTTTTTATTGCATAATTTATATATTTATTTCAAAAAAACTAAAAAATATCTATTAGTGACAATAATACTTTCTACTATAATAAATATCATATAAGATATTATTCAACTCTAGTGGAGTATAGTAAACACCTATTTATAATGTATATATCAATAATAAAAATATAAGAAAAAAAGTGTAATTTATAGTTATAAAGTACACTTTTAAGTATTTAAAAATCCAGAATAAAATATTTATTGTGTATTACACATTAATGTGATATCATTTATTTGAAAGGATGATATTATGAAAGAACTTCTATTAGAAAAAAAAGGAAAATTTATATTATATATAATTGCGTGTTTTATTCCAGTCCTTACTGATTTACTACAAATTGGTGTTTTAGCTCTTGTCTTTGAAGCTGTTGGTAACCAATCTATGGATGAGTTAAAATTTGCAGGTTTTGCTGCATTAGGAGCAACAATCCTTGGAGCAGTATTATTCATTTCTTCAAGATTAATGAGAATTTCATATATGCGTGATGTTGTTTTAACATTAAGAATTAAAGCCTTTGATAAAATTGTAAATATGGGTTATAAGCAATTCAATAAAAGATCAAGAGATGTGTATGTATCAAATCTAATCAACGATGTAAACACATTTGAAGCTGATTTCTTTCTTTCACTAATTAATGTTATATTTAGATTCTTTATGTATCTTGCTGCATTAATTATATTGCTTGTTATCAATTGGAAAATTGCTCTTATCATATTTATTGTTTCAATTTTAGTATTCTTTATCTCAAAGTTTTATGAAAAAAGAACAGTAAGATATCAAAAAGATGTATCAACTGCAAATGAAAAATTCACAGTTGATGTTTCCAATGTTTTTAATGGTTTAGAAATCCTTAAACTAAACAATATTGAAGATTCATTTCTAGAAAAAAACAAAAAAGCTATAAAAAGCCTTGAACACAAAAAATTCAAGTTCAATATATTTACTTCATTTCAACTTTACTCAAACTTTGCAATTGGTAATTTTGTTGTAATTGGACTTGTTATCTATATGATTTATCAATTACAAAACGGATTAAGTTATGGAGTAATGATAATTTCAATACAATTATCAGCAAACATAATTTTCTCATTAGTAAACTTATTTCCCCTTGTTAATAAATTAAAAGCTTCATCTGCTATTTTTGAAAAAATCACAGTTCCTGAAGAAGTAGTTGAATCAAATGGTTCTAAGAATCCATTTGAATATAATTCTTTAATCAACATTAACGACGTAAGTTTCTCTTATGAAAACAACAAAGTTTTTAAATCAATTAATTTTTCTTTTGAAAAAGGTAAAAAGCATATTGTTAAAGGTCCAAGCGGATCTGGAAAATCAACATTATTTAAATTAATATCTCATGTTATCGATGATTATGATGGCAGCATTGATGTTGATGGAGTTGACTTAAAATCAGTATCAATGTCATCCTTTAATGAAAAAGTGTCTTATGTATATCAAGATGTTTTCTTATTTGAAACAACACTAAAAGAGAACATATGTCTTTATAAAGATTATTCAGATGATGAAGTTTTAGACGCTTGTAAAAAGGCAGGATTAGAGGATTTTGTGGCTTCACTTGATGAAGGTATTTATACAATGATAAGTGAGAATGGTAAAAACTTATCTGGTGGTGAGAGACAAAGGATTTCAATTGCTAGGGCTTTAGTTAAAAAAGCAGAGATTATCTTTGTTGATGAAGCCACTTCTGCTCTAAATGAAGAGTTTGGACGTCAGATAGAATCAACACTACTTAGCTTAGATGCAACTGTTATATCAATTAGTCATAAATATTTTGATGGGATAACAAATAAATACGATATCGTATTAGAGATTAAAGATGGATTTATAGCTACCTTTAAAGGACAAGATTATTTTGATGAGGTGCTTGTATGAAAAATCGAATCTATTATGTAAAAAATGCATATATTACATTATTTATCCTTGTTATAATCTCTTATCTAAACTATAGAATTGCATTTTCATTATTTGACTTAATTGATTCAGCAGAATCTGGGTTATGGGATGAGTTTTATAAACATGCTAGAGAGTTGATAATATTCACAGTAATAGTGTTACCAGTAAACATTACTTATGCCTATTTAAAAGGTCTTGTTATCAAAAAAAGTATGACAAAAATGAAAACTGATTACATGAAAAAAGTATTTGGTAAAAACATTAGTGAGTTCCAAGCGCAAAATAATGCATTATATATTTCCGCAATCACAAATGATTTTAATACTATTGAAAAAAATTATGTAGAGCAAGTCCTAGAGATATTAGAATCAATCATTCGTTTTGCTACTGCTATAATTATCATCTCATTGATAAGCCCTTTAATAATCCTAATCGGACTAGTTATGGTTCTTGTTAATGTGATTATCTCAGTATTATCTTCAAAGCCAGTAAATAAACATAATAAAGAACGAAGTGAAATGATGTCTTCCTTTGGTGGGTTTATTAAAGAAGTCTTATCAGCATTTCATATAATTAAAACTAACAATTTAGAAGCAACAGTAACAGCTACTTATAATAAAGAATCAAAAAGAGTCCAAGAAAAGAAATTTGTTATTGATAGAATTATGTCTTTCATCTTTGCTGTACAAAATTCAACAACTCAGTTTTTATTCTTTGGTTTACTTATAGTAGTTTCTTACTTAATGATAAACGGAGTTTTATTATTTGCAGGTTTAATCGTAGTAATAACTCAAATAGGGGATATCATTGATCCAGTAACAAGAATTGCGCAATCAATCCCTAAGATTTTATCAGTAAAATCATTATTTATAAGAATTAATGAAACCTTAGAAAATCGTAATGATAAAGAAGAAACAATGTCATATGATGGGTTCAACAAATCAATTGAGTTTAAAGATGTCGGATTCTCATATGATGAAAAAGTAGTACTAAAATCAATAAATGTAAATTTTGAAAAAGGTAAAAAGTACTTAGTAATAGGTCCTAGTGGTGGTGGGAAATCAACACTACTTAGGTTACTAAGAAAATACTTTGATCCGCTTGAAGGTGAAATACTTATTGATGGTAATAACTTATCTGAAATAAAGAAAATAGATTATTTTTCTAAAATCGCAAATGTCGAACAACAAACATTCTTGTTCGAAGACACATTCATTAATAATTTAACTCTCTATAAAGAATACTCTGATGAAGAAATCTGGGATGCGATAAATAGAGCTGGACTTCATGATTTTATATCATCACATGTTGATGGTTTAAACAGAATGATCCTTGATAACGGGAAGAATATTTCAGGTGGTGAGCGCAGTAGAATTGCGATAGCAAGAGCACTTCTAAACAAAGTTGAGATTCTATTCTTAGATGAAGCCTTTGCATCTTTAGATAGAAAACTAACAGTAGAAATTGAAAAAAGCATGTTAGCTCTTAAAAACATCACAATAATCAACGTTAGTCATGTGATTATTGATGAAAATAAAAGTATGTATGATGAAGTAGTATTAATCAATCACAACTCAGCAACTATAATGACACCTCAAACAAATTAATCAAAAAAATAGTTAGTCCTTTTAAGGATTAACTATTTTTATTTTAGAGATTGTTAAATACTCTTAGACACTTTTCTTATTATAATGCTCAAATCCCAGCTTATTTTGTTTTAGTTACTAAGGGAACACAGATATACCAAGAGGCTTGATTGCTTAGTTTTATCTCTTCAAAAGACTTAAAATATTGATTTAACTCTTTTTTTACATTTTTGATAAAGTTAAAATAATCACCACGTTCTAATCTTTCAACAATACTAGTAACAAAAGCTCTCTTATCATTATAATCATATAAGATAACAAAATCTTTAGATACTCTACTCATTTCTAAGTATAGTTTTTTTCGTTCATCCAATTTCATTCCATGAGCTACATATGATGCTATTGATAAATCAAAACTTTTATCGTCAAAAGGTAATGGCTTTTCTTTATTTACACTAATAAACGTAATATTTGCATTTTCTTTCTTACTTGATGCAACATTCAACATTCTCTTTGCTGGTTCTACACCAGTAACTGAAACTCCCATATTATTAAGCACTGAAGATAATGCTCCTGTTCCACAACCAACATCTAAAATGTTATTATAACTAGTTATATCAAGGAGTTTACTTAAAAGAATTAAATCCCTAGAATAAACTCTTTTTTGGTTTTTGTAAAACAGTCCATACACTGGTGCAATTAAGTTGAACATAAAGTTACTACCTAATCTATTTCCCATAATTATTATCTCCCTTGACTAGTATTTAATATAGTATTGATAACTGCTTTTGTTATTTTTACTAATGTATAAAAATCAATGTGAGCATATGTATCTTCTCCAGTGTGATAAAAGTCTGATCTAAAGTTCGCAGAATCAGAAATAAAGATACCTGGAACTCCTATTTCCCAAAAAGGGGCGTGATCAGATCTTAAGGTGTCTGGTACCATCTTTGCAATATCTTTAAAATTTAATGGAATATCTATACCTAAGTATGGTATCTCAATTTCAGATAATTTACAGCTCTTTAAAAATGTTTGAAGAATTTCTGAAGAGTTTTTTTCGCCAATAACGCATATAAAATTTCCAATAGTGCTGTTATGCTCTGTTTTATAAAGTTCTATTAAATTTAACATTTCTTTAGGAAACGGTAAAACTTTCTGAGTGTTTTCCTTAGTATATATCCAACCTATTGTATCCATATTGATTATCTTAGATATTTTGATATTCTCTTCAATAATTTTTTTAGCATATTCAAAACTTCCCATTTTACTATAATGCGTTTTAGATTCTTCTTTACTATCATAATCTAAAACAGTATCATAAATTACTTTAAAGAAATTAACCACTTCTTTTGTTTGAGATACTTTTATTTCTTCATATGCTGCTTTATAAACTTTTGGGAGTTCAAAGAAGCTTAAACCTTGTGCTCGTAGTGTTTTAGAAATAATTTGATAATAGTCTTTATATATTGGAGAGGTATATCTCCCTAATCTATCATAATAACCCGCTTCTATCATTTTTCTCTCAAGTTGTAATCTAAAACCGGGATTACATTCCTCTAGTGTAAATACAGCAATCCTAACTGAAGGTGGATTATCTAAAGTGCTTAATAGTCTTGCTACTTCAAGAGAAACAGCAACACTTGAAAGATTATCGTTTGCACCAGGTGTATTTCTTACTGAATCATAATGTGATCCTATAATAGTAGCCTCAGTATTTTTATCACCAATTATTCCAATTATATTTCTAAAAGGTTCAACAAATCCAAGCACATAGAATTCTTGAACTTCTACTTCAATGCCATACGATTCAAACTTTTTAATAATATAGTCTGCAGTCATGTTAAGTTGTTCCATATTATCTAAAGGATATCTAGGTCCTTCTAAATCTAAAACAGTCTTGTATATATTCTCTAGTTCTACATTATCTAATATGTTCATTAAGCTCATTTAATTTCCCCCTTATTAGTGTTTATAAAACTTCTACTTATTATATCATTATTAAAGTGTTATATGAAGAAATAGTAGTTGAGTGTGCATAATATATATTGATCCATTGTCATGATTTTATTTAAAATGAATCTAATGAAAAAACATGTATATAGATTGAGTAAAATGATTTTTCTTTAAATTAAATCAACTAACGGTTGCTTTCATTTAAGTAAAATTCATATTATTCTTAGTATGATATAAAACAAGTAAGGAGCCTAAAATGAAACTATCAATAATAAACAAAGAATATACTAAACTATTAGTAGCTACATTTATAACTAGATTTGGTGATTGTGTTGATGCAATTGCTTTTAGTTGGTTGGTTTATATAATGACAGGCTCAAGAGTTTTAATGGGTTCTATATTTATAGTTAGTGTTTTGCCAAATTTAATTATTTTACCATTTGGTGGTGTTTTAGCAGACACTCTTAACAAGAAAAAAATAACCTTTATTGGTGATATTTTAAGAGGATTTGCTGTTGCAACTTTAGCAATACTATATGCAACAGGATTATTAGAAGTGTGGCAAATATTTGTTTTTACAATAATTAACTCATTGTTCGAATCATTTGCAGATCCCGCAAGAGAATCAATGTTGCAGTCACTAATTAAACCTGGTGATTATATAAAAGGTTCAGCTTATCTTAACAGTACATCACAACTTGGAGCTTTAGTTGGATTAGCTGTGGCTGGAGTTTTAATAAGCTCTATTGGCATCTGGGGGACAATTTTAATAGATGCTTTTACATTTCTCATTTCATCGATAATCATTTACTCTATGAAATATAAAGACATTCGAGAAAAATCTTTAACTAGCAATTCATTAAAGGGATTCTTTGTTCAAATTTCAGAGGGATTTAACTACTTAAAATCAAAAAAAATATTACTTATCGTTGTATTACTTGCTGCTTATATGAACTTCTCTTTTGCCCCATATAATATCTTAAGACCAATTTACGTTGTTGATGTTTTAAAGATTGGGGTTGAAGGACTTAGTTATTTAGGACTAGCAATATTTGCCGGTATGTTTGTTGGTGGTTTAATTATGGGTAAAATCGGTAAAAAAATTAATCCAGTAATTTCAATATCATTTGGTTTTGCGATGATGGGTGTAATGTATATTCTTTTAGGAACTGTAGAACATATCCACTTAGCATTTAATACTCAAATTATATACGCAATTATCTGCACATTCTTCCTAGGGTTTTTTGTGCCAATAATGCGTGCACCAATTAATTCAATTGTAATGAAAGAAACAACCCCAGAAATGATCGGAAGACTTTCGTCGATTATGACTGCGTGTGCATTAATCGCACTACCTCTTGGAGGAGCTTTGGTAAGTTTCTTAGGAGATAGTGTCACTGTAACTTTTCTTTATACAGTTATGGGAATATCAGTAGTATTTGTTTCACTAATATTTTATTTAAGACATCATAAACGCACATTTAACTAAAAAATATGTTTACTAAGATTTACCTTAATCTCAAGGTTTTTAAATCAAGAAAAAGGTGAACAAAAAATAGAACCAAAAAAATAAGGAGGAAAACATGTTTAATTATCCAAAAGGTTTTTATGTAGATGTCCGTATTGAGGACGTTTTCACAACAAGAATCGCATACAAGAATGGTGAACTTTACGAGCAAAAAGTACGTTCAAACAAAGGGGCGTTTGTTCGAGTTTTTGATGGGGATATGTGGTATTATGCATCATTCACTAATCTAGGCACAATTCAATATCAAATTGATAACTTAGCTAGTATGGCAACTCCGAACATTAACATTGAAGATCACCCATACATTAAAATGTACGAGGTAAATAATGAAGAACTTATGCAATATAAGCATAATTCATTAAAAGATGTAGAGTTAAAAGAAAAAGATACACTGTTAAGAAAAATTGTTGATTTATGTAAACATGAAACAATCAAAATGACAAACATCATATATGTTGATAGTGTAATTGAGAAAGAGATATTCACTTCAAAAGGAACACATGTAAAATTTGATAAACAAACTTGTGGTCTTAGTATGGGCATGAGATGTGCATACAAAGAAAACAAAGAATATTTTGGAGCATCTAATGCAAGAACAACATTTGATGAACTAAAAACTACTATCCCTCATTTTGAAAAAGAACTAGAAAAGAATATTGATTTCATTATAAACGCAGAAACATTTGAACCAGGTGTCTATCCTGTATTAATGAGTCCCTTAGCTACTGGTGTATTTACGCATGAAAGTTTTGGTCATAAAAGTGAGTCTGACTTTATGGTTGGAGATGAAGCAATGAGAAAAGAATGGGTTCTTGGTAAAAAAGTAGGTCAACCATTACTTAATATCATTGATGATGGAACAGTTCTTGGAAATGGATACGTTCCATTTGATGATGAAGGAACAAAAGGTTCAAAAACTAATATCATTACTAATGGTGTTTTAACAGATAGACTACATAACGTAGCAACGGCTGCGGCTCTTAATGAAAAACCAACTGGTAACGCTAGATCAATTGGGTTTGAATATGAACCTCTTGTTAGAATGACAACTACTTATATTGATAAAGGAACTACACCCTTAGAAGATATTATTAAAAGTATTAAATATGGTGTGTTTGTTGATACAATAAGCTATGGAACTGGAATGAGTACATTTACAATGGCACCAACACGTGCTTATAAAATCGAAAACGGCAAGATAACTAAACCAATAAAACTCTCTGTAGTAACTGGAAATGTCTTTGAGACACTAGATAAAGTAGATGCAATTAGTAAAGAGTTTGAGTTGCTTAGTTTTGTTGTTGGTGGTTGTGGGAAAATGGAACAATACCCATGTCCTGTAGGGTTCGGAGGACCATACACATTGGTTCGTAAACTTAATGTCTTGTAGGAGGATAAAAAAATGAAAAAAGAAATTATACAAGTAAACAATAAAGAAACGTCAGTAAAAATGCAAACATCAGAAATAATCTCTTTAAGAGCAAAAGACATCGATAAATCTGCAGTTAGAGTTTATAAAGATGGAAAGGTGGGTATTTCAGGTGCAGTAGGAACTTCATCGATTGAAGATTTAACGGCGCAAGCAATTGAAAACTTATCCTCAAATATTAAATACCCATATGAACTAGAAAAAAATAGGAAAGATCATAGAAACTACATAGAAAAACAATACAGTGAAAAAGAGTTAATGGATTTAGGTAAAACTTTATCAGATTCATTTAAAAATGATTTTGATGATTTTATCTTTAATGATTCGATAAAAAAAATCGAAACAGATTTCAGATTTACAAATTCTGAAGGGTTAGATTTAAGATATCAAGATTCCTACTTAGATTTTAACTTTCTAGTAAAATCGAAAGACAGTGCAAATTTATTTGATACTTTTTCAAGATGGAGAGGTAGAAATTTCGATACAACTAGATACTTATCTACAACAAAAATGCAACTAGATGCTGAAAGAAATATTGTAGAACTCCCAAAAGAAAATAAAGTTCCAGTATTTTTTGTAGAATCAGACATCATAACTGATTTCCTCAACAGTCATTTAAGTGGTGATAATTATGGTAATGAAACATCACTATTCACCAAAAAAATAGGAACTAAAATATTTAATGATAAAGTATCTATAGTTCAAAACAATAACTCAAAATACTCTTACTCGTGTTTCTTTGACACAGAAGGTATTACAAATAAAAATGACGTTGTAACGCTAATTGAAAATGGAGTATTCAAACGTGTCTTCACAGATAAAAAAATTGCAGAAAAATTTAATATCGAGCATACTGGATCTGCTTCAGGAGGATATGACGATGTACCAAGTCTTAGATTTACTAATATTGAACCAGTAGTTGATAGTTCTAACATTAAAAAATCACTAAATGGAAAAATGGCAATCTTAGTTGTAGTTGCTGCAGGTGGAAGTTTTAATTCTGATGGTAAGTTTTCTACACCTGTTCAAACATCTTATTTATACGATGGTGAAAATCTAATAGGTAAACTACCTGAGTTTAATATAAGCAATGATATCTATAACATGCTAGGTGATGATTATATAGGAACATTCAAATCAGAAACCTTATACTTTTCAGAACATGGTTACTTACTTGGTTCTTACATGAACATAATTAAATAACTAATTTTAAAAATAGACAATAATAAATTGTCTATTTTTTTATTTTTAACTTAAATCTAATATAAAACTTTACTTGTTTTATCTGCTTTTATTTGATGATAAATTGTTGTATAATTAAACTAATTACAATTAAATAGATGGGTTATAATGTTTTTTTTTTTATACTAGAATTCTATTAACTGATTTAAAGGTGATTACTAATTATTATAGACAGCTATACGGAGGATAAAAATGAAGAATTCTTTACATACCAAAATCTATGATTTAATAGATAAAGCTGAAACAGCAGAAAAACATAACACAGAGGCAGCTATAAATATCTCATTAGAACTACTTAAGATACCTGAGTTACAAGAACTACCATTAGAAGCATCAAAGAACCTTGTAAGGATTGGAAGATGTTTATGGATTAAAGGTGACTATGATATATCGATTGAATATTTAGAAAAAGCTTTAGTCTTTTGTAGTGAAGCTAATGATAATTATGCTTTAGTTGATGCATTAATTGTTTTAGCTAATGTATATAAATCAATGGAGTGGTTTAACTCAGCTTTATTAAATTATGGAAAGGCATTAGTTATAGCAGAAGATCATAAATTAAAAGAATTAATCTCAAAGATTTACAACAATATTGGGGCATTACATGAAGAAACAAAAAACTATGATGAAGCACTAGAATATTTTGAAAAATGTTTAAACATGGCTAAAGAAATCAAAAACGAATATATAATCGCAATCTCATACTTAAACATAGGCCATATCAAAATGTTTTTAGATAATAACGAAGATGCAAAAAAAGACATTATAATTAGTAAAGAATATTTTGATAAGCATAATAGAACAATCCCACTTGCTCATTCTTATTACCAATTTGGAATTATCCTAAAAAAAGAAGGTAATTACGATGAATCTATTAAGAGTTTTAAAGATGGTATCTTTAATGCTGAAAAAGGAAAAGATTCTTCTGTTTTATTTAGAATTTATCTAGAAATTGCAGAAGTGTACATTTTATTAGATGAAACAAAAACAGCGGAAATAATATATTTTAAAGCACTCACTCTAGCAAAAAAATTAGGTATGAGTACAATGTTATCAAATGTTTATGAAAAAATGGCTTTATATTATCAAAAAACAAATAACAACATTCAGGCAATTAAATATTTTAACCATTATAATAATATCAATAATGAAATTGAAGATAATAGAATGAAAGAAATCAGAAAAAGCATTGAACTTCAGTCTAAATTATCAGAATCAAAAGAGGAAACTAAAATATATCGAAACTTATCAACTAAACTAGAAAAAAGTTATAACGATATGAAAGTACTAAGTAAAATTGGACAAGCAATCACATCAACTCGTAATATCGAAAAAATATTTGAGAACTTATATAAGAATGTCAATCATTTAATGCCTGCAGATTCATTAACATTAGGATTATATAATCCTGAAACTAACAAACTACATTTTGATTTAAGTATTGAAAAAGGTGAGTACTTAGAAGTATACTCAATGGAACTAAATCATAAAAATAGTTGGACAGTATGGTGTTACAATAACAAAAAAACTGTTAGGATTAATGACTTTGAAACTGAATATCATGATTACATAGAAAGTGAAGGAGAGAGTGATGGAGATGAGATGAACTCAGCTATATTTACTCCTTTAGTTTTTGAAGACGAAGTAATAGGGGTATTCACGGTCCAAGCTGAGAAAAGAAACTCATATACTGAGGCAGATGAAATTTTATTGTTTACATTAAGTTCATATTTAGCAATTGCTATTAAAAATGCATCAAAAACAAAAGAGTTAGCTAAACTAAATGAAAAACTAAAAATCAAGTCTGAACAAGATGGGTTAATCGGAATCGCAAATCGTAGGTTATTTGATGAAAAATATACTGAATCATGGGAAGTATCAGTTAAAAATAAAGAGAACCTTCTTATCATGATGATGGATATTGATAATTTTAAAGATTTAAATGACAAATACGGACACTTAACTGGAGACGAAGTTTTAAAAGCTGTAGGTAAAATCCTTGAAGAAGAGAAAGATGAAAATAGTTTCGTTGCTAGATACGGTGGAGATGAATTTGTCGCAATATTCTCACAAACATCAAAAAGTAGATTTATGGAATTTGATAATAGATTTAGAACAAAATTATTTGATTTAAATATCACTTTGAATATTAAAACTAAAATCAATGTTTCTATCGGTGTTGCTTTAATTACTCCAAAAAAAGAAGACAACATGAAAACTTTAATATACTCTGCAGACGAGCAATTATATTCTAGTAAAGCAAATGGTAAAAACCAAACATCATTCATAACAATAAAAAAATAACAAAGGTTTAACTCTTTGTTATTTTTTTTATTAACTATTCTGAAAACTGATTTAAATAGTAAAATTACCATTGCTAAATATTTTGATTTCTTCATCTGTTTTCGTTATGCCTATAATACTTAAATCAGGACTACCAAACATAAAATCAGCTTGAACAGCTGAATGATTATATCCTTTTGCTTTAAGTTCATTTAGCTCCATTTTATGTCCATCTTTAATACTAAGTGGTGTTGCTCTTCCTAAAGACATATGACAAGATGAGTTTTCATCAAACATTGTATTATAGAACACAATGTCTAAATTAGATACAGGTGAGTCAAAATTAATTAATGCAATTTCTCCAAGATGTTTTGAACCTTCATCTGTATTAATAATACTTTCTAGTACTTCCTTGTTTTGTTTTGCATCATAATCAATAACTACACCATCTTTAAACTCAAGCCAAAATTCATTAACGGTTTTGCCTTGAAAACTCATTGGTTTAGTTGCATATACTTTACCATTGACTCCATCCCTATGGATCATTGTAAAGTTTTCTTCAGTAGGGATATTAGGATTAAAATATACATTATTAGTAGTCTGGCTTCTCCCACCAACCCAATTATGTTCCTCAACAAGCTTTAGTTCAATATTTGTTCCTAGTTTGTTTTTTAAAATTAATCTATCAAACTTGTAATCATTTAGAATTTTATTTCTATTCACTATTTCTTGAATATGCTTGTTCCACTCTTTTAAAGAATCAGTATTATCATTTACTCTTGAAGCCTTTAAAATCGCATCCCACAATGCTTCTACTGCATCATCTTCATTAAGGTTTGGGAATACCTTTTTTGCCCATATTTTATTAGGTGCACAGATAATAGTCCACTGCGCTTTTGAACTCATTATATACTCTGAAAAGAAATGCATAACTTCAGCACTGGCTTTACTTACAGCTTGGATTTTATTTTTGTCTACATCTTTTAGAAAGTCACTAGTTGGAGAATTAACATTAATAATACAACCACCTTGATCAACAATATATTGAATCTGATCAACAGACCAAGTTGGTACTTCTTTCAAGTTCTCTAAACTTTGATATTCATATCCATACCGTTTAATATATTCATCTCTCCAAACCACAATTACTTTTTTAGCTCCAGCCTCATATGCTTGTTTTGTAATTTCTCTGACTAATTCATAACTACCCGTTGGTCCCATAATTCCAACTAATTGATTTTTCTGAACATTAGCCCCAATTTTAACAGCTACTTTAGCTAATTTTTCTAATAGTTCTTTTTTAATCATATGACATCCCTCCAATATAATCATCTATCTTTATGTTACACAGTTATAAATAGAATTACAATCTACAAAAGAGTAACAATTGTCATATGTTTGCCTCTATACAATTTAGACTTATCTATAAGAGGTTAAATGACTACATTATATTAGACTTGTTTTCATCATCTGATATTTTTTCTTTTTATGTCATTAAATTACATAATCTCCATCTTTGAAGATTGTAATCTTTGTTCCATCTTTTTTTGTTCCTATAACTTGCATATCTTTACTACCAAACATAAAGTCTGAGTGGACCATTGATTGATTTGAACCAACATTAACAAGTTCTTTAAGAGTCATTGAATCTCCTCCCTTAACATTTCTAGGATACGCACGTCCAAGAGCTAAATGACATGATGCATTCTCATCAAACAATGTGTTTAAGAATAGAATTCCAGTATTATTTATTGGAGAATCATAACTTATTAAAGCTACTTCACCTAAATATGAACTACCTTCATCTACTTCTAATAAACTCTTAAGTGATTCAAGTTGTTTTTTAGCATCATAATTAACTACTTTTCCATCTTTAAATTCAAGCCAGAAGTCTTCAATTAGATTTCCACGATAATCTAGTGGTAGACTAGCTACAACCTTACCATTAACTCCAAATTTATATGGCATAGTGAAATTTTCTTCTGTTGGAATATTTGGATTAAATTCTATTCCCGTGGTAGATTTTGTGCCTCCACCAGCCCATATATGATTCTCAACTAATTTAACAGTCAAATCAGTTCCTAGGCTATTTGAGAAATGTAAATAATCAAACTGATGATCTGTAAGAATATTATTATGTGTTAGTAAAGTTTTACTATGTTCTTGCCATTCTTTAATTGGATCATTTGTTTCTCTAACACGTGACGCTTTTAAAATTGCATCCCATAGTTTTTCTAACGCTACATCTTCATCTAATTCAGAAAACACTTGTTTTGCCCATACTTTATTAGGTGCAGCAATAACAGTCCATTGTGTATGATTACCCATCATATGATCTTGAACAAAACTAAATGCTTTCATTTGCGCTAATCCAGATGCTTGCATTTTTTCTGGATCTACACCTTTATTTAATCCAGGTATTGGTGATGTAATACTGACAATACATGCTCCTTGTTCCTTAAGTTCTTTATACTGATCTATATTCCACTGAGGAATATATTCAAGTGATTCAATACTCTTACCATCATACGCAATACGTTCTACATATGGATCGCTCCACTGAAGAACCACATCTCTTGCACCAGCATTATAACCAGCTTTAACAATTAATCTAGCTAATTCATAGGTTTCTACTGATGAACTCACTACTAATACTTGATCCTTTTGAACATTTGCTCCTACTTCTACTACTAATTTTGCATATTTTTCTAACAATTCTAATTTCGGCATTCTCATCTCTCTCCTTCTTTTTTATAAAACTAATATTAAATCTTAACCCTAGTAATATTAGAGATACTTCTCAAGTAAACGTACACGATATTATGATTAAAAGTCATACTTTGTTGTACACAGTACCTCCAAAAAGAGAATAACACTTTTAATTAATAATATCAAGTACTAAATTAAATTAATTAATTAAATGCTAAATATTAATATCTTTTTAAACATATTAATTAAAAATTTTAATAATATAGGATACATATTTAATAATTAAATGCGTGTGTTTAAATGCTTTGTTTTGGTTTTTTTGCCAAAGTATATATTGTAAATAACTTTTGCTGGTTCTTATAAATTTAACTCTTTAGATCTTGAGTATTTTTTATCATCTATAAACTTCAATAATAACAAAATTGCTATTACATTAATTCTATCAAGGTAGTAACTATGTCAAAATAAAAAGCCCCAAAAGGGCTTTCTTATAAATTCTGTATCATTCTGTAGATTATTTGTGATAAGGCTCAGTTTATCGCATTTAGAGAAAAATAATAGCATCAAATCCCAATATTCTGAAATTGCTATAAACTTTTCAATAAATATCAATTCTCCCTTTACTCAAACTAGGTTTGAAAGTCTAGAAATTAATTTTGAAAACTTAGCACCAGGATTCCAAGAATCTGTAATACAGTAACTTGATTTAAGCCGAACTATTTTTCCTATTCGAAATTGTCCGCTAGATAATCCTTTTTGTATTTCCATCATCTCAGGTAATACGATGTTTTTCACCTGTGAGTAATACGAGAAAGCTCCATTTTCCTCAAATCCTATAATACTATTGATGATTTCACTTTTTGATGAGTCCATATCATAATCATAAATCGCAGAATTGCACATTTCTATAATCTCCAAAACTAAATCGTTAATTTCTTTAATTTTAGTTTTCTTCCTATCGTTAAACTTCTGAAATAAATTCATAATTGTCAACTCCTTACCTAAACATTTTAACATATCTAAATTATAAAGGAACTTTTCTTGTGAGGAAAGCACCAAATATGCTATATTCTGTATTCTTTTTGGTCATTGTGATATGGCTCAACCCATCATTTTTAATTGCAACTTAATATGAATGGATTATCATTCCTACTGTATTAAATTAAGTACGAGTATTATCCTCTTGAATCTTATTTGTATTCATTGTTAATTATTGATATACTCATTCTAAGATTTTGACACCAGTTTTTGTTAGTTTTAATAAAGTAGAGCTATTTACATTTTCTAAACACGAGATAAATAACAGTTTTCTAGCTCTACTAAACGCGACGTACCCTATTCGAGAACTATCAAGTGTACAGAGTTCTCTTTTAGATTTATCTGTTTCAATCCATTTAAGTAATTCTTTCTCAGTTTTTGCTACGACTAAGACCGCATCCGAGGCAAGTCCTTTAGCTTTGTGTATAGTAGAGATTATCTGCTCAAATTTTTTGCCTTCTTTTCTCGGGAGACTCTCAAATACCTGCTCTGACTTATTTACAATGTCTTGGGCATTATAAAGAAAACTATGAATCACTCTATTTTCAGTCTCTTGAAGGCTAATTATATGTTCTTTTAAGTAACTAGTTATACTAGTTTTACTTTCATTTTTATGTAAGCTATCAGCCACTTTAATCATAATTTTTTCACAATAAAACTTTGTAATTCCATTCACACTTAAGAAATCATAGATATTTAGTTTTAAATAACTATGTATTAATAGGTTCATTATGTCCTTATAACCATAAAACGATTTAGATTTATTCTTCTCTCCTAGCACCTCAAAGTCATATTTAGTAGATAAACTTCCTAGAGTAGCATTTTCTCTAGATAGTAAAAACAAAGTACTGATAGCTTCTAAATTTTGATCCAATAACTCAACATTAACACTCTCTATGTAACTTATAAAAGATTTATACGATTTTTCAACATCTATCTCATTGCAAAAAATCACTTCAATATCAAGATTTTTGTGTTTACTCACAGATGTCTGGGATACTGAACTATGGAAATTATTTAAGAAATCAGTTATTTTTTGTGTAGATCTCCAGTTATCTGTATTCTTCTTCACATCATAAGTTCGTGTTTTATGTATATTTAAATTAATAGGTAAATTTTTAAATGATTGTTGATGGCTCGTAAAAGACATTATGTATTGCTCTGGGTCACCAACTAAATAGAACTTAGTTTTCTTGTGAACTCTAATCCTTTCAAACACATTGTTTAAGTTGGCTGTCACATCTTGAAACTCATCAATAAATACGTGTGATATTAGTTCCGAAATATTAGAAGAGCATTCCTTATCTTGAGTAATTAGATTACTCGTTGTAATCATATCGTCAATAAAGATTCTTCCCTTCAACCTATTTTTTCTCTTAAAAGAGTTAATTAAGTTTCTTTTTTTCGTTGTGTCCTTTTCATTTTTAATAAAAGAAATTTCATCGACTCTACTTTGTATTAATTCAACTACATCACTAGAACTACATACAACAAACTTTGCATAAGGTTTAATAATAAATCTATATAAGAATCCATGTATAGTGGAAATGTGCAGATTATCTGGAACATATCCTAAATCTTTCTCAACCTTAGATATTATTTCATCACTGACAGAGTTTGTAAAACTTACAACGCAAATATATTTATGTGGTGACATTTCATTCCTAACAACTGATACAACTTCTTCAATTAGACTATGTGTTTTCCCTGATCCAGCTGCAGCAATAACAAGTTTATTCTTCACGCTCATACCCTAACACCTTAAATCCATCAACTATATATTTTGGTATAACAAAGCTTCCTATTTCTTGCTCTTCATTTATTAAATAATGAATGTTCATAGCAAAATCAGCTTTGTACTTCTCAATTAGTTCAAACCACTCTTTAACAGTTGAACTAAAAGTGATTTTCTTAGCTAAACTAGGTCGAGTATTTGAAAGTGCTTTATAAATGATACTCTCCTTAAAAGTTTCATTAGTGAGTTTCTTTAAATTGTCTTCAATAAGTGATTTTTCAAAAGTGTACTCATTATAAAAAACTTTTATAGTTTTTGACTCATATTTGTTTTTAAGATTTTTTGATCTATCTTCAAACTTAGTGTCTTTATCTCCATCAGTTAAAACAACTGTCTTTTTAAAGAAGCCATTACTGAATACTTCAAGAAAATGTTTGAAAGCCACTCCATTCACATTGATCAGTTCAATGTTCTCCTTGTACAATGTTGAATCGAAAAGAATCTCAAAAAAAGTTTTAATAAGTATTTGCTCAGAAATACCTTCCACTAGTATATTTTTCTTACTAAAAATCATTTTAGCTTTTGTAGCATCGAAGTACTTTTGTAAAAACTTGATATTTTCATCTTTAATATTATCAAATATATACTCAGAGATAACTTCCTCTTTATCATTCTCAAATATCACAACTATATCATTCAAGTCTACAGTTGAAGATATATGAGATGAGTGAGTAGATAAAATAAGTTGTCTATTCCTAAAATACTTCTTATCTTCTTGATTAATCATACTAATATGAATCTCTTTTGCAAAATTATTCTGCAAATTGGGATGAAGATGTGATTCTGGTTCTTCTATAACAAATAATTTAAAAAAATCTTTTGAATCACTTATCTGCGATAGAATAAGCGAGACAAATAATATATTATTACTACCTAACCCATTATTCACAATAGGAATTGAATCATCATCATAAACTAAACTAATTTTTTGTAGCAAATAATCTAATTCTGGTGATGAAAGTTTAAAGTTTATACCTGTTTTTTTATTACTTATCTTGTCGAACCAAGATTGTAAATCTTTTTTAATATCAGAAAGCTCTTTTTGAGAACTTATTTCAGTATCAATTTCTCCTAAAAGTTCATTTACCTTGGGTATTTCTCCTATTCTTTTTGATAGAAACTTATAGAGTGTTTTGTACTTCCCTTCAGATAACTCTCTAGTTGCATTTCTGAGAGCATCTAGATATACATACTCAAGTCTATCAAAATACTCCCACAAGGGTTTTTCATTCCTTGAATTACCACCATAGATTTTATACTCAAAGTCTGATATTGGAAACTTAGTTAACCTTAAAGAATAATCCATCTCTGGTTTAATTGACTCAATATGATTTTGTCTATATTGGTTTATCCACTTACTTGTCAATGAGTTCTTAGGTTTAAATACATACTCTAATACTGCACTGGTATGCTTTTTATCAACAAAACAGTTCTGAAATATTATTTTATGCTCAACATCCTTTATATCATTAAAATTGATTTTTATGCTGATTTCAGGAAAAACTATATCTTCAACTTTTTTAGTTAAATCATTAACTTTCCTATAAAAATCATCAATAGTTTTATTATTAAAATCAGAAATTTCGAGTCTTCTATTAATATTACTAAGACTCTCTCCAAGTACAAGTGAGATAGAATACAATAGATTTGTCTTTCCCACATTGTTCTCTCCAACAATCAACGAAAAAGGTTTAAGATCTATAGAAAATCCCTTTTCCCCAAAATTTCTAAAATTTTTCACGTTTACATTAGAAATATACATAAAATCCTCCTTTATAAAAAACATATCTTTGAAAGATATGCTTCTCCCCTTCTAAGTTTATTATAGTAAATAAGTTTACTTGTTTAATTATTTTTTCAACAGTGACAAAAGCCTTCACCTTATGAAAAGAACTCTAATTTGGATACTTTCACAAGAAAATGTAGTACGCATAATCTCTATGATAAGTACTGTCTGTCATTAATTTTTAACTTTTCATATATATATAATATTTAATAATCGTAATATGACCTCATTTCCCTTTCATATTCTTGATGTACTGAAATTTGAGAATCAACTCCATCTAAAAAGGATATCATCTCTTGAAACAAATCTCTAAAATTATTTATATCATTAATAAATTCCGTTTGAAAATACATATTTAAATTTTTGTCACACGGATATCTAAAAATGTCAGACTTATTATCAAAATCGTGTAAAACTTGGATATATTTGTCAAATGATATTAAATCCGTATCATCACTACCTTCATTATGTCTTTTAACCTCATCTCTCATAGTATTCCATAATCCTAGAATACTATGTTTTTTCTTTTTGAAAATCTTTAAAGGTGGTTTATCTAAATTATCGTGTCTAGAGTATATTAATCCTTTCAGACTTAATTCAATACAATTTCTATACAAATAAAGAATTGGGAACACAATGTCTTGAATGTCAAAAACATCTGACTCAAGTAAATACTTTGATGCTTCTCCATACCCATTAATATAAGGAAAGAAATCGTTTCTACTAAATTGATAGCCAACTACACTATAAATATGTGTACTTGAACCCTGAACTAGAAAATTTCTTTCACACTTTACTGTGTATCCCTCAACCTTAATATCTTGATCATACACCTCGGTAAATATAATTCCATATGCTCTATTCACTGAATGAAATATCTTTTGAAGATCCAGCCAAGTTTGTTCAGTAAATGGTAAAGCTCCTTCCATACTGAAGGGATACCTAAAGAAATCAGAATCTGTATCAATACCCTCAATACTATCTATATAATCTCGCACCCAAGTAACATTAATATTTTCATTCAAATTTGAGTCATATAAACCAATTTCTTTAGCACAGACTTTTAAACTATGACGTGCATATTTAAAAGTATCTTTTAAATAATCCTCATCTAAATTTAACTTAATTATCTTATGCTTAAGAAGTAACTCTAGTGAATGTCTATATAAGTATAATACCGGAAATATCCAAGTATCTAAGTCACCATTATTATTGTAAATGTGCAAATTTACCATAAGACTGTTCGCAGTAAAGAGAAAACTTTTTGACATCTCAAGAAACGACTCCTGAAGATTCTCATTTTTCATCTTTACCAGGTTTTTAGATTCTCTACTATATCTATAAAAATCAAAACCCTCTCTTACCCACTTATAATCTGTATCAATACTAAAAGGTTTACGACTCTTCATTCTAACTTCTTTTTCTTTGACCTGTTCTTTCCATATTGCTTCAATTTTCGAATCCAATTCTGTAAAATATTCATCTATTGTCATTTCAGATTTCTCCTAAATAAAACAGCCCTCATTTGAGGACTGTATATTTTTCCCCAACGGTTATTAATTATATTATACTACTGACTTGATATAAAGTATAGGTCATATATGGTCTAATTTAGTGAAAAGACAAAAAGCCCAAAAGGTCTTTGTTATGATGTTTATATCATAAGTTGCAATTACTTGTGGTACGGCTCGTTATTTCGTTTACCATTGACAAAATATTAATCAATACTGATTAAATAACAAAGACCGAATAATGAACTGTGTCAAGTAAAATGGACATGTAAATAAGAACTTTGAATAGAACTGGTATCGATATTCTATCGGCGTCAGTTCTTTTTTATTCCATTTTGGTCTTCCTGTTGATCCTTTTCCTCTGTTATTTGGAAAACATCCATGTTCTCTCCATTGATCTTTCCATCTTTTACTTGTGTTGAACTTCTGATATGATACTTCATTGCTATTTTATCTGTTGATTCAGAACCGTTTAAATAATCTTCAACTACTTTCTCCTTGAACTCATCTGAATACTTGTTACTCTTTCTCATTTCTTTCCTCCTTATTGTATACAAAAAGACTATAATAAATTTATTCTATCATAGTCTCTTTTTTACTGTCCGTTTTTATTGTAACACTTTATAAATCGATTTTTTACTTATGATAAGGTTCGTCGATACATTTATCGTTGATTAAATTATTATTAAATTTCAATTATTATAATCAGTCTTTAGTATTTTTCAATTATTGATGATCTTTTAATAAAATTTATCAAGTCATTAACTACGCTTATTGCATAATCATCGAGGGAACTTACTTTAGATAACTCATTGAATTTGCTTATAAAACGTGGATTTTCACACAAATCCGGATAATAATCCTGAGTATTTAATATAATATCTTGATATAGTTTATTTGATATATATCCTGTAAAAGGTAATGGTATTACTTTGATACCCAGTTCAATACATATATCAAACTCCTTTTGCATTCCATCAGAAAAAACAATTTCATCTCTCTTAACTTTATTACCAAACATAAAAACAGCAACTCCAACATTCTTTAACATTGAATATCTATATCTCTTCCAAAGTTCTTGCCTTTCTTTTTCGTCATCTATATTTTGAGGAAATGGGCGCATTTTAATTACATCGTCAATACTTTTCTTTTTTTGAAATACATATTCTAATCCCGCATTAATTACTGAACTTCCTATTCCTAGTCCAAACCCTGAAGTTATTTGATTATCAGAGTTAACTAATTTCCAGGACAAGTCATATGAAAATTTCTCAACTTCAGTTTGAGTAAATGGTGCGTATGTGTTTGCTGCTCCAGAAATAAATATTCTATTATATTTTACTCTTTGGTTTATACGGAGAAGTATATCATTGAGTTCTTCAAATTCATCTATCAATAGAACTTTTATACTATATCGTTTCAAGTCTGCTATCTTTAACTTTTGCTTTATTGTTTCATATTCAAAGTCTTTTCCAATATGCTCGCAATCACTAACATTTACTCTTTTCATGATACAGTAATGTTTTCTTGCGTCTTCTCCCATCAACATCTTAATACGACCCAAGAGGTATTTTAAATTTGGATCATCGAAACTAAACCCTATGAACAGAAAGGTTTTTTTTATAAGTGCTGACTGAAATAATAACGAAAAATCCTTCCATTTAACCGAATATGTTTCATAATCATCTTTAACTAAAACCGCATTTTCTGGTGAACCAATATCCCCATGCATTTTATACACAGTTTTATCAATTCTAGGATATTTTCTAGCCAAATCAGCTGTACTTCTTTTTGCTTCAACATTAAATCCATCATTTTTAAAAGTGTCTTCTAATAGAGTGTCATAATTAGAGGTCCAATATTCATCGATTTCCATTTCAGATAGTAAATTATGAGTTTTGTTAGATACAACATCTCTTGTAAACTCCTTAATTAGTTTTTTATTTAGAAGTTCTCGGCTGTCGTTTTCATTCTTATGAAATTGTGCTAACTCAATCAAATCATCTTCTTCATCTATATCAAGACCAATTTCATCAGCAATTTCTGTAAGGAGTTCCTTCCAGTTTACATAACCGGAACCAATAGAAATTCCTGCACCTATAAAAAGTGAAGCCTCATCGTTCATTATGAACTCACTATAATTCTTAATAAATGCTTTAACTTGCTTATCCATAGTTTTACATCCTTTTTACTATATTGTAATTATTAGAATCGTTTCTCTTTTCAAGCGCAATATCTATATAATATTTTGGATTAGACTTGAAATCATTGTATGGTACTAAACTAATATAGCTATCATATTCTGAATCATAGTAACCTTCACATGGATTTTTTTTCGAAGTTTTTTTGACGTTCATCATATTCATTCTGACTAGATTATCAAACCCATTAATCGATTGTGATGTATGTTCGCTATTACAATCATTACACAGTTTTGTAGAAGTATACATAAGTTGGGATTTTGCTTCGTCTGTGTATATAGCTACAACTCCATTCAACGTATTTCCTTTTCTCTCATATAGCGAATATCTCAACTCATCATACAACCAATCGTCATACAAGCCAGAAATCCAATTCTTTTTGTAATTTATCGCTTTTGGAGTGATTATTACTATTGTTATTGATGTGTCCCTAAGTTTCTCATACAAGTACTCTTGAATACTTTCCTCTGACATGTTTGATCTGTCTACACTTTCAGATTTATCAATAATAAGATCCTTCTTTTTTAATTCTTCTATAATTTCATCTTTTAAATCAATACCATCTTCGAATCTAAAAGAAACAAATGCTTTTGTTTTCATATTCTAATTTACCTCGTTTCGGTAGTATATGAGTTGTCATAAGCTCTTTTAAATGCAATATCTACATACTTATTTGGGTTTCTCAAAAATGTAGATTCAGCGACTACTATACAATAATCTTTCCTATCGATATTGCTCTCATCACTCATAAGAAAACCGTGATAATCTTCTCCTGAAAAGGAATCTTTCATATTCTTAATAACCAAGTTAGGTAGTACGGACTTTCTTAAATCCTTACCACCTGAATATTTATTGTATGCCCAATTGGAATTTTCATTATATCCGTTTTGCCCATATGTTCCATATTTTGGCGATGAGTAATCCGGTTGATTTTGAATAACACAAATAACTCCATTACGACCTGATGATTTATCTCTTCTTGTATGTTTTTCCATTGAATACCTTAGTTCCCATTCAACCCATTTACTTACCTTTACATTAGGTGAAATTACAACAACAGTTACAGTACTATCAAAAATCATAGTACCTAAGTACTGTTTCATAGTTGAATCAGCATAATCAAGTGCAACAAATCCCTTCTCACCTTTATAGTAAGAGCTGTTTCCTTGAAGTGCATTCATGATTTTATCCCGTGTACAAGCAGCATCACTAAACTTATAACTTACAAATACTTTATGTGGCATAATACCCCTCCTTTTATTCTTTTATTTATATTATAACATACCTTATTATAAATAACAGGTCATATATGGCCCAAAATAAAAAAGCCAAAATGGCTTTGTTATGGTTTGCATGTCTATAGTTGCAACTATTTGTGATACGGCTCACTGAGATTCAATACAGGGTAAAATGTTCGATATTGATTACATATTAATACTGACTTGAGTATAGTCTTCGAAGTCTATAAGTATACGGATGATACTAGTGGAAACCTCCACCAAGATAACACACTTCCTTTTACTCGGGGGGGGGATTAGTAACTTAAACATCAAAATTCTAGTGAATATTAGTACCTATTTGCAATATTGATTTAAATATTTTTTTAAGCAGTCGGGAGTAATAGTATTCGAGGACAACATTCGTAGCCCTTCTTCAACATTTGTTAATTCCTTAAAGTTTGTCTTTCTCCTTTTTGAAACCAATGTCCTATTTCCCTTGTTCTTATTTCTTATATTTGTCTCATAAAGAATTCTATTAATAATACCTAAGTACTCAGACATTATGAATTTTCCTCTAAAATTGCAGATAGAATTTGATTTTAGCTCCTGAATTGTTTCTGACAATTTTTCACTTGAAATTTCAATATAGCCTGGAGTTATATTTTCAAGATCATTAATGCATCCTATTGAAGAGAAATCCTTCAAATTCCTTACCTTTGACAAATCAGGATAATGCCCAGTAACAGTGTTAAATTGCTTTTGCAACTTAAACCAAGCATTCACAATTTCCTGTTGACTTAAGATAATTTGCATAGAGGTATCATAAAAATCCATGATTTTAGAGTAATCTTTCTTATCTTTGTGAGTAATAGAATACTCAGTTATTAACAGTTCTTGATTTATGAAACTTGAAAAGGATTTTCTATCAAAATAATTATTTTCTATTGAATAACAACATGTTAAATAAATTTCATCATCTACATCATCATTTTCATCAAAATCCCTATCAACAAAAAATAGATGTGTGTCAGTATCATAACTTGAAAAGTTTTGTGAATAGTCTTTCATACCTAATACATTTCCCTTACCATAACATACAAAAGGAACCAATTTTTTAGAAGAGTATTGTTCAACCCTAGTACTATAATACTTTGCATCGTGACCTTCAAAAAAGCAAATTGATTTAGGTTCACTGGATCTAGATATGCTCATGAACTCTAAGAGCAGTGTAGATAAAGTTTTTCTTTGCTCATCCATTGTACTAACTAGTGATGTCATACATACTCCAGAATTTTCTAATATCCTTTGCGAATTTCACGAAATCATTCTCAAATATAAAAGGTGAATGTGTTGTAGCGATAAGAAGTGCGATTTTATTCGAGTTATACATATCCTCTAAGAAAGTTTTTTGCCAAAATATTGATAATGATAACTCTGGTTCATCAATTAATAAAATAATATCCTTTTCCAAATTTAAATATAACTGGGCAAAAATAGAGATGATTTGCTTTTCTCCAGAAGATAGTTGATCAAGTGTGATTATATCACTATTTAATGTTTCTATTTTTACGTCCAAGTTAACTTCATCAAAAACTATATCTTTTCCATTAAGATATTTATTACATACTGTTATAAACCTTTTTAACTCCTCATCAAGCACCTTCTGATCGTCATAAATATCCATTAGTCTTGAAAGGTAATAGTCTAGAAAGTCCGAGTTCTTATTATCATCTTGATCACCCGAATCAATATATTTATATAGGTCAGAAATTTTCGTTATTTTTTCTTGTCCAATACGACCAATTAAAATATCAATAGCCTTTTTTTCTGGTTTAGTTCTTTCACTTAATGAACTGTCACTCGTAATATTATCAGATAACAAATCATCTAAGATTTGAGCATTCATCTTTGAGTAACTTAATATAGCTTTATCTTTCATATTTTCAAGTAAATTTTGAATCATAAGTTTCACATCTGCCATCCCAAAATTTATTTTACTGGTTTTTCTAACAGGCTTACGAAGTCTTCGTCTTCTAGTATTTCTTTCTTCAATCCATTTAAAATTCTCTAATCCATCTTCTATTCTTCTATAAGTAGTCATATAAAGTGCAGATGTGTTCAACTCTTTTCTTAAAACAATGAATTCATTTTCACTCTTAATCTCAAATATCGAATTTAAATCCATACCTTTAACATAATCATCTACATATCTTGATGGCATAATCCCATGACAGCTGTTTAAAAATTCATCTGGTGTTGTGGGTATTTTTATTTTCAATGTTTCATCAATTTCCATAAGTGCAGTTGTAGGGATTTCATCTTTTAAGTACTCTAGAAAACTCTCTATAAATTCAAGACTTCTAATCGATACAATGTCATCTTTTAAGATAGAATAACGATGGCCATCTATCACAACATTTATTTGCCTAAAATTGTATTTTCTCAAGGCTCTTAAATCTCCATTCAAGGATGCGTTAATTATATTAAGTATTGTTGTCTTTCCAGATCCATTCTCTGCCACGAATATATTAACAGCTTCATTAAACTCAAATTTATAATTATCTCTACCAAATAAACCAATTATTTCAATGTTTTCTAAATTACTTCTATTTTTCATTCTTATGTTCCTTTCCTAATACGAAATTAATTTTGAATTAAATTTACCAGGTTGTTTGAAATATCCTAGTGGGAATGTTTCATCACCTTTTTTACTATTCCACTTTACTGCCAAATCTTTCAGTTCTTTTGCTGTAATCAGTGTTATAACTGTGTCATTTAGCAATTGATACTTCATTGCTTCTTCTACTGATTTCTCAGTAAAAGATGGTCCTATTACTAAGAATGAAGCAACATTCTTCTCACTAGATCTTATATATCTATCAAATTGTGCCATATGATCTTTTAAATTAACTTGAGTCTCTTTAGATTTATTATCCCACATAATCAATTTATCATTAAATGTAAGTATTCCATCTGGATGCTCCGAACCAATTAAATCAAGAGGGGCATTGTTAAGTAATACTTGGAATATGTAATCAGTAGCTTTTTCAAACTTCTTCTCGCATTCCAAGTCCTTAGAAATCACATGTCCTTGTCTGAGTTCTTCTAAATTTCTAGCAGCTAATAGTTCGTAATTATCAAACCATTGGATTCTCTCATCATCAAGTTCAACAACAACTTTTTCCTTATAACTGTCAAAATATTCAATTATTTTATATATTCTAGTCTCTTTAGTCCCACTAACGCCAAGTCCAAGTTCTTTTACCCATTCATAGATAATATCACTTGATAATCCATCTCTTGAATTAAAACCACCGAGTAATACTGAAGGCTTAACATTATTTACAATGATGTCTTTAAGCTCGTTCATTCTAAGATACTTAGATACATTGATTCCACTTCTTTCAATAATATCTACAAGATAATCTTTAGATCTTAGTCTCTTGTTTTCTAACAATTTTATATATCCTTGTTTTTTTATCTCAATATCATATATTTCTCTTAGTGTTTTAACAATCTCGATAGGGATTATATCAAAATCTTCTCCATCGTCATTTCTAACTTTGAAAAGCAATCCCATTCTTTGGAGTTCTCTTTTTACTCCATCTATTTCCTCATGGTTATGTATTATATTCTTCTTTTTAGGGAATTTCCCTAATTAAGATTCCAAAACCATATATTCATCTTCAGATATCCCTAACTTCTTTTGGATTTTAACAATAAGGTTTTTCTCATCTTTTGAAATCTGATCTTCACTCTCCCAAGCTGTATCTAATACAAAAGAGAAAAGTTCTAACTCGTTTTTTCTAGGATGATTATTAGATATAACAAATTCATTAGACTTCTTCACAATTTGTTGCTCAAACTTGATAATTTCATCATTAAGTTTCTTACTCTCTAGTTTATAATCATCTTTATTTAGAAGTATGTGCTTAACTAGTATTGGAGTAATTGTTCTTAGGTTTCTATTGTCATGATATAAACAGTTTTCCAATGTTTCCTCAACGTTTTCTTTGTGAGAATATTGTGGTCCGGTTTTAATTAATGCTTCCACTAGTTCTTCTTTAGATAAAGATCTAAAATCTATTACGTAGGCATTAGCCACTCTCTTTAACTCGTTACTTGTTGAAATATTTTTAACTACAGTCTTAAAATCCATAAAACCCCTCCTTATATAATAAAAACAGCTCACGCAAGCTGCTACATTTCACACCCTACATGTGTTTCTCTAATACTAATTATATACTTTATAACCTTATTTGTAAAACATAAAAAAGCTACAGCTCAACTGTAGCTTTTTGTGTTTGATTATGAATTTCTTACATTTTACCCTTATTTGTGATACGGCTCGTTGTTAGTTATTCTAAATGAACGATATATTTGTTCTAGTAGTATTAATTTCATTAATTGATGTGGAAAAGTCATTTTACTAAATGATAATAAGTAATTAGATTTATTGATGATATCTTTAGATAAACCTAAAGATCCTCCAATAATAAATGTTATATGTGAGTTATTATATGTTTTTATCTCTTCTATCTTTTTAGAGAGGTCTTCACTTGTTAGTTGTTTTCCTTCAATTGCTAAGGAGATAATAAAAGAATCTTTTATTTTACTATCTATTCTTTTGCCTTCTGTATCTTTAATGATTTCAATATCTTTTAATGATAGGTTTTCAGGAGCATGTTCATCTTTAACTTCAATAAGTTCTAGTTTTGTATATTTAGATAGTCTTTTTGAATATTCCTTAATCCCATCTACTAAGTATTTTTCTTTTAACTTGCCTACACTTATTACTGTAATTTTCATATAATCAACTCTTTTCTAGATGTTATGTTTTTCTTTTACTAGTTTAATTGTCTTTTTGAGATATTCAAGCGTATCTTGATGCATTTTTTCTGGGAAATCATATTTTAAATGTTTAGCAATATATGTACCTAGATAATGAACTAAATCAATTGAACTTAGTAATGCTTTGATATTGTTTAAGATATTAGCATCACTATATGTTTTTAATAACATATCCCATGTCTTTTTATCTAAATATCTTTCATAATATCTACCCTTAGACCCAGGATTAACTTTTTCTTCGTAATTAATACTTAAATATATGTTTAATAATGCCTCAATTTTTTCTTGTAAGATATTAAACATAAATTTAGTAAAAAATAACTCATTACGGTAAAGTGACTTTACAACATATGATGTATCAAAATAAAACTCAGATAGTGCTTTATTATATGTTTCTTCTGATTCACTTTTAACATAGAATCTATCTTCTTTAGTTGTTTGGGGTAAGGGTATACAATTATCCTTATCAATAACAACTTTATATAACGGCATATCATTAGCGTGTTTTATGTGAGATAAAGGGGCAAACCCAAAATCAATTTTAAATGTATCTTCATAAATGATAAGTCTTGTATAAGATTCATCAAGATCACTATATTCTTTAAAGGAATCTTTAAAAAATAGTATTGGTGACCCAAACAGCGAAAACCATTCATCGTTACTAGTAAATAATGATGTATCTTTCACATAAAATAATGGATCTAAATCTGAAAAGATATCTTCTTTAACATTATCATTAACAGTAGATCCTTGTAAGACTAAACCTCTAATATTGTCATCATTCTCTGCAAACTTAATTACCGCTTCTAATACTTCATTAATCGTTCTCAAGATATCACTTCCTTAAAATCATTATAACAAAAAACGATGTGCAATGCACATCGTTATTTTTTTGGTAAAATGACACTAAAAGTTACTAGGTTATTCTCTGAAACAACATCGATTGTTCCATTTAGTTTTTCAATGATTTTTTTAGTTAATGTTAAGCCAACACCGTTATTTAATCTTTCTTGATGTTTATTAGTAGTAAAGAATAAATCAAAGACATGGTTTATATGTTCTTCTTTGATTTCTCCTTCGTTTGAAACGGTAATTTTTGGACCTGTAAGCGTATTTGATAAAGTTATACCTATTATACTAGATTCTTTACTAAACTTAATTGCGTTAGAAATTAAGTTGATTAGAATTTGATATAGTAGTTCTTTACTTGAAAAGATGTTTATTTTTTCAAGTTCAAGGTTAAACTCGATATTTTTTGCTTCCCATTTTAATTGAGTAAATAGTACAACTTCTCTTATAACTTCACTTAGATCTGTATTATCAACTAATGGGATAATTACTTTATTATCAATTTGTGATATTTTTAATAAATTTTGTGATAGTTTAGCTAATCTGTTTGATTGTTCAGATATGATTAAAGCATATTCTTTTACTTTATCTTTTTTTGTACTATCTTTTTGAATTAAATCAGCATATCCCTTAATTGAACTTAAAGGGGTTTTTAGTTCATGAGAATAATCTCTCATGAAAGTTTTATTTTGGTATTCATTATTTTCAAGAGCAGCGATCATTTTGTTGAAGTTTCTACTTAAAGAACCAATTTCATCTTTTGATCTGATTTTTGTTAGATATGTATATTTACCATTCATAACATCGATAGTTGCTAGATTAAGTTTTTTCACTCTTTTAATAACGATTCTATTTAATATTATGTAAAAACTTATTATTGTAAGAATTAACATTGAACCAACAAATAACCAAATGTAGATAGCTATATCTTCTAGGGTTTCTGCATCATCAATTACTGATGCTGGAATAATAAGTGAGAAGATAGTGTCATAGACAAAAGGGATGATTATTGCCGCTAAGGTTAAAAAGAATAATATCTTTGTTGTTAGTTTCATAAAATCACTCCTTTATAACCAAGACCTCTTACTGTAATTATATCAATATCTTTTGATGTAATTTTAGTTCTGAGTTTTTTGATATGAGTATCAACTGTTCTTTCATATGATTCACTATCATATCCCCAGATTTCATTCATCAACTGTGTTCTTGTAAAAATCTGATTTGGTGAAGATATTAACTTATATAAAAGACTAAACTCTTTTACTGTTAACTCAATTAACTCATTATTTACCTTACATGTTTTATTTTTAAAATCTAAGATTGTATTATTGATTGTTAAGAGGTTTTTAGATGTTGCTTGATAACGTCTTAACAATGCTTTTATTCTTAGATGTAATTCTTGCATGTT
>NQYJ01000014.1 GCA_002285055.1 Candidatus Izimoplasma sp. ZiA1
AACAGAAGTTAAATAATTAATTATTAATCCATTCACTAAGGCTAATAGATATTGAAAAAAACATATAAAAATGGTATTATTTAATAAATTTATACATTATCTATACTACTTAAGGGGGAAACAATGAAAAAAATATTTATCTTTATAACTTTTTTATTTTTAATTACTTTAACAGCATGTAATACTGAATCTGATTTAGAAAAGTGTATTAATGATTCAACATGTGATTATTTCCTAGTAACACCAATCATTGAAGATGAGGATGCTTTTTGGAGAAACTTTGAACTTAGACAATATCCACATACAAACAGAGTAATAGTTACCTATATAAACTATGACAAAAAAATAGTTAAAATTAATTTTACTCCTCTTGAAAAACCAAGTATTGAGGATATTGATTCATATTTAGATACTTTCATAAAGTTTAGTACCTATACACAAAAAACATTATCATCAAATATATCAACAATGATGAGTATTAAAGTTAATGATTATTATATTACATATGAATATAATAATTATCTAAGTGTATTTTTAGAAATTAATATCGATGATTTTGTTCTTGATACAACTTTAGAAGAAATCGAACAAATCCATAATCATTTTAAAACTTTAGATGGTTATAATTCTGATATTCAAGTTAATATTAAGCAAGCTAGTAATATCATTGAGATTTTAACTCTAAACCATGATGGTGATTTATTAACCTCTAATCTAAAATACAATTCAACTACTATAAATACTACAGCAGCTGAGTTTGAAGCGTTTTTTAATAATCACTTTACTGATTATACAAACACAACTGTAATTACTGAGTTTGAAGAATAAATAGATAAAAAGATTACTCAAAAGAGTAATCTTTTTTATAGTCTCATCATCTTAATTAAATACATATCATCATACTTAACTGGGTTTTTAAACTCATCAAGATAATGATTATCAATATTTGTTTCTTTGATGATTGTGGTAAAACCCAAATCAGTATATATTGAGTTCAACTTATCAAATGATGAATTATCAATGCCAATGGTTACTTCAGTAAATCCTTTATCCTTTATTCTGTTTAAAACAGCCTTCATCAGCTTTTTGCCATAACCTAGGCTTTGATATTCTTTTTTTTATTCTAAAGGCACACAGATAAGCTCTGTTTGTTCCATTAGCCTCATCCTTATCAATAGAGTCCCAAAAAATATATAGTTCACCAATTAAGGTTTTTGATAGTTCAATTGTCCAAAACTCAACATTGTTTCTAGTTATATTATCTAGAAAATAGTTATATGTTGGTGTATTTGAATAATTCCATAATGATTTAAACTCTTTTATACTACCTTCTCTAATTATCATTTTTTGTCAACTCCGTTTAATTCAAGCATAACTTTCTTACTTTTTACTTATCTAATAAAAAATGTTTTTCGATAAGTTCTAATTTGTCATTTATATCCTCATCTATTTTGCTTCTTTTAACTACATAATAACCAGTATTTATATACTCATCAATTACATCTTGTGAGTTTATATATAATAGTGAATCACGAAATTTTTTCATGTTTTCCTCTGGATTACTTGAATTTTTGATAACGTTTAGTAAAAACTGTTTTTCACTGTCTTCACGATTAAAAAATTCGTTTGTTGAGATTTCTTCTGTAGCTACCATATATGCGACATTATTATAACCTGAGATTTCTTTTAGAATATCGTGAGGTATATTAGTATCAACGATTACTTTTTTATCTCTTGGTAGTGATAAAAGATGTAAAACTTCAAATTCAGCAGTTTCTCTTGCTGTTCCGTCCATCCACCCTTTATACTCTTCTTTACTTCTACTAACAAATTCTTCCCAACTCTTTTTTGTTCTAAAATAATTCATGTTTGGGTGACTTTTTATAGTTGTTTGTGCTAAAAAATCATCAAACTTGTAGTTTTCCTCGCAGTGAATCATATCGTATTTTTCTGCGAGCATTTTACAGACACTTGATTTACCAGCATAAGCTGTACCACTTATAAAATATACATTTTTTAAAGCATCCTTAATTAATTTATTACTTATTTCCATTTTTTTCTCCTTTTAATATTATGTCTTGTTAGTTAAATGAGAAAAAACGTAACTTTGCGTATAAACAAATATTAAACATATTATCATCTCCCTTATAAATTTTATCATAAAAAAAGAAGTCAGTAAATGACTTCTAAAATGATAAGTTAAAACCACCATTAAATGGTGGTTTAATTTATAAAACTATGCTTTGATTTTATCTAATTTGTTTAAAACTAAAGCTACAATACCATATAATGCTCCGATAGAAGCTACAAATAAACCAATAGCCATTGTAATTTCAGTTCCGTCTTTCATTGCAGTCCCTAATGTTGGAACAATTGAATTATACATAGATTCAACTCCGTTTAATTTTGTAGGAGCTGTAAACCAGATAGTCCACACACTTACAAAAACTAAACCAAATGATCCATACAATAACCATTTTTTTACGTTGTCTTTAAATGTTACTAATATAACACCTACTAATGTAGCTAAGATTGGTAACAATCCTAGTAGTCCAGATAATAATGAGTTACCTGTACCATTTTCATCAATTAAAGCAGTTGCTTGGGCTTCTGTTAATCCCATTCCACCTAACGATTCGATAACATCGTTTGTTGGAATTTTTGTGAAAAGATTCTCCCACATTAACTTCCAAATTGTTGTAATTGATTCTTTATCAATAGCATATGCAGGCACTTGTGTTGTCGACACTATTGAACTTAAAAATAATGAAATTATGATGATTCCAAACGCGATCCATAAATGATGCTTAAGTTTCATTTTAACCTCTCCTTTTTTTATTCACTATGAACAGTGTAAACGATTTCATTAACAATGTCAACAACTGAGACATTTATAAATAAGCATAGTATAATATGTATTTTTAACTCTTATTTGTAATTTTTGGCTTAAAACACTATATTATATGTCTAAACTGCTACATTAATGTAAAAGGAAGTCAGTAAATGACTTCCTTGATTTTTAACTTGTAAGTTATTTAGTTTTCCTAATTGGAACATATAATTCACAAAAAATATTTGGATTTTTATCATCATATAATTCAAAGTCTAAATCTTCAACTCTTTCATAATTTGAGTTAACAAAAAACTCTTTTAAGATTACTTCCCAGACTTTCCCTATATGTTCTGCACTTTTACATTCAAATACTGCCCATAATGGGTTATTAACTTCCCACACATCTAAACCTTCAACATTTAGTTTTTTATCAACTTTAACACCAATTCCATAATCAAATTTATTACTTGTTTTATCAACTTGATGACAAGCTCCATAAATACCAGGTTCAGTGCTGTAGTTAGCTAGTTTTTCAAATAACCCGTCCTTGATTTGTTCATCCCAAAAACCTGGGATTAAGTTTATTTCTGTGTCAAAAACAAATTTTTTGTTTTTGGCTAATAAATAAAATGGTTCTAATGAAACTACTTTATAGTCCATACTTTTTCCTCCTTCAAAAGATATATTTATTTTAAGAGGATGAAATGTTTTTAATTTAACGTCACCTTGTTTTGCTTTTAAGGGAGATATTTTATGAAACCTAGTAAATGCTTTTGAAAAACCTTCTAAAGAATCATATTGGTATTTCATAGCTAAATCTAGAATACTTAAATCACATAGAGTTATCTCTTCTCCTGCTTTACTTAACCTTCTATTTCTTATGTACTCGTTTGGAGTAAAACCAGTTAAAATCTTAAATGTTCTATGAAAATGAAAACTACTCATATATACATGATCTGCAGCATCATGATATGTAATACTTTCAAGTAAGTTTTCTTCCATATAATTAATAGCTTTTGTTAACTGTTTTATTATTTCCATTTCATCACCTCGTACATAAAGAATACAATAATATAAATATAATTTCTTGAACTAGTTTGTTTATGTTTGTCAATTTCAATTACTATAGTACTATATCCATTAGTATTAGTAAATATCTACTAATAATATAAAATAAGTAAGAAAATTAGGATTATTGAATATTACACTGTTATGTTATATAATAATTACAAATAAACAAAATAAAAAATTGGAGGTTCAAAATGGCTGCAAAAACTAACAAGGCGTATTTTAAACAAACATATCTTATTTCTATTATCTTAGCGATAATCCCAATTACTAACTTAATTCTTGGTATTATCTTTAGATTACAAAAAGGAAAATTAGTTTTAGTAATTTTAAACATTATTTTCGCACCAATCTTTTTAATTGTTGACTTAATTTCAGTAATCCTTCATAACAACTTAAAATATTTAGTTTAATTCAAAATAAAAACGCTGATATCAGCGTTTTTTTCTGTTTTTTTTACTCAAGTAATAAAATAATATTGCCATCAGGATCATTTATATGCATTTCTTTACCGCCCCAAATTGCAGTTTTTGGTGGTTTTAATCCATCTATTGCTTCTTTAAGCTCTTCATATGTTTTATCAAGTGAGTCACATTCAAACACTAAATTCACTTTACCATCACTACTTTTTCCCCATCTGTTTTCATCCCAAATCCAGAACACAGGGGCATCTTTTAAAAATCCAAATGAAACTCCATCATAATTTGAATCATCTTCTAGTACCGGTATTGAAAGTGTTTCTTTGTAAAAAAGGACAAGTCTTTTTGGATTTTTTGAGGAAATATTTAAACCACTAAATTTTTTTATCATATATTTCTCCCTATTTTTAAGTCTTAGTATAAATACTTAAGATTACATTTTTGTGTTATCTACTCTTGTTGCAGTTCTTGCATCTTAACACATCAGCAAAGTTTGACTGTCCACATGAGCAAATCCATCGATTACTAGTATCTATGCTTTTATGATTTATTGGTTTTTTTTCAACCTCTCCAATTCCTCTTTTCACTACACTATTACTACTTTCACTGCTCAAATTAATTATAGGATGCTTATGAAAAACAATCACTAAATTCTGAAAAACAATAAAAATGTATATAAATATAATCTGGTTAAAAAAAATTAGAACAGGCAGTACTACTATTGATGAAATTAAAACAAACAATAACTCCCTACTACTTTCTGTATACTTCATACAACTCAACACCTTCCTTAACTAGAATTATACTATATGAGTATACCTCATGCAAACGTAGAATAGCTGATATTAATATGTGTTAGCAAATCTTATAACTACAAACTTTCAATATAATTCTTAAATGCAATCATCCCTTTTTTTGTTTCCATCTTAAAAAGTGATTTAAATAACATCATCAAAATATTTTGGGGAAATGGAAACACAAATGTAGTATCCATTGTATAAATAGATTGCCCTGAACTTTCACTAAATTTATTGATGCATAAATTATTTACTTTTCCCATTTGATATCTTGTTGTAATCGAATTTGGTAATTCGATTTTTTCTAATGTCTCTATCATTTTTTGAGTTTTACCTTTTGATTCAAAAACCATTTCATATTTTGAACCCTCTTTGTTTTCTTCACCTTCTATTAAATTTAATTCTTTTAAACCTTCTATCCATTTAAATGCAGTCTCTTTGTTTTGAAACTCCTTGAGTACATAAGCAAGATCTTTATTGATTGTTACTGAAATACTATATTTCATATAATCATCTCCTTATACTTTATATAAAAATCATATCATATCTATAAATATTGTTGTATTAAGATGATTTACATAAAAAAAATAGAAGTCAATAAATGACTTCTACAATAATTAATTATTTGATGTTAATATTAACTTTTAAATCATCAAAAAGGTTTAATAGTTTCTTAAAATAGTCTCCAAGGTTTTTTTCTAAAGTAGACTTGTTTCTAATAGTTACAAATAGATTATCTTTACATGATGATAATACATCCCATAAAGCATCAAGATTATCTCCATAAAAAGCATCTGAATTAATTTGATTTTTTAAGGTTTTAAATAGTTCATCTTTATTTAAAATTATTTTACCATCTAATAAGATTTCCATTCTCTTGTCTCCTTATCATATTCTAAAAAGCTTCCGTAGTGATTACCTGTATAAAATATTCTAAAATCATTTGAATAGACAATTCTTTTAGCGTTTCTTCTTGAACCGCTATAATCAATATCAAGTTCAGTATAAGTTATTCCTAGACTTATTGGAAGTAATCCTTCACGGTTATAAAATGTATCGCCACCAATACTCGCTTTATTGTCTTCAGTCCAAATACTACTAATACGGTTATCGGCTTCTGCTTTTGTCATATAATTACTTGGTAGTTTATGATAAGTTGCAATATATAATGCAACTTCATCTTTTTGATTATATAAACCATCTTCAGTTACTACTATATTGTTTATTGGATCTACATCTTTGGCATCTACATTGATTGCCTCAAAGTGAGCATATAAATCAATGTTACTACTAATAATTGTCCCAAATGTATATGGAATTGAATCTTTAGTCCAGTATTTAAAAGTAAAGCCATCTTTAGTTGGTAAAGTAGGTTCAGTGAAACTCTCACCTTCTAAGATATCCTCACTTAGATAAAGATTATCTTCATCGTAATAGGTTACTGTATATGTCTTTTTGATATTACTTGTTTGATCATCAACGTTATCAACTTGTTTATCAGAGTTGTTAAATGGAATATCTAGGGTATCACAAGATGATAAACTAAATATTGATAGAATCATTAATGTAAGTAGTAATAGTGTTTTTTTCATAGTAATTCCTTTCATGTAATTATGATTATGTTATTTTTGTAACCTTTGATTATATCACTTTTTAAGAAATAAAAAAGCATTTCTAAGGAAATGCTTTTTTTATTATTTGGTTTTTGTTTTAGTTAATCACTCATCATAATAATTAACACTAATAATACATTTAACTTAATTAATAACCATTTAGTTAATTATACATATCTTTAAACTCATTTACGTTATAAATAAAGACATCAAGAATTCTTCCATCAAAATGTGAGTTATATCCTTCTTTAAGTATTTTTAGACTTGTTTCATGAGAGTATGCTTCTTTATAAGCTCTTTTTGATCTTAATGAATCATAAACATCTACTATCGCAACAACACGAGCAGCAAAAGGAATTTCATCACCTTTTAACCCTTTTGGATATCCTGTTCCATCCCATTTCTCATGATGAGATAATGAAATATCAATACCCATTTTGATATATTTGTTACAAGGGTATTTATCATATGTGATTTTTAAAGTATTTGCTCCAATAGTTGTATGAGTTTTCATTATATCAAACTCTTTTATTGTAAGTTTAGAAGGTTTTAATAGTATTGAATCTTTAATTGCTACTTTACCAATATCATGAAGTGCACTTGATTGTGCGATGATATCAATATCATCTTCATTAAGATATTGGTTAAAATCTTTCTTTTTTGAAAGCTTAGTTAGTAAAAGTTTTGTTGAAAATACTATACTATCAATATGTTCACCAGTATCTGAATCTCTTGTCTCCGCAATCTTAGCTAAAGAATAAATTGTGAGGTGTTGAGCAGCGAACAACTCTTTATTTTTTCTTAGAATTTCTTTATACTCTCGATAAGCAACTTCTGAAAAATAGGATATCACAAATGAGATAGTAAAATAAAGAACCAATCTTATTAACCAGTTATTTAGAGGTTGCATTAATCCTTGATTAACACTAAGTGGCATAAATGGACCAACTAATAGCCCACTAATTATTGCGTGAATTAAAGATGTACTGCGTTTGTATGAACATGATACATAAGCTATTATAATAAACAAAAAATTAGCGTAAACCGTGTGTGTTCCTCCTGTAAAATAAACATAAATAACAATTAGTATTGTTATTAAATAAGAAACAGCTAAACCATATTTATTATTGATAAGAACATTAGATATAGAATTTATAGTTTTTTCATCTCTTAATCTATTTTTCAATATTACTACCCCCTTGAATAGTACTTTTTATAGTAAAATCAAGATACTACCGAAAATATTTTAACATATTCTAAAAAAAATCATACTCTTAATTATAAAGTATTTTATTTAAGGCTTTTTTTAGTAATAAATAACTACTAATTCAGTATTTTAAGACCTGTAGAAGAGAAAAGTATAAAAAAGAATTGATACCGATAGAGCATCGATATCAATTCAAATCATAAGCTTTTATTTATTGATAGCTTTCCTTGACTTATTGAAATGGGTCTTTGTTACGATATTGTTGTGTTATTTGCAGCTTATTATCAAAAGCATACTATTAAAATCTGTATAAACCTCTAGTTTTAATAGTTTTTGATGAAAATTAATTTCTTTTTATAGAATTATACCTCTTCATTTTTAGTTCCGTTTGAATGTATAACACAATATCGGTTTGTAGTTTTATCAGTTTTAAACTCATCAACAAGTTGTCTTGAATGTCTTGGTCTTTCTACATATCTTTCGAATTGTCTTAGCATTGCAATTTCATCAATTTTACCTTTTATCAACAATCCATATCTATTATGTTCTTTTTCCATAACTAAAGTGATATCTAACTCTCCTAAAAGTGGATGAGTAAGTGAGTGTGAAACTTCAGTTATTTTATAATCATGTTTACCTAAATGATTTAGAATTATAAGTCTAAAAGAGGACCTTATAATTTCCCCTCTTTTGTAAGCTTAATAATTATTTTAATAATGGGATTAAGATTTCTTTTAACATACGATATCTTCTAGCATCTCTGTTATTTATGTATATGATTTTTAATCCACTTTCTTTTGCTAATTTGTTTTTCATTTCATCTCTTTTGATAACTATCGGATCATATCTATGTTCAACACCGCAAAGTTCAATTGCTAACTTTACATTATTTTTCTTATCCAATATTAAAAAATCAAAAGAAGCTCTTGTTGCATATTCATAAAGAGGATGCCCTCTATGGATATTCAATACTTGTTTCACATCAGTTTGTCCATTTATTTTAAATGTTTTATGATTGATGTTTAAGACTCTTTGTAATGTGTCAAAGAATAAATCTTCAAACTTCGTATATAAATGTTTTGATGTTAGATTACTGTACTTCTTACCTACATCAGCTTGAGTAAATGTTTCTGATTTGTATTTACCTGTATATGAAATTAAATCTTTAATATCAGAATCTTCGCCATTTGATAAATTTTCTATAGATGTTAAATCACCAACTACGATTAATTTTTCTTTTGGCCTAGTTGTAGCAACATTGATTAATTGTCGATTATCTTTAATCCAATCATAACTACCTTTGTATGAGTCTTTTCCAATTGCTAGTGATAACAAGATTATATCTTTTTCTAGTCCTTGGAACTTGTGTACTGTACCTATACTTACGTTGCTATTTGGTAAATGTTCTTTTATTTTCTTATCGATAAGTAATGTTTGGTTTCTATATGGTGAGATGATTCCAACAGATTTATCTGCGGGAATTTTCTCTAACTCATTAATAATTGCGATAGCTTCTGGTAATGATGTGTTTTTCTTTTTCTCATAAAATACACTATCAACATTAATGAATTTACAATCTTCTTCTTCAATTTTTTCTACTTGGATATCTAATGATCCATTATAGTATTTTTTATTCGCAAAATTAACAATACTCTTTCTACATCGATAATGTTTCTTTAATAGTATCAAATCGTTGATGAAATCGATTTGATTTAGTGTTTGGAGTATTGATGTCTTTTTGTAATTGTATACCTCCGGAATGGAATATTGATATACTAAATTGTTGTTTGTTGTATCGGATAATGTAACTACTGGAAGTAATTGATTAGGATCTCCAATAAATGCTGCTCTGTTTGCTTTAGACATTGCTATGATCGCAAAGGCATTCTCACATTGTCCTGCTTCATCCATGATTAACAAATCAAAAGTTGGTTTGTCAAATGGTAAACTTCTGGTTGATATGTTTGTAGTTAAAAATATCGGGAATAAATTTTGAATTTGTGATAGATTCAAACTTAACGAACACTCTTGATATAATCCTTTTCTACTATCTTCTATTGAACTAGAGTATATAATTTCTCTTAAATAGGAATACTTTTCATCAGACAGTTTCGTAAATGATTCAAACGATTTAATAAACAAACCAAGAAGGATTACTTCAAAATCAATATCAAGTTCATCCAATATGTTATCAATGCTTCTTTTTGTTATCTTTGTGAGTTGTCCTTTTTGGGCAGCTCTTGACTTCATAATTGTCTCAACTTTACCTTTTAATGATTTATTATTTGTGAATATCTCAATCAATTTATCATAGTAATCAATTTTAGTTTCTACATCCTGTAGTTTAACATTCTCATCAATTATTGTGTTGATTCTAAGTAGTTTTTCTATTTCTTTTCCTATTTTACTCTTATATTCTTCTTTTAACTTCGTTATATTTATTTCACTTTTAATTGATTCAATATATTTATGTGCTTTTTTGATATAACTTAACCCTTTTTTAAAGTAATCTGCTGAACCAATTCTCATCATTGGTACTGGTATATAATAATCTTTATACTTTAAATGTCTTAATTTGTTAAATATATTATCTACTGCCGAGTTTGTGTAAGAAGTTACTAATGTAGTTTCATTATTTAATACTGATGATACTATCATGTTCACTATTGTAGCTGATTTACCTGTTCCAGGAGGGCCTTGTACATAAGTAAGATCGTTATTTATTACTGAGTGTGTAGCCATAACTTGATCTGCGTTTACTTTATTGTCTATAAAGTATATATTTTTGTTATTGCTTAATAAAGGCTTTTGATATTTTCCGAAGAATGCTTTTATTACAGGTGTTACTTCATTTTTAGAGTATATTATGTCTTTGATCTTTTGATAATCTTTTCTTGGACTTAATGATAAATCTATTTTCAGTTTGAATATTTGTGGATTTTCTTCAAATACAGGTTCATGTGTTGCTACAGATTTGATTTGTTCTTGTAATTGCTCTAGATTACCTTTAAAAATACTTGAATCTATATCAGGCGTTTTTGTAAGTTTAGCAATGTTTCTTTGATGAAAAACTTGTTCATTAGTATCCATTGTTATTTCTTGATTAAATACATTTAATGATACAGCAATATATACTAAAGGAATTATCTCTTTTTCAAAATTAGAAATTGATAATACATTAAAAGCTAGTTTATACTTTTCTTTAACTTTATCCTGATTTACATTAAGCATTTTTAAGATATTATCTACTTCTTCTTTATTTAGTTTCATTCTTTTCTTATATGTATTCACATATGAAACATCATCTGTGTTTTCTATACAATCAATATAATAATTCAATATGTGCTTTTCATTGATTTCATCAGTAAAATAATTATTTACTTTCGGTACCTTAATAAATTTCTTTAAGTCACTCTTAATAAAATTTTTTGTTCCCTCAACGCATCTTGCATCTTTTATTCTTTCTAAATCAATAGTTATTTGCTTATATCCTTTATATTGATAGTTATATGATAGACCAGTTATTTTTGAGTTATCACCATCAAAACTGATACTCTTAATACCAAAGAAGTAAAAAGTGTTGGTTTCACTTTTATTTATATAATCTAAGTATAATAACTCACCTGTTTCAACTGCTCTTTTTATACTAGAACGTATTTTAAAACTAACACCCATAATCTTCCTCCAAATAAAAAGCCTCAAAGGGCTAAAAACAAGCCCTCGTTTTAATACTTAATTATAACATAAAGACTTATATGTAAAAAGACCGAATTAATCGGTCTTTTAGCATTAAATTCATCTCGTTGTATCATCTTTAGTTGCAACTTATTATCATATGCGTATGATACATAGGACACACACTGTTTAATTTTCATCATCGTCCACTCTTCTAATTGTGGCAAAAACTTATAGGCCTATATGGCATCCTTCTTTTTGTAATTGCATTACTGCATAAGTTAAATTTTGACGTTAAATCCTCATACATAAACTTTTCAACTACTATTTGAGCAAACATAAAATCCCCTCACTTACTATTGTTTAGTTATTATTTAGTCCTCAAACTCAATATTGAATAAATCTTCTTGAATCCCAAATGCACTTATCACTGTGATATTATCCCCAAGGACTTTTAATTTCTCTAACGTCCATTCTTCATCATTTGCTACAGGAATTGTGCTAAAGTCTTTAAGAACTAATTGAACTTTTTCTTTTGTCACTTTAAACTCAGGTACATTAATATCTTGTTCAAAACTCATCAAGATGTATTTCAAATGGAATGGGACGTACCCTTCAATCGATTGTACTGTGTATATGTTAGTAATCAGACTCATGCGGTATATTGCGTATAGGTATATTTCTTTCCTAAGTTTTTTGTCTTGCTCTAATACATCAACTGTTAATGCTCTTGTAATGATGATGTAATACTCGAGATATGCAAATTCTTTTAAACCACTTGTCTCAAGTAAATAAGCTATTCTCAATCTTGTGATGAGATATTTCAGGTTCCATTTATAGTCCCTCTTGATCGCTACATAGTTGAGTGTATAGTTAATGTACTTATCAAAATATTCTATAAATATTTCATATAACTCCTCGACATTTTTTATCGAGTTTATTAAGTTATAGGCAAACCGATAGATGCTTGTATCAATAAGTTTATAGTCATGATCGGTAATTCTTTTAAACTGTACTTTCAATCTATAATCTTCTATACTTGCATCGATGAAGATTTTATTGTACTCAAGTACTTTTTCAGGATGAGTTGGCGTATACACTCTTGTGAGTACCTTAGCGCAGTTTCTTATATCCCAAACTAGTTCATTATAATCGTAAACCTCATATGATTCATATGCTACTTTGTAAGCTAATGAATAGATATTACGATATCTGAGATCACATCTATACTCTAAATCAGATCCGCATTTATCTATAAGCAAAATGAAATCATGAAGAAGGTTGAAGTCCTCACCTACGAACTTATACTTTGTTACATCATCGATAAACGTCAATGCTCCCGTTGTTCTTATTTCATCTAAATCTTCTGTAGTTATTGCATGAATTATAATCGATGAGATTTTCTTATAAAAACCCAGAAGCATCTCATCTATTTCTTCATCAGCTTCTTGTAAAACTGTTGTGGCGAATGAATCATCTAAATAGTAAAATCCCTCCCTATCCTCTAGGTATTTTATTTCTTTTAGTAACATAATTATTTCTTTTACTTGTACAATATCAAACACCTCGATTGGATTGTCTTTGAGTATTACTTGCTCTAAAAATCCTTTTCGCCATGTTCGTAGTTTTGATAATAGGTATACAATCTTCATTTGTACTGCTGTAAACCTAGATAAAAACTCATTTAAATAAGTTTGTTCATCCTTATAATCGTTCACTTTATCATAATCAAAAAGTCCTTCAGCAGTAGTCATTATTGAGATTAATCGCATCATGTTTGAAGGAATAAAATGTGTATAAAAAAATACTTTATCAATTAGATAATCTTTTTTCTCTTGATCTAGTACATCACTTTCAAAAAATCTATGATTGTTTAGGAATGTAATAGCCTCTTCTCTTGTAAAAGGTGATACTTTGTAGAAGTAAGAAGGCCTTTTAAAATCAATCTCATTTACACTAGTTATAATCCAGTTAAAGTCTTTTAATACTTTCAGTATCCCATCGCTCTTTGAAGTTAGCCAGTGATCTTTCCTTTTCCCCATAAAAATGTTGTTAAAGGCAACATCGTAATCCTCAAGTATTACAAAGAAACTTTTGCTTTCCTTTTCAATGTAATGTTTTATGTCTTTATCTAACATTCTAACAAGAAGATTGAGAAGGTTGTTTGTTGAGTATTCTTTTGCCTTTTGTAATTCTTCATAATCCTTTTCCATCTTCTTTTTATTGGTATAGTTACCTATCTTATAGATGAGATCAAGACCAACATCTGCAAGTGGGATAAAAGAAGAAAAACCCGAACCCAAATATTCTTTAAAACTATTGGTAGATTCATGTGGCAAGGCCAATCCTATATCATTTATGTATATAAGTTCAGCATAGTCATATAATGGTAAGACTATTTTGTACTTGTTAGTCATTTGGTTTCTTATCTTTTTAAGTAAGTCATATGCATTTGCATGTTGTTCTAAATTTACTAATAAACATACAGACTCTTTTAAATCATTTTTTATTGAAGTAATGATTTCTGATTTACCACATCCATGTTTACCATAGAAGTTATATATAGTTGGTTCAACTGATGAGTTAAAATCACTGAAAAAGTCATCAACTTGAAGTCTATGCACATTTTTAACTTCCCCCATTATTGTACACCCTTGTTCGTTACTTCTCTTAATGTTTCTTGAAGAGTTTTTATGTATTCAAAATATTTCAGCATTCTTTCATCTGCTTGATCTTTATTAGGAAACATTTGATTATATAAAAAATCATAAACATCTTTTTGTACATCAAGAACACAATTAGATAGATTCATACTATTCTCTACCCAATCTATTTTAGTTTGATCTATTAATGTGTATTTGTCGTTTTCACTAAAACCAATGAAGGAACCATCTCTTTTTACAAATGTTTCTTTCTCAAATTTAATATCTTTCATCTCAACAGGTTTCGTAAAATCTAGTGGTTTCCCATCAACTCTTACTGGATGAATATGTTGAGCAATCACTTTGCCTGTTTCAAGCAAACTTAATCCTTCAATAGGAGTATCTGATTCTTTGGACTTTAGGTCATTTTTCAAAATGATAAGTTCATCATCTTTCATAATCCCTAACCCATTATTTACAATACCATTTACATTCTTAGCAACTATATTATCTGTTGAAATGCTTATAAAGAATAAGTCATTCACTCTTAATCCAAAACAGATTTGTGAGTTATGGAATATTGGAGTGTTCGCACCAAGAATATTCAATCCTTTGTCTTCTTTCAAGTTATAGACAACTAAGATTCTATCTTTTGTACCCATTCTAGTTTTGACACCAAATGATGGTTTAATATTAAATGGATTACTACTCATTTTATACTCACCAAGCCAAAGTGATATACGTAACTTATCAAACCAATCAAGAAGAATATTCACTTCTTCAATATCTAACTCCAAAGAGTTTTCAACTTTTTTAAATACAGATTCAATGATGTCATCAAAATATGTAGTGGTACATTTTTCACACTCTACAGTAGTGAAACTAAGATAAGGCAATGTTAGAACTCTTGGTTTTAGTTCTTGTTCTAAAATAGCCTTTAAATCAACACCTAATGTTAAATCTCTTGTAATATCTCCTGTCTTTTTAATTAACCATTCCGGAAACACCTTTACTTCATTATTTCTTGTAACTACACTTCCACAATTAATACATTTTTTCATAGACTTTTCCCCCCGTCCCATAATACTTAAACTATACCATAATTATATTTCAATATTTAGGTCATATAGTAGACTAAGCGGTTATTAATCAGTGGGAACCGCTTTGGTCATCTGCGTATTATTATACTATAATTTTATGCTATTTGTAAGAACAAATCTGTCCTTGGTCCAATATAAAAAGCCTACAAGGTCTTTGTTATGCCGCGCATGTCATAAGTTGCAATTATTTATGGTGCATCGTCGTATCACTTTTAGTTGCAACTTACTATTGATTATATATGAACCTTTTTTAAGGTGTGAGACATTAGAACCCTCTCAAATCATGTAATCTATCACTTAATTGATTATTGAAATCTATGAAGGCTTTAAGAAACTCCTCGTTAATTTCATATTGCTGTTGAGTATCCGGATTTTTAGTTGCCAAAATCTGCTCGTTTGTACTACTCGTAATTCTAAAACTGTGAACAATTCGATTTCTTAAATTAATTATCTCTCTTAACAACTCAATAATTTCTTCAACATGTTCTTGGGGAATAGTTTTCTGAACAGCACTATATATTTTCTTCATTCTATTAACATCAACAAGATCGTGCCAATTATACAGTTGTTGAGTATCATTTCTCAAAATGTTCTCTATCAAAAAGGAATAATTTGAGCTGAAAATAGAGATTGATATACCTAACAACAATAAGTACTCTTCTTTGGGGAGCGAGATTCTAGTCAATCTACTCAATATCATCATACTCCTCTTGTAATTGATCTATAAGGTCTACAAGAAAAGAATTATATTTCTCAGCTTGAGTTAAGAAGTTACCAAGATATCCCTTTCGATTAATCATGAATGAATAATTTTTTGCTTGTTCTTCAAAGTCATTCTCCTTAAAAAAGTGGTGTACCAAATCATTACGTTTCCCTAAAATTTCTTCAAGTTCTTCTGTTTGAGAAGCGTTCAATACATAGAAATTTTTTATAGTTTTTATTACAGTCCCCATAGTCTTGTTTGATAATTTTTCTCTCAAATCATCAGCTTCTGATTCTGCTTGTTCAAATACTTTGTTAGGTACACTGCTTTTATTATCAAATATCGTCAAGATTCTCCTCAATCGTGCGACTTCAACTAAATTATATTCAATGTATTGAACAATTTGAATCAAAGACCCTATTTTACGATATAGTTCTTCCATGAATTACCTCCTATATAAATATTAATCCGATAAACTTAATCTTTCAAAATGATTATGGAATCTTATCATATAATAAGAATTAAATCTTTCTTGATGTTCTTCCAAAGAAGCTTTTTCAAATTCATCAAACTTCTTGTGCAGAAGCCCTATATATTGTATCAGTAACAAATGTTTTATGTGCAGAATCAGATTGAGTCACATTTTTAATCCCAACTGATTTGTTACTAATTGAAAGTTTTCTGTCACTAGAGAATACAATACCTTCTCTAACATAAGTTGTAATAATTAATGACATCTTATATACCCTCCTTAAAAACAGCCCTTGAGAGGACTGTATAGTTTTCCCCTTACGGTTTCTTATTTATATCATACCACATCATATTATAAATAACAGGTCATATAAGACCCAAAATAAAAAGCCCAAAAGGGCTTTTTTATGCTATACATGTCATAAGTTGCAATTATTTGTGATACGGCTTACTGTTATTTATTCTAAATGAACATATATTTGCTCTTATTAACTACAAAGTTTAAAAACTGTATGCTAGTTTCTTTTACTAATAATAATTTTTTATAGCTTTTTCTATTTTCTTATAATTATTGGTTCATTATTTCTTAAATACTTACTTATAGTATGTCCATTAATAACTTCAATATTCCCACACCTTTGTGAATCAAGGATTGCTCCATTAGTTAGTTTACTATTAGTAAATAAAACTCCATTATCAGCTTCATATGAATCTATTGCTTTTACTACCTGATATATGGCGTATGGGTTAATTGATTTTTTACTATGTTTAACTTGTATAACTTTTCTATTCTTACCTTTTTCAGCAACTACATCTGCACCATTATCATGAGATTTTTGAGTTGTCCAAGCTCTATACCCTTTTAACTTAAAATACTCTCTAGCAAAAGACTCAAACTCATATGGATTTAAGTTGTTTACATCTTGTATATTTGAAACAATAATCTTTTTATTTTTTTCAATCTTCTCTTGAAACTCTTTGATAAAATTTATTCTTGCATTTTTAAAATACTTAAACTTGATTATTGAGTATATTATTATAACTAAAGCAGTACCTACACCTGTATAAAAAATACTGATAAATAAAGGATCTCCACTTGTAAATACTAATTGTCTATGTAGTTTTTTAATCGTTGTGACGTATATCCATATCCTCTTGAAATTATTTCCCCAGGAGTACCTTCAAATATGATGTCTCCACCTTTATTTCCACCTTCTGGTCCTATATCAATAATCCAATCAGCTTGTAATATGAAATCAAGATTATGTTCTATCACAATCACAGTATTCCCTTTTGAAACTAAATCATCTATGATATTCATTACTTTTTTGATGTCTCTCATGTGCAATCCTGTGGTTGGTTCATCTAGAATATATGTTTCGTTGCTTAGGTGTAGTTTAGATGCAAGTTTAATTCTTTGTGCTTCTCCTCCACTAAGTGTTGATAATGGTTGATTAAGTTTCAAGTAGTCTAATCCTACATCAGTTAATAGTTTTAGTTTGCTTGAAATAGAAATATCTTTGAAAAATTCAATCGCTTTAATTATTGTCATATCCAATACTTCAACAATGTTTTTCTCATTAAATAAATATGTCTTGGATTTATCATTGAATCTTGTGCCCCCACAAGATTCACAAGTTGTTTTAATTGGATCCATATAAGCCATTTCAATTTCCTCATATCCTTTTCCTTTACATATAGAACATGCTCCTTTTGAATTAAAACTGAATAATGATTCAGATACCTTGTTCTTCTTTGCGAAGAGTTTCCTTATTTCATCAAATACCCCAATATATGTAGCTGGATTTGATCAGTTACTAGTTCCTATAGGATTTTGATCTATAACAATGGCATCATTATATTCTTTAATGAACTCATTATGAATCAAAGATGATTTTCCACTTCCTGCAACTCCTGTTATGACAGTGAATATCCTTTTTGGAATACCAACTGTAACATTTTTTAAGTTATTACTAGTAGCATTATAAATATTATAGGTATCATTATATGTTCTTGTATTTGTTTTTACATATTTTTTTTTGAATAATTCTATTCCAGTTACTGTATTAGAATTTATCATGTCTGCATAAGACCCTTGAAATACAACGTTTCCACCCTTACTACCCGAACCTGGACCAATCTCAACAATACTATCTGCTATCTTAATTACTTCTGGATCATGTTCTACAACTAAAACAGTATTCCCCTTATCTTTTAAACGAACTAAAAATTCATTTAGCAAGTGAACATCTCTTGAATGAAGACCTACACTAGGTTCATCAAAAATATATATCATTTCTGTTAAACTATTTCCAAGTTGATTTGATATTCTAACACGTTGAGCTTCACCACCAGAGAGTGTAGATATTTCTCTTGATAAAGTAAGATAACCAATACCAAGATCTATCAAATGTTTTACCTTGTTCTTTATTTGACTTAGTATGATTTTAAATCTTAAGTCCTTAATATTGCTTAAAAATACAATCAACTCATCCATACTTAGAACTGATGCCTCATGAATATTCTTCCCATTTATTGTTACAGATAATGCTTCTTGATTGATTCTTGCACCATTGCAGACTGTGCAATCAGTATTTAATATAAATCTACTGATCATTTTACGTTTTCTTTCACCCAGACTATTTATATCTTTATTTAGATATAGTTTATTTAATTTTCGGATAATTCCTTCGTAATTTCCCTGCATTACCATACCAGTGTTACCACCATAATCAATTCTAATATTTTTCACATTTAACAAGTTGTATCTCTCTTCATCAGTATAATCTTTAATCTTTTTATCTATATCAAACAAACCTGCTAGAAGTAATTGCTTAAACATGATTGAATCCACCTTATAATCAGGAAACTGAATTGCCCCTTCATTAAGGGACTTATTCTCATCTAGCAGTTTATCTAAATCTATTTCCACAGATTTCCCTGTTCCATTACAATGTCTACACATTCCATGTGGAGAATTAAATGAAAACTTATTTGAAGCCCCAACTACGGGTGATCCCATTCTACTATATAATAGTCTTAGCTCTGTATATATTTCAGTCACAGTACCCAAAGTAGATCTAGAACTTCCAGAAAACCTTTTTTGATTCAAAAAGATACTAGGAGAAATACCCTCGATTAAGTCTGCTTTAGGTTTCTTATACTTTGGTAATCTACTTCTTTGAAAACTTGTATATGAATCTAACATCTGTCTTTGGGCTTCAGCATTTATTGTCTCGAACACGAGTGAGGATTTACCAGAACCAGATAATCCTGTAAAAACAGTTATCTGGTTTCTTGGAATCTTAATATCAATATTCTTTAAATTGTTATGCCTTGCTCCCTTTATAACAATATTACTCATGTGACCCTCGTTTCGTATATATTAGTAAAGGTATCCCTTCATTTATTGTGTAGTTCTTAAGATGAAGCTTAATTTTTGGATTATCATCAAGGAACAGTCTTTTACCATTCCCAAGAATTATTGGAATGATTGCAACCTCATACTGATCTACTTCATTTACTTTAATATAATTATCTGTCAATAAACTCCCACCAAATAACCAAATCATATGTCCTTGATCACGAAGTCTCTTTGTTAACGGTATAAGTTCCTCTGACACGAATGTAGTATTTTCTGTGTTATTTAACTTCTCATGTGTAGCCACAATCAATTTTTTGTTCTTCCAATGTTCATCTTGTCCAAACTCAATAAATGATGTGTACCCCATAACAATATAGTCATATCTTTCAATTAATCCAAATAGTTCATACTGTTCAACTGTGTTTAAAGATTCATCTCCATCACCTCTAATCCAATCATAGTTACCATTATTATCAACTATGTATCCATCCAAACTCATTGCCAAATTCAATATAATTTTTCCTTTCATAAATACACTCCTTTATATTTTTTTCTTGTTTTTCTTGTGTTATAACTCTATAATAAAGGTTATAGTTACTATAATGTCAAGGAGAATAATTATGAAATATCATTTTTTAATTGGAGAAGTTGCAAAAAAATACGGAATCAGTAATCAAACATTAATTTATTATGACAATAAAGACATCTTAACACCAAACTTTACTCATGATAATGGATACAGATATTACAATCACATGAATTTAGAACGATTGGAAATCATTATTGCCTTAAAGAATTCTGGAATGACTTTAGATAAAATCAAGAAACTTTTAAATGAAGAATCTAGATCTTCATTGATTCTAACAATGTCCAGCCAAATATCTAAAATAGATGATGAAATCAATCGATTGAGAAAGGCAAAAAACTACATAAGTAATAAAATTAAGTATGCTACTTCCTCTTCTAAAAGAGAAATAAATAACGAGATATTATTGCTTACTGAACCTAAAAAACAATATTTAAGAGTAAAGTCGTTAATTGGCAATGATGACTACATCACACCAAGAAATCAATTAAAGGAGATATTGAATGAGCGAAAAGAAACCACTGACACTATTCCAAGTAGATATCAGGTTCTTCTTAACTCAAAGGATTTCCTTAATGATGTATTTTATAACATCGCGTACTATCAATATGAAGTAAATACAGATAATTATTCATTTCCAGTATTAAAGATACCCAAACACAATTATGTAAGCATTATTCATTTCGGAAAATACGATGACTTACATTACACTTATAGAAAAGCAAAGAAATACATGAAAGAAAATCGACTAACTCCTATTGAGTACATCGTGAATCTACCCATTGTCGATTCATGGTTTGAACCACATGAAGATAATTTCATTACTGAAATTAAGATACATTATACTGCCAGTATACTAGATTAGGTTATACAAAGGAGTAAGGTCTTAGTAAAGATATTTAATATGTGAAGTTTATCTTATATTTAACTTTTTAGCTTTGTTAACTATGTGAAACTTAGAAAGCAAGACTACTATATGCAGAAAACCATAAATTTAGATACCCTAAAGGACAGTTATCAATATAGACAAAAAACGTAACCATAATATGGCTACGTTTTTTTTAGCATCCAGGAAAGATTTGAACCCACAAAACTAAATAATTAAAAATCTTCTTTGCCTCTAAATTGTGATCCATGCACCTAAATCTCCCTTCATATTAATTCACTTCAAAAGAAGCCAATCACGGCTTCTTGATTACAATATCATTCTATGGTGTCACTTTCCTCTACTAAAAATATAGTCTCACACATCTCTTCTGAGAACATTCTATATTGGCTCGAAGCATACATAAAATCACCTTTGTTAAAATTCATAGTAATTTTATCAAACTCATTTTTATAGTAATCAAAATCATAAAGTCTGTTATTTCTGTTGATCAAAGTGTTTAAAGACATTATGAAACCATTGATAACTGTTACAGATTGGATTTTTGAATATTCATCATTCCAAATTGTGTTCTTTGAACTTTTCAATGCACTAAAATAAGTATTTAAATGATTTCCAATAAACTCTACATACTCATTGAGTTTATCCAGAGTTGGAGCACCCTTTAATTCTTGAGCTTTATTACTATCGTAAACATCTATCATACTTGATTTCCCCTCAGAAGGATAAATTGTTACAAGATAATTTAATGCGTATTTAACAATTGATGAGGTTTTTATTCTAGCCTTATCAAGTTTCGTAATCTCAAGTTTATTATGAAAAACACCATTTTCTCTATTGTTTAAGTACTCTACAACTTTTCTAGCTACTGATTTTGCTTCAAATGGCATTCTATTAGACTCAATATGAATTATTACCTCTGATGGAATAGGTTTAGCATTCTTATTAATGTCTACAAATATATCACTTTGATGTTGCATTATGTCAACATCAGACATGTCAGCAGGATAAATTATCCCGGTCACTAATAGATGTAGTTGATTTCGTAATAATGAAATTTGATCCTCATAATTGTCAGAACCCTCATAGTGAGCATATATTCTGTGTTGGCCATCGATTATACATATAGAGTTCATTTCATTTGGGATTGTTATAGAGTAGTTATCATTTTCATTGATATCTTCAAAGTTTGTTATTTGTTCAGTTTCCTCATTATTATTATCATCATAATACTTCTTGTAAATTTTAGTTGAACGAGGCAACCCAACTATAACGTTATTTATGAAAGCCGACTCTTTTTCAGCAATGAATTTTCTTATGCTTTTTATTCTATTTGGTGCAATTAATCTTTGGTATACCATTGATCTTTCCTGCCAATTATCTTTTCTCAACACATATCCGTTTCTTATTAGGAAATCAGGTGTCATCATAAATGACACAATCTGAACTTTATTGTTCAATCCAGTGAAATCCTTAGGACATATAATTGGTTGTGTAAACTCTTCAGTTGATGCTCCAGCAGATCTTGCACCTATATCTTTTTTTTGAATATTAAGATACCTAAAAACTTCAAATTTAGCTGAAAACTCCAAAGATTTCTGAATAATTTTAAAGTACTCGTGAAGTGCCGGTTCAATCACAATTAATGGTGCATATCTTGTTAAAGCTTCTTTTGATTTACCAGTCTTTTCATTTGGAACATATAAATGTTTGATGATAATTCTATTACTTCTAAATAGTGAAAGATGATCATTTAAGCTAAAATCTCTTTTCAATATATTAATGAACTTCGTTTTTTCGTTATCAATTGTTTCGGCCGCTTCTTTTTTCTTTAATAAATGCCTACTTATACCATTATGTTCGAACGTGTCCTCTACACATATTATTATATTTTTGTAGATGAATAAATTATCGATTTCTACAGTCCTATTATTCAAAGCTATGTCAACACCATTAGTGCTAATATGTCTAAAACCCATTTTTGTAAACAATTTTGCAATTGATCTATTAAAACTTCTTTTTCGACGTTCTAACTTCTGCTGGTCCGTTAATGGTCTTCTTCGTCTTCTTACCCCTCTAGCCATATTGTCCTCCTATAAGAAATGCTTCGGTTTTATTGCTACTTTAGATTTTTTATTTGGTTTTAATACTGGTTTATCTTCTCTAATTCTGATGGTTCCTTTTTGAATATCTTTAAATCTGTTCTTAGATAGTTCGTAATATTCTTTGTCAATTTCAGCGCCAACATATTTTCTTCCTTCTATTATTGTGGCTACACCTGTTGATCCAACTCCATTAAATGGATCTAAAACAGTATCTCCTTTATTAGTTAATGCTTTAATTAACCTCTGTGGTATTGCAATTGGAAATTGACAAGGATGAACTGTTTTTTCAACATGATTGGCCTTTACATTTGGAATATCCCACACATCTGTCGGATTCTTACCTAGTGGGTTCCCACTTAGTTCTCCTTTTTTAGGTCCTTTATAGTGTGTTTTTCCTGGATATTTTTGAGGCACTCTAATTTCATCTAAATTAAAATCATATTCATTCCCCTTTGTATACCATAATATGGTCTCATGTCTACCACTTAATCTTAATTTTGAATTCAACCCATGACCAAAGCTCCATATAACTCTATTTCTTAAATAAAATTTATCTTCTTTGTCCAAATTAATATTTAATGATTCAATTATGTTAAAAATATGTACATCTAATGGTACTATCACTTTATTTTCAACAAAGTACCCAACTTGCCAACAAATACTACCACCTTTTTTTAGAACTCTATTAACTTCAGGTAATAACAATTTATGTTGATCAATAAAAGTATTTACATCATCACTTGCTTTTTCATATGATCTATTCATTGCATATGGTGGCGAAGTGATAACTAGATCTATTGAATCATCTGGTATTGTTTTCAGTAGATCAAAACAATCCCCATTATACAGGGTAACTTTATTACCTTTCGAAAAATCTTTGTATATTTTCATAGAATCACTCCATCATTTATTTTAATAGATATTTTTTTTCTTTTTCAAACTGATCAATAAGTAGTAGCTCCATCATTTTATTCTTATTTTCATTAAAAGTCTCTATGTTATTGAATATAGTTCCTAAATCGGCTTCGTTGTCTTCTCTGTAACTAGAAATCATTTTTTGGATCAACTTATACTCTTTAGTTAAGTTATTAATCATAAGTCTTAATTCTACAAGATCATCCCCCGACTCAAATCCGAATAAATAATCCATAGTAACTTCATAGAATTCAGTTATTTTTCGTAGAGTATCATAATCAGGTTGACGAATGTCATTTTCATATTGCGAGTATGAATTTACTCTAATATTTAGATGATTAGCAATAACTTTTTGAGTTATCCCCGAAGAACTCCTTAACTCTTTCAATTTACTTCCAATTTTCACTTTCTCCATGGAATCACCTCAACTCACATTATATCACTTTTATTCTCAATTTGAGATACTTATTATTGAATTAGATGTTCTCGTTTCGAGAATTTTTATTACCCCAAATGATTATTTTATCGTTGAAAACGAAGGTGAAATAATCGTGGGAGGGAGGAGGTAACACCCCCCTAATCGTATATACATTAAGTATTACAAAAGTGAGGTGGACGGCTTTGTTAGTGAATGATGCAATAGAAAAGTATAAGAAGTATCTAATGGTTACTCGTTCAAAAGGAATAGTTGATTATTACAAAGGTAAAATTGGGATCTTATCACAGTATTTGGGTTATATGAAATGTGAAGATATAACAGAAGATATCTTGCTTGATTTTATAATCAAGCAAAGAGAAAGAAATATTGATATCTCTAATCGCACTCTTAACAAGTATATTGGAACCTTAAGACAAACATTACGTTATGCATGTAAAATAGAAATCAACTTTGATAAGTTACCTGAAGTAAATAAGATTATAAACACAATACCATTAGAAACTATACATGTTATTTTCAACTATTATAGAAGAAATCAACACAACCGAATCTTACAGAGAAACTATATTATGTTTAGACTCTTTCATGAGACTGGGTTAAGATTAAACGAGTTACTTAATCTTAAAGTGAATGATTTTAATTTTTAAAGAAACACTATACATGTGAAGAGAACTAAAACAAATTTAGAAAGATATGTATTCTACACTAAAGAAACAAAAAACTTAATCACGCTATATCTTCATAATGCTAAACTGGACTATTATATTTTCATTGATTTTGTAACTGGTGATATCCTTAAAAATTATTCAGTAGAAACAATATGTTAAAGACTTAGAAAAAAACTTGGTATTGATATAACAATTAATCCTCATAAATGGAGACATACCTTTACTAGTAACTTTGTAAAACAAAATGGAAATATGGAAGTATTAAGACAAATCATGGGACATACTAGTCTCAAAACAACTCAAAATTATCTACATATCAATGTTGATGATCTCCATAAAGAATATTTCAGATTATACAATTAAAGTACTCAATAAATGAGTGTTTTTTCTATACTGTTTGATTATAAGTTTTTGCTCTCTTTAATAATAAATTAATTTTATCATCAAACAATTTAGTGGCATACATGTGCTCATTATATACTTTAGTACTCAAAGGAACTCTTGAAAGCATTTGATAATAAAAGACATTGTAAAGTCTCATTATAGAAACATAATATCCATTAATATACTCTAATTTCCTTGAATACTGTCCATAATATCCATACACATTTGGATGAACAAAATTACATGATTCATGATATAGAGAGAAATGATGATTTGATTCAACTTCATCTAAACAAGACCTTAGTTTTTGGCTTATAAAATTCTCAAAACTTGATTGAACAGAACTCCCATTAAAAACATATATAAGCAAGTCAACAAAATATCTGTATTTGAGTTTATATTCATTCTCAAAACCAAACGCTAAGTCACTTTCCATATTCAACATAACCATATGAAGTTCATGTATCTCTTTACATGATACATGATTGAACAACCTCTCTGACTCATCGAATACAAACAAATTTTTTCTTACTTTCATCTCAAATACTCTAGAATAGCCAGCCGAATAAGCTTTGCTTTCAAACTCAAATCTTGTACTCGCTTTAAAAAAATCATTTAGATCATTGTTTTTCCTCATCTTTTTTATAGTCTGTTTATATAAATCATTTAAACCAAACTTCTCATATAAAGGCTTATAAATAGGTTCAATATTGTTCCTATATATAGTCTCTGAAAACTCATTTGAAAGTTGATATACAGTCTTTTTCTTTCTTCTAATATTTAATATACGACATAGTTTATCTATATTTACCTCAACAAGTTTAAATACTCCAACAAGTGTAATACCATCTATATTGAAATCAAAATCCCTTAAATGAATTATTGAATTCAAGTTTTTATTTAAATATATCTCCTTAAGATAAATGTCCTCACTTAATCTAACTAAATCCGTTATCTTACAGTTATTCTTTTCAGGAATAATCCTGTATGCCCACCCCATACGTTTCTGAAAAATCTTATTTGCCTCACTTGGTTTCACATTATGAAACTCAACAAACTTCTTCATAGCTAGCTCGTACATACTTAAAATATTAGGTGAAACTGATTCTCCATAAATCTTAACATTGTGATTAACTATAAAATTGTATTCCTGAAGATAGTGATGTAAAAAGAAAAGTTCCATGTACTTGTCCCGATTTTCATGTTTCCAAATAGTATTAAAAATAACTATAGTTTCAATTATATTACGAATCATTAACGGTTCAGTAAGTGATCTTATATCTAGAAGATAATCTTTCAGTAATGATGAAGCACTTGATGAAAGATTGTATAGGAATGTATAAAGAACAATATCTTTCCCTGTTTTAATCTTCGTAATATCTTTCCTAGTCACATCATATACATTTATGAACTCATCATATAGATAATCAAACATAGCCATTACTGGCTCAAACTTTTTAAAGTTGTGCACATACCTGTCAAAAAAGTATAACTCATCTTTATAATCGGTAATTTTCATCCATTCCACTTCCTATCTATAACAAAACCATTATATCAAAGGTCTAGACAAAAGTCACTGAACAACGGTCTCACTGATGGAAATGAGAAATATTGTAACAAAAAAAACCTTATATAGCTTCTTTAGTTTATATAGTAGCAGGGGTGACAGGATTTGAACCCGCACCAACGGTGTTGGAGGCTAAAAAGACAAATGATAGACATATAACACGTCTATTTTTTAATATAAAAAAAGAGTGATTATATGTTTAAGGTAGGCATTCTATCAATGATAGAAAACTTAGAAAAAGCAAAAGGAAATTACATGGCTGCCATTGCAGCACTTGAAGATATAAGTTTTGATGATGAAACAAAGAAAAAAGCATGTAATATCATTCAAGATACACAAATACATGAATCAATAGCTTTGGAAGAAATTCAAGGCTAGAAAAATATAATCCAGGAGTAAAAATTTGGAAATAAAAAAAGAACTAATTGATAGTGCATTAAGAGCACTAAAAAGAAGTAAAGACAATGTTCATCATGAATTATATGATGATATCATCTATTGAGAGCACATACTGCTTCCTCACCTTTATAACAAATACTACTTATACATTGATAATACACTCCATATGCCAGAAATTGCATACAATGTGATTAAACTATACATACTAAAAAGTATTAACTTTACATAATCTTGATCCTTTTTAAATAACTCAGGGATAACCAATATTAGAAAAATAACAATAGGTGCAACTGCTAAAAATGTTCTAGTAAACTGATTTATCCCACTAGCTATTGGAGTTGTATCATAATAATCTAAATAATAAAGAACTCCTACATTAAATAAAACACATAAGATAAAATAATAAACTGGTACATGCCATTTCCATCCCATCCTTGTCACCCCCATACTTTCAGTAATAATGTATAAAGAACTATAGTTCCTCCAAAAGCTATAAACATATAACTTCCAATAATGACCTTTTTACGCATTTCAATTTCATTCCTTATCTCAGGTAAAATCAACTTATATACAAGGTATATTGGAAGTAAATACAATAAGATAATATGAAACACCAAATAAAAGTCACGAAATATAAAACTTGTAATAAAATATAAAACTAATAATCCAACAAAATAATATGCAGGTAAATGCCATTTCCATTTCATTTACTCATCTCCCTTCAGAACAAATAAATCTTTACAATCTAACTCCAACCAATGGTGTTGGAGACAGATTGGACAAATCATAATTAATATTAACATGAGAGCAAATTCATTATGAATCTTAAAAAAATAATGTTTTGAACCACATTAACATGTGTAGTATTTCAATGTTGCGGTTGATAAATTTCTTGGATGAAGTGGAAATCCTGTTTTCGTTTTTCCAAAACAATATATTGGATAATTACGTTCCATAACTATAGACAATACCTCACTACTCCTCATCACATGCCATTCTTTAAGAGTCCCCTTTTGTGGTATTCCTCCCCAGGCAACTACTACTTTATCGGCCTTTAATGCTAATCTATTAAAATATTCATCAATATCAAATTTCGTCATTCCTATCAAGTCATAATATGCTCCAGTAACACTTGACGGCTTTGTTCCATATTTAACAAATAAATTCATTATGTAAAGTTTAGATACAGTTTTATTTGGAAAAAATATCTCTATAAGATTATTAATTGTTTTATCTGATACTTTATAGTTTGCTCTACTTGGATTTTGCATTATGATCAAGATAGATTCTTTCCCTTTATTTTTTAGATCGATTTCTAATGAATACCTTTCTGAAATTAGCATGTTCGCATTCATCTTTATTTTAGCAACTTTATTGTTATCATACTTATATGCCATAATTATTTCCCTTCATTAATACTATGATATTGGAGATACAACAATAAATATTAAACATTTTGACTATTTAATTTTATTCACCCTGAACTAACTTCATAAACTCATACCCAAAATATGTTAATTTTATCTGACCTCTTTTGATATATACCAACTCATCACATTCGTAGCATTCCTCTTCAAAAACACTTGAGTACTCTTTCAAATCCATTATCTCCTCATACAGTTTATCATTATTTATTGCCAGGTCACGTTGAATTTCTATTAATCCTAACCTAGACAAATTTTGAATACATAAATTGACTTCTAAAAAAGTGTATTTACATCTTAAAATTGTATGCATCATGTCATAGTCCAGCTTGTATGAAGTGTCTTCCGAAGTGAGCTTATGACCTAACAATATATATGCTTTACCTACTTTTGTTGCATCAAATTGCTCAAAAATCTCAACATCCATTGAAGATAACTGCTTCAATATCTCAACATATGCTGTTCTGACATAGCCTGCCATCTCTTTGTCCATAGATTTAGCCAACAACTTTGCATACATGTTTCGTAAGTGTTCATGCCCGTAAGAGTAACTAATTTGCTGAATAATTGGAACAGCTAAGACTGGATCAGGTTCAATTATATTTTCATCTATTACATTTCGCAATTCAAGTGCGACACTTGTACTCATCCAATCAATTAACCTTTTTTTTCCAATACCAAGAAATTCAATTGGGCTTAAAATCATATCGGCAATCATTGATAATCTTTCTCCCACTATAATCATTGTTGGCTTGATAGCATCTATATATAATTCAGGAACAAGTTTCCCTGTCTCTTTGGCTATTTCTTTTGTAATCTCTTTTCTAACTCCCATTAAATCATCTCCTTCTAAAGTATTTTACCATATAAAAAGAAGTCAGTAAATGACTTCTAAGTTGATTTTGTGGTGTTGGAGACCGTTAGTCATACTATAATAAAAACAACTTTGTCATTTTTAATCACCACTTATTCATAACTTTTTCCGCAAATCCAATATGTTTATCTAAAGTTATTACTTCATTATTATCTAATACGAATGTTCCACTAAAGTATCCAAATACTTGATGTTGATTGCTTGCTAGTAATAATAAGTTAGTATTATCATAACGATCAAGAATCGGTGTAAAGGTCATATTAAAACGTTTATCACTAGATGTGAATGTCCATTCCTCTAAAAACTCTTCTTTACCGTTAATTTTAGGGATATTAAAGGTAACATCTGTTAATTTATGAGCTTTACCATCATAAATTATCATGTTTTCAGTAGCATTTGATGTATCACCAAATCCATAACCGATATTAAATCCAAATCGTTTATCATTTACAATACCAGAACAGCTTCCCCAGTACCATGTGTTTTTATATGTCCAAACACCACGACCCCAGTCTAAAGTACCAAATGATTTATCATCAAACAAATATGTTTGATCACCAATGATAGCTTTTCCTGAAGCTTTCATTGCGTTTATTTTTTGGTTAAAATAAAACGCTTTTTTGTTTTCCTTAAATGGTGTTGCGATAACCATTGATTCAGAAGGTTCATCAAATAATGTAATATCACAGATAAATGATTTATTATTATCAAAATTAGGCATATTACATCTTAAAACACGTTTATTTCCATCATTAGTAATACTGATGCTTATCTTTTTACTAGAATAAACAATATCTCCTATTTTTGTTGTATTTGGTAGTTTTAACTTACCAAATGTAAAGAACTTCATGATACTACTTGTTTTATAGTGTTTATTTTTAAAGTCTAAAAATGAAACACTTAACAATCCCATATAAGAGTTATCAGCAACTGTTAAAGCAACAGCGTAATCCTCAGCCATTACTATATAGTAATCCCACTCTTTAATTTTAAATTTACTAGCCTTAATCTTAAAACGATCATAATCAATAATCATCTTTTTAGCATAACCAGCTACATTAAGATGTCCTGATTCATTTAAAAGCTTAATTGGTGCAACTATCTCTTTTTGCATAATAATCCTCCTTTATTCTTTTTAATTATAACATTTTTAATTACTTAATACATTAAAAAAATCTAAAGTTTCCTTTAGATTTTTCTCTTAATTGTAGTGTAAGCAATCATATATGTGATATACATTGCGATAACTAAATATCTTAGTGAATCATAATATGAATAACTGAAATCAAGATATCTATCAGCACTCATAAATAGTAATATATAGATTGTTGATAATAAAAATGCAATATTACCACTAATACTTCTTAAGTTAATAATTCTTTCATCAGTGATTGTATGTTTTTTAGGTATTACAAAGACAAAAAAACCAACAACAATAACTAAAAATGTTATTCCCTCAATTAATTCATTCGTAGTAGCTATATCAATCATTAAGAATAGTAAAGCTACAAGTAAGTAGATTTTGTCATAATTCTTTTTAATATACTCCATTTTATTCCTCCTCAAATAAAAATACTTCTTCGATTGTTTTATCAAATATTTTAGATATTTTTCTAGCTAAAATAGTCGAAGGATTATATCTACCGTTTTCAAGAGATATAATTGTTTGCCTTGATACACTGCATGTATTAGCCAGTTCACTTTGCGTAATTTTTTGTTGTTCCCTTAGTTCTTTTATTATATTTTTCATTGTTCACCTCTTGTAAAGCTAGCTTTACATTTACATTGTATATCATTATTATTTATATGTCAAGCTAGCTTTACATATGTTGACAAAAAAAAGAGCGAAACCGCTCTTTAAATTAAATAATCAATTACATAATAATAATCGTAGATTAAACCTCTTAATCCTGTAACTTTTGTTTTTGTGAAAGTAAACATCAGTGGTACTTCGACATCATCAACATCAAGAACAACTGATACTTCGCCATTAATTGTGTCGATTGTAGTTATTGTGATTGAATCTTTATCTGAAAATAATGCAGCTACATCTTCACAATAACTAGTATTTTCATACACGATATGTGTTAAGCAAACATCATTTCTTTTGATATTTTCAAAAAAGCTTTCAACTACTTGTTCTTCACTTGTAAATCCTTTAGGTGCTAAAAATAATGCAAATACTGTATATCCTGCTACTACTACTACAAAAATTATTAATGCTATTTTTCCGATTTTTTTCATGATCCACCTCTAGTTATCTTGTTTTTGTTTTTTAAATGGTTTTGTAAATAAGTTTACTATTGTTTTTGGGAAAAAGCTTAATCCATCTTTTAAAATCCCAGGCATAAGTGTAACTGATTCTTTAAAAGCAATTCTTCTTAATTCTTTTTTTGAGTGTAAGTCAGCATCACGGTATAAATAAGTTCTTGTGATGATTCCTACTCTTAAAGTTAGTAAAGCATTTGATGTTCCGTTTAAAATTGAATGTGACATTGTTTTAACAAACGGAATGTCAGTTAATGTTTCTGTAAGTTTAGATGGTAAAACTTCATTCATATCAATATCCTCTAAACCATCAGCTACTAAACTAGTACTTAAAACATTAAGGGCTAATTTACCTAGGTTCATATAACTAGGACGGTAACCCGTTAACATTACTATTTCTTTTATCATTTTTAAGTTTACTATTAATACACTTAACATGTCAAGATTTCCATTTTGGGAAATCGCTGTACTAATTAAAACATTTTTAGAGTTTATTCTAATCAAATCATTGATTTCATCTTTAATTGATGTGTTAAACACTTCTTTTAGTGAGTGTTTTAACTCATCTTTATTATTTAAATTAGCTTTTAGATTAGCTTTATCTTCTTCTTTTAATGATTCGCTTTTTAATAAGTTTTTAGCAACACTCTTATAAATATGATATCTTTCATTTTCATTTAGACTAGCATCTAAACTAAATGTTTTTGCGAATAAGATTATTCTTAGGGGGTTTAATACTAAAAAGTAAATAACAAGTGCACTTAATATATAGAACCCATATTCTAGATAAAGATGAACTTCTCTTAACTTCTCACCAACAGTGATTACTTCTGAAACAAAGATCATTAAAACAATTATTAATACTCCGATTCCAATTAAATACCAAAATCTTTTTTTACCCATGTTAATCACCTCTTTTATATTTTATCATAATGTCTGCTTAAATTTGTGAAATAATATTAAAAATGATAGACATAGCTATCATTTTTGTTTGTGTTTTTTATTTAAGTAAAAACTATACCATTCATTAACTAAATCATGATTGAATGGTCCTGCTTTTTTAACGACCATATCTTTTAAGATATTTAACTCTTTTTCTAAGATTATTTTTAGTTCTTCTGGGTATTCCATTTTCACTTTATGTTTATTATACTCGTTACGATCTAAGATATTAAATGTGTAATCATCTAATACTTTTATATCTAAATCATAGTCAATATATTTTAAAGCTTCTTCATCATAAACAAATGGACTAGCGATATTACAATAATATGCAATCCCGTCTCTTTTTATAATCCCGATAATATTAAACCAATGGTTCTTAAAAAACCAAGTAACACTAGGTTCTTTAGTATGCCAAAAACGGCCATTAGCTTCTATGACTTTAGTTCTTTTATTAGCGACAATAACAACTTCTTCTGTACTTGATAAAACTGTAGCTTTATCCCAAATACGATGAAGTGATTCATCGTGTTTGTAACTTTGAATTTCGATTTCTTCAAATAATGAAGGTTTCATCAAATCACTCCTCAAATTTGCTTAAAAAATCTTTACCTTTATAGATATCTGGTTCATGTGTTATTAAATCATTAAATCCTTGTTGTCTTAATACTTCGTAAATAACAATCGCAACGGTATTACTTAGATTTAAACTTCTAACTAAAGAAGTCATTGGTAAACGAAAACAACGATCTAAATGTTCTTTTAATATTTCTTTTGGAACACCACTTGATTCACTACCAAATACTAAATAAATATCTTCTTCAAAACTATTGTAATCCATTTTATCAGGTGATACTTGTCCGTATCTTGTCATAAAGAATAATGTTCCTTTATTTTGTGATAAAAACTCATTCCAATCTTTATATACTTTGTAGTTTGTATGTTCAAGATAATTAGCGGCACTTCTTCTAACATTTTTTTTATCTAAACTAAAACCTAAAGGTTCTATTAAATGAAGCATTGTGTTAGTTGCTGCACAAGTTCTCATAATATTTCCTGTGTTTTGTGGGATTTCTGGGTTATATAATACGATATGATTCATAAGTTTCACTTCCTAATCTCTTTAATTGCTGCTTTTACTGTTTCATAATACCATAAAACATCTTTATATTTTACCATAGATTCAGTTAATACTGGTATAAATTCAACTAAATTTTGGTTAATTATTATCCCAAGAGCGTTTCTTTTTATTATTAATGGGCCTTTCCAACTTGATGCATTATTAAGGTAGATATCTTTGTATTCTTTATTACTCATTTTAAATAAATCTATTACCTTAATATTTTCAATACCACTAGGTTCAAATTCAGGGTGCAGATGAAAGTCAATTAATTTATTTTTTGGACAGACATTTTGACAAATATCACAACCATAAATCATTTCTTTATAATGTTTTAATGTTGAAACGCTTTGAATCTCTTTATTTTGTGATAATGCACTTAAACATTTACTTACATCTAGATGATTATCAAGTGCGCTTACAGGGCAAGCATCAACGCATATAGAACAACCATTACAATCATCTTTTACATTAATATCTTCTTCTACTAATTTATCAATTAAGATTGTAGCTAAATAAACATATGATCCATATTTTTTATTTATTAGAAAATTGTTTTTACCAATATATCCTAAATTAGATAAGCTAGCAGCAAATCTTTCATCGATAAATGAAATATCAACACTACTATGAGTTTTTATATCATATTCATTTAAAACTTTTGTAACTTTATCTAGTTCTTTATTTAAGACAATATGATAATCAGTTCCATAACTATATCTTGAAAGAATCCCATAACCTTTTCCTTTGTAAGGTACTGTTTCACTTGGATAACTCATAAGCACGGTAATAATTGTTTGATAATCTTTTAGTTTTGAATAATCACTAAAATTATCGTTAGAAAAAACTAACGATCTTTGTTTAATATACTCATTAACACTAACATAACTATAATCATCAAAACTTGATGAAGACAATACTTTATTGATTATCTTTTTCATATTATCACCTTATCTTACTTTAAAGGAATTAGGATATTTTGTCAAAACAAAAAGAACTGGCGGACTTATAAAAAATCTCACCAGTTCCATCTTATGAGTACCCATCCAACCATACTTAACACTCGTGGGTATCTCTTCACTTATTTTATAACACATTAAAGTGTGAAAGTAAAATAAAATGTTCTATTTTTTTATTAGTGTATATAATTACTACACATTCTTTATTTAGTGCTAATTATATTACATATTGACCATTACATGTATAATTTTGCTACAATATGGGTGGTGATGTATATGGAAACATTTGGAAAAAGATTAAGAGAAGTCCGTAAAGAAAAGAAATATACACAAAAAGAGATTGCTAATGTAATTTCTTTACAACGACCTAATTATTCAAAGGTAGAAAATGACCATCAGAAATTGAATACTGAACAACTCAAAGAGTTATGTGAGTTTTTAGATATTAGTTCTGATTATTTGCTTGATATAAAAAGAAAAGAAAAAACGATTTTAGTTGAAGATGAAAAAGTAGAAATTTATAAAGCATTAAAAAAAGTCCAAGATATTGTTATGAAATAACAACTTGGACTTTTTATTTTATTTTTGTCTTATTTTATTTAGAATTTCTTCGTCAAATTTCTGGTTTTTAAACATCTCTATTTCCTCTTTATATGGAGGGAATATTTTGTCTTTTGGTGTTTCTTCATGCGCTACATAAGGTGTTTCTAAGATTTTTGGTACATTGATAAAATCTTTGTGATTTACTATGTAGTTTAATGCATCAAAACCAATATAACCAAAGCCAATGTTTTCATGACGATCTTTTGATGCTCCTTGAATGTTTTTAGAATCATTGATGTGAAACACACTAATTCTTTCTTTACCAATTAAATTATCAAATTCTTTGATTACTGAATCAAAGTCTTCTTTGGTTTTGTAACCTGCATCATGAGTGTGACATGTGTCAAAACATACACTTAGGCGAGAGTTATCTTCTACACCATCAAATATCATTTTTAATTCTTCAAATGTTTTCCCGCATTCAGTACCTTTTCCAGCCATTGTTTCAAGAGCTATTAAAACATCTAAGTCTTTAGTGTTTTTAATAACTTTGTTTAAACCATCAATGATGTTTTTAATACCTACTTCTACACCTTCTTTAACATGTGCTCCTGGATGTAAGACAATCTGTTTAGCACCTATTTTTGCAGTTCTGATGATTTCAGTTGTGAAAAAATCAACTGCGAACTCTTGTTTTAGAGGGTCTGGGTTTGCTAGATTCATGACGTAAGGGGCATGAACTATAACATTATCAAAACTTAAATTATTTTCTTGCATAAGTTTTGTTGCTTCACTAATGCGCATTTCTTCAATTGGTTTTCTTCTTGTGTTTTGAGGTGCACCTGTATATATCATAAAAGCATTTGCGTTATAGCTTAGTGCTTCTTTGACACTACCTAGTAACATCTCTTTACCATTCATTGATACATGTGAACCTATTTTGAGCATGTTATTTTCCTCTTTTTCTAATCGATCTTTTTTTAGCTTCTGTTAAAGTTTTATGATATTTCTTTTTGTATCCTGGTTTTACTTTTTTATCATTCTTTTTAACGTTCAGTTTAAATTTATCAAATCCAGCTGTTACTTTTTCACGTTTTTGTCTTTCTTTACGGTCTTTTCTAACAACTAATTCTCCATTTTTAACTTCTTTATAGATAATTTTAATTCCTTTACCTTCTAAGAAGTCTAAATAACGATCATCTTTTGGTGTGTATAAAGTAATTGCTTCACCAGTATATGCAGCACGTCCTGTACGACCTGTACGGTGAATATAAAATTCCATATCTTGTGGTAATTCGTAATTGATTACATGGCTTACACCATCAATATCAATCCCACGACTAGCAATATCACTTACAACAACGTATTGGTATTCAAGAGTATTAATTTTACGCATAACTTGTTTACGCTCTCTTGGACTAATACTACCGTGTAGTTTACCTACTTTGTAACCTTTAGCAAAAAGATGTGATGCTATTTCATCAACTGTCTCTTTTTTGTTACAAAAGATTAATCCAATGTATGGATTAATTACTTGGATAATTTTGTTTAAAGTATTAATTTTTTCATCACTTTTAATGTTGATAAAAGTATGTTCAATATTTAAACTAGATAATTCTCTTGGTTTAATATATATCTCTTCAGGTGCAGTAATGTATTTTCTTAAAAACGGTCTTAATGATTCAGGAATTGTTGCACTGAAAACCATCATTTGAACTTCGTTTTTCATTGACCCTGCAACTTTATCGATATCTTCTAAGAAACCAATTTCAAGTGCCATATCAGCTTCATCGATAATAAATGTCTTAGCTTTAAAGACGTTTAGTTTATTTTTATCGATAGCTAAATCTTTTATTTTTCCCGGTGTCCCAATCACAATTTGTGGTTGACTTTTTTCTAATCTTGAAACTTCTTTATCACGGTCTGTTCCACCTACATATTTTCTGATATCGATATGTTTTTCACTAAACTTTGCAATGTGGACTGCGTTACGATATATTTGATCAGCAAGTTCTCTAGTTGGTGATAATATCACAACTTGAACATCATTTAAGTCTTCATTTAATTTTTCAAAAATCGGTATTAAAAAAGCGTGAGTTTTACCAGTTCCGGTTTGGCTGCACCCAACAATATTTTTATTACTTAATGCTTTAGGAATAACTAATGATTGGATTTCTGTATACTTAGTAAACCCTAAATCATCAATTGCTTTTTGGATATAATTTTTTGTATAATTCATAGTATCTCTCCTCAGTAGACATTATACTATATATATATTCTATTTCCAAATCAAAAGACATAATATATAATATATTTAGGTGATAATATGAAAACAGTAAAACTAACACCCCGTGGATATTGCCATGGCGTTGTAAATGCAATTAGTAAAATCAACAAAATAAAGGATAACAAAGAGCTTTTCCCGATTTACATCCTTGGTAAAGTAGTCCACAACAAAATGATTGTTGAGGCTTTTAATAGTGATGGTATCATCACTATTGATGATACTTTAAAAACAAGAATGGATTTACTTGATAGTATTGATAAAGGAACAATTGTCTTTACTGCTCATGGAGTCGGTCCTAGTGTTTATCGAAAAGCACTCAGAAAGAAGTTAAAAATCATTGATACAACTTGTGATGATGTTTTTAAGTCACAAGATATAATTAAAGAATACACTAATAAAAACTATGATATTATCTTTATTGGTAAAAAAACTCATCCTGAGGTTGAGAGTGTTCTAGATATTAATAAAGATGTTCATATTGTAGAAACTTTAAATGATATAGAAACACTGGACATTGCTAATGATAAAATCGTATTAACTAATCAAACAACAATGAGCTTTTATGATATCTTTAAAATAAGTGAACTTCTAAAAAACAAATACCCAAATCTTTTAATTCTTGATGAAGTTTGTAATTCTACAAAAATCAGACAAGAAGCTGTAAAAAATATGGATAATGATATTGATTTATTATATGTTGTTGGTGATAAATTATCTAACAACTCAAACAAATTAAGAGATGTTGCAATTAGTGAGGCTAATACTAAATCAATATTAATAGAAACTTTAGATGATATTGATATTAATGATTTACTTAGTATCAACAAGGTTGCGATAACCAGTGGCGCTTCTACTCCTACAAAGATAACTCAAGAGGTTTATGAGTTTTTAAGTAAGTTTGATAAAGATGATAAAACAACACATACTGTAAAATCAAAAATAACAAGTGATACTTTATTCCCAAAAAAATAAGAGGTGCCTAGGCACCTCTTTTATTATGAAGTTGTTTGTGTATCTGTTTGAATTATTTCATCTGCTTGAATTCCAAGTCCATCATCTAAATCGTAATCAACTTCAATTTCAATTGTGTATTCAGTAGCTGTAGTTAAGCCAGTAAACTGAACTGATGTATCCCCTTTAATAATTGCGATACGGTCGATTTCAGTTGCACCATCTTTAATTACTGCGAACATTGATAAATCTTCTAAGACATTATCAAGATCTACTAAGTTAACATCAAAATCAATTGTTGTTGCTGTAACTACTTGGTTTGAAATTGTTGCAGTTGGAGTACGGTGATACTCTGATACAAATAGTACATCAGATATAATATCATGAGTTACATCATTATCTCTTAAGTAATATTCACCTCTAATAACTAGTTGATATTCTACCCCTGCTAAGATTTCATAATCAAATGTTGCTGTTTGATTATCACCTAAAACCGCAGGTTGCGTATCTTGTAATACACCATCTAAATAAAGTTCAATAACGTATGGTCCACCAAGTAATACTTCATTTATGTCAGTAAAATTGTAATTAACAATTAATTGAGTATCTGTAACTTCCATTCCAGAAGTTGTATTTGTATGTTCAGGTACAGATATTAACACAAATTCAGGTTTTGGATTTTCTAATGTTGTAATTACTATTTCATCAATTAAACCATTAGTAACAAGTCCTGTTGCATCTTCTAAGTTATAATTTCCGTGTATTTTTATTGTGTATTCACTATTAGAGAATAAATTAATTCCAGTAAATGCAAATGGATTAGAATTGATATCTTTAATGTCAATCTGAACACCATCATACCATAAACTAGCAGTTAATGTTCCTTCATCTAATAAGTTAAACTCGTCATCATATGTTATTAAAGTACTAAACCAGTTAAATGATAACTCATTGTCCGAATCAACAAATGTAGGTAATACATTAGCAAGTGTTGTTATATTAATAGTTGCTAATAAACCATCTGTTATATCATTAATATTATCATCTAAATTATAAGTCGATAATACTTTTATCGTGTACTCTTGATTTGTAAGTAATGTATTAAATGTAATTGTTTTTGTATCCCCTTTAGTCAATGTATCGCTAAAGATTAATGTATCGTTTAAATAAATTCCAACTAATTCTGAATCTGATACATTATCTGTATCTACAAATAATACATCTAATGATACTTCTTTTTTGTCAATAACTACGTTTGATATTGAAGCAACTGGAGCTGCTTTTGAATCTGTAGAAATTGTGAAAGTTGCATATACATGATCATCAATTTGACCATTGTTATCTCTTAAATTATAAGATCCTAAAATTTTAACTTGATAACTTGTATTACTCAATAATGTATCAAATGTAATTGAATTATCATTAAGGTTTACAGTTTTTGTTTGAACTGATACATCATTTAAGAATAACTGAGCAGTAATTGTTCCAATTCTAGTTGTATCTATATCAGCTAAGTTTACATCAAAACTAATGTCATCTTGATCTTTTGCTACATTTGAAATTGTTGTTGTTGGTAAATTATTATCTAAAGTTGATGCTGGTGCGTCATCATAAACAACGTTTAATACTTCCCCATCACCTTCATTTAGATTATATCCACCTCTTACAACAATAGTGTAATCACTATCACTATATAATCCAGTTACAACAACGTTATTAACTAAACTAGTAAGTGGTTTTGTATCTTCTAAATCTTCACCTAAGTAAATATAAGCAGCTAGACCAGCTGATAATGATAAAGTATCATTAGTAACTAGAACATCAAACGTCATTCCTTCTTTTGAAGTTATAATATTAGTAATTGAAGCTGTAGGAATATCTTTTTCATATGTTCTATTAACTTCCGAATCAAATTCTAAACTTACATTCGGTGTATTTTCATTTAAATTATATTCACTTAAGATTAAAACTCTGTAGTCAGTATTACTAAGTAATTCATCAAATACTACAGTGTCTGCGCCTCTATCTAGTAAGATTTCTTCAACAAGAGTACCATCAAGCAATTCTATTCTTGCGATAAATGTTGCCAATGAAATTGTTAAATCATCATCTGTTGTTAAGACATCAACAGTAATACTAGTATTAGTAATTGTTGTATCAACAATTCTACTTATAGGTGCAACTTTTGATTCTGTTGTAAAAGTAAATGTTTCAATAACTTTATCAGTTAATATTCCTGAACCGTTATTTAAATTATAATTAGCTACAATATCAACTCGGTATAATGTATTTGAGTATAATAATGTAAATGTTTCACCAGGATTATTTGCATTATCTAATAAAACTTGTTTAACAAATGCATTATTCATATATAGTTTAGCAAAGATTGTTGCATCTACGATTGTTTCATCACTGTCCAAGATATTAGTATCAAATAAGACACTATCTTGAGTAGCTACAACATTAGTTGTTTCTGCGATTGGTGATTTTAATGTGATCCCTGAATAGAAGTAATTCAAGACTACGACATCTGGAATTCTTCCGTTTCCATCAACCAAATCATAATCAACAATAAATCTTAATTCATAATCACTAGAGAAAAATGTAGAATATGGAATTACAACACTTTCACCTGTTGAGCTTAAGATAATCGTATCTTTAAGCACGTTATCTTCTCTTAGTTCAACTCTGAATGTACCGTTTATTAATGAACTTGATGAATCTAAGAAATCATATTCAATAGTTATATAACCTTGTGAAACTTTAAATGAGTTGATGACTACATCAGGTACAAAGGCCTTAACTGTAGAGTAATTATGAGTATAAATTACTTGGTCTTCTTGATCACCATGACCATCATTTAAGTTTATAGTAGCTTTTATTTCTAATGTGAAGTTGTAGTTAGAAAGTAAGTTGCTAAAACTTAAACTAGCTTCTTTTGACCCGACTACTATTTCTTCAATAACTGTATCTCCGTCTTTAATATAAGCGATGATTGTTGAGCCATCAATAATCAAAGTAGGATCCACAATTGACATGTCAAACATAACTGAATGCTCACCAAGGATTAAATTGTTTATTTCTGGAATCGGGATTACTCTTGGTAATGTTGTAAAACTTTTAGTAGTTAAGATTTCATTATCTATTGGAGCACCACCATCAGCTAAATCATATGATGATAATACTTTTAACTCATATAATGTATCATTCAATAATAATGTAAATTCTAAACCATTTTCTGAACCAGTTATATCAAGTGTATCTTCTAACTCTCCACCTTTATATAAGCCAATGCTTATTCCAGATGGTGAAGTTACATTAGATATATCATTATAAACAACATCAAATGTAACATTATTAGCAGTTACATCAACATTAGATATATCAGCGCTTGGTGCTTGATTTTCTTCCGTCGAGTAGATTCTTGAGAATAATAAGTCATTTTCAACTAATCCGTTTCCATCACTCAAGTCATAACTAGCCGTAATTTTAACTTCATATATATTATTAGCATTTAAACCAGTAAACTCTACTGTGTTTTGTCCTAGGGTAAGATCTTTTACCTCAACAACTTGAGAAAGATGATAAATTATAGCTTTTAAAGTCCCATCAGCAATAACAATATCAGGATCAGTTATCTGAACTAATAAGTTAACTGATTCTTTATCTGTACTTTGTGATTCGAATAAAGCATTTGGAACTTCTTTATAAACATAAACCTTAAATTGAACATCACTTGTATTTACATACTTAGTAGATATCCCATCTTGGTATTGAATTTGTTCAACTGTATAAGTACTATCACCAAGTGAACTACCTACAGGTATATTCAAAATAATCGTTTCAAAATCAGAACCTTGTTCAAATTTTGTAAAACGATAGTTATATCCATTTATTATAATACTAGTTATCGTATACTGATAAGGATTTGTTAATCCAATTTCAACACGAATTGTACTTTCTTTTTCACGATAAAATGTTTTTAAAACATCACCTTCAAGAGGAGATTGATTAGCAACACTTATACTTTCAAATGCTGGTGGTGTTTTGGTATCTGTTGTTTCACCAGGAACACAACCTATTAATGCTAGTGATAAGAAAATCGCACCTATAAAAATCATTATTTTTCTCATACATATTCCTCCACATTTGTTATCATTTATTATACTTAATAATTCTTATTTAATTATCTTATAAATTATACCATATAAACAGCTACATATCAATGTTTTTCATTGTTGTTAAGGTCTTTTGGTACTCCTCGTTCAATCGTTTTTACACCATAAGCATCATTAATAGATTGAATTAATTTAATTACTTGTTCTTCTTTAGTTACATCTTTAGGAGCATCAAAGATATTTAATTGAACTATACTTTTTTCATAAGGTTTTATATTTGAAACACTTACTCCAAGAAGCCTTATTGGCTTCTCACTTTGGTTTTCATCAAATAAATCCTCAACGATTTGATAAATAGTAAAAAAGTTATCTGTATAATCATCTAAGGATTTTGATCTTGTGATTTGCTTAAAATCGTTATATTTAATAGTTATCGTTACTGTTCTTGCAATACTTTCAGCGTTTTGAAGACGGTTTGTAACATTTCTAGCTAGTTTATTAAAATGACTAAGTGCTTCTTGATAATCATAGATATCGGTACTAAATGTACTCATATTACCAATAGATTGACTTTTAGCGTATCTATCAGGAGTTACTACTCTTTGATCAATCCCATGACTTTTATTAATAAAGTCTTCATATGAATTGCCTAATACCAGTTTAATTTTTGATTGATCATGGTAGTTTACCATATCACCAATCGTCTCTACTCCTAGAAGTTTAAGATTTGGATATGTCTTTTTACCAATACCGTGCATTTCTTCAATAGGTAGTGGCCATAGTTTTTGCTCTACATCTCGTTTTCTTAACACTGTAATTCCTAGAGGTTTTTTCATGTCACTAGCCATTTTAGCTAAAAACATATTTGGTGCAATACCGATAGATACTGGTAATTTATGTTCAATATTAAGTCTTTCTTGGATATCTTTTGCTAAATCAAGAGGATGGATTTCATCACATATATCAGTTACATCAAGGTAAGCCTCATCAATCGATGCTTTTTCGATATTTTCTGTATATTCATATAAAAGTGAGAAAAAAATCTCACTATATTTAGTATATAAAGGGAAATTAACTGGTAAAAGTTTGATTTCTGGACATAGTCTTTTTGCTTCTATAGAGCTCATAGCGCTTTTAACACCATGTTTACGAGCTACATAATTCGCAGTAGTTAAAACTCCACGGTCACTCTTACCACCGATTCCAATTGGGATGTTTCTTAAACTTTCATCTTGCGCCATTTCGCAACTTGCGAAAAAAGCATTTAAATCAATATGAAATATAATTCGGTATTTTTTTTCCATAAAATCTTTCCTTTTTTCATGTTTTATAATATAATGTGTTAGACATTAACATTATATCATATCTTTGAATAAGAGGTGAAAATATGCCGAAAAGTAAAAAAAGAGTTAAAAAGAATCATGAGGAAGTAATTCCAGTAACTAAAAACCCATTACGTACTAAATGGGGTAAAGTTATGGTTCTTGTTTTAGCTTTAGGATTCGTTTTAGGATCTGTGGCTGGTTTAATTTATACTTTATATCTAGCGCTTCAAGCTTAAAAGTGGACAATTGTTCACTTTTTTATTTGCAAAAAAAAGGAATGATTTTTCATTCCTTTTAACTATTTATTAACTCTTCTGCGCTTTTTAAACTAGCATCAGTTACTTTTTCACCACTAATCATTGAAGCTATTTCAATGATTTTTTGATCGTGTTTAAGTTCATTAATATGAGCGATAGTTCTTTCATTTTCAATTGTTTTAGATACTCGTAAATGATGATTAGAAACAGCCGCTACTTGGGGGATATGAGTAATACAGATTACTTGTGATAACTTTGATATATCCAACATTTTTTTTGCGACTTGAGAAGCTACAAAACCACTAACTCCTGTGTCTATTTCATCAAAAATAATCAATGATAATTTTTGGGATTTGATTAATAGCGCTTTTAAACCAAGCATTATTCTACTCATTTCACCACCACTAGCTGCCTTTGATAAAGGCTTAAGTGGTTCACCGATATTTGTTGAAAGCATAAAATCAATATTATCAATTCCGTTTTCAGCAAACTGGTGATTTAAGTAATCTGATTTTGGATTATCTAAAAATTCAATTTTAAACTGTGTATTTTTAAGTTCTAAATCTTCTAATATAATAATTAGTTCATTTTCTATAAAACTAGCTATTTGTTTTCTAATGTTAGTAAGATTAATTGCGTCTTTTAAACAAGCTAGATAGCTATCTTTAACTAGTAAACGTTGATTTTCTAGGATATCATCATAATTCTCAATATTTTTTATATCATATTGAATTTCTTCATAATATAAGATGATGTCTTTAATACTCTTCTTATATTTTCTTTCAAGTGATTCAAGAGTATTTAATCTAGTTTCTAGTTCTTCAAGTTTATAAGGGCTAAAATCTAAGTTAGAGATTTCTTTTTTTAATGAACCAACAGCATCTTCTAAAGTATAGTAACCCTCATACATTGATTTAGTAAGTTCACTAAATGAATCTGAATAATCATTTACATCTTCAATTTTTCTAATTGAGTTATAGATGTTTCCAAGAGAATCTGTGGATTCTATTAATATTGAAGCTTCATTAAGAGCTTGGAAGATTTTATCAAAGTTTCTTAGTTTTTCTAACTCTTTCTCAATTTCTTCTTTTTCATCTTCTACTAAATTATGAGATTCAATTTCATTTGCTTGAAATTTAATCAAATCAAGACGTTCATTAAGTGAATCATTGTTTTTAAGTAATCGATTATATTCTTTTAAGTCTTGTTTATATGTATTTAATTTATCTACATAAATAGTTTTTGCTTTATTAACTAAGTCTTCATCAAATCCATCGACAATATCTAAATAAGTTAAAGGATTGATTAAACGATGTGTATCGTGTTGAGTATGAATATCAGATAAATGTCTTGTGATTTCTTTTAACATCGATAATGTAACAACAACATTATTAACTTTAATAGTGTTATTGTTTGATGCTGAAATTTCACGTTTTATAATCATTTCATCATTAGTATATTCAATTTCAAAACCATCTAAGATTTCAAATATTTTCTTGTTAGATATTTTAAAGATTCCAAGGACACTTGCCTTAGCTTCTCCGGTTCTTACGACAGTAGTATTAGCGCGATCTCCAAGCAATAATCCAATTGCATCAATCAATAAACTTTTACCTGCGCCTGTTTCACCGGTCAATGATGTCATTCCACTTTTAAAGTCAACTTCTATGTTTTCAATTATCGCAAAATTCTTAACACTAATATAACTTAGCATAAGTACCCTCCTCTACAAATATAAATGAGCGTCTTCTAAAGACTGTTGGTAATTTTGATATTCTTTAACGTTTGATATTTTTAATAAAAATTCAATATTACCAGTTCCACCTTTAAGCGGTGAATAAGTAACTTTATTTACATTTAAATCTATTTCTTTCATGTATAAATAAAACTCTTCTAATGCTTTTTTGTGAACTTTCATTGCTTTAACAACACCGTTTTTGTTTAACTCTTTTCCAACCTCATATTGTGGTTTGAAAAGTAAGATTAAAGTGATGTTTGGAAACATTGAAAATAAGTGTTTTATTATTTTTCTACTTGAGATAAAGCTTACATCCATAACCGCAAGGTCAAATGGTTTATTTAGTAGTTCTTTATCTGTATTTAAGAAGTTTGTTTGTTCATATAAACTGATATCATGATGTCCTCTTAATGAGTCATGAAGTTGGTTATTTCCAACATCAATACATGTGATATTTGTAGCTCCATTTTTTAAGAGACAATCTGTAAAACCACCTGTTGAAGAACCAATATCAATAATATATTTATTTTTGACATCAATGTTAAATTCTTTTAGTGCTTTTTCAAGTTTAAGTCCACCTTTACTTACATATGGATTGTAAGTTTTATTAATCGTTATATCATCAGTTTCATTAATCTTAAAACTTGGTTTGTTGATTATTTTACCATTAACGCTTATCGCGTTGTTTTTAATTTCAATTTGGGCTTGATTTCTTGTTTCAAAATACCCTTTTTCCATTAAAAACTGATCAAGGCGAATCATGAAAGTAACTCTCTAGTTTTTTTCATGATATCTTGAATATCCATATTTAATGATCTTAATAACTCACTTCTTGTACCTTGTTCAACAAACATTTCTGGGATTGCCATAATATGAATGTTAGATGTTGATAAATTATTAAGTGCAGCATATTCTAATATTGAACTAGCAAACCCACCAGAAATAATTGATTCTTCATAAATTAATACTGGTTTATTAGATGTTAAAACCGCTTTTAAGACTTCTTCATCTAGTGGTTTTAAGAAACGAGCGTTAATAACATCTGCTTTTATTGAGTTTGTACGATATGTTTCTTTCACTAAATCTAAAATTGGACCAAATGAAATAAACGTTAAATCTTTACCAGTTTGTAAGTACTCCCAAGCAGTTGATTGATATGCTTCTTTTGTTATTTCATTTTCAAAATCGTAGTATGTATTTTCTCTTGGATATCTAATCACAATCGGATTTGAAGTTTGGTTAAATGCGTAATTACAGATTTTAAATGTATCTTCTGCATCTTTACCCATTGCGATAACCATATTTGGAATATGACGCAATAAGGGAATATCATAAATCCCTTGATGAGTTTCACCATCAGCTCCAACAATTCCTGCGCGGTCGATACCAAATACTACTGGTAGTTTTTGTCTTGCACAATCGTGGTTAATTTGATCGTAAGCTCTTTGAATAAACGTTGAGTATATTGGTGTAAATACTTTAACACCGCTAATAGCGTAACCACTAGCCATCGTTACAGCCATTTGCTCTGCTATTCCTACATCGTTAATACGTTTTGGGTATAATTCTTTAAAATTACTTAAGCTACATCCTGGGATCATCGCGGGAATAACGATATTAAAGTTTTCATTATTTTTAGCGTAATCTTCCATGTACTTCGCAATTATAGTACTGAATGAATGCATATTTTTCTCATTATGTTTAATCATTTTACCAGTTTCAATATCAAATGGTCCTACACCATGCCATGATCCTTGTTTATCTTCTTCACTATACTTATAACCTCTACCTTTTTCAGTGACTATGTGAATTACTGAAGGTCTTTTAGCTAGCTTAGCGCTTTGAAGATATTTGAATAGTGCTTTAAAGTCATGTCCATTAATCGGCCCATAATATGTAAACCCTAAATCATCAAATAAAGTATTACTTGAAACAAAAGCTTTAATACTTCTTTCAACTTTACTAGTTAAAGGTCTTGCGAATTTTGGAGTGATTTTATCAATCCCACTTTTAATTTTTCTAACACCTTTTTTTGATTTTATAGAGTTAAAAGTATTAGCGATAACACCCGTGTTTTCGCTAATGCTCATTTCATTATCATTAACTATAATAATTGGTTGATGTTCATTATATGAACCAATAAAATTTAAAGCTTCAAAAGCCATACCACCTGAAAGTGCTCCATCACCAATAACTCCGATAACTTTACCAATTTCATCACAATATTGTTTACTAAACTCAATTCCTGCAACTGCGGCTAATGAAGTTGAACTATGTCCTGCTTCATAAACATCATGAACTGATTCGCTTCTTTTTAAGAAACCACTTAGTCCTTGATATTTTCTTAGTTTAGGAAAATCTTTAGCTCTACCTGTTAAAATTTTATGTGTGTAGCTTTGATGACCAACATCAAAGACAATTTTATCTTTTGGACTATCAAAAATATAATGTAGGGCAATTGATAATTCAACCACGCCTAAATTAGAGGATAAATGTCCTCCAGTTTTTGATATATTTTCAATCAGAAATTCTCTTATTTCCTGTGCTAGTTCTACTAGCTCAGGTTCAGATAAACTTTTGACAAATGATGGGTCTTTTATATTTAGTAAGTCTATCATCTAATCACCTCTAGTTATTCAAAATCTTCTTCTTTGTTGTCCTTCATCATTTTTACAATTACGTTTTCCGCATTTTCTAATAATTTATGACAATAAGTCGCAAGTTCCATACCTTCGTTATATTTTGTTACTGCATCATTTAATTCGATATTTCCATTTTCTAATTCTTTTACTAAAACTTCTAATTCACTTAATGCTTTTTCAAATGATTTTTCTGCCATTATAAATCATCCTTTCTTGTTTCTTTTATTAAAGCTTTAATTGATCCATCAGTTACATAAATATCAATTATTTCATCTTTTTTTACTTGGTTTATACTTGTGATAAATTTATTATTTAATTTTGTTACTGAGTATCCTTTTTTCATTATACTTAAAGGATTAAGTAACTCAAGTTTGTTAATTAAGATATTAAACTCATTACTTTTAGTTGTAATGTTTTTTAAAGTAATTGTTTCTAATTTATTAACTAAGTTATTAACTTTATCTTTGTTTTGTTTTAAAAGATTATTAGGACTTAGTAGTAATAGTTTTTCTTCGAGAAAATCAAGTTTTCTACTGGGTTTTTCTAATAATACTAGTGGATCTCTAAAAATATATGATTGTTCAACTCGTGAAACTTTTTGTCTTAAACTATCAATTTGATTATTGATATTTTTAGTTAGTTGGCTTTTTAAGTTATTAATACTTATAAATAAGTCTTGTTGGTTAGGCACTGCAAGTTCAGCTCCACCTGATGGTGTTGGTGCTCTTAAATCAGCAACAAAATCAGCTATTGTAAAGTCAGTTTCATGACCAACACTAGAGATAATCGGGATTTTAGATTTAAAGATACTATAAGCTACTATTTCTTCATTAAACGGCCATAAATCTTCAATACTTCCTCCACCGCGTCCTAAAATTATTACATCAACTAAATTATCTTTATTTGCCTTAGATATTTGTTCAACAATTGAATCTTTTGCATATTCACCTTGAACTAGAGTTGGATATATAATAATTTTTGATAACGGATATCTCCTATTTACAATATTGATTATATCTCTTACAGCTGCCCCTGTTGGACTTGTTAGAACTCCAATAGTTTTAGGAAATGCAGGTAGTTTCTGTTTATGTGATTGATCAAAAAGACCTTCACTTGCTAGTTTCTTTTTTAGCTGTTCATAAGCTAAATAAAGATTTCCTATTCCATCTTGAGTCATCTCATTAACATAAATTTGATAACCCCCACTAGCCTCGTAAACTCCAATATATCCCTCAACTAAAACAGTCATTCCGTCTTCAACTTTAAAAGGTACTTTCTTAGATTGATTATTAAACATAATCGCACTAATCTGAGCAGCGTTGTCTTTTAAAGTAAAGTAGAAATGACCTCTTGAGTGATGTTTAAAGTTTGATACTTCTGCCTTAAGAAAAACACTTCTTAAATGAGTGTCATTATCAAACTTATATTTTATGTATTTGGTTAACGCAGTTACTGATAAATATTTATCATTTTCCATTTTATCCCAACTTTTTTAAGTACTTGTCGATATTATCTAAAACTTTATTAGTAAAACTTACCATTTTCCCATTACCTTCATCAGTATACTTTCTAGTAATGTTTAATGCTTCATTTACAACTATTTCAAAAGGAGTGTCTGTGAAATCCATTTCGTAAACAGCAAATCTAATAATCGCTCTATCCATAAATGTTAATCTTTTTAATGACCATTTTTCAAGGTTAGCTGAAATAATCTCATCAATCTTTTCAACATTTGTGATAACTCCTGTAATTGCTTCATTAATATATTCATACTCAGTCAGTTCCACATTAAAATCTGTAGTTAAATCCATTTGGTATAATGCTTTAACTACTTCTTCACGTTGTGACTTACGACTTAGCTTGACAACATCATTTTGTGTATTGTTATTTTCCATATTATTGCTCCTATCATCGATACAAATAAATCTTATCATATTTTACCCTAAATATAAAGAAAAAGCTAGTTAAATAGACTCTAATATTAACTTATTTTTAATAACAATTTCCAAAAGAAAAACACACTTATTAAGTGTGCTTTTTATTTCCCTTTAAATCCGTCTTTACCAATGAAACACTTAACAGTATAAATAATACTGATAAGGCTCTTACATTACTATATATATACGCTGGTTGATAAAAAATAGTTGCATTACTTTTTGTAACATCATCAAACATCGAATCAAGATCAACACCTTCATAATAATCAATTCGGTTATCAACATTAACAACTGATATTTTATCAATATATGTTGTTTCTCTTAAAACATCATTATATCCAAAGATCGTTAATCCAATACTAATTCCAATTAAATACTTAATCATATAATCAGTGTTTTTATTTACAATACTAATAATCCATTTTTGAATAAAATAAATTGAAACACTTAAGATTATAATTACTGGAATCTGGAAATAAATTAGGATTGCATAATAACGATCAACCACAAAAACAAAACTTTCAAAAATAGAAACAGTAATTAACGTTGCATAATAGATATTAACCACGACTTGTTTAGTCATTTTTCTTGGTTCATCAGATACTTTAATTAATATCATAAACAAAATAGCTGTGATTACTATTAAAATCATTAAAACAGTTATCAATAAAACACTATCATTATACATAAAGTAAAACAAATATAACATATTAACAAAAATACTAGAGCTAACAAAACTAATGATTAGTTTATTAATTATTTTTACATCATTTTTAGTTTTAAAGAAACTAATAGTAAATAACAATAAAAACATAATTATAAGAACATAAACACTCATTATTCATCACCTCTTTTTAATATATTTAAGGGTGAACTAAAAATCATTCCTACTAACACAAAAACTATTCCTAAATACGTTCTATATATCAAATCTTGTTTAAACATATAAGTGTATGAGTTATCTAAATCCAACAACATATTAAATTTATCATTATAATAACTAATTTTTTGATTACTAATTCTCATATGTAAATCATCATCAAAAGCTCCTAAGTATTTTCCGTTAATATCATAGACCTTTACTTGGCTCTTAAAAACATCTTGATTAATCTTGTATTCTTCAACATAAAACTTATCATTTGCGACAAGCACTTTTTGATATGATGTATTAATAATACCTAAACTAATTGCCTTATTATAATCTCCATCTAAATAATCATCAATCTTAATTGCTTTTAATGTCATATCACTTGAAACAAGTGAA
>NQYJ01000015.1 GCA_002285055.1 Candidatus Izimoplasma sp. ZiA1
ATTGATGGTAGTTTAGGTACTTCAATAGGAGTATTGAATCCATATCGATATCGTGGATATCGATATGATAATGAGATTAGTTTATACTATTTGAATTCTAGGTACTATGATGCATCAATAGGTAGATTTATTAATGCAGATGGATTATTAGGGGCACAAGGAAATATAATTGGTCATAATATGTATGCGTATTGTCAAAACAATCCAGTAATGTATTCAGACAGCACCGGTTATATGGCATAAGCTGCAGCTGTAGGTGGTTTGATATCGATTGGTCCTGTAGGTTGGGTAATCTTAGGTGTAGCTATTGTTAGTGTTGGTGTGTTATTCGCTACGGGTGTTATTGATATCCCAAAGTTACCAGAATTACCATCATTGGGCAATGTACGTAAAAAAGTTAAAGAGTATAGAAGAGATTTGACAATTATTTTGAGCACCTTGGTAATCACTAATGTTTCTAAGATGAATCAATTTGACAATCACCACATTGTTGCACAAAACGACCCTAGAGCAGGGATATCAAAAATGTTTCTGAGAATGAGTAATATCGGAGTGAATGATCCAGAAAATCTGGTTTATGTTCGAAAACCTATGCATTGGGTTATGCATACAAATGAATATCATGCAGCTGTAACAATTGCCTTGGGTGCAGCATATTCTATTGATGGTGAAAGAGGAGTTAGGAATACTTTAGCAACAATAAAAAGCATTATAGCAGGAGTGAGTGGTGGACTTGGATAATCTAGTAAATAATTATGTTATAGAACAGAAGAATAAAATGGAAAAACTTATAGATAATTTCAAAGAAATAGATACTGATAGATACTATAAAACTGTGGACAAATGTAATCACAAAAGTTTTAGTATAGGTGGCAAAAGAAACATGTTTGGAATATATTCCTTCGATATTTTTCCGGAAATGTTTGAAAGTGATTTTTCTAAAGGAAGAGTATTTAATAAACGACCTAGAATTTTTGATTTTAGATATCTCTATCATAATGATAAGGTTAAGATAATTGAAGAATACATAGACAAAATTATACATAAAATTAGCTTTGTATATTATTATGAGTACAAGACTAATATTATTAGTTATCTAACCGATTTTAAAAATCAACAATTAATTTTGAACTCAATTACTTCCTGCAAATATAATCATACTAACAGGTTGATAGAGTATGAAAATTGTCTTATCAATAATGATGAGATATCGGAAATCATCACAAGAGAGTATAATTATGAGTGTAACCGAGTAAATGTTAAAGAATCTGTTTATTTTAATGTAAATGACAAATTCATCTCAAACACATATTCTATAGAAGATGATTTAATAATTGGATACATGAAGGAGTTTTACTTCTAATCGTAGAAAGGCAAACAGACTCAATATAATCATTAGGTCTTTAACCTAAATTTTGATACTGAAGTATTGAGTCTAACTGCCTTATTAAGTGGTCTTTTAATATTGTTAATGTCGTGTATAATGGACTCACATAGAGTCTGTTTGAATGGTATTGCTATGAATAAGAAAATAACTACATTATATTGTAAAAATTCAAAAGAAGATGAGCTAATTACTGATAGTTCAAGTGTGAGATATAAAAAAACTATATCGAAGTGTGTTTTAAACTTATTAACTAGATTTAATGGTTTGGTCTGTAATAATTATTTTTGTTATGATAAATCTTTATTATTAAATTGCAATAAAAAAACCTTTTTACTAGAAATTAGTAAAAAGGTTTTTAGTTTTAATAAATTATTTTGTGTTACTTTCTTTGTAAGCTTTGAAACCGCCTTCTAAGATATATACGTTTCTAAATCCGTTTTTAGCCATTTTTCGACCAACACGATTGCTGGCATGACCATTATCACAATAGATAAATACTGGTAAATCATGGCGTAATTTTGTAGCTTTTCCTTTTAAGTAACCTTTAGAAAAATTTCTTGCGCCTTTTATTTTTTCTGTTTCAAAGTCTGCTTTTTTTCTGATGTCAATAAGTTGTCCTTTACGCATGTTCATAATAAAATCATTAATGCTAATACGTCTAACACCACTATAATCAACATTTTTCTTTGATAATATTAAGTAACCTAAACCAATTCCGATAACGGCTGGTAATACATAATCTAACCACATAATAATCACTCCTGTCATTAGAAATTATATGTTTTATTAGCACTTTAGTCAATAACCTTAAATAAGAATGTGTAAAATATAGACATTTAGGTAAAAAAAATATATAATATACTCTAGTGATTAGGAGTGATTTTAATGATAACAACAAATGATTTTAAAACTGGGATGACAATAAAGAGTGAAGGTAACTTATTTTCAGTAATAGAGTTCCAACATGTTAAACCAGGAAAAGGTAGTGCTTTTGTTAGAAGTAAACTGCGTAATTTAAGAAGTGGTGCAGTTCTAGATAAAACATGGAGAGCCGGAGAAAAAGTAGAAAATGCTCATATTGATAAAGACAAAATGAGTTATTTATACTCAATGGGTGAAACATATGTATTCATGAATAATGATACATATGAACAAGTTGAGATTCCCGGAAAAGTAATTGAATATCAATTAAATTTTTTAATTGAAAACATGGAAGTTAATGTAATTAGTTATGAAGGTGAAATCTTAGGAGTAGATATTCCTGAAAAAGTAACTTTATTAGTAACTGAAAGTGATCCAGCTGTTAAAGGTAACACAGCAACAAGTGCTACTAAAGATGCGATCTTAGAAACAGGATTTAAAATACAAGTACCTTTATTTGTAGAAGAGGGCGACAAAGTCGTTGTTAATACAAGTACTGGTAAATATGATACGAGAGCATAGGGAGTGAAGTAAATTGGATTATTCCGCCAGGTTGTTGAGTTTATCTGATGTAAACATATGGGTAGTTGCGTTTTTAATTATCCTATTAGTTATTTCTGGATTCTTCTCAATGAGTGAAACAATTTTTAGTTCGGTTAACCAAATCAGACTAAAAACTTTTATTGAAGAAGGAAAAAAAGGTGCTAAAAAAGCATTTTGGATTAGTGATAACTTCGATTTAACAATATCAACGATATTAGTAGGTAACAATTTAGCAAATATCGCACTTGCTACTTTAAGTGTTAGTGTGTTTTCGCAAATTTTTAATGATAATGAGTTGGTTGTTAATATTTTTAACACTGTAGTAATGACTACGCTTATCTTAATTTTTGGAGAAATAATTCCAAAATCAATAGGGAAAAATCGTTCAGATTCTCTCTCTTTAAGTATGAGCCCAGTTATGTATTTTATTATTAACACATTACGTCCAATAACTTGGATCTTTATTAAGATTAAAGAAAGTATTGTTAAGTCTAATAATGAGAACTTAATCAGTGTTACTGAAGATGAGCTTGAGACAATTATAGATACAATGGAAGAAGAAGGTTCAATTGACGAAGACGAAGCAGAGATGCTTCAAAGTGTACTTGATTTAAGTGAAAAGAAAGTATATGAAATCATGACACCTAGAGTTGACATGATTGGAGTTTTTATTGATGATGAAATTGAAACAATTAAAAAAGTTTTCTTTGAATATCAATTTTCAAGAATTCCAGTTTTTGAAGAAACAAGAGATAATGTTGTTGGAATCTTAACAGAACGTGACTTTTTTACAAAACTAATTAAAGGGCAAAAAGTTTATATGAAAAAACTAATGCGCGAACCTTTATTTGTTAGTAAGAGTATGCGTGTTGATACGCTAATTGAAACATTACAACGTGAAAATTCACATTTAGCAGTTGTTAGTGGTGAATTTGGTGGTACTAGTGGGATTGTAACAATGGAAGATGCACTTGAGGAGTTAGTTGGAGAGATTTATGATGAACATGATGAAATCGAAGATGAATTCATCCAACCAATTAAAGATTATAAATGGGGTATTAACGCTGATATTGATCTTGAAGATTTATTCGAAGATTTAAAGCTTGGTAACCCGCCTGTAACTCAATATTCAACATTATCAAGTTGGTTATATGAACAATTTGAAGATATTCCTGAAGAGGATGAATATTATAGTTTTGTTCAAGAAGTTATCAACTACGACCATGAAGAAGAAGAGACAGACAAATTTTTATTAAAATTTGTTGTAAAGGATATCAAAGAGCGTCGTATAAAATATGTAGTCCTTACAAAAGAAGCACTACACGAAGAAGAATAAAAAAAGAGGGCTTCCCTCTTTTTATGTTAGGAATGATTTTATGGATAGATTACAAAAAGTAATAGCTCATAGTGGGTATTGCTCAAGAAGAAAAGCAGAAGAATTGATTACTGCTGGTAAAGTAAAAGTAAATGGTAAAACCGTTACTGAACTTGGTATTAAAGTATCGTCTAAAGACGAGATTTTTATTGATGGAAAAATGTTAAGTAAAGAGGAAAAAGTATATTACTTATTATATAAACCTACTGGTTATGTAAGCACAGTTAACGATGAACACGATAGAAGAACGGTTATGGATTTAGTTCCTGATGATAAGCGTTTATATCCTGTTGGTCGTTTAGATTATGATACATCAGGAGTTTTAATTATTACGAATGATGGTGATATTACTAATAAATTAATAAGTCCTAAATCTAATGTTCAAAAAGAATACCTTGTTAAATGTAAAGGGTTCTTAAGAAAAGAAGAATCAAGAAAACTTGAAAAAGGGATTTTTATTAACAATATTAAAACAAAAAGAGCGAGAATCTTTGATGTTAAGTATAATAAAGTAAGTGAATCAACTGAGTGTAAAGTAATAATAACTGAAGGTAAAAACCATCAAGTTAGAAATATGTTTGCAAGTGTTGGTCATGAAGTTATTAAACTTAAACGTGTTCGTTTTGGGAACTTAACAGTTGATAAAATGAAAAAAGGTGAATATCGTATTATTAAACCTTTTGAACTTAAATGTTTAAGAGAGTTAATTGATGAAAACCCAAAAAAATAAATCATTTCAAATGAAATGATTTTTTTTATGCTTATTTTTTACCTTCAAAGTTTAAAGCATCACCAACACCTAAATCTATTTCATGATCGATCATAACAACACGACCTTCAATACAGTTACGGCATTGATCACTAGTATCAGTGACACAAATTTTATCCTGATAAATCTCATATTTGATACGATGTTCAGTTGGGCTGATGTTAGGCATTAAAACATTAGCACCAACTTTTAATGCTTTTTCTCTACCAATAGGGCTTAGACTACCAAGAGCAGTAGTTGAAGGTAATAATGTTTTAGGGAGAATTAATCTTGTTAAGGCAACCATAACTAATGTTTCATCAAGTGTTCCTGAACTTGAGCCTTTAAAAACAGTATCACTATGACATAAGTATGGTCCGATTCCAACCATATGTGGGTTTAAAGATTTTAAGAATAATAAATCTTCAACTAAATCCTCATTGTTTTGAGTTGGGCTTCCAACCATAAATCCAGCTCCAACTTGATAACCAATTTCCTTTAAGTTTTTTAAGCAATTTATACGATTATCATAAGACATATAATCAGGATGTAGATGTTCGTATAATTTTTTAGATGCAGCTTCATGTCTTAATAAATAACGATCAGCTCCAGCATCATAAAATGCTTGATAATCTTCATAACTTCTTTCTCCAAGTGATAAAGTTATTCTGATATCTTTAAACATATCTTTAATGCTTTTAAGCATCTTAACAATCATCTTTGTTTGATAATAACTATCTTCACCACCCTGAATAACAAAAGTACGGTAACCAAGGTTATATCCTTCTTTTGCTGTATTGATGATTTCATCAATATCAAGGCGGTATCTTTCAACTTCCATTTTGTTGTTTATACCGCAGTATAAACATCCTTTTTTACAGTAATTACTTATTTCTATTAAGCCTCGTAAATAAACACGATTTTGATAATAAATTTGTTTCTTTAAAAGACCTTGATTAAAAAGGTGTTTTTTAGTATTAGATGTTATGTTATCTAAAATGTACAAATACTCATTTTTGGTTAGTACTTCGGTTATTGTAAGTTTATCGATTAACGCAATTACTTTGTTGTCTTTAGTTTCATCTAGTTTAGTACTTAAAAGTTTTGGCATGATTAAGTTCATAAAATCACCTCATTTTAATTATAGTATAGTGTAATAATATTTTATTGTGATACTATATAATTTCTAATTAAGAATTTTGGTTAATTAAAAAAAGAGGCGATTGCCCCTTTTATTTTATAATTTCTAAGAAAACTTCCACAATTGATGGATCAAACTGTGAGCCTTTGTTTAAAATAATTTCTTTAATAGCTTCTTCTTTAGACAATGCTTTTCTATAAACACGGTCGTTAGTCATTGCATCATATGCATCTACAATTGCGATGATTCTAGACAGAAGAGGTATTTGATCCCCCTTTAAGCCATGAGGATAACCACTACCATCAAAACGTTCATGATGAGTTAAAATATAGTAAGCGATGGGTTCTAGTTGTTTAATCGTTGAAGCCATATTATAACCAATTGAACTATGTTGTCGCATTTCAATCCATTCATCAACAGTTAATGAAGACGGTTTTTTTAGTATTGAATCATCAATACCGATTTTACCAATATCATGCAAAATCGCTAATAATTTTAAGTCGGTTTTCTGTGCTAAATCAAGTTTTAGCTTATCTGCAACCTTAACAACATAAGCTTCCATTCTAAACGCATGTGATTCTGTTTCATCACTTTTTTCAAAGAGTGTTGTTTTTAGTGTTGTTATTATTTGAGAACTAGTGGAGTTTAAAGATAAAAGTTTGTCTTTTTGAAGACGTTCTTCACTAAGCTTTAAACTATCATATATATCATGTTTATCAACACAAGTAGAAGAATAACCAATCGAGGTTGTACAAATTGAGTTATTATCATTAACGTCTTTTCTAAGCATCTCAACTAATCTAGTTGCTGATTCAAAATCACAGTTTCTAAGGATTACTACAAACTCATCACCACCAAGACGAGCAATAAATGAATTATTCGCAAAGAATTTTTGTAGTTTTTTGGCGTATTTAATCAAAAATTCATTACCAGATTCATAACTAAATAGAGTGTTAATCATTCTTAACCCGTTAATGTCAGTCATGATAACTGTTACTTGGTAATTATTAAGAGCTATATTTTTAATTTCATTCTCAAAACTTTTGCGGTTGTATAAGCCAGTTAGTGGGTCGTAAAATTCCAAATCTGAAATCATAATCGAGGCTTTTAAAATGTTTTTAGTTTCTCTTTTTACTAAGCTATAAATTATTATACTAGAAATAAAAACAAATAACATTCCCTTTATCATGCTTGCATTAGCAAAATCGTCGATGTCTCTTATAAATAAATGTAAGATGAAATCAGAAGCATATATCCATATCGAACTAAATAAAAAGTATATTCCTGCAACTTTTAATGCTGATTTAATTTTGATATTAGCCATGATATACCTCCTAAATTAGATTTCATACAAACAATAATCATAGTTCAATTATACTTTAGCTTCTTATAGTAATCAAATAAAATAAAAAAAACCTAACATAAATTAGGTTTTTTAGTTTCTAAAATAATCCAGCACCAAACATTCCAGCAAATACTAAACTAATAATTGTCATTAGTTTAATCAAGATGTTGATTGAAGGTCCTGAGGTATCTTTAAATGGATCACCAACAGTATCTCCTGTAACACTAGCCTTATGAGCTTCGCCACCTTTAACACCACAATCATCACATTTACCTTCTTCAATATACTTTTTAGCATTATCCCAAGCACCACCAGAGTTAGCCATAAAGATTGCCATACTGATTCCACTTGCAAGAGCTCCTGCTAGTAAACCACCAAGTGCTTCTGAACCTAAAATGAATCCAGTAGCAAGTGGAGCTGCAACTGCTAAAACTCCAGGAATTACCATTTCTTTTAATGCAGCAGAAGTAGAAATATCTACACATTTTGCATATTCAGGTTTTGCAGTTCCCTCCATAATTCCAGGGATTTCTCTAAATTGTCTTCTTACTTCTCTAATCATCTCATTAGCTGCTTTTCCAACACTACTCATAGTTAATGAACTAAATAAGAAAGGCAACATTGCTCCAATTAATATCCCAACCATAACTTTTGGGGTTGCAATGTTTATTGCTGTTAAATTAGAAGCTTTAACAAAAGCACTAAATAAAGCAAGACTTGTTAACGCAGCACTACCAATAGCAAATCCTTTACCGATTGCTGCAGTTGTATTTCCAACACTATCAAGTTTATCAGTTATCTCTCTAACCTTAGGGTCCATATTACACATTTCTGCTATCCCTCCGGCGTTATCAGCAATTGGGCCATATGCATCAATCGCGATTGTCATACCGGCTGTCGCGAGCATTCCAACGGCACTAAGAGCAACTCCGTATAAACCTGTGAAAGTATAACTAATAATTATAACAGCACTTATTAATAAAATTGGAATTGCTGTTGATTCCATTCCGATACTAAGACCACTAATTATTGTTGTTGCATGACCAGTCTTTGACTGTTCAGCAATTTCTTTAACTTTTTTATGATCACTAGATGTGTAATATTCAGTAATAAAACCAATAATTATTCCCACGGCAAGACCAGCTACAATTGATATTAGTGGTCCGTAGTTTACAAAGTAACCTTTACTAACATAATAGAATACTAATAAAGAACTAAATACTAAGAAAATAACCCCAGCTACATATGTCCCAATCTTTAAAGCTTGATGAGGTTCTCCCTTATCATTACCTTTAACAAACATTGTTCCAATTAAAGCACTTAAAGTACCAATTGCGGCTAAGAATATTGGGAAGACTGCACCTTCAAAAGCATATAAGATATCATCTTTACCAATTAAGAATGTACCTAAAGTAACAGCACTAATAGTTGAACCAACATAACTCTCAAATAAATCAGCACCCATTCCCGCAACATCACCAACATTATCACCAACGTTATCAGCGATAACTGCTGGATTTCGAGGATCATCCTCAGGAATTCCTGCTTCTAATTTTCCAACTAAATCTGCACCAACATCTGCAGCTTTAGTGTAAATTCCTCCACCAACTCGAGCAAATAAAGCAATACTTGATGCTCCAAGTCCAAACCCAGTTAATACAGTTGTCATAAACTGGATGTCATAACCCATTACTTCAATTGCAACGATATAAATAACACTTAAACCAGCTAAACCTAATCCTACAACTGCCATTCCCATTACTGCTCCACCACTAAATGCAATGTCTAATGCTTTGTTAAGTCCAAAATCATTAGCACTAGTCGCAGTCCTAGAGTTACTTGCAACAGCCCCGCGCATTCCTAAGTATCCTGCTAAGGCACTTAAAAAACTTCCAAGAGCAAATGCTATTGCTGTTTCAATGTTAATTGCTAAAGCGATCACAATAAATAAAAAAAGCACAAATACTACTAATATTTTATACTCTCGTTTTAAGAATGCCATCGCACCTTCTCTGATGTAACCACTTATTTCTATAACGCGTTTATTACCTTTTTCTACCTTCTTGATCTTTCTAAATAACAATACGGCATAAAGCATAGCTATTACACTAAACACTAGTGCAACATACACAAAACTTGTCATATGAAACCTCCTTCATGTCTATTTTAAAAGATTATATCATAAAACCACTTATTTATACAAACACTTTTTTTGTTTCACTATATTAATAAATATGATAATATATATTATAAACAGATAAAATATTAATATATTGCACATTTTATATAGATATTTTTGTTTTTTTTGATATAATAAGGTTTGGTTTAGATTGAGGTGAATATATGAAGCAAACGCAAATAGCAATTGACGGACCCGCAGGTGCAGGGAAAAGTACAGTAGCTAAACTACTTTCAAAACAATTAAACTTCATTTATATCGATACTGGAGCCATGTATAGAGCAATAACTCTTAAAGCTTTAGAGTTAAACATCAATTTAGAAGATGAATCAAAGTTTACATTTATTGATAATACTAGATTTGAATTTATTAATTCTAAATTATATATGGATGACTTAGACGTTAGTGAAGAAATCAGAACTAGTGAAGTTGCTAAAAATGTATCATTAGTCTCATCACATTTACTTGTGAGAGAGAAACTAGTAAAAATGCAACAAGTTATGGCTGAAAACTTGAATGTAGTAATGGATGGAAGAGATATCGGATATGTAGTATTACCGAATGCAAAATATAAGTATTACATTACAGCATCAATAAAAGAACGCGCAAAGAGAAGACATCTAGATAATCTAGACCGAGGTATTAAAAGTGATTTGTCTAAAATCGAAGCTGAAATCGAAAAACGAGATCACTTTGATTCAAATAGATTACACAACCCACTAAAACAAGCAAAAGATGCGATTTTAATCGACACATCTGATTTGTCAATTACTGAGGTTGTAAAATTCATAGCTGAAAAAATCAGAGAGGACGAATAATATGGAATTTAACATCAAGAAATTCAGAGTAGGGGACTATGTTGAAGGAACTGTATACCAAGTAACAAAAGAAGCGGTATCGCTTGATTTTGGTGCGTTTACAGAAGGAACAATTTATGGTAAAGGATTATCTTTAACTGACGTTTCATCATGTAAAGATTTAGTAAAAGAAGGACAAGAATTAGATGCTTTTATTACTAAAATTGATATGGAACGAGGACAAATATTACTATCTAGAATTAAATTACTACAAAACGAAAAATTTAAAGCATTAAAAGCTTTTAAAGATAGTAAAGAAACTTTTACTGTAAGAGTTAAAAAAGTTGTCAAAGGTGGTTTAATCGCTACTAAAGATTCAGTTGATATGTTTTTACCTGTTTCACAAATTTCTACTAAACGAGTTAATGCTGAAGACTATTTAAACAAAGAACTTGAGGTTGAATTAATTGAAGCTACTGATCGTAAATTAGTAATCTCTCATAAAACAATCGAAGCAAGAATGATTAAAGAAGCTACTGAAAAAGAATTCGCAACATTTAAAAAAGGTCAAGTTTTAAAAGGAACTGTTTCAAAAATAGTTACTTATGGAGCTTTCATTAGATTTGAAAATGTTGAGGGATTAATTCATATCTCAGAACTTTCACACCACCGTGTTGAAAATGTATCTGACATTTTAAAAGAAAATCAAGAAATCGAAGTTAAAATAATTAATATTGATAAGAAAAAATTATCATTATCAATGAAAGCATTACAAAAAAGTCCTTGGGAAATTTTTGCTGCTGAATTTAAAAAAGGTGACGAAGTTACTGGAAAAGTAATTAGAAAAACTGGAAATCAAATGTTAGTAGAAGTTGCTAAAGGAGTTATTGGTGTTATAAGTAAAAGAGATTACTCATGGGACCCACGTTTTAATTTAGCTACAGATACTGAAGTTGGAAATGAATTAACACTTAAAATTACAGATTTAAATGTTACAGATAAAATCTTAACTTTATCAAAAAAACATTTAGAGTATAATCCATGGCAAGATGTAACAGTAAAAGAGAATGATGAAGTAATGGCTACAGTTAAAGAACTTCAAACAAACGGAGCATTAGTAAGTATTCAAGGAGTTAACGCATTCTTACCAATTGGTGAAATTAGTACTGAACGTGTTAATCAAGTTAGTGATGCTTTAAAAGTTGAAGATGCAATAAATGTAATTATTACTAAATTAGATAAAAGAAACTGGAAAATGGTTGTTTCTAAAAAACAACTAACAGAACAAAAAGCGCATGACGAATATGCAAAATATTTAGAAACCGAAGAACAAGTATCAAACACAACACTTGGTGATTTGTTTAAGGATCAACTAGATAAGTTCAAAAAATAGAGGTGGTATTATGAAACCATCAGTCGCAATAGTTGGTAGACCTAATGTAGGAAAATCAACATTATTTAATAGAATAATCGGAGAACGATTATCTATAACTGATGATCAACCTGGAATAACTAGGGACCGCATTTACAGTTCAAGTGAATGGTTGACAAGGCAATTTAACGTAATAGACACAGGTGGTATCGACTTTGACGATACCCCTTTTATCCATGAAATTAAGTCGCAAGCTGAAATTGCAATCGACGAAGCTGATGTAATTGTTTTTGTATGTGATATAAAAACAGGAATCACTGATGATGATGCATATATTGCTAGGATGTTATATAAATCAAAAAAACCAGTAATTTTAGCAATTAATAAAGTAGATGATGGAGCAATGCTTGATAATCTTTATGAGTTTTACTCATTAGGATTAGGAGAGCCAATTCCAGTATCATCAACTCACTCTGTTGGAGTTGGGGATTTATTAGATAAAATTATCGAAGAATTACCAATAATTGACGAACCTGAATATGATGAATCAAGAATTAAATTTAGTGTTATTGGACGCCCTAATGTCGGTAAATCTTCATTAACAAACGCATTACTAGGTCAAAACCGTGTAATCGTTTCTAGTGTTGAGGGAACAACAAGAGATTCAATTGATAGTATGTTTACTAAAGATGATCAAGATTATGTTGTTATTGATACAGCTGGAATGAGAAAAAAAGGAAAAGTTTATGAGAACGCTGAAAAATATAGTGTTTTAAGAGCTTTAAGTGCGATTGATAGAAGTGATATTTGTCTTTTATTAATTGATGCTGAAACAGGAATAAGAGAACAAGATAAACGTATCGCTGGATATGCTATTGATGCAGGTAAAGCTATCGTTATTGTTGTTAATAAATGGGACACAATCACAAAAGATACAATGACGATGAATCGTTGGGAACAAGAGATTAGATCTCATTTCCAATTTATTACATTCGCTAAAATTGTCTTTTTAAGTGCACTTACAAAACAACGTATTAATACATTATTCCCAATGATTAAAGAAACATTTGAAAACTACTCAAGAAGAGTTCGTACAAGTGTTTTAAATGATGTTATAACTGATGCTTTATTAATTAACCCACCAAAATCACATAACGGTGAGAAAATTAAAGTTTATTATGCAACTCAGGTTTCAAATCGTCCGCCAACATTTGTATTGTTCGTAAATGATGAAAACTGTATGCATTTTAGTTACAAAAGATATTTAACAAATAGGTTAAGAGAATCATTCAAATTTGAAGGGACACCTATTAAAATTATATTAAGAAAGCGTGATTAATATGAAAATTACTGTTGTTGGTGGAGGTTCTTGGGGGCTTGCACTATCTAAAGTACTATCTGATAATCAACATCAAGTTCTTGTATATGATGTTAATGAAAAAATCGTTAATAAAATTAATGATTTACATATCTGTTTACAATTAAATGAAGATATCCCAAAAGATATCAAAGCTACTACTAATATCAAAGAAGCAATGGAGTTTTCTGATGTTTTATTATTTGTAGTACCAACAAAAGTTTTAAGAATAGCAATTAAAGACGCATTACCACATATAAAAGGTGAAAAACTAATAATAAATGCCGCAAAAGGAATTGAACCATCAACTTTTTTAAGAATATCTGAAATTTTTGATGAAATGATTCCTAGTGAATTTTTAAAAGGTTTTGTTGCTCTTAGTGGACCAAGTCATGCCGAAGAAGTTATTAGAGGAAATACAACATTAATAACGGCCTCAAGTGATAAATTAGAAAACGCCTTATTTGTCCAAGAATTATTCCACAATAGTGATTATTTTAGAGTCTATACATCAACTGACTTAAAAGGTAGTGAACTTGGTGGAGCTCTTAAAAATGTTTTTGCTCTTGCTAGTGGTATTTTAGCTGGACGCGGACTTGGTGATAATGCAAGAGCTGCATTAATCACAAGAGGATTATATGAGATGAGTAAGTTCTATAAAGCTTATGGTGCAGACGTTAAATCAATTACTGGACTAACTGGAATTGGCGATCTTGTAGTAACATGTACAAGTCCTCATTCTCGTAATTACCAAGCTGGGTTTAAGATTGGTAATGGTAAAGATTTAGAAGAAACACTTAACTCAATGACAATGGTTGTAGAAGGTATTAGAACTTGTGAAGCAGCATATTTATTTGCAAAAGATAATAATGTTGATGCACCAATAATTGATGCTGTATATGATGTAGTATTTAATAAAATGAATCCCGAGAAAGTTGCAAAACGACTTCTTGGAAGAAGTGTAAAATCTGAGTAAATTTGTAACATATTGAGTTTACTTAGTAATGAAGCCATTAACTAAAATTAAGCACAAATTCAACTGAATTTGTGTTTTTAATTTCCCAAATGCTGTTTTTTCTTGCAATAAAGCCGTTTAATTGCTATAATATGGTTAGATAAAAAATAAGAGGAGGTAATTGCATGAACAAAACTGAATTAGTTGCAAGAATAGCTGAAGTTTCAAGTTTAACTAAAAAAGACTCTGAAGCAGCATTAAACGCTATGTTATCTGCAGTTCAAGAATCACTAGTGGCGGGGGAAAAAGTAGTATTAACTGGTTTCGGAACTTTTGAAGTTAGAAATCGTAAAGAAAGAGTTGGGCACAACCCAAGAACAGGAGCTTCAATTAGCATTCCTGCTCAAAAATCTCCTGCATTTAAAGCTGGTAAAGTTTTAAAAGAAGCAGTTAGATAATTTTAACTAACGAAATTAAAAAAAAATATCACTAGATGTGGTATTTTTTTTGATATTATGCTATTTTCTTTATATAGGTTATGAGGTGATAATATGGATTTGATTAAGTATGAAAAAATTGGAGATGGACTAAGTGAATCTGTCTTTTTTGCTGCTCTAAATAATGATTGTTTATTCTTAGTTCAGTATTATAACTTAGGTAACGATATAAACCTATTAGATGAGCGTAAACAAAACTTATTACATTACGCAGTTAGAAATAAAAGTAAAGATGCTGTAAACTTATTAATTGAGTTATCAGTTAATCCCAATCAACAAGATAGATTTTTAGAAACACCGCTTCATATAGCTAGTTATATGGGTGCTGATGAAATAGTTAAAGTCTTGTTAACTAATAACGCAGAAGTTGATATTAGAAACAATAAAGAATGTACACCATTACATTTAGCCGCTTTTAAAGGTTCAATTGAAGTAATGGAATTACTACTTAATAATAACGCTTCAATCTATAACGTTGATGAAGCACACCAATCAGTGATTCAGTATGCAGTTCAAAGTAAATCATTAAAGGCTGTAAAATTTTTAATCAAACAAGAAGCAATCATTAATACTTTTGATTTAAGAATGCAATCAACAATGCATTATGTCGCTAAATATTCAACAGTCCAAATTGCCAGATATTTATTATCAATTGGTGTAAATCCATATATTAAAAATCTAATGAATGAAACTCCACTTCACTACAGTATTAATCATCCTGATTTTGAGATGGTTCAAGTTTTTTTAGATAGTGGTTTAACAAGTTATGATAAATCAAAATATGAAAAATCTCCTTATGATCTTGCTGTTGAAAACTCAAGATTTGAAGCAGAAGAAATATTTAACAAACTTAAAAATGATCAAGCATACCAATCAAGGTTAAAATCAAACCCCCTTACCTTAGCAATTATTATGAGTGAGTTTGATAAAGCTGACGCTTATATTGATATATATGATGTAAATAACCGAGACATCTTTGGTAATACTCCAATCTTTTATGCAATAATGAATAACGATCAATACTTAGTAAAAAGATTACTCGATAACGATGCATCAATTACCCAAATTGACGCTTCAAATGATGACGCTATTTACTACGCTACGCTCGTTAACAATAAAGAAATAATCAAACACATATTAAAATTAAAAGTCGATGTCAACAAAAAATACGGTGGGTATACAGTAAAAGAGTATGCTTTATATAATAAAAATAAAGAAGTATATGATATTTTAAACGAAAAAAAATAGGTTGTGAAATTCACAACCTTTTTTAATATATTAAGAATAAACTAAACGTTACTAAAGCATTAAACCCCATATGTAAGATAATTGGAACAAAGATATTCTTTTTAGATATCATATAAGAAGCCCCAAGTGCAAACCCAAGGGCTGCGTAATAGATAATTTGAATATAATCTCCACCACTAATCACATGGATTAATCCAAAAGCTAAAGAACTTATAATCAAACCAATAACTGGATTCTTAAATAATCCATTAATACTCTTTCTAAATAATAACTCCTCAACTAGTGGCGCAAACAAGACTGAATAAATTACTAAAGATATTTTATTAAAGAAATTATCTTTAAACATTTCTTCAAGCATCTCTTGGTTTTGTGCTTGCTCACCATTTGTTAGGAAGTTAAGAATAACACTTGCAATTATTGATGCAGCGAATATTAAAACTCCACCAAAGACTAAACCTTTCGCAAAACCATGTGGATCTTTAACTATTTGTTTTATTTTAGCTTTTAAATAGTTTCTAGATAAATAAACAAAAACACTAAAGAATAAAAAATAAGAAACTAAATTAAATACACTACTAAAAGTTAATAAAAAACTTCGATCATCTGATATATCTGGATAAGCTATGCCAATAACTATTTGTACTAATATTCCAAAAAATAGAATTGATGCATATGCGATTATCAACCTAAAATTAAGCTGTTTACTTTTGTTCATATATTATCACCCCGTTAAAATGATTATATCATAAAGATTTGAAGATAGGATGAAAAATTTGACTTTTAATATATTATTATGTATGATATAGGAAGCTAAGAAAAAGAATATGATTTTAAGAAATTTATTTTAAGAAAAAGGGTGAAAATTATGGGCAAAAAAACTTTTGCAGTAATTGGAATTGGAAGATTTGGACAAGCTGTAGTTGAGGAATTAATCGCTCGCAAGGCTGACGTATTAGTTATAGATAAAGATCCTGAGAGAATTGCTCGTGTTAGCAAAATAGCAACACATGCTGTTGTACTAGATACTGCGGACAAGGGTGCATTAAAAGAAGTAGGAATTCAAAGTATTGATCACGTTATTGTTGCTATTGGTAATGATATTGAAAACTCAATCTTAACAACTTTAATCTTAAAAGAGTTAGGTGTTGAAACAGTAACTGTTAAAGTTCAAAATGAGTATCATGCAAAAGTAGTTGAAAAACTAGGTGCAGATGAACTTGTACAACCAGAACAACAAACAGGTAAAAGACTAGCTAATAAAATATTATCAAAAAACATTCTTGAATACTATGATTTATCAAAAGACCACAGTTTTATTGTTTTAGAAGCAACATCAAAAATTACTGATTCAAGAATCATTAACTTAGATGTTCGTACTAAGTATCACATTAATATTGTTGCAATTAAACGTGGGGAAACAATAGTTATCCCTAAACCAGAAGATGTAGTTATGGAAAATGATAAATTAATTCTAGTTGGTAAAAACGTAGATTTAGAGAAATATAATTCTTGGCTAATCAAATAATATAATAAATACTGGACACTTTTAATAAAAGTGTCCTTTTCTTATACACAAGTTTGTCATAATTAACAATATAACTAATGATATAATATACAAAACAGGAGGTTATGACATGATAAAAAGAACACTCTTCACAATCTTATTAATGTTTATCTTAATTAGTGTAAATACTACAAGTTTAAACATTGTAAATGCAAATGATCAAGTAGAAACGACTTCATTAGTTGAATTTAATAATGTAGTTATTTTTATTAAGTTTAAAGATGAAGTTGCATATCAAGCACCTCACCCATTATCTTATTATCAAGATATGTTTAATGGAGAAAACAATCCTTCTTTAAAGGATTATTTTGAGGAGGTATCATATAATCAATTATCGATTACTAGTTTATTTCCTAGTAATACGGAATTTATATATTATGTAGATACACAAAATCGTTCATATTATGAACCATACGATGCTTTTAGTAATACCGGAGGTTATCAAAGTGAATCCCAATCAGAAGTAAGAGAACATACTTTACTAAAGAATGCAGTTGATTTTATTGAAGACAACAATTTAATAGATGACAATGTAGATTTAGATTATGATAATGATGGTGAAATTGATAGTATCTCATTTTTAGTTAGTAAAGAAGATACTGGATGGAATACACTTTTATGGCCACATAAATGGGAATTATATACATATTATGATTACTCAAGTGACCAATTTGTTAGTGGAGCACCAATGATTAATGGAAAATATGCTTATACATATACATTTGAACTTCTTGGTGATGATGTTTTTTATGATAATAAAGTTGATGTTGCAACATTAGCTCATGAAACATTTCATTTACTTGGAGCTCCAGATTTATATCATTATAACGATTATACATGGATTCAACCAGTAGGGTACTGGGGACTTATGGAAAGCTTAAATAAAGACCCAAACCACATGCTTGGGTATATGAAAGAAGCGTACGGTGGTTGGATTACTAATCCAACTGAAATTACAACTAGTGGTTCATATACATTAAATCCTTTAGAAAACGCAACTAATAATTTATATAAGATTAACTTAAATAAATCTAATGAATACTTATATATCGAGTATCGACAAAATACGGGAGTTTACGAATCTAATTTAAGCGATTCAGGCTTACTTGTTTATCGTGTTGATAAAGATTTCGCAGATGTTGGTAATGTTAATGGTTACTATAATGAATCACAAATAGCACAAGAAGAAGTATTTATTTTTAGACCAAATATGTATGATCAAACATATCCAATTACTTTTCCGGTTGCTGATAATAGTTTTATTGATGAGGATGGAGATATTGATTTAGCAATTTTATCAAGCACTAATCCTTATAAGGAAATCGGTAAAAATACAAGTATTCCGATGTTCTTTAGTGATGGTACTGAAATCAATATTACTATTACAAATATTATTGAAAGTAATGGAACAATTACTTTTGATGTAGTATTCCCGGCATCACTTAACTTAGTTTCTGATGCAGTTACTACTTTAGATAACTTAGTTTTAGTTGATATTCCTGGAAGTTATTATTCTGTTGAAATAAATAATACTACTGATGATTATCAATATTACTACACAACTGATGGATCAACACCGACAACAAATTCAAGTTTATATAACGGTAATCCTATTGAAATAAATAGTACTAATCATCTTGTTAAAGTAGCTGTTTATAATGGCAGTAATTATATATATCAATTTAGTGAAGATTATAGTTTTTCATCAACAGTTGAATCAAATCATAACCCTTATGGTAATTTAAAAACATATAATTGGTTAATTAATTTAGATGAATCAAAAAATATATCTTTAACCTTTAATAATTTATTTGAACTTGAGGATGAATATGATTATTTAACTATTAAAACAAGTACAACATTAGAAAAATATACAGGTACAAGTTTACGAGATACTGTTTTAACATATCTTGATAACTATGTATTAATTAACTTAAAAACTGATGATTATGTAGATGAGTATTATGGGTTTAAATTAACACCCATAATTACTAGTACAGTTGATTTTACACTTATAAATGGTAATTACCTTGAAGTACCACAGTTCTCAACATATGAGGATCCTGGATATACAATGACTGGTGACAACGCTAGTGAGTACCATGTTGTTGTTACTAATAATTTTAACCCTGAAACATTTCTTAATATTATAGGTGAATACACTACAACTTATTATATTCTTGATAGTCTTGATAATGTAATTACATCGTATACTAGAACAATTAATGTTTATGATAATATTGCTCCTAGTGTTACTTTAAATCCTAGTGTTGATACTATTTTTGAGAATGATAGCTATATCAATAACGGAGTAACTGCTACAGATAATCATGATACAAACTTAACAATCTTAACTACTAATAATGTTGATAGTAGTGAAGTTGGTGTTTATGAGATTATCTATACAGTTAATGATGATCGCGGTAATACAACAATCATTAAAAGAATTGTTCACGTAATTAAGAATCAAGAAACTTTTGATTTTGAATGTCCACTATTTAAAACTAGTTATGAAATAAATGATAATTACCAAATTCCTGTATGTATTGTTAATGCAAAAGCAGCAATTGCTGATACAAGTAATATAAACAACAGTGTTGAGGGTATATATGAAGTTGTATACAGTATTGTTATTGACGAAGTAACATACAATCATAAAATATATTTATATTTTTATGATAAAACTAATATTGAAGTTCCTGCCGTGCTTCTTAGAAAGCGTGAACTAATATGAAAAAATTCTTACTAATATTTATTCTTGTTTTAACTTTAGCTGGTTGTCAAAAAAAAGCACCAGTAATTGAATCTTCACTTAGTTTAGGTCAAGACATTATTAACGTCAATGAAACACATTATGATGCTGGTTGTAATGTTGTTGATGGTGATGAGACTATTAAGATGGATGTTATTGAAAACACTCTTAATAATGAAGTTCTTGGTGATTACTTTATTACATATCATAAAGTCTATAAAGAAAATGATTATGTATGTAAACGTCTTGTTAAAGTTGTTGATACTATTGCCCCAACCCTAACACTTAATAATGGTGTAGATACTGTATTTGTAAATGAAATACATATTGATACTTCAATCACAGTTAGCGATAATTATGATACAGAGTTTACAATCATTACTACTAGTAATGTAGATACAAGTAATGTTGGAACATATACAATTACTTATACAGTAACAGATTCAAACTTAAACACATCAACAATCACAAGATTTGTTAATGTAATAAACAAGTAAGCTAAATTAGCTTACTTTTTTTCTTTTAGAGTGTTATAATAAATTTGGTGATAATATGAGAGAAATAGTAATAGCAACTAAAAATAAACATAAAGTATTAGAGTTTGAAAATATGCTTAAAAAAATGGATTATAAGGTTTTAAGTTTATTTGATTTTGACCATTTACCAGATATTGAAGAAACTGGTAAAACTTTTAAAGAAAACGCCCTTATTAAAGCCAAAACTCTATCAAAGTATTTAAATAAAACAGTAATAGCTGATGATTCAGGGCTCTGTGTTAGAGCTTTAAATAACGAACCTGGTGTCTATTCAGCTAGATACGCTGGAATTGATAAAGACTACCATCAAAATAATCAGTTATTGATTAAAAACATAAAAGATAAAACAGATCGTTTTGCTAGATTTGTCAGCAGTATCTGTGTTTATTACCCAAGTGGTGATAGTATTTGTGTTGAGGGGTACTTAGAAGGTGAAATAATCGATGAATATCGTGGGTCTAATGGATTTGGATACGATCCCTTATTCTATTTACCTTCATTGAATAAAACATTAGCAGAGCTTGATATGGAAGAAAAGAATAAATTATCACATCGAGCTAATGCACTTAAAAAAATTATTAAGTATCTATAAGTCTTAATAGTTTGATATAATAAAATAAAGGAGGAGTTAATATGTCAATTAAAGGAACTGAAACAGAAAAAAACTTATTAAAAGCTTTCGCAGGGGAATCACAAGCTAGAAATCGTTACACAATGTTTTCTAAAATAGCGAAAAAAGAAGGTTATGAGCAAATTGCAGATGTGTTCTTAGAAACTGCAGCTAACGAACTTGAGCATGCTAAAATATTCTTTAGATATTTAGAAGGTGGAGCAGTTGAAATTACAGCAACTTATCCAGCGGGAATAGAATTATCAACATTAGAAAATCTTGAAGCTGCTGCAAGTGGTGAAAATGAAGAATGGACTGAATTATACCCTGAATTCGCAAGAATTGCTGATGAAGAAGGATTTAAAAAAGTTGCGGCTTCATTTAGAATGATCGCTAAAATTGAAAAAGATCATGAAGAAAGATATCGTTTATTATTTGAAAATATCAAAAATGATTCTGTTTTCAAAAAAGAAGAAGAAACTGTATGGTTCTGTCGTAAATGTGGACACGTTCATGTTGGAAAAAGAGCTCCAGGAATTTGTCCTGTATGTAATCACCCAGTTGCTTACTTTGAAAAGAAAAAAGCTAATATCTAAAAAGATGCATTTTGCATCTTTTTTTCATACTATTTACACAATACTTTGTTATACTTTTAAAAAAGGAGTAGATAATTATGAAAATAGTTGTTTTTAGTGATGCCCATGGAGATAAACTTGCAGTTCTATCGATTATTAGAAATAACCTAACTGCAGATATGTTAATATCACTTGGCGATAGTGAACTACCAAATAGTTTTTTACAAGAAAACGACATCATTGCTATCAAAGGTAATTATCCGCTTGATGCTGGTTTTGTTTATGAAAAACTAATAACTGTAGGTAAAAAACGTATTTTTTTAACACACGGCCATAAATATAACGTTAGAAGAGGTGTTGATAAATTATATTATAAAGCTCTTGAAACAGAGGCTGATATAGTTTTATATGGACATACTCATATCCCAAAAACAGATAAAGTAAATAACATACTAATTATTAACCCTGGTAGTATTTATAAACCAAGAAATTTTGATAACCCAACATATCTTAGAATTGAGATAGAAAATGGAGTTATTAATTACAAGTATATTGATTTAGCATCACATAATGTAGCAAGTAAACAATATTAAAAAAAACTAACTTTAAGTTAGTTTTTTTTGTACAATTTATCTAATTCTCTAAGTACTGTTTTATAAGGCATTGGTCGATAGAAGTAATATCCTTGAATATAATCAGGGTTTAATTCTTTCATGATGTTTAGTGTTTCTTCATTTTCAATACCTTCAGCAATTGTCTCAAATCCGAATTTTTTTGATAATTCAATGATTGTTTCAATTAACATTTTATTGTTACTATTAATTTCGATATTTTTTAAGAAGTTCTTACTAATTTTTAAGGTACTTAAATCAATCGCAGTTAAGTAAGATAAACTACTGTATCCATCACCAAAATCATCTTCGCTTAATCGAACTCCAAGAGCTCTTAACTGATTAAACTTATCATTTACTTTTGTAAAATCTTGAATAATTGTTGATTCTGTTATTTCTAGTTCTAAATGTAATGGGTTAAAATCATATTTTTTTAAGGCTGCTTTAACATTAGGTATAAAATTATCATTTAATATTGAAGAAGCACTCATATTAACACTTAATACATAGTCTTTTTTATATATTCTTGATAATTCTTTAACATGTTTAATTGCTTTTTTAAGAACTTGATAATCAAGCAAATGTATTTTTTGAGTACGTTCTAATATTGTAATAAATTCATAAGGGAAAACATCACCTATAACTTGATGTTTCCATCTTGATAAAGCTTCAAAACCACGAATATCCTCAGTTTTCAAATTAACAATTGGTTGGAAGTAAACATTAAATTCATCTTCTTTTAGAGCTTTTTCTAAAGCTAGTTCAATAGCATTTTGTCTTAGAGTTGCGCTTTTCATTGATTCTTCATATATTTCATATGATTGTTTTAAATTTTGTTTTGCGTGATTTAAAGTAATTAAAGCCGAAGACATAGCATCATCAAAAGTTAATGTGCTTTCTGCATAAAATAAACCGAAGTTGATGTTTAAATCAAAATCAATACCATCAATGATTGTTGGTGTTTTTAAGAAATCATCAATTTCTTTAGCCATTTCTTCTAAGTTATTATTGTTTGTTTCAAAGATTAGTAAAAATTCATCACTTTCTATTCTTGCGACTATTGCTTCTTTACTATATTTGTTCTTAAGTTTATTTGCGAATGTTTTTAAAACAAGATTACCAAAATCAAAACCATATGAATCATTGATTAATTCAAAACGTTGTAAATCAATATAAACAAAAGTTAAATATTTTGACTTAATAGTGTGATTTTCCTCAAAAAACTCTTTACAAAATACACGGTTATAAAGCCCAGTAAGTTCATCATTAAAGGCTAGATACTCTAGTTTAGTAGTTTTTTCATTAATGGAGTTAGACATTGTATTAAATACACTACCAATCTCATATATTTCTCTAAATCCACTAACTTCAACTTCTTTTGAGAAATCTCCATTTTTCATGAGTTTAATTTTAGAAGCTAGTTTATCAAGATTAGATTTATATAAATAACTAGAAGTTAAAAATACTAAGACTAGTAGTATTACTAAAAATATAGTGAAATATGAAAAATAATTAATGATTGTTCTTGAGTATGCTGTTGCACTATTAAAGTTTTCATAAATTATGATATACCAGCCAGTGTTACTAATATTAGTATAAGAAACAACGTTATCATAACCATCGATATCTAAGATAATCGAATTATCGAGATTTGAATGGGTTACCATTTCATCAAAATACTTTGCCTTTTGTCTTGAGTTAACTAAAGTTTCATCTTTATCAGATATATATATTCCATAACGATCTAATAAAACGGTATTTTTATCAAGTTCAGTACTAAGACTAAGAGCTTGAATATTTTCACTAATAGTTGATAAATCAAGCAAACCAACAATATAATAATCATCTGTTTTATATGATATTGTAATATGTAAATCCTCTTTAAATGGAGGGATAAATGGACTAGACCAATAAGAATCAGTAGTATTTGTAAGTTCAGTTATAAAAGTTTCATTAGAACGATCCATACCAACAAAAGCATCATCATTAGGTGCATTAGCTATAACTAAACCATCACTATCTAATACTTCTATACTAGTTATTAACTCATGATCATTAATTCTACTATCAAGTAGAAGAAGGAGTTGATCATGTGTTAATGTAAAATCCTCGATATTAGTTTTAAGACCCGCAAGAAGTCTCTCACTATCAAGTAAATAATTATCTAAAAAATCAGCTGTACTATGAACAGCTATATAATTATCATCATAAACTCTCTCAACAACTAATGTCTTTGAGACATTATTAAGAAACAGTGTGAATAACACTGTAGGTGTTAAGATAGTTAAAAATACTGTAATAAAGAAAATTTGATTAATCGAGATGTGATGCTTTTTTTTAGTCTTCTTCATATTCCTTGAACTCCCCGTCTTCAACTATTAATTCATATATAAGTCTTTCACAATCACCATAATAATTGATACTAAAATCGTTTAATATGTAATTAAAAGTACCAATATCAATTATTGCATTTTTAATATTAGTTGTTGTGTAATTATCAATTGTTTTTAGAGCATCACTAAGCATCATAACTGCTTCATAGGCTAGTAAACTTCCATAAGAAATTTGTTGACCATACTGCTCGTTATATCTTGTTTTTAACTCGTTTAATTTAGAGTTATTTGATTCAAAATTAAAGAAATTAACTCCATGTGCTCCTTCAATAACGTCACTTGTGTGTGCAAATATATCAGGAGTTGTACTCCACATTGACATATGAATTTCAAAATCTTTTGTGCTACCAATTAATTGAGTAATTGTAGAAGTGTCATATCCAGAACATATAAATAAGATTGTGGTTTTACTTTGTGCTAAAAGTTCATCTTTAACACGAATATAATCATTAAGGTTACCACTTTCAAAACTAATAATATCCTCATCTTTAATACTTCCACCAAGCTCAATAAATCTATCTTTAAAACTATTATAGACATCAAATGTATATGCTTGATTAGTTTCTTCAAGGACCACTACAACATCATCACCATGATGATAGTATAATGAGTCAGCCATAACAACTCCTTGAGCGGTATTAGGTGGGATAACTCTAAAAAAGTTATCATCTAAATTTGTTGCTGTATCTGTAGAGATAGTTGGGCTAATTAAAAGAAAATTATTATCATTAGCATTTTGAATTACTTCATCAGCAACTCGACTAATTCCATGACCAATAATAGCTACAACACCTTCACTTATAAGTTCATTATCGACATTAACTGCAGTTAATGGATCTCCAGCATCATCTTTTACAATGAGTTCAACCTTTTTACCATTAATGCCTCCAGAGTTATTAATATCCTCAATAGCTAATAGCGCTCCATACATAGAAGAAACGCCTAGTTCACTAGCTACGCTCGTTAAATCATTCACAAAACCAATTTTAATTATTGTTTCTTTTTTACAACCAGTAAATAAGGTAAGTAATGTAAGACTAATCAATACTAGAGTGATTTTCTTCATAAGCCCTCCTTAGATACATTAATATAATTTTATTATATATTAATTTAATTACTTTAAAAAGCATAATGGATTAAAATAGCTATTTTTATTGTTTAAATCCAGTTTTCATTATTGCTGAAATTCATCATTAATGATATAATTATTTATACTTTACTTACGAGGATAAGAATATGATAAAATACCCGATATCAAAAACAGGAAATATTAAATATTTAGAAGTATTCAAAATATTTGTTTTGATATCGTTTTTTTATGCAATAATTTCTAATTTAAATAGTACATTAATATTAAATAATATTTTAGTTTATTTTGCTTATTTAATAGTTGGAGTTCTTATATTTTTAGTAGTCTATGTTAATGTAATTGAAATATCTGAAATCCTTAAAAATAAGTTGTGGTTTTTACTACAAATTTATCAAGTAAAACTTAAAAATGTTTATTATAGATACACAGATTTAGTTAATAATCTGTTTTTTAAAGATTTGAGGAATATAAATCTAAAGTTTTGTGTAGTTAGATGCTAAGATATTTTGTTTTTTTAT
>NQYJ01000016.1 GCA_002285055.1 Candidatus Izimoplasma sp. ZiA1
TAGGATTACCATTAGTAAATATATAAAGAAATAATCTGAAGTATAACTACAAACAGTAAGGATAAATTTCTTTTTATTTTTTTTGTAAGTAAATCAATAGAATCAATTTCCCTAAACCATTGATAAAACAAAATCATTATAAGGGGAAACAATAAAAAAGACAAAATATAATAAATCAAGCTTGTTGCTCTTCCCTCGCTTGAATTTGTAAATAGTATTGGTGAATATTTAATATAGTAATATACAGTATTTCCAATAAACAATACTGCAAAGCATACTAAAAGTGAATAATAATAACTATCCTTGTTAAGTAGTGCCCTTATTTTTTTCATAACTTATCTCCTTACTAGTTAAAATCATAATAATCATGGTACATGTGTTCAAGAACCTTTTCCTTAGTTTGCGTGTACATAGTTGTCTTATTATTTAAACAAAACTTTAATAAAATAAAAATAAAACACTTTAAAATTTTATAAGTCTCTTCTATATAAAAATACCAAATATTATATGTATAGTCAATTACTATCACGATCATAACTTTTTGATTAGAAGAGAAAAAATATACAAAGTAAATCCTCTACAATGTTTACCAACAACGTAGAGATGACGGTTATGTTAGTAATAAGAAACTAGACTTATTAGGTGTGAACGAGTTTATATAGCAGGTGTAGTTGCTGAAAGAGGAAATAATAGAGAAGTTAAACACCATAAGAAATCAATTAATCTTTATTTAATATACCAGGTTGTCAAAGTGATTTATTTATATGTCTTTAATCAGTTTTATTCTAGAAAAACATCAATACTTAACTAATTAACTACTAGACTTTTTCACTTAGAATGTTTCCTACAACGTGACTAGCATAAATTCCTTAAACTTATAGATGATAATAGTAAATATATCTTTCTACTTGAATTAATTACAATGAGGTGTATTACACCAAGGCTGTAAGAATGCATAAAATAGCATATTATAAAAAGAATTTATGCATAATAGGAAAGGAGGGAAATTATGAGTTGGACAGAAAGAGATAAACGATTAGTATGGAACAATGCTACTATTGTTACTCATGAGGAAAAGGATATCTGGAGAAAAGAGGCTTGTGGTGCTTGGATATCATGGAATCAGTTTGGTAATAGGGATTCAGAGTATGGTTGGGAAATCGATCATATTACTGCTGTGGCAAATGGTGGAGGAAATGAGTTGAATAATTTACAAGCACTATATTGGAAGAATAATGAGTTTAAGGCAGACAAAACTACAACTAGATATTGCGTTGTAACAGCAAAAGGAACAAGAAACCAAGGAGTATAGTTAAAGCAAAGATGATTTATCTGATGTGTATGTTGAAAAGCATATGAGTTTTTAAAAGACAATCTAACTCTACCTTTTTTGCATATGTTATAATTCCATTAGAATGGAGATGATAATATGAGCGAAACTGTTTTTAAGTATGTACCAATGAAAGACTACCATTTAGATAGCTTTCTAAAAAACCAGTTGTTTGTTGGTACAGCCCAAAGATTTAATGATCCATTAGACTTTCAACCTTATATTAACTATGATGTTAGTGCAGAAAATGCAGAACTTACTTTAATTAACTCAATCAAGTTAGGAGAGGTGAATGAACAAGATTACTACAATTTTCATAGTGATCCTCTATTTGGAGAACAATTCAAAATTGGATCTTCTATAAATTACATCAAGCACTTAAAAAGCTCTTATCTGATTGCTTCTTTTACAATGAATCCAAAAATAAGATTATGTGGGGTAATTATGCAGACACTTATAGAGGTGCTGTTTTCGAATTTAAGCAAAAAGATATGTTGGACTTTAGATTAATGTATACTAGGAAACATTATGAGAAAACAGAGTTATACGAATTTGAAAAGTATATACATAGATTAGTTCTTTTAAAGAAAGTTCAGTACAACCAATATAAACTGATTTGTCGAATAATGTTAGAGATGCGATAAGAGCGTTATCGAAACGTCGACAAATCAATGTGGATTATTATACTTATATGTGAAAAAATCGATTAGATGAAGAAGAGTATTTGAATCAAATGATGTCTATGTATTTTGTGAAAGATAAAAATTGGATTTATGAAGATGAATATAGACTTCTATTTCAGAATCATAATTATTTACCAGATGGTAATATAGATATTTATGGCAGTGTGTTAATACCATTGGTTCCAACTTCAGTTAGAATAGGTTACCGTATGGATAGACAAACTAAAATTAAAGTTTTGAATCACTGTTTTAAATTTGATATTGATGTTTATATTGTAGCCGCTTCATTCGCTGTGCAAATCTATGAAGCAACTGAAACTCGAATAAAGAAAGAGGTTTTCCATTAATAATCGAAAAACTGCATCAAGATAAGGAGTATTATTCTATTTAGTCTCCTAAATGGCCTTTTTCTTTTAAAAGAGGTCAAATAGTGCTTTTTCTTTGTGTTATAATGTACTTGTTGAAGTTTAATAGAGGAGATGATTGTTATGATGCCTAAAAATGTTACAAGGGATCACATTTTAGATGTGATAAACAAAATTGATTCAGGGGAGTTAACAATACCTGAAAATAGGTTACCAAAGAAGCATTTTCTTGAATATAATGGTAAGCATTATCCAACTAAATTCATGATTTGCAAAGCTAACATAGCAGCTGATGGTTATGAGTTGGATTCAAATGATTTTAGTAGTGGAGATCAAACTGATGATTATTTAAGAAAAAAAGGGTTTAATGTCATTTATATAGATGAAAACACAACTTACACATTGACATCAGTACCATATAATCGTGTTAAGAATTTAAGGAAGCTCTTAGAAGGTGAAAGTCAAAGAACAAAGTTAATAGTGTGCCTGTACTTCTTATCTGGGTTAAAAGATTCTGAAACCAAACTTAGTACCATTGAAAGAAATCTTAAGTTGATTTTTGGTGATTTTAGTAAGTATAAGGATTTTCAAGCATCAGTTATTAGAGGGCAGTTTGATAGAGAGACTGAACGTCTTAAGCTCTTTAAAATCACTGAGTTAGATAGATATTGGAAGAGAGTGGGACATGGTAAATGGAGAAACACTAGGAAAGCCAATCAAACTGCTCTTAAATTCCTAATAGATAATGATGTTATTGTCCCATCCACAGAACAATCATTGAATTGGAGAATGTTAAATAATAATGTTGTGATGTACTCTACGATAAAAGATGAGGTTAAGAGTAAAAAGGTGCATATCCCAACACGACTGGTTAGTTTCTTTGAAAGAGACCAGATGTTAGATAAGAAAATTCAAGTTATTCTTACATATCATGCGATTGAATACAAAGCATATTTAACTAGAATTAAAGAAGAAGTCTATTTGTGTTGGTATAAATTATTTAATGATTTTATTGAAACACAAGTAGGTCTGAGTATTGATAATAATTTTCCTAAAGGAGTTGAACTAAGGTTTGAAAAGAACTTAGGAAATATGTTTGAGATAGAAGTACTTGTTCCTGCGAAATATGACTCAGATTCAAAAGCGCTTGGAGATAATAAAGATATTACTGCAACAAGTAAGGATGGAAGAAAAGTATTGGTTCATAGTTATAAGTATGAAAGAAATCCTGCGAATAGGAAAAGGGCAATTGAATATCATGGAACCACTTGTCACGTATGCGGATTTGATTTTTTTGAGAAATATGGAAAACTTGGAGAAGGATTCATTGAGGTTCATCACAGAGTGCCACTTTATATGGAGAATGGAGAACCTATTAATGTGAATCCGATTAAGGATTTGGTCCCAGTATGCTCTAATTGTCATAGAATGTTGCACAGAAGTAGAAAAAATCCTATATCAATTTATGGTTTAACAAAACTGATGGATGATTTAAAATAAAGAAACAGTTTGATTTTTTAGGAAGTATGTGTGAGAGTATGAGAGCTCTTAAAGAGACACAAGTATATGTAAAAAAGTATATTAAATTACAACAAAATTTGCTGAATATCAGACATGAAGGAACAAGTAGGAATAAAGTCAAGTTTCGCATGTAGTAGGTATGATAGACAGCCATAGGCAGTTGCTTTTTACTTTATTTTATTTAAAAACGGATGCTATGGTCTTGTTGTTATTTGGTATAAAGACTACATTATATCTGTTGCAAGATGAGATGGATTGCACAAGGTTGTAAGCGTAAAATAGCATATACAGTACTATCTTGATATAGATTGTAATGTTTGTTTGTGATATAATTAACTTCGGATGGTGTTATTTATGGATTATAAGAATTATGCAGATGTTATAACTGAAAAATCTTTTGCGTCAAAAGTAGACGACCCTGTTGAACTGCACATACTTAAGAAAACAGTTCAACAGTTCTTGAATAATGTTAGAAGCTCTAAACAAAAAAAAGCATTAGGAAAGATTCTTCAGGCAATGCAATGGTTTACAGACGAAGAAGTATTTAAAGTTATTAAAAGCAAACTTTTATATCAGTTTTACGAAGATTACAACATATTAAAGATTAAAGATAAAAGTGATAAAAGCAGTTCAAATTATTATATTAGGAGACTTATTAATCATGGTGTTAAATCTGATTTAGAAGTCATAAACTTTAATGGTATAAGAACAATTGATAAAGAAAAGTACTTAGTTATAGTTGATGATTTTATCGGAACAGGAGATACGATTATTGATTTTATTAAAAGTTACTATGACGAGTATAAAATCGCAATTGTTTTTCATACAATATCTGAAGAAGGATATGTAAGGTTTTTAGATCTTGAATCTAAAGGTAAAATCAAGATAATCGGGAATCTTCACAATATTGTGTATAGTTATAGAGATGTTATAAAAGATGATTATGTAATGAATTTTGTTAAGAAAGTAGCAAATTCTAACACTAATCCAAAATATATGCTTGGGTATAAAAAACAAGGCTTGCTTGTAACATTTAATGGTAAGTGTCCAAATAACAATTTAGATTTGATATGGAGTAATGATATTCTGTTTAATGGTTATTCATGGACTCCTGTGTTAGGGAGGAAAATAGCATATCAGAGAATATTTTTTGTAAAATATGAAGTAATTAAGAAACATGGAAGACTTCTAAAGTCGTTATTCAATGAATATCAAGATGTGTTAAATGATATAAGGCAACTAAAAATTTGTCTATGTGTTCATGTAGGATATGACTCTATTAATGAGTTGATTGATATTTGTGGATACGATACACGACAAGAAATAGACATTGATCTAGAATTTTTGATTACTTCAAAATTTTTGCTCTTAAACAATGAAACTTTGTTCATAAAGAATTATGATATTGAGGCTGGAATTAGTAACATGTTCAACCATGTAATTATAAAAGAAAAAGCAAAATTAGGTTATATGAAAAATAAAAGTAATAGAGATGTAGTAAGAATGTATCGCCCTTAGGGTTTTCTCATAGTTTGAGAAGTAGTGGTTATGGATCTAGAAGTGCAGTGAAGTACGCATGTGGGCAAAAGAGTTAAAGCTATATATTCGTGCATTCTGCAGAATATATGATAGGAAAGTATGATTATCACTTCCCTATCATATAACAACACGAGGACCCCAACTTCGTTTGGGGGTGCCCCTTCGTGTTAGTTACGTGTAAAGCAAGATAAAAGCTAAGGGTGATGCATATGTTTACAAGATTAAGAATGTTTCTAATGTCTCTGCTAGAGAAAAAAAAGAAGTATACAAAAAGTATAAAGGTTACACAAATTAAGAATGAGAATGTAACTCCTCTAAAAAAGCACACACCATTAAAATATGATCTGCCTGCAATATCAAACGCCTTACATTTGTCAAATAAGATTGGTATTAAATGGGAAGTATATAAAGATATAGCTAGACATCCGGAGAATCACTATCATGTTTTTCATATTAAAAAGAAAAACGGTGGGTTCAGAACTATTGCAGCTCCAAATGAAGAACTAAGTATGATTCAGAACTATATTAATGAAAACATATTATTTGCCTACAAAATTCACAAATCTGCATTTGGCTATGTTAAAGGTAAATCTATTATTGACGTTGCAAATCATCATTTAAAATCAGAAAATTTTTTATCATTAGATCTAGAAAACTTCTTTCCAAGTATAGGAGCAGAGAGATTGTACTATTACTTTGGAAAACTAGGAGGTTACGATAAAAGTATTTCCGATAATTTAGTAAGATTTTGCATGTATGGAACTGGGATACCTCAGGGTGCTTGTACTAGTCCTCAAATATCAAATATAATCGCATATAAACTTGATCTTAGACTAGGTGAACTTTGTCAAAGTAAAGGCTTGAAGTACTCTCGTTATGTTGATGATTTAACTTTCTCAGGAGAAACTGAACATATAAATGACAAGTTACTATTTACAGTACAAAAAATAATTGCTGATGAAGGATTTAAACTAAACTCCAAGAAAACACGATTTGGAAATAATCGTAACGGTTTTATTATTACGGGTTTAATGATAAGAAATAATTCTATTTGTGTTCCATCAAGTTACATAAAGAAGATAAAAAATGAGTTGTACTATATTAATAAGTATGGATTGCTGGATCATAAAAAAAGAGAAAAAATTGAAAATTCAAATTATCTTGAACACATTAAAGGGAAAATAAATTATGTGATGCATGTTGATGAAAGTAAAGGATTGCTAGTCAAAGAGCAATTTGATAAAACGATTTTAAAGATTAACAGTATGGAATCAGATATGAGGGGATTATTATGAGTATTCAAACTGAGAAAAACATAGAAAACAACCTAATTAGAGATTTAACATCTAATGGATATGAGTATGTTGTTTTAGATGATAAATTAGGTTTAGAAAAAAACTTCAAAAAGCAACTCGAAAAACATAATGAAGAAAAACTACAGAAATGTGGTGTTTCTTCTTTTTCTGATTCTGAATTTAAGAGAATATTGCACCACTTAGAGGGTGGTACTATTTTTCAAAAAGCATCCAGATTAAGATCAGAACTTGATTTTCAATTGGATAATGGAGAACTGATCTACATAAGTTTCCTAAATACAGAAAAGTGGTGTAAAAATCAGTTTCAGGTGACAAATCAAATTACTTATAGAGGTAAGTATGAGAATCGCTATGATGTTACCCTTTTGATTAATGGATTACCGCTGGTTCAAATTGAGTTGAAACGTAAAGGTATCGAGTTGAAAGAAGCATTTAATCAAATATGTAGATATCAAAGACATTCATACTCTGGACTGTTCAATTACATTCAAATATTTGTACTTAGTAATGGTACAACAACAAAGTATTTTTCAAATAATAAAGAGCTGAACTTTAAGCAGACTTTCTATTGGTCTAATATTAAGAATGTAAAATATGCATTACTATCTGAGTTCACAACGGAGTTTTTAGAGAAATGTCATGTGTCTAAAATGATATCAAAATATATAGTATTAAATGAATCTACCCATTCACTTATGGTATTGAGACCTTATCAATATTATGCAGTTGAAGAGATTGTGAAAAGTGTTGAATTTGGAGCTATGAAAAATGGATACATTTGGCATACAACAGGTTCAGGTAAAACCTTAACGTCTTTCAAAGCAAGCCAAATAATATCGAAAAATAAAGATATAGATAAAGTAGTATTTGTCGTTGATAGAAAAGACTTAGACTTCAATACAATGAAAGAGTTTGATTCGTTCAGCAAAGGTTCTGTTGATTCTACAGACAATACTGATCAATTAATTTCTCATTTGATAGATACAAAAACATCTATTCTAATTACAACTATGCAAAAGTTAAACAATGCTGTTAGTAAGGCAAAACATCTAAATCAAATGGAAGTTGCAAGAGATAAAAGGATTGTCTTTATATTTGATGAATGTCATAGATCACAATTTGGTGAATCACACGGTAGAATAGATGAGTTCTTTACTAATAAACAATTCTTTGGATTTACAGGGACTCCTATTTTTGTAGAGAATGCAAACAAAGGAAAAACAACTGAAATGTTATTTGGTAAAAGATTACATAGTTATATCATCAAAGATGCAATAGCTGATGATAATGTACTAGGGTTTTCTGTTGAGTACTTAAGTACATTTAGAGGTAAGAATGATAGATTGTTTGATGCTGAAACTGGTAAAGATAAAACATACTATGATATGCAAGTAGAAGGTATTGATACAAAAGAAGTATTCTACTCTGATGATCGAATAGATTTAGTTGTAGACTATATTTTAAATATCCATAGTCAAAAGACAAAACAAAAAGAGTTTACAGCGATGTTCGCTGTTAGCTCTGTTCCTACTTTGATTAAGTACTATGAAGCGTTTAAGCAACAAGAACACGATTTAAAAATAGCGACAATATTCTCTTATAAATCAAATGATGATTTAACAGACGACGGAACGTTTAGTGTGGAAGAACCAACAGATAAAAATGTTCATCCAAGAGAAAAAATTGATGAGTTTGTAAAAGACTATAATAATATGTTTGGTGAGAATCATAATCTTAACAAACATGGTGGTTACAATGCTTATTACATTGATGTATCAAAGAAAGTAAAAGAACGTAAAATAGATATTTTACTTGTTGTAAATATGTTCTTAACTGGGTTTGATAGTAAAAGACTTAATACATTATATACAGATAAGAACTTAACATACCATGGTCTTATTCAAGCATATTCACGTACAAACAGAATACTAAATGACAAGAAGCGTTATGGAAATATAGTTAACTTTAGAAATATTTATGATAAAACAAACGAGGCTATTCGTTTGTTTAGTGATGAAGATGCATTAGGTACTGTTTTGATGAAGACTTATGGAGAGTATATTGTAGAAGCAAATAATGCAATTACTATGTTACTTGAAAAAGTACCAAATCCAAATGACCCAATCAATGAAACATCTGAAGAAGAGTTACTACTTTTTATCAAACTATTTAGAAATGTAGTCAGAAAGATTAATCAGCTTGATACTTTTACAGAGTTTGATTATAGTGATTTAAAATTAACTGAGGAGTTATTTGCTGAATATAGGAACTCTTATTACGATGCATACGAAAGAACAAAAAAAGATAGAAGAGAACGAGTATCTATCTTAAATGATATTGATTTTGAAATTGATTTGTTACGTAAAGATAAAATCAATGTTGATTACATTATCAACTTATTGAGTGAACTAGATAGTAAGAACCCTAACTTTGAAAAAGAAGTGAACTTCATCTTATCTCAAATGGATTCAAGTGATAGATTAAGATCTAAAAAAGAACTAGTAAAAGAGTTTATCTTATCAACAAACTTTGTTCCTGGTGGAGAGATTGATGAGAAGTTCTACAAGTTCCTTCAAGAACGAAAAGAAGAGGAATTAAAACAATATGTATTTGAAAACAACTTAGATGAAATGGTTGTTAAAGAAGTGATTTCAGAGTACGAATATTCTGAAAAGATTGATAAAAATGATGTGAAGAAATCGATTAATACTCTTGTAAAAGGAAAAGATTACAAGGATGGAGAAACCATCTTCCAGTCTAGAAAAAATAAAGTAGAATACATTATGGAAACTTTAACTACTTTCGTGCAAAAGTATACATGGTAAAGGAGAGAGCATAATATGACAGCAAGCCAAAGACAAGTCCTAGAAAGTAAACTCTGGGCTATTGCAAATGAGTTAAGAGGAAACATGGGGGCAGATGAGTTTAGAGACTATGTATTAGGTCTTATATTCTATAAGTTCTTGAGTGAGAAAGTAGAACGTGCAGCTAATAAGGAATTAGAAGCTGACAATATGAAATTTAAAGATGTTTTAAATAATGAAGATTTATTAGCTGACTTAAAAGAATGGCTAATAGATACTTTGGGATATTTCATTGAACCAAAACATCTATTTAAAAATTTAGCTAAAAGAGCAATCAATAAAGAAATGATTATTGAAGATTTAGGAAATGCTTTTAAAGCAGTTGAACAGTCAACTATTGGTTTTGACAGTGAAGACGAGTTTGCTGGATTGTTTGAAGATGTAGATTTAATATCTTCAAAGTTAGGTAAAACAGTAAATCAAAAGAACGAGTTAATCAGTGATGTTGTAAAACATCTTGATGAAATTGATTTTAAGTTTGAAGATATTGATTCAGATATATTAGGTGATGCTTATGAGTACTTAATTGGAAACTTTGCATCAAGTGCAGGTAAAAAAGCAGGGGAGTTTTATACTCCACAGCAAGTATCTAAAATATTAGCTAAAGTTGTAACTTTGGGTAAAGAAAGAGTTAAGAGTGTATATGATCCTACATGCGGATCAGGATCACTTTTATTACGTGTAGCTAAAGAGGCGAAAGTATCTGATTTCTATGGACAAGAACTGAATACAACTACATACAACTTGGCAAGAATGAATATGATTCTTCACAATGTTAAGTTTAGAGATTTTGATATTGAACAAGGAGACACTTTGGAAGATCCAGCTCATCTACATATGAAGTTTGAAGCTGTAGTAGCCAATCCGCCATATAGCATTAAGTGGAAAGCTAATGATTTAAAACTATCAGATGAACGTTTTTCTCCATATGGCAAACTAGCACCAAAATCAAAAGCAGATTTTGCCTTTGTTCAACATATGATATATCAATTAGATGAGAATGGAACCATGGGTATTGTTTTACCACATGGGGTTTTATTTAGAGGTGGAGCAGAAGGTGTTATTAGAAAATACTTGATTGAAGATAAAAATTATTTGGATGCCATTATAGGACTACCAGCTAACTTATTCTTTGGTACTGGAATACCAACTTGTATTTTGGTGTTTAAAAAGTGTAGAGAGAAAGACAGTGACATCATGTTTATTGATGCATCGAAAGAGTATGAGAAAGTGAAAACTCAAAACATACTTACTGATGAACATGTAAATACTATAGTAAAAACATATAAAAACAGAGTGGAAGTAGAGAAGTACTCTAGACCTGTATTACTAGAAGAGATAAAGGAAAATGATTATAATTTAAATATTCCGAGATATGTAGATACATTTGAAGAAGAGGAAAAAATTGATTTAGAAGCGATAGCTAATAAAATCGTTGAGATCGATAAAGAAATGGTTGAAATTGACAAAGAAATCAAGAAATTTTGTGAAGAGCTTGGTATTAAAGCTCCAATAGCTTAGGTGGTGACTTTATGGAAAATGATAAAGTGCAACACTTGAGGAATGAACCAAAGATTAGGTTCTCTGAATTTAGAGATGATTGGGTAAATATGTTAACCGGTGATTTGTTAGAGTTTAAAAATGGTATTAATGCTGAAAAACAAAGGTTTGGTCATGGCAAATCAATAATCAACTATAAAGATGCATTCAATAATGAATATGCAGATAGTTCTAATGTTTTGGGATTAGTAGACTTTACCGATAATGAGTTTGGAAGATACTCTGTTCAAAAGAATGACATTCTGTTCACAAGAACTTCAGAAACCTTGCATGAAATTGGGTATTCCTGTTCAATAAATGAAATCACAATGCCTACAATATTTAGTGGGTTCTTACTAAGAGGTAGACCTAAACAGGATAACCTTGTTTCACCTTTTAGTGGATACTTGTATAGGACTCATCATTCAAGAAATGAGATAATAAAGAAAAGTTCATATACAACTAGAGCTCTTACAAATGGAACACTACTTTCCGAAGTAATTGTAAATATACCTAAAGTCGAAGAACAAATAAAAATCGGAAGTTTTTTAACAGCTTTGGACATGAAAATTGAACTATTACAGAAGAAATATGAAAACCTTAAGTTATTTAAGAAAGGATTGATTGAAGAGATATTTAAGGAACTGCGCACTGAATACCCAATCAAGAAACTGATAGATGTGTCCTCCAAGATGTTTTCAGGTGGAACACCAAAATCAACAGAGAAGAAATACTATGATGGTGATATAAATTTCCTATCAATAGCGGATATAACTAAATCATCAAAGAATCTATACAATGCATCAAAGCGAATAACACAACTTGGACTAGATAATAGTTCTGCAAAAGTTGCTATACCTGGAACAATGATATATACGATGTATGCAACTATTGCTGTTCCTATAATTACAAGAATACATGTTGCTATTCCACAGTCTGTTATGGCTATACATTTCAAAGATGAGATTGATATTGATTTCATGTATTATCAGTTAGCCTCAATGATTAGTAAGATTAGATCGGAGTTTACAGAAACTGGAACTCAAGGAAATATCAATTCTTCTATTGTCAAAAATCTTAAATTAGTCGTTCCTCACTATGAGAGGCAAATTGAAATCTCTAAAAAATTAAATTACATAGAATCCAAGGTTGAACTTCTTTCTTCAAACATTGAAATCCTCAAGCAGTTCAAAAAAGGACTATTACAACAAATGTTTATTTAACGAAGTATTGAAGCAGTCAGTTTATTGATTGCTTTTTTCTTTTGTGATATATTTGGGTGCACATATAAGTTTAATGTTGTATCAATGTTTGAATGACCTAGTAAAACACTTAATGTTTTGTAATCAATTTTAGCTTCAATACACTTGGTTGCAAATGTGTGCCTTAATGAGTGAAACTTGTGATGTTTAATCTTAGTCTTGGACAGTAATGAATCAAATCTTTTTCTAAGCAGTCTAGGTTCAACAGCTGTTGATGATAAAGACAGAACATAATCAGTTGAGTCATATTTTTGATCTTTAAGTATTTCTTTTAATTCTCTTGATAACGGTATCGCCCTAATTGAGGAGTTTGTTTTAGGTGTTGTCTCAATAACTTTAGTTTTCTCTTGCTTTGTATAAATTCTTTGTAGTGTTCTTGATATGTATATTGTGTTTGACTTGAAACAGATATCTGAATATCTTAATGCTGATATTTCACCAATTCTCATTCCTGTTAGTAGTGCTATTAAAATACCTAAATCCCTTGTATCATCACTGTTCATTACAAAACTCACTATTTTATTTATTTCATTGGATGACAGTATTTCAATAAGATTTTTACTAGTTACTTTCGGATACTTGATTGACAAGTCAAATGAGACTATATAATCTCTTTTAAATCCATATCTTAGTGATAACTTAAAGACAACCATAATGTCTTTTATGGATTTGATTGATAGCTTTTGATTGTGTTTGCTCAAGACGTATTCTTGGAGGGTATTGTTTGTTATATCTTCTATTAGGAAAAGTCCCAGATCTTTATTTAGGTGATTATCTATAATGTTTATATAGTTTGAATATGTTGATTCCTTTATGAATTGTTTGTGGTAGAAAATCCATTCATAAACCAATTCATTGTATGTTTCTATATTGTTACTTTTCATTTCAATTTCCTCCTTTTTTTATTATATAAACATTATATTTAAGATTATCAAATGGTAATAAATTGAACTGCTTGAGGATTTCTAGTTTCTTCTCAAACCCTTCAATTTTCTCGTCAATTGAATTGAGTGGATTCACTAATTTCTTTTGATCTTCAAAAGAAACATTAGGAACGCTGATTTTAGACATGTCTTTTATATAAACTGTTTTCATAGTTCCTCTGGTGGTAATCCTATGAACTTCTTTCTTAAAATATGTAGAACTCATAAGATAATATACGAATTCAGGTAAAATACTGTCTTTGAGTTCAATACCCAATATACCTTGTTTTGTTGATATCGGGAGTTTACTAATTGAGATATTTCCTATAGTAGCTCCGTTCGAGTAAATAATTGAGTTCTCAGGGACTATCCAAGCTGAAGACTTGCTTAATCCAAGTTCTGTTATGAAATCCTTTGACTTATATAAATATTTATTTTCAAGATCATCCACTTTAATAAATGGAATACTTCCCTCAGCATAATACTCTGGCAAACTTGTACTTGGTGTTCCACCCTCTGATGCTTTTATGTAGATATCTGCAAAAGTAATAAGCTTTGTTTCACTAATCATTTTATTTATAGTCAAATCTGTTAATCCTTTTTTAAATAACTTAAGGTTTTCAAGTTTTTCTTCTGATAATGAGATTTTCGAATCGATCAATCTAAGAAAATTAGAAATCTTATCTTGTTCATCATGATTTCTAGGGATCATAAAGTTGTATCCAGCATATTCCTTTGCATTTATTCCTGGTTGTCCAGATCTCATAGAAGTAACAGTAACCCAATTTCTATAGTTTGTAGTTAAAGTTTGGTAAAAAGCTATTTGCGGATTTATATTCTCTACATGAAATCTTATCAAGAAACCAGCAAAATATAGGTCACCATCCTCTATTTTTTAAAGTTATGACTTCCCTGTACTTGCACCAGTTCGTGCAAATAGAATATCGCCTTCTTTTACAAGGAAATCATCATCAAGAGTACCTTTTGGACTTACTAAGGGATTTGGTTTATAAGTATTACTTCCCTCATCTATATCAGTTATACGAATATATTTATTAGTTCCATCAAAAGGTATTGCCGCAGCATTCATTCCATATTGAGGTTTAGAACATTGGTCTCCTAATGATGTTTTTATCCAACTATCAGTAAAATCTCGAAATCTCAATTTTGGCTCACTCCCTGATGCAGAATTTCTATCCGTGGTATATCGGTAAAACAATAATATTAACTCTGTGTGACCCCAGCAGAGTCACTACTAGGCGCATATATGAATCTCATATTAGATTTCATACATATCTAATTCTATATAAGATAAACATATACAATATAATAAATTTAATATTGGATGTAAATAATAATCAAATATATTATAGATATGTCCATAAAGAAAATCATTCAAGAACAATAACTTCGGTTATTGTTCTTTTTTAGTGCATTGAAAGGAGATATCAAATGACACAAAAAAAGTATTATCCACAGAAGAATAAGAAACAATATCCAAAGAATCAAAGTATCACAAAACCCTCTGCCTATAATAATAGAATCAGATATCAAAAGGGATATCAAAATCAAATGCTAAATGCATCTAGAAAAACTGCAACTTACACAAAAGATAAAACAGTAATTGTCACAGAAGAAGTAAATTTAGTAGATTTCAACAGTGATAACTTTGAGTATCTTTTTGGAAATGATGGTATAAGAAAAAACAATAATAGGAGGAATCAGTAAATGTTAAATCAGGTAATTCTTGTAGGAAGAGTTAAAAGTATTAATAAAGATAACGAACAAACAGTAATCACATTAAGCATTGCACTCAACTATAAAGAAGTAGGAGAAAACGAATATGGGACTGATGAAGTAGCAGTAACCTTATCAAATCATTTAAGTGCAACTGCATTAGAGTATTTAAATGAGGATGCAACACTAGGTATAAAAGCAAGATTTCAAATGAAAGCAGTAAAAGTGGATGTTATTGAAATCAAAACAGTTGCAGTCATTGCAGAGAAGCTTACATTTATTAATAGTAAGAAAGATTAATAGAATTGATTAACTTACATTATAAGGAAATAGATACTCTAGAGGATGTATACTTCTATAACCTCAAAAGTAGTAAATCACCTTTATTATCAATCTATTATGATCACACTGAATTATTGACACTATTTCATAAAAGTATTACAGATACATTTCTATTAAAACTGATGGTATTTAATCTACATTTCAATATTTCACCAGTACATGTATTCATTAAATACTATCAAGAAGAATAAATGGAACTAAACCTAAACAGATATGATAAGCAATGTATTGGACATCATATCGTATTTATTTTCAATCATTAGGTTATACAAAGACAAGACAAAAAAATATGTAATGGCAAATATGCGTAGTAGAACTCAATCCAAAAAAATGGGATTAACTGATTATACAATAGGAGTTAAGAAGAGCCTATTGAGATCTCTGAGTTATTATATAGAACTCAAAAGTTAGTTATGACAAAAGATGACGATTACAGCGGATATGTTTTGAGTGAGGCAAACATACATGGTTTACTAAGGAATAAATATCCAAGAGATGTTATTGATATAATGTTTTCAGCCTGGAGATTTAAAATCAATATGATCTTTTTGTGTATTCGCCACCACCAGCAGCTCTTGCTCCATTTTTTTGAACATTTATTGTTAATTTCGATATTATACCTTATAATATTAATGGGTGATTGGGATGGAAGAATACAAGAAAATTAGATATGAATTAGGTGATATTAGCAAAATAGAGGATGATATTTCTTTTGTTTCGCGCAATATTGTTTATATTTCATCTTTTTTATTAGAAGATGTTGAAGAAATGATTGAATTAGGTAAGTTGTCATTTTCGTATCCTGTCATGCGCCAGGTTTATGAATACATAATAATCTTGATGGCTCTCGAAGATAATGTGATGACTATAGATGAATTTATTAAAGGTAAGAATGAGACAGGGTTCATATCTGAACTTAAAAAACGGGTTGGCACTAAACAAAGAGCTAAAGTTGGTGTGAAAAAGTTTAAACTATTTAGAGAGTTCATGGATAATCTCTGGGTGATACTTTGTGAAAGAACACATGCAAATTATGATAGGCTACTTATTCAAAACTATGAGTATGATGAGTTACTATCTGAACACCAACAATTAAAACTTGAATGTGAATTAGTCTATAAACTTCTTAGTGAACTATACCTTGTTTGTGTAGATGTTTTGTTAAAGAAAAAACACGAAAGAGATTTTGAGAAACAAGGTAAAAAACTTAAATTCACATCAGATGTTTGCATATGTAAGAGTTCTACTGGGATAACAGAAAGATTGCTTAAAATTCCTAATAGCAAGACACTGTTTAAAGAAAGATTTAAGTTGATAAAAGAAGGCTATGAAGAAATGAAAGATAAAGGAAGGGGAGTACACAACTCAGACACAGGAGTTACTAAATGAAATTGATTTGATCCAAAATCAATATCAGATTATGGAAAGTATTTTATCTCAAGAGCAAACTGTAGATGTGATTCAAGCAAGAGATAATGATGTATTAATTAGAACACCTGACGATAAATGGTTAGCAATACCAATGATTGAAAAGAGTGATATTGAAATCTCTACTGAAATAATAGAGAAAAAAATATAAAACGAGGATACTGAACCAAATATGATTGATATGTTTAATGAAAATGAAGATGACTGGTCTAAAAGAGATTCATTCACATATACACTACAATACCATCTATAAATCAAAACAAGATGGTGAGTTTACACCAATATATCAACAAGATTACAATAGAGTTTAAGTACTGCCATTCAAATAAAGTAGATAGTTACTCTAGTTATAAACCAATATATATAAAAGGTGATGATCAAGATTACTTAAATATTTTTGTGAATATAGCTGATAATAACGAGTATGTTACAAATGAACTTGTAGGATTTAATGGAATTGAGGATATTAAAATTAGTATAATTATAGAATTTGAGATCAGTGGTAGTACTTTCTTAATACCGAATACATTTGATGATTTTATTCCTGTAAATGAAGATTGATGATATTATAGTATAATGTTATAATGTTTATGTAGCTTCACTTCAGGTGATTAAGACTATATTTGCCCTTGCTTGATTAGGGGTCAAGTTAGTGCATAAGGAAAAAGGTTTTTCGTATGGACGCATGCATGCAATAAGGTTGCAAACGTAAATAAAGCCTTGTTTGACAAGGCTTTTATTCCTTATTGGGAGGAGGGATTATATGTATAGAAAAAATAATCAATATGGTTGCTTTAAATTACTGTTTTACATTAAATATGTAAATCGTATTATCGCATCCGTTTTTTATGAGGATTATATCTATTTTAAACTTTCCCAGTTCACTTATAACTATAGATTTTGTAATCCGAATAGTATAAGTTATGATGAACAACTGGATAAAAGGTATGAAAGATTTCACTATGATTTTACCGATAAAAGTATCGATGTTTTTAGTGAGTTCTTCATTAAAAATATTTTGGGCAACTCAGAAATTGAAAATGATTATAGGTTTTGGGATGAACTAAGATACAAACTTGAGTATAGGTATCTTGTGAAGTTTAAATCAAGATCTAAAAGAAGTTTCATAGAAAGCATAGATAATGTTCGGAAACTCAGAAACAATATTAAGGGAAATAGATATCCGAGAGATTATAAAGATCTAATTATGTATCTTCCAACATGGCAGTTTAATGATTTTAAGTTTGCATCAATTAGTACATCTACATTTTATCTTCCCATAGATAAAAAAATAGATGCTTTGTTAGCTGATGAGAAACAAAGACGAGTGAGCGTGAAAAGAGCAATTTTTAATGATGGTACATATTTAAGAAATAAGAACCAGTATAAAGTATTGAATCAGGAACACGATAGGATGAGAGAGAACTATAATTCATTTAAAGATGTTAGATATAATTTCTCTAACTTTGTTTATTTATTCTCTTCTATAGGCAATAAAAACATTAAAAAAATCCTTCCAAAAAGACGATGGAAGAATGTGTTTTTTGATGAAATACTATTAATACATAATTTTATTACTGAAATTGAAGTATTGTTATGGTTTTTTATCGAAAGGCAATTAGTATATTATATTGGAAATGACTATCCTAACGATTACTTTATTATGTTAAAAAAAGAAAAAGAAGATAATCCTAATATATTTAACTTGCTTGATCTTAGAAATTCAATTGCACATAAGGATAACATATATTCAGTTATCAAAAGTATGAACATTGAAAGTATCTTTGATTTTATTCCTAAAAGCGTTGAGATAATTCTTAAAGGTTATTTATCTAAGAATGGAAAGAAAGATTACAAAATGTTCAAAAATGATTTGCTACAAAGAATAGATGCGAAATTCAGTAAGTTCAAGATTAAACAGGTTTGTGAGAATAGTAATACCAACCTAAGAAGGGTTAATGGTAACGAATTTATTGGGGATAAAACTAAACCAATACAGATTTTGAGAATGAACTATTTTAAGAAATTCATGAGTTCCATGTATAAAAACTATCTGGAATATGTAAAACAAACTAATGGAACGATACAAGAGTTCTATATAAGGAGTTAGGGGACTATGCCAAGAGATCCAAAAATGACAAAACTTATTAAAGAGAAACTTCATCCACTTGAAGCAAACTTGAAGCAGTCACTTCAAGATTATGATTCAGCGAATGCAAACATATCTATGCAGAGAATTCAAAATTTATTGCGTTCTGAGGGTTACGAATCCAGATTGATGCAAAATAAACTTATATACTTTGAGATAATAATGGAGAATGATAATCTGAATGTTGCAATATCAGGACTTGAAGGAATATTGAAGAAGGTTTCAGGTTCATCTAGGATGTTTCTTGAAGCTAATAGTCTACTTACGATTTGTCATCTGAGAAAAGGTGATGCAAAATATAAAAAGCATATGAGACGTACTATAAAACTAGTACGAAACATCACATCTGAGAAGAAAAGAAAAGAGTTCCACTCATACTTCTTACAACGCATTGAAGATGAAATGTTGATCAGAAATTTAATAGAAAATCATGAGAAATCAGATAATAAAGAAGCTTATAATTTAGCGATAGAAATGTTGAAGAACAACAAAAGCGAGAATGATATGTATTTACTTTTAGGCTCACAAGTAGATAATTCTATTCAAGTACAGATTGAGAATAATAGGAATATTTATTATCTTGATTTAGATGCAAAAGATATCAAACTATTACCACTTCCACCCAAACTTAGTGAAAAACACAAAGTTGGAAAACGCTTAAGAAAAGCAATAGGGAAAACTATTTGGAAAAAGTTATGTATTAAAGGAGAAGATTTTGATACTTTGACAAAGAAAGGTCTAGAAGGAACATCCTTTTATATGGGAATGTCACTTGCAATTGCGTTGGCCTTGGATAACCTGGAAATTGGTAATCTTGGAGTCAAGGTTTCTCTTATAGCCTTGTCACTTAGAATTTCTACAAATGTTTTTTGTGAGATGTTTGCTCCAACCTCTATAATGTCACATAGGTAAACATGTAATGACAAATAAACAAAAAAGAAATCTAGAAAGTAAAATACTTAATTCGAATATGGGTGAAGGATTTTCAGAATATTTTGATCTGTACATTGAAACTTTTGGTGAAGTTGGATTTGTCTTTTTGAAAGAGAATTTACTTTTCAATTATTTTACTTATGATTCAGCAGCGTATGATAAGCTTAAATATGTTGGAGAAAATATAACAAATTATAAGGTTGGAGAAAGAGTAAAAGATTATGTATATCAAAAAATGAAAATGGTGTTTATACATAAGATTTTTAACAAATTATATGGGAAACTGAAGAAAGAAATCTTGAGCATTAATCTATATTTATACAAAAAGCCACACTGTGTAAATTTGAAGAGGAGCATACTTGCGTTATCAGAAGATTTGGTCGCAAGAAACGGGTCTGCTTATATATCTGTTAATGGAATGACTTATACATTTGAGGAAATAATTGATGGTGTTTCATTAATTATCAATGAAGTTGACAGCAGCGTGATATATAAAAATGGGTATTTACCTTATAAAATATTAAATGATAAGAAAAAGATTTATAAGTTGCTTGATTATGCTTTAAGTATAGTTAAGTTGAGAGATTATGAGTTTTTATTAGATATGTATGATTATAGAGTGAAAGTATACGACAACCATGTGAGTATAGATAGTGATTCTGAACTTAACAAATCATATAATCTTGGTTTTGTCATGAATAATTTGAGAAAGATAAGTAATTCTCAAATTATAAACAATCCCAAATATCCAAGAAGAAGAGAAATGTTGAATCATCTGAAGAAGACTTTTCCAGAAGATGTTTATCTAAAGAAAAAAGACGATTATGGTGTAAAGAGATATGTAATTTTTTATATTGACAAATTATTTTATGTCTTTAATAAGATGGTATCAAATGTTGATGATCAACCATTACTAAAGAGATTTTATCAAGACTTTTTAATTGACACTGATGATATTGATGATTTCTTTGTTTTTGATGATATAAGTATATTGAACATTCTGCAGTTTAAAAGAGTCTTTGATATAATTCATCTAATATACATGGAACTCTATAATAAGAACGACAATGTGAGAAGAATAAATTCTCTTATTCAGATTATTAAGGTTGATGACCTTAGTTCAATGAATGATCAACTTGGTTATATTGACGATACTAAGTTCAAGAAAATATTGAGTTTTTTCACGCAAAATGATGACATTTCATACTTGGATCTGTTCTATACCCCTTTTATTAAGTTTATGGATGATCGAGTGATGTTCTCTCCTCATATATGTAGTACGTCTGACTTACTTAGGAGTAGTATTATTCTTTCTAGAAGAAAAGGGATTCAAGTAAGTAATAATTATGAGGAGAAACTGACTAATAAGCTCTATAAGACTTTTGTCTCAAAGGGATTCAAAGTATTTAAGAATGTAGAGTTTTCATTTGAGGGTAAAAAACATGAAGTGGATTGTATAGTACTTGCAAACGATTATGTATTTTTCTTTGAGTGTAAAACAACTATTTCAGCAGCTAGTATCTATGAAACAAGAACTAATATGAAACAAATAAATAAAGGTGTTGAGCAATTGTCTGAAATCAAAGATATAGCTAATCTTAATGATGTACTTAAAACAAAGTCTATAGAAATTAGAGACTTAAAAAGGATATACAATGTAGTTACCACTAGTTATCATTTGGTATCTCACAATTATAATGGGATAAGAATATTGAATGCTTATGATTTTGTTAATTTTATAGATAGTGGGAAAGTAACAATAAATAATGATGTATATAGTTTATGGAAAAACACCAATCTATCGCAGGATGATATGTTGGAGTACTGTCAATGTAATGCCATGATAATTGAAATAAGAAACGCATTAACTGAGTTTGATAGTAGTTTTCATGTTTTAGGTAATAGATTTTCGTATGTTGAATATGGACTTGATGTTGAAAAATTCATAAATAAAATTAAGATGACAAACAAAACATCTTAATTTTTTTATTCCAGTAACTGCAATACTCTGAGTCATATCACATAAGAAAGTGCCTTTTATATTACATTATGTTAAAATACCATTATGAGATAAACAAGATTCAAAAGGAAAAAGGAAGTGTGAAATTATGACATTAAAATTAAAAACATTAGTAGAAGATCGTTATGATTTTGCAGATATTACTATAGACTTACATCGTGATATGATAGGTTCGGTTTATATCATTAGACATAATGATATAAAGTATGTTTTAAAGGTATATAAAGAAACTTACTTAAAAGAAGGTTTATTATCTATTGGTATTATTAGTTATCTAAATGAAAATAATGGTCCTGTACCAAAAATCATTAAAACAAAGTCAGATAAAAACTATGTTACTTTCAATAATAAAATTATGGTAATATTTGAATTTATAGAAGGTAAAGAAGTGATTTTAGAGTCACATGAAAATGAAATTCTAGAATCTATACAAAAGATTCACAAAATCATGAATAACTATAAAGGAAATTTAATAAAAAGAGATTTCTCTTTTTATGTATTAAGATATATAGACATATTAGAAAACAAAGAATTTGATCCAAATAAAATAAAAGAACTAAAAAAATATGGACATAACTTCTATAACGTTGTGACTCACACAACGTTTAAGTTTTGTCATGGTGATTTACATACTGGGAACATGATTTATAATAAAAACAATGAAATCATAATCTATGATTTTGATGCTGCTGGATTTTTTAATCCTTTAACTGATTATTCAACATTATATAATGTTACTGATTTTAATAATTTTAATACAAATGATATTGATCAAACATATAACATATTAAACGATATGAAGAAATTTACTGAAAAAGAAATATTACAGATGATTGCTTTTATTCCCTTAAGACACTATGAGTTAATTGCAACTATAATCTCTGTAAAAGGGGAAGAGAATATCTCTGAGTCATTTTATGATGAGCAATATAAATGGATAAAAGACTTTTATGATTATTATATTTCAAAACGGATAAGTTAAATAGTAAAAACTATTTTAACTAATTGAGTTATTATGAATGAACTATAAACTTATAATGAAATAAATAAAGAGTATGGTACATTTGAAAAGTATGTAACAAAAGTATATTAGAATATATAGTGACATATATGCCCACTTATTTAAAATAGTTTGTGATACAATATAAATAAGTAACAGGGGGATAAATAAATGAACAGTCCTTGTGTGGACTGTTTTTTTATAAAATGAAAGATTTTTTCTGCTTTTAGATTTTTTATAGAACTTTTAAATCGTGTTCGAGTTGAAAGTTGCAACAAAATTTGTGTGAAAAAAATAAAATCATATAAAGGATAACTATAAATTATCCTTTAT